>NZ_FZPK01000054.1 GCF_900198625.1 Helicobacter rappini | reverse complement strand
TGAAAAGTGGATATAAAAAAACTTTATAGATTTTGTCGTAATGATAAAAAGTTTAATAGGTTTCTAATCACTACCAAGCAAAAACTTAGCAAGTTTTAAATCTTGTTCTTTTGCTAAATCATCTTTAATCTTTTGATTAAAGTTATCAGTTTTTTCTCTCACACTTTCAAAAAAGTTTATAAATCTTTCTTGTGTGAAGTCTTTCAACTCAAATTTATGAAATTCTTTTAATGCTAAATAATCATCTTCGAGTGTGTCAGTAAGAAAAACTTTATCATCATCTCTTACACCTAAAATTTCTTTAAGTTTTGGGGTAAGTTTTTTTTGTTTGCTCTGTGTTGTAATTCTCCAAATAACCTTCAAAATACACACTTGTTTTTTCAATCTCTAATGCTATATCTAAAAACCGCTCGTTGCCCTTTTTATTAAAAAATGCTTGTAAATCCATTGTATTATCTTTTTGTCCTGTTAGTCTTTTTACTACATCAGTGTAGCACTCTATCGCCATTCTTAGATTGCTTATCCCACCTGCTTCATTTAGGGCAGATTCTAGCCATTTAGTGATATGCGCTTTAGAAGTTCTCATTTGTTAGCCACTGCTTTGTGGCTATATCAAAACGATGTGTTACTTCGCTATTATATTTATCATACTGGTTCATAAAATTGTTGTGCTTAAAATGAGAATCTTTTGTCTTGTTTATATCCGCCATATTTTCCCCCTTACAAATTCCTATTATCCCATAAGCTAAACACTTAGCGTTACAGATATTACGCCTTGTGCGAGTTGAGCTTGAATGCTATCTTTGAGATTACCTTAAATTCATAACGACTGCCATTGCAGAATAAATAATATTCTAAAATAAAGACGATTTAATAAAACAATATAGAATCTTAAATCATAATAAAATACAATAAGGATAAAAATGCAAAATATTACAACAAATAAAGATTTAATTACTAAATCTAGCACAAAAGAACTTAAAATCTTTGTCAGTGCGCTTGAGCCAAGCTCTAATCTACACTTAAGAAACCTCGCGAAAGTTTTGCCAGAATCTTGCACACTCATTGGTGTATGTGAAAGTGAGATAGGACGGCAAGTTTTAAGCCCTAGTGAGTTTGCCATTATGGGTTTTAGCGATGTGGCAAAAAAGATTCTATTCTTTAAAGAGGCTATGCAAATTCTTAGTGAAGCAGCCCTTACATGCGATAAGATTCTCTTAATGGATAGCTCATCATTTCATCTAAGACTTGCAAAAAAGATACGAGAGAAAAATCCAAATATTCCTATTATGTATTATATATTGCCGCAAGTGTGGGCGTGGAAAGAGTGGCGTGCAAAAGAGATTGAGAGGCTATTTGATAAACTTGCGTGTATCTGGCCTTTTGAGCTGCACTATTATGAAAAAAAGGCACGATATGTAGGACACCCGCTACTTGATATTTATACGGAATCTAAGCAGTTTTATAGTAAAGATTCTAATATCTTTGTATTTATGCCCGGTAGTCGCAAAAGTGAGATAAAAAAGCTTATGAATGATTATAGAATCTTAGCTAAAAAGCTTTTAGAAAAGCATGAAAATGCGATCTTAAGGCTTATTATCCCAGAGAAATTCCGCGATACAAAAATGATGGAAATATATGGTGATACAGATATGTTCCATATCGTATATAATACGCAAGAGGGCTTAAGTAATGCGTCTTTTGCCTTTGTGTGTGCGGGGACTGCGACACTTGAGGCAAGTCTTATGCAGATTCCATTTGTGCTTGTCTATCGTGCAAAATGGATTGACTACTTTATCGCAAGAATGTTTGTAAAGCTAAATTTTGTTGGACTAGCAAATATTATCTATCAAGCTATGCTTAAAGAAAATGGCAAGAATATTAAAAAAGCTGGGCTTGGTGATGATTACTTGCATGAAGAACTTTTACAAAAAGATTGTAATGCGAAAAATATGCTGAAAGCTTATGAAAACTTCAACTATCAAAAATATTTTGAAGGCACATCTACACTACGCAAATATCTAAAACATGGTAGCAAGGATAATGTGGCAAAATGGCTACTTGAGCCTTGATTTTAAGTATTTTATAGCAAAGAGGGCATAGAATCTTATGAAGTCAAAAATGTAATTCACATTATTTTTTGTATAATTAGACTTTGTGAATAAAACTATAAAAGGATAGAAATGATAGAGACTTGTTTATTCCCCGCGGCAGGTTATGGCACGAGATTCTTACCTGCGACAAAGGCAATGCCAAAGGAAATGCTACCTATTCTTACCAAACCACTCATTCAATATGGCGTAGAGGAAGCCCTTGATGCAGGCTGCAGGACAATGGCGATTGTTACAGGGCGTGGTAAAAGAAGTATTGAGGACCATTTTGATATTAGCTATGAGTTGGAGCATCAAATAAAAGACACTTCAAAAGAGACTTTGCTAAGTGAGATACGAAATATTATGGAAACTGCTACTTTTAGTTACACACGGCAAAAGGAAATGCGAGGTTTGGGACATGCAATACTTACAGGCGAAACACTTGTGGGTAAGAATCCATTTGCAGTGATTTTAGCTGATGATTTATGTTATAGCGAGAGTGAGGGGGTGCTTACTCAAATGATGAGAATCTATGAAAAATATCGCTGTTCTGTCGTAGCTATCGAAGAAGTAGATTCTAATGAAATCCATAAATACGGCATTATCGAAGCCGGTATGCTAGAAGATGGAATCTATAAGGTAAAATCCATGATTGAAAAGCCTAGTATTGAAAAAGCCCCAAGCAATCTAGCCATTATTGGTAGATATATCTTAACGCCTGATATTTTCAACATCTTGCGTATGACAAAGCCCGGCATTAATGGTGAATTGCAAATTACAGATGCACTCTTAGAGCAAGCAAAGTTAGGCAGAGTTATCGGCTATAAATTCAAGGGAATCCGCTATGATTGCGGCAGTATCGATGGCTTTGTGAAAGCAACAAATGATTTTTATAAACGATCACAAAAGTAACACTTTTTACATTGATAGCCTCAACTAAAAAATTAAAAGTATGCGTATTTCACAGATTGTAAAAGTTATGCTAGAATGCTCGATTAATTTTTCAAATGGCATACATAGCTACAATATCTGTTGTCAAAGGAATTTATTATGAATAGACTTGCACGAAAGATTGTGCTTTTTGGCGCGGTCATCATTGCGATATTGCTTATAGTGCTTTATTTTGCATCAAGGAAAATGTTGCAAGAAGTAGAAAGTCGCCTTAATCAAGGTATGGAGTTTGCGCGCATTCAGGTAAAAGAAGCCCAAAGTAGCCAATATGGTATTCAAAGCTTTGATTATACACCATTTAAATGTAGCGGACTTATGGATTATAAGTGTAAATCTGAAAAGATAACCATTTATATGGACGACTTTACAACCTCACACCATGATATACATGAGAGCATACGACTTCACAATTTTACATTGAGTAGCGAGGATATAAAGAGTAAAAATCATCTCTCATTTAGGGTAAAAACAGATATAGAATACCCAACTATGAATAAATTTTTTGGAGATTCTACAAAAGAGCCACTCATTGCATTTTTCAACCATAGTGCCGACTCGCTGCTGCCAAATAAGCTAGAATGTGAGCAAGACTATCTCTACAAGACTGATGAAGGCACATCGCATACAATCACAGCAAACACACAATGTAATCTCATATCACAAATGTTTAGCACCAATATAGAATCTGTAAATGTTTTCACACCAAATGCGGAACGCACACATATAATTGGGATTCTATATGACATAGCAATGGCTATGAATGGGGATTCTAATAAAGAGGAACTGCAAGCTCAAAATATCCCACACGAACTACTTTCATTAAAGTTTAACATTCAACCAAAACAATCGTTTAAGGATTTTCTAGCAGCCAATGATAAGCTTACTTCAGAGCAAAAAAAGACCTTAGAAACACAATTCGAAGCAAATCTAAGCCTTATGAAACTCATCGGCACGCCTTTCCTTGCATCATATATAGGCACAAATAGTCAAACTCTCATACAAGGCGTAAGTGATATTATGCAGAACAAATCACAAGAACTAGACATTCAACTCACACTTAAAAATCCACCAAATTTTCAACCATTGAAAGTCTTTAAAAGCATGAGTGTAACAGACTGGCTAAGTTATTTTAATAAAAACTACGACATTGCAGTCAATACAAAAGAGTAATAAAGCTGGTAATACTGACTTTATTTTTTCACCAGCAACCAAAAATCATATATATATATATATATATATATATATATGTAATCCAAACAATCCAACTGGCACATTGCACGATATATTGAATCTAGAATCACTTATCACAAAATATGGCGATATTCTGTTTATTATAGATGAGGCGTATTATGAGTTTTGTGGTAAAAGTGTGGCGTATTTGTTACCAAACATACAGAATCTTATCATCACAAGGACTTTTTCAAAGGCATTTGGCTTAGCATCATTTCGTATAGGCTATTGCTTGAGTTCTGCACAAAACATTGCTGCATTAAATTTACTTCATAATGCAAAAAATATTACTCATCTCTCACAAGTAGCAGCTATTGCAGCACTAAAAGATAAAGAATATATGGAATCTTATGTAAAAGAGGTTGTATTAGCAAAAGTGTTTTTCTTAAACACATTGGATTCTATTTATTTAACTTTATAAAATCAAGGTAGAATTACCCATTTATTTAAAAGCTATTAAAAAGGAAAAGTATGCTTCGTTTCGCCCCATCGCCAACAGGCGATATGCATATTGGTAATTTGCGCGCTGCTATTTTTAACTATATCATGGCAAAAAAGCTAAAACAACCCTTTATTATTAGGATTGAAGACACAGATTTAGAAAGAAATATAAAGGGAAAAGATAAAGAGATTCTAAGTCTTTTGCAAACTTTTGGATTAGAGTTTTCATCTGTGATTTATCAAAGTGATAATTTTGCATTGCATAGAGATTTAGCCTTAAAGTTAATAAAAGAAGGGAAGGCGTTTTATTGCTATTGCTCTAAAGAGTTTTTAGAAGATAAAAGAGAAGAAGCAAAGGCACAAAAGATTGCATTTAGATACAAAGATGAATGGGCAGAGCTTGAAAAAGGGGCAAAAAACACAAGCCCTATTATACGACTAAGGGCAAATGAGGCGGTTAGCTTCATAGATTCTATAAAGGGCGAGATTTCTTTTAATGCCAATGAAATTGATAGCTTTGTGATTATGAGAAATGACATTCCTACCTACAACTTTGCGTGTAGCATTGATGATAAAGAGATGAGCTACATTATAAGGGGGGAAGATCATATCAGCAATACACCAAAGCAAATACTCATTAAAAGAGCATTAGGGTTTAGCGAAAATGTAAAATACGCACATTTACCTATCATTCTTAATGAAGAGCATAAAAAAATGTCAAAAAGAGATAAAGCTTCAAGTGTAGAATGGCTTCTATCTCAAGGGCTAGAGGCAAGGGCTATTGCAAACTATCTTATTTTACTAGGGAATACAAAGCTAGAGAATAAACTTGGCGAATTGTTTAGTTTAGAATCTTGTATAGAGCATTTCTGCCTTGAGAATGTTGCGAGTAACCCGGCGCAATTTGATTATAAAAAAATGGCACAAATTAGCCGAGATATTATGCGAGAAAGAGAGATTTCTAGCTTCTATCCGCTTTTCTCAAATTTAGATTCTATGCGCCTAAATTCTCCACAAAGCTTTGATGACTTAATTACCCTTTATCTCAATGAGGTAGGCACACAAATAGCATTAAAAGAACATATAGATTCTATATTTTTAGCAATAGATAAAAAGCGAGAGAATCTAGTAGAGTTTCATAATGAATTTGATAGCATTCTTAAGGCAATAAGAGAGAATCTAGACAGGATTCAGGGCTATGATTATAATGAGTTTAAAGACTTTATTGCAACTCAAAGCGGATATAAAGGAAAATCTCTTTTTAAACCTTTGAGAATGATTCTAAGCGGACAGGAACACGGCATAGAGCTTGATAAACTCTATCATGTTTTAAAGCCATTTATACGCGATATTGTAAGGAAATAATATGGGTTTAGTATTAAATGCGATTGGAAACATACTTTCATGGGTGATTACACTATACTGCTGGGTGATTTTTATCAGTGCGATATTACACCTTGCGCGTGCTGATCCATATAGCCAACTCATGGATATTTTAAATAGACTGACATATCCAGCATATTCATTTGTAAAGCGATTTGTAAAAACGGAATTTAATGGTTTAGAACTTGCACCTTTAATAATCATTCTTGTATTGCAGTTTATTAACCTAACGCTTGTTAGATTCTTACTTGCTTTTCATTAATTATTTTATAAAAACAAAGGGGCTTTATGCGATATTTCTCTCTACTTTTTTTTATATTTTCTACAAGTTATGCAGATAGCATTATAGACTTTGGCAAACAGGAAACAAAGACATATAAACCATATCAAGCAAATAAAACAGATTATAATAAAGTAAATCATACAACAGAATCTAGCGTGCAAACACCTACTAAAGTCGCACAAGTAGCAACTACAAATACGACACATAAAGCACAGGCAATATCTCATTCAAGCACACCAACACACAAGGGCAATCATCTCAAAGGGCAAGAGTTTTTTAACTATTATATTAAAGGCAAGCCAAAGGGCATTGTGCGAGATTTCTACATTTGGCAGTATTTAAATGAAAATAAACTCAATGCAGCACAGATTAATGAAGCCTATCAGCTACTAAACGCAAAGAATCCATACTTGCGTAAAACACTAAAAAGTCTTGGTAAAACAGAGAAAATGCCACGAGATATTACATGTCAAAATATGCAGATACAAGCCGCATTAAAAGAAGATAACGCATGTCTTGCAATCTCTGTGCGTAATAGAATGGCAGCCTTTAAGACTTTGGGGGCTAAAGAGAGAGACGCGGTTATCAGCCGTCTTGCGAAAACAAACCCAGATACTACAAGAGCGATTAAGATTCTAGCCACACAAGATCGCACAAGCAATCTTTTTAATGACAATGCAATCGTATTTAGCATGGTATATCATGCGTTGAGTGCTGATGAAAAATCTAAGATAAAAAGTAAAGACCCAAACAAAGATTTAAATAGATTAAGTGCCTATAATACACAAGGATTCTATTATATTTTAAATTCTATTGCCCTAGATTCTAATGTCAGCAATCTCAAAAGAATGCTTTTAGAGAGTGATATAATACAAGCCCCACACAACACACTTTTTTTACTTGGTATTAATGAACTGCGATTTGGTTCAAAAGATAAGGCAATGAACTACTTTAAAAGAGCAAAGCAGAAATCCAATATCGCATTTTTCATTGATAGGGCAGTATTTTGGCAATATCTTGTGAGTAAAGATAAAAAGTATTTAGAAGAGTTATTGCAAAGCAAACATGTAAATATCTTTAGTATTTATGCCGCACAAAAGCTAAATAAAGAACCAAAATATACTATTATTACAAAACTCCCTTCCCTTGCGTTTGATAATCCGCCATTTGATATTAAAGATCCTTATGTATGGCAGAATATCACAAACACCATGCTACACACAAGCGATCCCATAAAACTTGCAAAAGTGATCCCATATTTTTCATATAAAGATACTATGCCACAACTTGCCTATCTCATGCAAAAGATTGACAAACATGCGACAAATTACTACATTACACCTTATGAAGGCTTAGTTAAATGGAACTCAAAAGAAGAACAAAGCTTGGTATTTTCAATCGCAAGGCAAGAAAGCTACTTTATCCCAACGCTTATTTCACGATCTTTTGCACTAGGCATTATGCAGATTATGCCAGCTAATGTGAAGCCATTTGCAAAGGAAATGGGACGCACTGATATAGAGTATAATGATCTATTTGATCCAAAGACTTCACTAGAGATGGGCAGACATTTTATAAAGCAATTGCAAAGAGAGTATAAACACCCGCTTTTTGTTGCCTATGCGTATAATGGCGGACCGGGATTTTTACGCAGGACTTTAAAGAAAAACGAGCTATTCTTAAAAAATAGGGAATATGAGCCATGGCTTAGCATGGAGCTTATCCCACTTGAAGAGACAAGGTATTATGGTATGAGAGTATTGGCGAATTTTATTATCTATGAAAAACTTTTTGGCAAGGAATTAAATCTTGAAAAAATATTATCTGAAACCTTGCTTTATGAAAATCCAAGTATTACGAGATAAAACTTTATTGTATTAAAACCTAGAATCTATGGAATCCATATATTCTAGACTATAATGTAGAATCCATTTATCACAAAGGTTGTTTATGAAAAAAATATGTGCGTTTCTCTGTTTATGTTTTATGTTGTTACAAGCACAAAATAATCGCATTGTAAGCATTGAGGGTTTTAACACCCCACAAGCTATCGCCATGACAAATCTCAGTGTATTTGTAAGCAATATGGGTGATAATCCTAATCTCACAAAAAGTGGTAGTGGCTTTATCAGTAAGCTTGATAAGACTGGGAAAATCATTGACTTGCAATTTATCGCAAACCTAAATATCCCAAAAAGCATGACAATACTTGATAATATTCTCTATGTCGTAGATATGAATATGCTAAAAGGATTTAATCTTGCGACAAAAAGACAAGTATTAAATCTCCCTATTAGCGGTGCTAATATGCTAAATGATATTGCAATTAGAGATTCTAATTCATTACTTGTGGCTGATGGTGAGACGGGGTTAGTCCTGCTTGTAGATCTCAAAAAGAAGAGCTATTATACCTTTGTTGCGATTGATAATACGCTAGGATCATTGCAAAACATAGCATTAGATAAAAAAGCTCTTTATGCAAGTACTTTTGATAAAGATCAGAAAAAAGGACGCCTTTTACGCATAGATATTGAAACAAAGGAAGTAAGTATAGTCCATGAGTTTGCCGAAAAAATATGCGGCATCGCACTCACTAATCATGGCGGTATCATAGTGGCTACAGAAGGACATAAAAACGCAACGAAGCTATATAAAATCTCTACTAACGCCAAAGTCTATGCGATTGATATCGATGAAGATTTACAAGCACCAGCAAAATTTTTGCTTGATAAACAAGCCTTGTGGATACCAAATACGCTGAACAATCAAGTCCAAAAGATTATACCAGAGTGATATTAGATTCTGGAAGCTAGTGGCTGTCGTGTTGCAATATAGTAAAGCTAGCATGGAGAGCATAAAAAAAGATATTGCACCAAAGCTCCACGCAATCTTCAAGGGGTTTTTTGTAAGATTGGGTTTATATAGCCAAAAACAACCGCATTCTAAATTAAAAAAACAAAAAAAAGCAAGGAATCTGTTTTTCAATCTATGAGTTGCTTATATCAGCAAAATTTTATCATCTTATATCAAGCGTTCTCATATTGTTTTTCTAGAGACGACGATATCCAAGTATGTGTCTTTAAATAAAAAATCTAATTTATTATTTTGACTACAGATGTTTTCAACCCAATAAATATTAAGTCTATTAGGTCGTGCTTAATGCAATAAAAATAAATTCTAATGCTCTAATCTCGAGCCATAAAGTCATATGAGATAAAATTACTTAGAATCTACTTTATTTATCTGCTTGCTGCTTATTCTCATCTACTGCTTGCAGGGCTAGATCGCTTAGAATTTTTGCTATCTCCCTACGCTCATGGACTACCGCATACACACCTTGAGATTGAATCTCTGAAGCAAACTTAGAGCTTTTTGTCTTAAGGATAATCTTGCAATAAGGCGATAAGGCATGAATGTCTTGATGGGCTCTTTGTGCGCTATCGATAGAATCTATGGCGATGATTACCGCAGAACACTTAGTAATGCCAAGCTGCTCTAGAATTTGCCTACGCGTAATATCACCATAAATTACAGGCTCACCTTTCTTTATTGCCTCTTCCACCTTGTTATAGTTTTTATCCACAGCAATGTATTGCACATCACAACCCTTAAAATACTCTAAAATTTTTTTGCCAAGCTCACCATAACCACACACCACAACATGTTTTTCAAGGTCTGTCGCGTGGTTTGTATGATCCGCCTTTGTATCGTCATAGGATTCTGCTTTTCTGCGTGCAAAAAAACTGCTTACAGGCGTAAGATAACGCAAGAAAAAGTTTGTCACCTTATCTAGTCTATCTAAGATAAAAGGTGTAGCAATCATTGAAAAAATCACCATAAGCGTTAGAAACTGATAGATTTTATCTGGGGTAATACTTGCAAAAAACTCTTCGCCAAATAAAATCCCTAAAATTCCACCATCAAGATGCAAGTCTAATATCTTATGCTGACTTGCTAAAAGGAAAATCGCAAATGAAAACTCCCCAATTTGTGCTAGAGACAATGCAATCCTTAATCCTATCCTCTGTCCCCTAAATAAGAATAAGAATAAATACATGAGTAAGGCTTTTGCACCCATCATAAGTGCTACTAAAATAAGAATAACAACAAAATATTCAAGCAAGAAGATAATATCTACTTGCATACCAACGGTGATAAAAAATACACCCAAAAGTATATCTCTAAAGTGTGTAAGGACTGAAGAGACTTGATATTTATACGGCGTGTTTGAGATAATCATACCTGCCAAAAATGCTCCAAGCGCCAAAGAAAAACCAAAAGATTTACTTATGTATGCCGCACCTAAAACGATTAGAAAGACTGCACCCACAAAGATTTCATCTGTTTTCATATTTGCTGAAAAGCGAAGGAATAATTTTGCCATAATGCGTCCGGGCAAAAATAGCACTATAAGCACGATAATCGCAGAAATCAGTGTCGTTAAAAGCAGGGCAGAAAGATGAGAATCTTTATCGCTTAAAAGCTTAATCATAAGTAAAATTGGGATAACTGCAATATCTTGGAATATCAAGATTCCAACTGAAGCCATGCCATAAGGCGTTTTTGTTTGAGCGCTTTCATTTAAAAACTTCAGCACAATTGCCGTTGAGCTAAGGCTTACCGCACTTGAAATAATGATAGAGGTAGAAAAGTTAAAACCCAAAAAATAAAAACATACAACATAGAAAAAGGCAATCGAGATTCCAATCTGTAAGCCGCCAAAGACTAGCACTTCTTGCTTCATTGAAGTAAGGCTTTTAAAACTAAAATCAAGCCCTATCATAAACATCAAAAACACAACCCCAAATTCAGCTATATCATTCAACTCACCAGAATCTTCAAGCTGAAAGCCAAAGATATAAGTCGTCAGCACACCTGTAAGAATATAGCCAATAATGGTTGGAATCTTAAGCCAACTCAGCACAATACCTGAAATAACCGCCATTGCCAAAACGCAAAGTATAACAAGATATAAATCGATAGGACACCTCGTTTAATAAACCTTAATATAACCTGTTTTTATATCAAAATCTCTACATACAAGAATATTCAACTCCTACATAAAGTGCATTAGCATACTTTTTTAAGCAAGTCTGTAAAGATTTTCATATTAAATAATATTGAGTTCTTCTCTAAAATACATACAGATATGCTTAAGATTATAACAAAAAAATATCAAATATACTAGCTTAATAGAATTTAAAATAACACAATATTATTCCAGCAGACAACTTTATAATAGTTCAGAATTTTTAAAATATAAATGCTATAATGGTTTGCTTTATCTTAGATTTTTAGAGAGTGGTTTATGAATTTGTCAAAATGTGTTTTTACTTTTTCTTGTGGTGTAATGCTTTGTGTTAGTGTGTCGTATGCAGATTCTATACTTTTTTTACCAGATTCAAATAAATCGCAAAAGAAAACTATTCAAAATGATTTTAGTGATGGTGAAGTAGATTCTGATTTACGACTTTTTGATATTCAACAAAAAGGGTTTAACTCCAAAGATGAAAAGGGCTTTAGAGCCCCAATTGATAGAAGTCCTATAACACAGGATTCTGTAAATCCGCCAAAGGATATGCAGCAAGAAGATTTGCCGCAAGAATATAAGAGTATGTTTGAAACAAGTCTATTGCAAACAAACACAGAATCTAAGGAAATAAAACTCGCAGAAAACACGCCCACTAAAAAAACAAAACAAAATAAGTCTAGTGCGATAGAGATTGCTAATGGTGCAACTTTTATTGCAGTGAGTAGTGAGAAAAATCCACAAGTTATACGCATAAATAATAAGGTTTTCCCATGGGTTTTGCACCCAAAGGATTCTAGTAAAAAGATTGCATTTGTAGCGATTAACTATCGCTCAGCTTTAGAGAATCTAAGATTAAATAATGACTTTTCCATTAAAATCGTGCAAGGTGCATATAAGAGAGAAAAAATCACAATCACAGATACGACGAAGACAAAGCCAAATAAAACTGCGAGTGATCGCATTGCAAAGGAATTTGCTGAGGCAAATGCGATCTATCGCACATATACAAAGAAGCGCTATTGGAGTAAGCCTTTTATGCTGCCTTTAAACAGCGTGATTACAAGTCCTTTTGGCTCTGCGAGAGTATTTAATAATGAGATAAAAAGCTTTCATGGTGGCACAGATTTTCGTGCGGCAATTGGCACACCGATACAGGCTAGTAATGATGGTGTTGTAGTGATAGCAAAGGATCGTTTTTTAGCAGGTAAGTCAGTCGTCATCGATCATGGTGAGGGGGTTTTTAGCATGTATTATCATTGCAGTGATATTAAGGTGAAGCTTGGTGAGAAGGTGCAAAAAGGGCAAGTGGTGGCTTTAAGTGGCGATACAGGCAGAGTGAGTGGGGCGCATTTGCATTTTGGTATGCTTGTCAATGGAGTGCAGGTTGATCCTATTGATTTTATAAATAAGGTGAATGCGTTGTTTTAATATTTGTTGGTTGTATTTATCGCTTAAAATTTTAGATTAATGAAATCTTTCGTTATATTGAGCTAAATTTTATTTAATATGAATTTGCACCGATGTTTAATATTATACCTATTAATCCATTTTGCGTTGTTTATGGTATGATACGAGTTTTACTAAAAAATTAAAGGAAAAATTTGAATCCTAAAATTTCCATTCTCACCCCAAGTTTCAATCACGAAAAGTTTGTAGGGCTTTTTATAGAATCTGTTTTGAAACAAACTTTAGAAGATTTTGATCTTATTATTGTAGATGATTGCTCTAGTGATAGTAATGTAAATGAGATTCTAAAGTTTAAAGATCCTAGAATAAAGCTTATACAGCACCCATATAATCAAGGTATAAACGCAGGAATAAACACAGCATTTGAAAATGCTAATGGCGAATATCTTGTATTTTGTGCGAGTGATGATATGCTTACACCTAATGCGCTAGAAGTGATTTATAAGGCATTTAGCGAGAATCCAAGCGTAAAAGCGATATATCCAAGTCTTATTAAAATTGATGAAAATGGGGTGAAAGATAAAGAAAGATTTGGAGAATCTGAAAATAAAACGAGAGCAGAACATCTCTATGATCTCTTTATGCGGGGGAATTACCTCACTTCACCCGGAATGGCACTGAAAACAACTGATTTTAAGGAGATTCTATATCCTTTAGATATTGCGATGTGTAATCAGCAGGATACGCAAATGCACATTAAGATACTTTTAAATGGGGAGATAAAGATCCTTGATGATATTTTAGTGATGTATCGTTTTGATCCAAAGACAAGTAATGTGAGTGCTAGAACTGATAAGGCCATAAAACGAGAAAATATGGAGATTGAGCAGCTAATGGATACTTTTTTAGCAATGAAAGATATAGATTTGCTTCAAAAAATCTTTGCAAAAGAAATAGCTAAACTCGGTATTAATCCGCAAGAAGATATGATAGAGTATTTCTTAGGCAGAATGGCTTTGTTGTCGCCTATTGAAACAAGGCAAGTGTGGGGTTACCATAAGATTATGGAATCTTATAGCACAAAAGAGAGTGCAAAACGCTTGAAAGATATGTATGACTTTGATTTTAAGACCTATTTAGACTTAGCTCATTATACAACAGATAAGACTTTGGCAAAATATCGCAGATATAAAAAACTATTTAATATTTTTCTTGGGGTAAATCTTGTGTTATGCGGCGTGATTATATGGCTTATTTAGTAAAGGAAATGCAATGGAAGATAATCTCATAATTGTTAGAGTAGATGGCGGCATAGCAAGTCAAATAGGTTTTGTCGCACTAGGTAAAGCCTTTGAGGAAAAAGGCTATCAAGTCAAATATGATTTAAGCTGGTTTGAGACTTCTGGCAAAGGCTTTTATAATACAATAAATGGCTATGATAGAATCTATGATTTAACCTTTGATATGCCAAAAGCATTTCCACAACTAGAGATGAAAATCGCAAGTGAAGATGAAGTAAAACGCTATAATAAATTGTATTTTATTGATGATGAAAAAGTCATTACCCACAAGCCTCCATTATATGTCGGTGGTTATTTAGGCAGACATTATGACATATATTTTGCAAGGCACTTTGCAACATACTTTAGTCCTAAAGAAATAGAGCAAAAAGACGCACCATTTTACATACTTTTACAAGAGATTCTAAATACGCAATCGTGTGGCATTCACATTAGAAGAGGTGATTTATCGCAGAATCATATTGTGTATGGAGAGCCTACTAGTCTTACTTACTTTGAGAGAGTTATTCAGCTTGTCGCACAAATGAATTCAAAAAGCGTGTTTTATCTCTTTAGCGATGATGTAGCGTGGGTGAGAGAGCATATTGCACCACTTTTAAAGGATAAACAATTTAAAATATGTGATATTAATACGCCAGAGCAAGGCTATTTAGATTTATATCTGCTTAGTCGTTGTAAGGTGATTGTCGCATCTCACGGGAGCTTGGGAGCGTATGCTAAGATTCTGGCACCACATAATCCACTGCTTATTGCCCCACGCGTTCGCAATGTATTTTTTGAAATGGAAAATGTAATGCTTGTAAATTGGGGTGCAAAACTACAAATTACACAGCCGTGTAATAATGTAATCACCCCCCCCCCCCATTGTCAAAATCTCACATTGCGATACAGACTTTTTCTCTATCTCTACAATCGCTTGAGAAGCAAACTATTGCGTAAAGGAGTTATACAATGATCCCATTTCTTGATGTAAGGGCAATTAATTTGCGTTTTAAAAATGAGCTAGAATTGGCGATGAAGCAGGTGCTAGAATCTGGCTGGTATATTTTAGGAGAAAAAAGCAGGGCTTTTGAAAAGGCGTTTGCCGAGTATTGTGGGATAGAGCATTGCATAGGCTGTGGTAATGGGCTAGATGCACTTAGGCTAGGCATAAAGGCACTAGGCTTAGGGGAAAATGATGAGATAATCGTCCCGGCAAATACCTATATCGCCTCAATTTTGGCTATCTCTGATAATGGGTGTAAACCTATCTTTGTTGAGCCAAGTCTGCAAACTTATAACATTGATGTGGAGAAAATAGAATCTGCTATCACGCCTCGCACAAAGGCGATTTTAGTCGTGCATTTGTATGGGCAAGTCGTGGAAATGCAAAAGGTATGGGAGCTGGCACAAAAGTATAATCTTGCTATCATAGAGGATTGTGCGCAAGCCCACGGGGCGATATATCAAGGCAGAAGGGTTGGCACACTTGGTGATGTGGCTGGATTCTCATTTTTTCCGGGGAAGAATCTAGGGGCATTAGGCGATGGTGGAGCAGTAACCACAAAGCATAAAGATGTAGCGAAAAAAGTTAGGGCATTGGGGAATTATGGCTCACATAAAAAGTATGTCAATCTCTATAAGGGGCTAAATTCTCGGCTTGATGAGCTTCAAGCAGCATTCCTAGAAATAAAGCTCAAGCACTTAGATTCTGATAATGAATCTCGCAGGGCAGTGGCGAAGTTTTACCGCGAAAATATCACAAACACAAAGATTATTTTGCCCGAATGTGTGAGTGAAGAAGGGCACGCGTGGCATTTATTTGTCGTGCGGTGCGAAGATCGGGAGAGATTCCAAGCGTATTTAAAGGACAATGGGATTGAGACAATTATCCACTATCCGATTCCGCCGCATAAGCAAGAAGCCTATAAGGAATACAATCATCTCTCCTTACCCATTACTGAAAAGATTCATAGGGAAGTATTGTCTTTGCCGATTAGCCCGGTTATGAGTAGAGAGCAAGCAGAAGAAGTTGTGAGAGTAGTGAATAGATTTTAAGCTATGGATATAAGGCGATAAAGCTTGAGTTGAAGAGACTTAAAGCAAATATTTTTTCTAGACCTAGAATCTATATGGTGCATTTTGACAAAATTATGGGGCTTATATTTGCTTAGTGTAAAACTCAAGTGGACTTTAATTCCACTATTTTTTGCATGATAAATAGATGTTTTGCTGCAAACCTATGCTAACTGCTTAAGCAGATTCAATGCAAACAGGACCATTACCAAAAAAAGTAAAAAGCCCATCATAGCCCTATATCATGCATATTATACAGATAAATAAACTTTATAATAGATTCTATACCATAAAAACAAGACAATCAAACCTTTTTGTTAATCTTTAGACGATTAAAAACTTATCCCAGCTTCAGCACCAGCTTGCCACGCATTTGCAATAGGGAAATTAAGCGTATTGCCACTTGAAGCCTGCAAATTATAATATTTTCCAACACCCTTAAAATAAAAACTCACATTTTCACCAATATTTTTAGTAATACCTATGCTTCCAAAGATTGCATAACTCCCATCTTTGATATTTGAAGTCTTATCGCCCGTAGTGTGAAATTTATACAGACCATCTGCTATACCAGCCCCACCGCTATATGTGAAATATGTTGTCTCTGATACAGGAACTCTACCTTCTATCTCTAAGCCCAATATACCAAGACTTCTGCCGATAGATTCTCTATTGACATACGCATCCACATCAAATACAAGATTAAGAAACACCGGTGCATTTAGCCCTGCAATATTTACGCCAAGCTTTGCATCACCGCCAAATAACCCAAATGTATCGTCTGTCGCCAACCCAGCTAGTGTAGCCCCAGATAGCTTACTCACACCACCACCAATCCTAACAGCTAACCCCAATTGCACTCTTTGGACTATAAGCATTTTTAAGCCAAGCTTACCATATCCGCCCCTACTTTTCACCATAGCGTTGCGATCACCACCAAAATCAACTTCAAGTCCACCGACACCAACATCGCCATGTACGCATACCGCTTTACTACATGCAGCATTTGCACCTACACTTAAGGCACCACATAGCACAATGCCCACAATCCCTTTTTTCACAATACTTGTATTTTTTATATACGACATAATCCTTCTCCCATATTTAATTTTCTCAATGTAAAAACCATTGAGTGTTACGCACTTTGTCATAACCTTTCATTATAATCGGCATTTTAGCCTTTTTGTGTTTGAATAAGTGTAATTTTTAAATTTATTTTGTTTTTGCTGATTTATTCCGCACAGATTTCAAACTTTGTTTAAGCCTTAAAGCTTCATTATTTTGTCCCTCGCACATAAGTAATTTCACATATAAATCATAAATAGCTAAATTCTCCCTATCATCTTGCTGGGCTAAGGCTAACCATGTTCTTGCGCTTTCGCAATCGCTTACAGCCAACCTATCTTGTGCGATTTGTAGAATATGTGGTATTGAAAAGCTACCACTTATACTTTTAAGATTTTTACTAGTAATCTTTGGGGCATTCTCTAGTAAAATCTCACCGCCGCTACTAGATTCTACAAAGTGTTTAGAATCTATTTTTTGCCAGTCTTTTAGAGCATTAATAGGGATATATCCATTAAGTAACACCGAATCGTTCATAAGCGTTACTCTCACCCATTGAGATTCAATCTCTTTGAGTGTAATTTTTAGCTTAGTATTTGGTATATCTTGTGGGAAGTTTAGACATATTTTCTGCCCCTTTTGCACACTCTGAATCTTTTTTGCATTTTTATCTTTTTGTTGCATAATATATGCCTTTGGCAATGCTATTTGAAAACACGCAAAGCTTGTGTGTATGCGTTTTTGTGTGTATATTGTAAATGTTTCTTGCGTGTGCTTTTCTTGCGTCTCTATCTCTTTGTGTGCAACAAAGCCTTGCGGTATGCTGGATTCTGTAGTAAATGATAAATAGCTAAAAAAGCATAATGATATGGCAAATACGAATAAATAGTTTCTAAGCATATACTACCTTTTAGATTCAATTATAACTTATAATCTAAGCCTTAGGATAAAATATTTTATCTTTAATAAAATTACACAGAGTTTATTGTATATTTATAGTTATTCAATTTTCCAAGAATAAAATTATTGCAACATTACAAAATATCTCCGATATTTAAGAAAATTGCATAACTTAGGATAGAGATGATTTATATTCTTAAAACTGATACAGAGATACCAGACATAGATAAAAGGCTATTAAACAATGTGTCTATATTAAACCTTCTAAATGTTAGAATCTTGCCTTTTAGCATAACCAAGAAAGATTTAGAATCTATTGACTATATTTTGCTGACTTCAAAAAATGCGATCAAGGCGATAGCTCAACATGAGTATGCGTCTTTACTCTTAGAAAAAAGTGCGATTGTGATTGGCAAACGCACGAAAGAAACATGGATTAATGCGGGTGGTAATGTGCTATTTTGCCCGGAAAAAGCCTGTGATAGTATAACCCTTGCAAACTTGGCTTCAAGCTATGTGAAAGATAAGCATATTCTTTATTTATGCGGCAAAGATAAAGCAAACGATATGGCTAGTCTATTAGAAAATCAATGTAAAATAACCACAATAAATGTTTATGAAAGTTATGAAAATACTAATATGAAAAAATGTATGTTTGATGATGAGAGTATATTTATCTTTGGCTCTCCTAAACATTATAAAACATTTTTGGAATCTTATACATGGAATCCAACATGGTTTGCAATCTCACTTGGCGATACGACTTATGCAAGCTTTGCGGATGATATAAGAAAGCTGAATGCAAAGGGTGATTTTATCAAGGCATTGAAAGTCGCACAGGCTATGCGTAATGACACGCCTATGCAAGATAATGCGGACTTAAAAGATTCTTAACTAAAGATTTATATAATGAAGAAAGCAAGAAAAAAGCATACAAATAAATTCCTTGATGGAAGTCAATCGCGTGAAAAAAATAAGATAAATGCTACAAAATTACACAATATTCACAACAAAACTTCAAAATACAACTTTTTATCCGCTCGTCTCAAAGCCTTTATCACTGATATGTTTTTACTCAATATGCCTATACTCTACATTACCACATATATATTTTTGCAAGGCAAAGAGGATTTTTTACAGAATCAAATCGCAATTTTTTTATGTGAAGGATTATATTGCTTTTTACTCTTTTTGTTCTTT
This sequence comes from Helicobacter rappini, assembly GCF_900198625.1. Lineage (GTDB taxonomy): Bacteria > Campylobacterota > Campylobacteria > Campylobacterales > Helicobacteraceae > Helicobacter_A > Helicobacter_A rappini. The sequence goes on along the minus strand of NZ_FZPK01000054.1, from coordinate 23,817 downwards.
GTGATAAAGGGGCAAACCCCCGGTTTTCGCTATGCAGAGATTATGCTGTGTTCTGATTCTAGTGTGAGTGATAAAGATTTTGATGGAGAAAATGGGACAGAAAAGCCGCCAAAGGCATGGCAGGCATTTGTATTTATTGTTGTATGGCTAATTGAGCTTTGTTTCTTTTTATGGATATTTGCTTTTATGCGTAAGGACAAAAAGACATTGCATGAGATAGTATCAAAAACCCATATTATATATAAACCAAATCCTGCAAGAAAGACTATGCAATAAAATCTTTTTTTAGCTTCTATGTTAGATATTCTGTAATAATAGAGTATCGTATTCACATTTAGATTCTATTTAGATTGACAAAATAATTGCGTTTATTCTAAGCAAATAAGAGTTACAGAAGTAAATAAAACAAAGCAAAGTAAAGCTTTAGCTAAAGCAAAATTTCATCTAATGTTGTAAAGTAGCTTTTGCAAGATTTTATACACAAGCAACCTTGCATATAAAATAAGCAAAATCGCAATAAATTGCTTATATTTTATAAGTTCTTAGCTATGTATTAAAACACATAATTCACTTGGAATCTAAATCGTCCAAATTGTGGATCTCCAAATGCATAACCATAGGCTGCAAGCATATTGATACTATCTGTAAATTTATAGGTAGCACTCAATGCAACATCAAGGAAGCTCGCGGCTTTGATATGATTGCTAGCCCCATATAAGTTACCTGAAACATTGTTGAGATTTGTGCCATTTGTAGAACCTTTCTTCAAATAAAAGAAATGTGAAGCATCAACATAAGCTACATCAAGGGCTGCACCAAACTTTTTATAACCGATTTCAGCTTTTAGGTAAGGCACAATGATAGAAGAGTTTTTAAAGCCACCTACGCCTAAGATTCCAAAGCCATTTGCCTCAGCCCCAGAGTAGCTATTCCACAAATGTCCGCCAAGCTTTAATCCGCCTGTGTTATCAATAAGTGTGCCAAAGCCATCGCCAAAGCTACCAGCAAGACCTGCTGATGCACCAAAGAAGCCTGTAACTTTTTCTGCTCCATCTTCTTCATCACTTGCTTGTGTAAAATTGTATCTGTAATCAACGCGGATATTATACATACCACGATTTTTGGCATACCAGTCCTGATTATTAGATACACTATTTCCACCAAATAGTCCTATAAGACTTTTTGATCCGCCATACATATATGGTCTATCAGCCATTGAAGTGTATGACACCTGCCCTGTAAGTGTTAAGCTTTGATTTCCAAAATTTGCAGTATAAGCAATATCGCCAAACACCATAGCATTTACCCATCGATGAATCCCGCCATACCAAAGATTATAGGATAATCCTGTCTCTTTTGTAAAATCAGCACCGCTTTTTATATATGCCATAAACATATTATTGCCGATACCAGCCCCCTTAGCATCAATGCCCGGTAAAGATATATAAATGTCATCGCCCATCCAGCTATCCCACCATTGAAAACCAAAATTCATAGCACTCAAATCGTTATTTTCCGCAAAAACGCCGAGTGCTCTATCTAAATTATTATCATTAAAAGGTGTCCCCGGACTTCTTTGCCCCAGTCTTACAATCGTTTTTGTATTTAATGTCTCTTTACCATCGAGTGTAACATAGAAATCTCCAATATTAAATCTATCCACAAGAGAATCTATGGTTTGCCCTCTAGAGCCACCTATATCATTATCCGCAGCATTGTTATCAGGTGTGCTAGAACCTTTTGAGAAAAAGAGACCAGCAGACGCACTCACACCATAAATAGCGCCCGAAGTAATCGTAGGCTTAAAGCGAAATTGATACCTAACACCCTCCCCATCTCTTCCATCAACAGCATGCACACGACCAAATGCAAAACCATCAATACTTGCGTTATTAATCACATCAGATAGCTTTGCTGCCTCTAGGCTAGTAAGGCTACTTGCCGCTAAAAGACTACCTGCTACCACAATGCTACTTGAGCGGCGGCTGAAGAATTTGCTTCCTTGATTTTTCATATAAATCCTTTAAAGTGAGATTAGCTTATGTTTCATAGCTTTTTGGACTTTACAAAAAAAATGCTGAAAAGGCAATAAAATAACGAGAAAATGTAGAAAAAATATCAAAATGTAAATATGACTATTTGGTAATGTATATTTTAGAAACATTAATATTGTGAGTTGGCAAAAGTTTTGAGTAATAATATTTTTAAACAATTTTTAATTGTGATACTCTTAAGGTATGCATATTTAGCATTATGACTTACAAAATAATCTCGTATTAGTTATTTTAGATATAAACATGATAGAATCTCAGCGAAAAAAATAGCGATGAGATAGAAAAAGGTTGTTTGTGCGATTTTTGATTGATTTTTGTTCTGTAGATTCCATAGAAAAAAGCTTAGTTTTTCCGCTGCTTAATTGCTCTAAACATGAGGCTTCAATCCTGCGTGAAATAGTGGCTTTGTATATGCGTGGGGAAAATGAGATTGACATTCAAACATTTTTGGAGCAGAAATATTATGCAAAAGGCTTTGAGATATTGCCATATTTAAAGGAAATTTCACATTTAATAAAGCTTGGTTGGTTAGCTACTCAGGATAGATTCTCACAAGAAAGATGTGAGAGTGTGCTAGAGTTGCGTAATGCAGTCATTAGTGTCAGTCCTAATCTTTTAAAGCTTTTAGAGCATGGGCGTTTGTTTAATAGCGATATTAAAGATACTATTTATAATAACTCACTTGAATATCTGCAAGATGAGTGGAAGAGACTGCAACTCATGCGTCAATACAACAAGATTCAATCTGTGCTTAATACGAACTTATCGCAATCTTGTGATAACTACATCAACAATACATTAGCAAATATCATTAATACAAATGCGACAAAAAATACAAAGAAAATAAAAATACAGCAATACTTTAAAAAACATCATTTAAATTACCATGAAAAGCTGATTTTTATCTCTCTCACACAAGCTCAATATAATGGTGAATTTGGGCTATCATTAAAAGAGATTGTCTCACTTGGCAAAAATGAAGAAGAAAAGATCATTTTGCAAAACTTACTTGCAAGTAATGCAAAGCTACTTAAAAGTGGCATTATCACTTGTTTTGAATCTTTTGGGGATTTTTCATTTATGGAACAAGAGTTTTGCATACCACAGCATATTTTTAATAATCTTATGTGTGATAAATCTAGTCAAAATGCAAACCTTGAAGATGAGGTCGCAAAGAGTGAGATATTTGACATTATTACGCCAAAAAAGGGCTTAGATTCTGTAATCTTGCAGGATAGTGTAAGAGAGTATTTTGATATTTTATTGCAACATTTAAATCCTAAAGTGCATAAGCTATTGCATAAATGGGATATTAAAGAACATGCTGATATAGATTCTAAAATCCTATTATATGGGGCTAGTGGCACGGGGAAAACTTCTAGTGCGTATGGACTTGCTAAGGACTTAGGGCAGAAGATTCTCTATCTTGATTGCTCCAAAGTGCTATCAATGTATGTTGGCGAGAGTGAAAAAAATGTGCGTAGAATCTTTGATGAATATCATGCTATAACTATGACAACAAAAGAAAAGCCTATTTTATTGCTTGATGAAGCAGATCAGTTGCTAGGATCACGCAATGATATAGCAGGTAGCACGAGTCGCATGTATCATCAAATGCAAAATATATTCTTAGAGCAGATTGAGAAATTTTGTGGAATCTTGATTGCTACTACAAATCTTGTCGATAGTCTTGATTCTGCATTTTCAAGAAGATTTCATTATAAGATTTGCTTTAATATGCCCGATATTGCAATGCGTGAGAAAATTTGGTTATTACATTTCCCAAAACATGCGGATTTTAAAGATAAAAAAGAGAGAATTGCAAAGGAATTAAGCAAATTTAATCTTAGTGGTGGGCAGATAAAAATTATCACATCAAATACTTGCTATAAAGTCGCAACAAGAAAAGATTTGACATTTAGTTTAGATGATTTTATAGCAGAGGTAGAAAAAGAGCAAAATAGTGCTTTTGGTGATTCTAAAAAAATGGGCTTTAAACAATAATAAGGGATTCTATGCAAAAAATTATAAAAACGATATATTTTTTTATTCTATTATTCATTGCGTGTAGCATTAGTGGTTGCTTTTTGTTTGGAATGAAGGGCATTTTTGAAGGGAGTAATTATCAGATTGTAAAGCTTGAAATTGATAATAAGGTTGTCCTAAGTCCGCAAGAGCTTGCCTATCAAGCAAGAGAGCAAATACAAAGCAATCCAAATGCACACTTTACGAATACATATGATTCTACTACGCAAAGGCGATCAAGTAGGATTGATGATTTAAATGCAAGTTTTGAGCAATTAAGACAAAGAAATCAAGATGATGAAAATGATGATGAAAGCACGCCTGCTACAACACTTGCGAATATTGCTTTAAAGGCAACTTTTAATCTTGATAGATCGCAAGATATGTTATATGGAAAGGCTGGTTGCAATGACTACACAGCAAAGTTTTTTTGGCAAGATAGCACAAAAATCGTTATTTCTGGAGCAGCAAGCACAAGAAAGCCCTGTAGCCCAAAAGAAGTAGCAAATTTTCAAAATACACTCATACGCAATCTTGATGGAATCTATGTAGTAACAAAACTAAAAAATAGAAAAGGCTATGTGCTAAACAATGGGCGAATGAGAATTTATATAAAATAGCTGATTTGGGTCATATTGGATAAAGAATCTTATTGTATGCATATTTATTTTTGTGTTTTGTGTCTCACATGAAATTTGCAAATAAGTGCGATATTGCATCTATAAAATGAAATTACATGGTTTTCTATCTGTTTGTCAATTAGAATGCTTGTAGATTCTGCATGCTTTGCTTGTGATACTCTAAGGGTATGGCTTTAAGAAATTTATGTTTCTAGTCTGTTGATATGGGGTCTCAATGTTGTGTAAATAACATGAAATATAACAGAGCAATCCCCTATATATCCTAGAATCTGAGATAAGATTGTCTTATTCATAGATTGCCAAAAAATGGGGGTCGCCCTTTCATTCATTTCTCATCATTGTAAAAAAAGATCAATTGCTTTGTAGTCTGCCCTATTGTGATAATGATCCCTATCTGCTTTATTCCTAGAGTATCTAGCCTATGGAAAGGCTGTAAAATACTGCCTTAAAATTTTTAAAAACTTAATATAGAAGCGTTGTGTTGCAAGTGAAGTAACAAAGGAATTTCAGTTTCTGTGCGATATAGAATCTCGGTTTCTAAGCCTTTTGTTCTAAGCCTTAAAAACAAAAAGATTCCATGATGAATAGTAGCTAATTTATGCTCGTTACTTATTTAAACATTCAAGCGCATATTTTTTGCCGAGTTCATAAGCCTTTTTATTGACATCTGCGACTTTTGCAGGCACTTTGCTAAGCATGGTTTCAATTACTAGCTCTTCTGGGACACAATTTGTAAAAGTAACGGTTGCAGCTAGTGCTACAACACTTTGTGTTACTACATTGCCTACTTCTTCTTTTGCGATTGTAATGATTGGAATCTCATAGATTCTAAATCTTTTTCTATCTTCATCAGTAGGCTTTACAAGGTTTGGCTCCAATACGACAATACCCTGTTCTTTTATGCCAGACTTATAAATATCATAACTCATCTGTGCAACAGATAACATAAAGTCGATATTGCCATCCATTGCGTAAGGATAGAGAATCTCTTCCTTATCGAGTAAAATATCAACCTTTGTAGGACCGCCTCTCACTTGGCTTGTATAAGTAGAAGCTTTGACACCATAACCACCGCCTCTAATCTTAGCTTCCGCTAGAATCTCACCTGCTAAAAGGACACCCTGCCCACCAACGCCTGTAAATCGTAATTGATGTTCCATTAATGTCCTCCTTTTTTTGCGGTTACTTTTGCTTTATATGCAGCATAAGCTTCACAATACTCTTCTGTTTCTGTATCATGCTTTAAAATGCCTGTTGGGAATTTCCCTTTCTTTTCCTCTTCGCTTAACTCATCATATTTGCGTTTTGGTAAGATTCTAGAATCAAGCCATTTAAGCATATCAGTAGCCTCTATCATTTTATTTTTTCTACCAAGATTCACATGGCAGTTTGAGTTAATATCAAAGAGACTAAAGCCTTTGTGTTTAAAGCCCTCAATTAGCACTTTTTCAAGCTTTTTAGGGTCTAAAATACTCTCTCTTGCTACAAAAGTCGCCCCTGCTGCCGCACCCAACTCGCAAATATCAAATTGATTATCAATGTTGCCTCCGGGTGCTGTAACAGTCCAAAAGCCTTTTGGCGTTGTCGGCGAAGTCTGTGAGTTTGTCAAGCCATAGATAAAGTTATTCACAATAATATGATTAATATCAATATTTCTGCGGCATGCGTGTATAGTATGATTCCCACCGATTGCTAAGCTATCGCCATCGCCACTTACTACGATTACATGCTTATCTGGATTTGCAAGCTTTATACCTGTCGCATAGGCTAGAGTTCTGCCATGTGTTGTATGCACTGTGTTGCAATTCACATAAGAACTCATACGACCACTACAGCCAATCCCACTCACTAAACACACATCGTCCATATTCCAGCCCACTGCATCAATAGCGCGTATAATACTTTTCAAAATCACGCCATCGCCACAACCCCAACACCAAAGTGTTGGCATTTTTTCTACGCGTAAATATTCATCATAATTAAAAGCCATATTTCTTCCTTTATCGCTAATCTACTTCATAGAACGCAATTTTTCAATCACTTCGTTTGGTGCAATAGTTCGCCCATTTGCACGACCCATAAACTCTACTCTTCGCCCAAGTATGCGTTCAACTTCCTCTCTATACTGCCCTTTATTTAGCTCTACCATGATAATTTTTTTGAATCTCTCGCCTATTTTCTTAAGCTCTTTTTCCGGGCTAGGCCAGATTGTGATAGGGCGGAATAAACCAGCTTTAATCTCATTGGTTTGACGCAACTCATGCAAGGCTTCTTTAATACCCAAAGTAGCACTACCATAAGATATGATCGCAATATCTGCATCTTCTAGATAAAGCTCTTCGTTATTACTTAGATAGTCTGCCCTGCTTTCTACTTTATTAAATAATCTATCAATAAGGGCTTGTCCTTCAGCAGCATTCTCTGTTGGGAATCCAATCGCACCATGATGCAAACCTGTGATATGATAGCGATAGCCTTTAAAGAAAGGATTTAGCACAGCGGGTTCATCTGGTCCTACTCCATAGGGTTTATAATCTTTTGGATCGCCACTAAACTGCTTTCTTACCTTATTGTTTTTTTGCACTTCTTCTAATGTTGGAATCTGTGTTTTACCATACATGTGTCCCAAAGTCTCATCAAGTAGTAAGAATACAGGCTGCATAAACTCTTCTGCGAGATTAAACGCACGCACACTTTGCGTATAGGCTTCCTCTAGTGTCCCGGGAGCTAATGCAATGGATTTATAATCGCCATGTGTTGGGTGCTTTGCAAAGGCAACATCACCCTGCCCTACCCTTGTTGGCATACCAGTAGATGGACCAAGTCTCATAACATTTACAATAACGAGTGGAATCTCTGCCATATAACCTAAACCGATTTGCTCAGCTTTAAGAGAAATGCCCGGACCAGAACTTCCAGTCATAGCTTTTACACCACTCATAGACGCACCGAGTGCTACAGAGATCCCACTGATTTCATCTTCCATTTGGATAAAATTACCACCATGATGGGGCAGTAAATGTGCCATTTCGTGCATAACATCAGAGCTTGGTGTGATTGGATAGCCACCATAAAATTTACAACCAGCATCAATTGCACCCATTGCAACAAGCTCATTTCCACCTGTAATTACCTCACGCATTGTTTGCACCCTCCTCAATCGCCATAAATCTATTTGCTTTTATTTTCTCTGCTCTCTCTTGTGCAGCCTTATCTGTTTTTGCAAATTTAAATTGCTTTCTATCGGCAACAGTGATAGCAAAATCTGGACAATGCAACTCACACTCCATACAACCAATACAGCTTTGTGGATACATAACTTTTACAATCTTGCCTAACACTTTATGTGCATCAAGCTGCATGGCTAATACACCGGCAGGACATCGCGATACGCAAATATCACAAGCTTTGCAGCGTTTTTCATTGACCCACACAGGTGTGTTTTCAGGCATTAAAACATCTGACATATTTAGGTTCTCCTTATTAATATTTTGAACTTTTGGGTTAGTTTAAAACTTTGACTAGATTCTATATCTATGGATTCTATATAGAATCTAAGATTAAATTTGTGTTAATCTATAAAATCATATAGCATATTGATAGCTACAAGCTATTTTTGTTTGCAGCATAAAAACATAGCAATATATAATTTTACTATTTAATACCTTTATCAGCTAAAAGCTTTTTCATTGTTTCGCCAATAACTGCTGGGCTTTCTGCTACCATAACACCTGCTGCACGCAATGCTTCTTGCTTTTCTGCGGCTGTGCCTTTACCACCGCTTACAATCGCACCTGCATGTCCCATTCTCTTACCTTTTGGTGCTGTAGCCCCAGAGATAAATGCTACTACTGGCTTTTTAATCTGCTCTTTAATTAAAGCTGCAGCATCAATCTCTAAGCTACCGCCAATCTCGCCTACCATAACAATCGCTTTTGTTTCAGGGTCTGCTTCAAACATAGGTAATATTTGTTTATAGCTTAAACCAATGATAGGGTCGCCACCAATACCTACTGCAGTTGAGATTCCTAAACCTTGTGTTACAAGCTGATTAGCACTCTCATAAGTTAGCGTCCCACTTTTTGAGATAAGCCCAATATTCGTGCTAGATTTTTTGAAAATATAGCCCGGCATAATACCGATTTTACACTCATCACTTGTGATAATACCCGGACAATTTGGTCCTATCATATCCATGCCTTGCTTTTTCGCATACATTTTTGCAAACATAATATCTTTTGTAGGCGCACCTTCTGTAATTACAACTGCGAGTTTAATGCCCCCTGCTGCTGCCTCAATAATCGCATCAGCAACAAATGCTGGTGGCACAAATATCATGCTCACAGTAGCCCCAGTCTTAGCTACGGCTTCTTTAACGGTGTTAAATACAGGTTTGCCTAAATGCTCACTGCCACCCTTATTTGGTGTAACACCGCCTACAATCTGTGTGCCATAAGCCATACACTGCTCACTATGGAAGCTCCCTTCCTTTCCTGTAAAACCTTGAACGATTACCTTTGTGTTTTTATTTACGAGAATACTCATCTTTCTATCCTTATATGATTTTAACTTGTGCTTACTTTGCTGCTGCAACTACTTTTTGTGCGCCATCTTTCAAGTTCTCTGCTGCGATTAGATTCTTAATACCAGCACCTTTTAGAATCTCTTTTGCCTTTTCTGCATTTGTGCCATCAAGTCGCACAACAACAGGCACTTCCACACTTGTAAGCTTTGTAGCCTCAATGATTCCATTTGCAACTCTATCACATTGCACGATACCACCAAAAATATTCACAAAAATAGCTTTTACATTCTTGTCTTTTAAGATAATCTCAAAGCCTTTTGCAACCGTTGTAGGATTTGCACCGCCGCCTACATCAAGGAAGTTTGCAGGTTGTCCACCCTCATATTTAATAATATCCATAGTAGCCATTGCAAGTCCAGCTCCATTTACCATACAGCCTACATTGCCCTCTAGTTTTACATAGCTAAGATTGCTTTCACTTGCTTCGATTTCACTAGGCTCTTCTTCTGTGAAATCTCGCATAGCCACAATATCACTATGTCGATACAATGCGTTATTATCAAATCCAAGTTTTGCATCAAGCGCTAAAAAGCTACCATCACCCGTAAGAATCATGGGGTTAATTTCCACTTGTTCTGCATCTTCATTAATAAATACTTCATAAAGTGCTTTTGCAAACTTACTAAATGGCTTTTGCTGCTCTTTTGTGAGTCCTAAACCAAGTGCCAATTCAAGTGCATGGAATGATCTAAAACCTATGGTAGGATCAACTGCTACTTTAATAATCTTTTCTGGACTTCTCTCTGCAACCTCTTCAATCTCCATGCCACCTTCTGTGGAAGCAATGAAAATCGGCATTTCAAGCCCTCTATCAAGCACAACGGCAATATAAAATTCTTTCTTAATATCTAAGCCCTCTTCAATATACACACGACCTACTTTTTTACCTGATGGTCCTGTTTGGTGTGTTACCAAAGTCATACCAAGCATAGAATCTGTAAGCGTTGCCACTTCATCTAAACTTTTTGCAAGTTTTACACCACCTGCCTTACCGCGTCCGCCTGCGTGTATTTGTGCTTTCACAACCCATACGCTACCGCCTAGCTCGTTCGCAATAGCCTTTGCTTCATAGCCATTATTAGCCACTCTACCGCGTGGTGTTGCTACACCATATTTTCTTAAAACCTGTTTTCCTTGATACTCATGTATATTCATGTTATGCTCCTATTTTTCACGAAGGAATTACAAAGTGAAACACAGGATAGCACATCAAAGTGTTTTGTGTAGTGCTAGGCTTGTTGCGTTTCGCTTTGGTTAGCAAATTTTCTTACAAATTCACTTAAAAAAAGTTAAAATGTGATAAAAATTCACAAAATTTACTCAAAGTGTTAATTTTTTACCTTTTTTATATTTTTGAGATGTTCTCCATAGGTTGCGCTAAAGTCGTGTGTGCCGTTTTTATTACGCATAAAATAGAGATAATCTGTCTTTGCTGGATTTATTGCCGCTTTAATTGCATCAATGCTTACGCTACCGCTTGGTGTATGTGGTATCCCGCTATATTTGTAGGTATTAAACTCACTTAAATCATTGCGTATCCTATCTGGTGTAATGCGAGTATGAGAGTATTTGCCATAGTTGAGAGAGCCATCCATTTGCAAGGGCATATTTTTTGCAATGCGATTATCTATAACGCTTGAGACAATTGGCATTTCAGCAACATTTGCTGCTTCTTTTTGTATGATGGACGCTTTTGCTACGATTTGAAACCATTGCTTTTCATTATAATAGCCTACAAGTTTATTTGCTAGATTTTTATGCTTTTCAAGTGATTGATTGATTAAGGTTTGCATGATAAACTCAGGATTGGCATGATAGGGCAGACTATAGGTATTTGCTAGTATTACTCCATCACTATAAGGGGCATATTTATTATAAAGAGATTCTAACTCATTGATATTAAAGTTAAAAGTCTTTGCGATTTGCCTTAAAAAAAAGTAGTTTGTCTCACCCGGTATTAAAGTAACATTTTTCATAGGGGCTTTTGAAGTAGCAAGGGCATTTAGAAATTTCCCTTTGCTTAAAGTCGTTTGTGGTAATTCTATCCAGCCGCTTTGTGGTCTGCCAATAAGTCGCAAAAAATACGCATCAATCAAGCTTACATTATAACCTTTAGTCTGCAAATGTGTTATAATTCCTTTCGTTGAACCCTTTGGAATAAAAATGATTTTCTCTGAATGCAAGGGGATTGAAAGATAAAAACATATACCAAGCAACAATATTAAACACAATTCAAAGAGTATATTGATAATGCCAGATAAAGAAAATAATGAAAACTTAGCTTGTAATTTAGAAGCAAGCCAAAAAATAAATGAATTAGAGTTAGAAGATTCTAAAGTATTCGATGATGGGGGTGTAGCTACTGCCCCACTACTCCAAGTCAATAAGGTAAATGGCGATGATGAAAGCATAGGCTTAGATTCTAAAGAAAGAGATTTAGAATCTAATGTTTCCCTATCAAGTGAAAACACATTGCGTTTAGATAAAGAGTATAAAGACTTCGAATTTCGTGATTTAGATTCTAGTATATCGGATTCTACTATACTAGATTCTGTTAGTTTGGATTCTAATGATTTAGATTCCAAAGCAAAAGCTCTGTTCCTAGAAGAGAATCTAAACGCACATAAATCGCTTGAAAATGATTTAAACTTGCAAGAAATGAGCCTTGCTTTGCAACAGAGATTAAACACACAAGATACAATGCACTTAAACCACATACACACACCTTATATAGATTTTTCAAGTAACAATCATACACTAAAACAAATAAGACCTTCATTAAAACAGCCTAGTAGTAATGAAAATATAGCACACTCTAACGACAAAGATTCTATACAAACACAAGATTGCAATAATCTAAACATTGCAAACAATATTCCAAGTAAAAAAGAAAATCCTAGCCAAACAGAATCTAGCACAAAACCTGCAATATATACGCTAGATGACACTCCGCATGACACCATAGAAAAAAAGGATACTAAAAAGCACAAGAAGAAAACAAAGAAAAAAGGTAATCCACTATTAAGACTTATTATATTTTTTGTAGTGATTCTTAGCGTTACGATTATAGGCTATAAGATTCTGGCAAATGGAATCTCGTTTCAAAATCTAAAGTTTGGCAATATAGCTATACATAATGCTTTTTTACAACTACAAAATAAGTTAATACTAGAAATAGATTCCATTGATTTAAGCACACTTAGCAACAACGAAAATAAAGATAATACACAAGAAACAAGACCTTTTAATGAGATTTTGCAAAACACAATACAATACACGCAAAGGACACTTTATATACTAAGCTATTTTGAAAGACTAAATATAAAAGAGCTTGTATTACCAAATAATCACAAATGGAGTATTGACTACACAGATACAAATTACCGCGTGCAAGGTGCTTTATTTGACGCAGATTTCGCTATCAATAATAATCACAATAATATACTTTTAGACATCAATAAGTTTCAGTTAAAGACGCTGCCCCTGCATTTTGAAGGAAATCTTAATTTTTCTGTGCCAAAGAAGCAATTATCCTTTAACCTAGAGACAATAAAAGATGATGATAATGAAAAAATCATGCTTTCAGGAGACACAAATTTCAATGAAATTAATATAAATGCAAAAAGCAGCCCACTCAATAATCTAGCCATTATAAAACCATTTATAGATAATATACAAAATCCAAAGCTAAAGAAAACCTTGCAAGACTGGCTATTTAACAATATTAAATACGATAATTTGCATTTAAGTAATCTAGCTATGCGCATTAACCTAGATGATATAGGCAATACTTTACTACATAACACACAGGCAGAAATCATTGTAGAAAAGCCAGAAGTTACTCTAGCAAAAGGGGTAAAGCCAATCCTTGCAGAACAAGCGGTAATAACTTTTAAGGATACTGATTTAAAGATTACGCCAATAAATGCTACATTTGCAGGTATGAATCTAGCTCAATCAGAAGTGCTTATAGCAAATATGCCTCATAGCGATGTGATTATTGAATTGCATGGAAAAAATGTGCGATTTGATTCTAATCTTGCAAAGCTTTTAGCGCATTATGGTGTAGTGCTGCCTATTATGCAAAATTCACTCACACAAAACACGAAAAAATCAAAACAAACAAAAACCAAAACGGAATCAAAAAATACTAAAAAAACATTAGATAGTGTGATAAATACCACAGAAGATGCTGTAACAAAAGCATTGCAAACTAAGCAAACACTGAATACAGAGCAAACCACGCAAACAAATACAAATGAAAAACAAACACAAATAGCAACCAATGAGAATCTCTATGAAAAGATTCTAGAGTTAAACCCACAAACAACACTCACAAATGAACTTTTACATAATCCAAACCTAACTAAATCAAGCACTAAAGAAACCACAAGTATGCACCTACAAATTGCAATACGACATAATAAAAAGATTCCAACGCACCCATTATTCTCACTGCAAGGCATTATCCAAGCCCAAAATACAAGCCTAAAATTATATGATATTCCACTACAAGCCAATAATCTTAACATTGCCCTTGATATTACACCACAACAAAAGCTTGTGTATATCAATGGCGAAAGGGTAAAATGGCAAAGGCTTATGGACGCAAATGTCAATGTCTTGCTTGATATAAATAAGCAAAATATACAAGCAAACACCTATATACATAAAGCCATATTAAATACGCATAATTTGCAGGATTTAAGGTTAGCACCAAATAAGCCGACCATACATTTACCCAGCCCAAATAATGAGAATCTTAAGGCAAATAACAATGATTCTAAAATTGCCCTATACACTAAGAATCTATACGACATAAAAAAACAAAAAAAGATAAATCGCCCTACCCCACAAGAAGACCCTAAAGATTCTATACAAAATCATATCGCACAAAATAGTGGAATCTATCTTGAAGAAAGTATGCCTTATAGCAATACCCAAAAGATTCTAAAATATTTTGATGAGTATTCAATACAGCAAACAAACATGCAAACACCAAATAATAGCATAAGTAGCGACTCGCATAAATTACTAGAAGATGCAAGAAAGCAGCAATTACAAAATAAAGAACTCTCCCCAGAAGTGATTAAATCTCTGCCTAAACAAAATATAAAAGATGATGGAGAGAGGGCAAAAGAAGATGATAAGGTATTGAAAGATTTAAAAAACAATCCTGTATGGAATGACCTAAAAATCCGCAGTAAAAAAACCCAGCCTTTCAAGCAACTAAGCACAAAAGAACTCACAGAGTTAGCAAAACAAGCCATAGAAAAAGAAAAAGATTCATTCATGCTAGACCAAGACTTCTTAAATATCAAAAATGCAAATATTCATTTGAATCTATCCTTTGCGAATAATAAAATTGTCCTTGATGTCCCAGCTTTAAGTCTGCATTTAGAAAGTGGTAAAAACTTACAACTAAATATTGCAAAAATTGAGAATATCTTGCAGTTCTCCCCATTAGCCCAATACTATGGCATAACGCATGGGGATTTCAACTTGCAAACTACACCTTATCCAAAAACAAAGCAAGAAAGTTTTAAAAGTATAGATTTTACACTCAATCTCACAAAGCTAAAACACCCTTTATACACTATCAAGCATGAACGCGTTACAGATTTGAATCTAAAAGGGCATTTGCAAGATAACTCTATCGTTGTGCTTGTAAATGATGATATTGACTTTAAAAGTCAAGATTCTCTTAGTATGTTACGCATGAAGGGCTATCGCATTGACATTGATGAAGCAATGCAATCAAAGATTCCATTCTTCATAGATTTATTTAAAGATAAGCAAAAAGACGCCCTGCCCTACTCTGAAGCAGCGATTTTACAAGAGTTAAAATTCATTGCAATTAAGAATAAATTAAGAAAGCAAATGAATATAAAGCCAACAGATTTTAATATCATTGGGCAGGATTTGCAATTTAGCTTTTTGGGCTATACTGCACCTTTTGATTCTGTAAATATCCGCTTTATTGATAATCGTATCGTAGTCGATGGACAATATGGCAAGGGTATTTTAAATGCTTCGCTTATTAAAGATAATGTATATGTAAAGGCAAAAAATTTTAGTGGAGATTTTATCAATATTATTCTAGCTTCTGCAAAAGGTGGCAAAAAAATGCTAAATGGTGGGGCATTTAGCCTTGATGGAATCTATCGTGGTGGAATCTTAAATGCTTCAATAGAACTTCAAAATACCGCATTAATCGATTTTAAATCAGTCCAAAATATTTTCGCCCTAATTGATACAGTGCCATCTCTCTTTATGTTTAAAGACCCACACATCTCTGCAAAAGGCTATCAGGTAAATTATGGTAAGGTGATTTTTGCGATTAATAGCGATTATGTCGGCTTACAAAATGTATTTTTACTTGGTAGCTCTATGGATATAAATGGACAAGGCATTATCGATATTGATACGCAAGAAATGAATGTGAATCTAAACATTTCTACAATTAAAAATCTTAGTAAATTCATCAATAAGATTCCAATCATAGGCTATTTGATATTAGGACGCGAGGGGCAAATCAGCACAAACCTTATTCTAAGTGGTAAATACTCTGACCCAAAGGTTAATATCACACTTGCTGCTGACATTATCAAAGCACCATTTAATATTTTAAGACGCGTTTTCCCGGTTGAAATGCTAGTGAATAGCTCAAAAGATGAAGAAGAGATGATTTTGTATTAATGATACATGAGAACAATAAAGTGGTTGCTTCTATACTCTAAAGTTTTGCTTATTACTAGGCGTAACAATACTTTTAGAAACTAATTTCACAATACAATCTTATAAAGAGCAAGGTAATTAGAAAACTTGCGATATCATAGCCACCACGCCACAAATACTCAAGATTCTATATCTAATTTTTCACATAAGGTGCGATGATATGCTGTAAAAAGGTGGGGAGTCTAAAGACACTAGTATGCAGGTTTGCGTTATAGCATTGTAAATTATCTAGCATATCGCTTTTTTGCAGTTGTAAATCGGCTAAAGGGTGTGCGTAGTTGCTTAAAAACGCATAGAAACTAGGGGTGAGTGTAGGTAGCATAAAAGGCATCATCACATGTCCAAAATTCATGCCAAAGGCTAATGTATCAAGAGCTAAACTTGGTTCTAGATAGCAATTAGCAAGCCCAAAAACGCAAATAAACTTTTCACTTGCCATTTTTTTTAGTGCCTCAAACTCATATAGTTTTGGGCTAGAAGCATGGATAATAATATCATAGCCAGCTTGCTTAATATCCATAAATCGCTCATAAAAAGCGATATTTACATTCTCTTGTATTTCCTTAAACTTAGGGATAAAGCCACTTAATGTATAAAGGGCTTCCATATCACCTACCACCATATCTACGCTCATATCATGCTGTGCAAAATGATTAGCAATCGCTGCATTCAATGTGCCACAGATGAGAACTCTTTTTGGATTTGTAGCTACACAATAGGGAATATAGGTAAGCATTTCACTTTCAATAAAGTTATAACGCTGTGTCATTACTGCTTGTCGTGTTACTTCTTTTTTATCATTTTTAAAACTAATAAGTGCAATTTGCTGCAATGCTTCAGTATTAAACAACTCAATATCAATTGTCTTACCCTTATAGTCTGCAAATTTATTTGTAATAGCATATTGATTCTGAAAGTTTCTTGTAACTTCACTTGTCATCCACATAAAAAACCTTTATTTGTAAATGGTCGCATTATAAAGCAAAAATAGTCAATTCATGATAGTTTATCTCTGTATTCCTACGATTTTCTCTATCGTCATAAGGATTTTTTGATAAGACTTTATCTACATATTCTGCAATCTTTGCACGATATCTGGTGTAAAGAAAAGTTCATTTGCAATAAAGCGGAAGTTAATAAGCCCTGCTAAATAACCATCACCCTCAGGCAGTTTTGCTCCAGCAGTAGCATCACGCACAACACCTACTTCAAAACCCTCTGCAAGTAAATCACGCAAATGGGAATCAAGATGCACATTTGCATCCATACCGCATAAAATCACCTGCTTAATCCCACTGATACGCAATTGAGTGGTTAAATCACTCCCTTTTAATCCAAAATCCTTTCTAGGTGTTGTAAGGATTGTTTTATTATCAAGTATAAAGGGTTTATATTCAGGCAAGAAATCTGCCCCGCTTTGCTCAATATCATTGGCATTCAAACCTTTGCCATTACCATAGGCAAGCTTTGTCCCACGAGAAAAGTTTTTCATAGGTGTTTTTGGCAAAGTTTTTAAATCTTGACTATTCCATACCACATAGGACACAAATGTAGGCAAACGCAGGGCTTTTGCCACTCTAAAAAGCATACCGATATTCTCAATAGTATTATTTTCTTTAATACTAGCACCATATAAGCTCCAGCCCACACCTTTTGGGCTAAGAAAATCAATCTGCGGATTCACAACCACAAGCCCAACGGAATCTTTTTGTAGCTTCATCTGTGTTTTTGGAAGTAGCATTTTGTCACTATCTACATAGAGTGGATTAATATTTATATAGTTCTGTTTGCGTGTTTGCTCCTGTGCTTCATCAATTGTTTCAGCATGAAGCTTTGTGCCAACTAACACACTTGCACCTAAAGCACCTATCTTTGCAATCCTTGCGATACTCTCTCTGCGATGAAAGTCTATTTTATCTTGCTCTATTGTCTTTTGCATAATAAAACCCCTATATTTGAGAATAGATTCTTTTATATCGAACATTTTATAAGTTTATTGAATCTGTTAGATTCTATAAAGTTTTGCGATTTAATTTTATGCTACCTATGCAATATTTATTTTGCTGTTTTGTTGAGATTATTTCGCGTATTATTTTCACTTTGGCAATGTCTCGACATAGACGCTTTGACTAGGAAAAGCAAAACTAAGGTTGCATTCCTGCACGATTGCCATGATTTTAAAGATTATATCTTCTCTTACCTCAAAATAATCTTTTTTTGAAACACTTTGAGTGAAGCATTCTACTAAAATATTTATTGAACTATCAGCAAGGGCTTCCACACAGACAAAAAGTCCGCTTTTATAGCCTAAGAAATCATCAAGGGAAATAATGTCTTTTCTTAGAGTCATGAGTTGTGTTTCTTCTTGATTATAGATTGGCGTTGTTACTACTTCTGGGTGGTCTAAAAGCATTTGTCTAATACTTGCTACACATTTTTTTAGCTTTGCTTCATCTGCATCATAGGTAACGCCTACACTCATTTTTATTCTTCTGCCAGCTTTTCTGCGACTCCAATTGCGTATAATCTTCCCTGCTAATTCTGCATTTGGGACAAAAAGCAAGGCATTATCTGCGGTGCGAACGGTAGTTCTTCTTAGTCCTATTTCAACCACAACACCATCAACACCATTGCACTCAATCCAATCGCCTTGAGAGAAAGAATTATCAAATAAAAGCATAATGGAGGCAAAGAAGTTTGCAAGTATATCTTTTACTGCGAGAGCAACGGCTAATCCCCCTAAACCAAGTGAAGCAATAATTGCAGATACATTAAAGCCCAAATATTTTAGGATAAGCAAACATGCGATAATAATAATAACCGCATACAAGGCTTTTAATATAAGATTTATAATCTCTCGTCTAAACTCATTATTTCGTTTTTGCAGAATCTTTGTTAATAGCACCGTGCCATAGCTTTTCACTAAAGCTACCATAAACCATGCAACATTTACTATATACAAGATATTAAACCACGCTTCAATCTTTTCTGGCTGTAAATGCGGATAATACAGCACGCCAATACAAACACGCAAACTCCATGCAAGTAGAAACAATGAGATAGGTTGCAATAGATTTTTTTGAATAGCAGCATGCAAGTCTTTATCTTGATTTGTAAGATGGATAGCAAGGTCCATAAGATAGACGACAATCTTTGTGATAAGTTTGCGATATGCCCACAGGATAACAAAACATAAAAGCGATAAAACTATCTTAATAAAAACCAAATTCCCATGATTAACACTCATAAAGTTTGAGAGAAGTTGCAGTGTCCATCGCATACAAGCATGTAGTATCGTATTTTGTGGCACAAGCTCATCTGCATGCCATTCTAAATATGAAACAATCTCAATGGCACTTGCGAGTGTGTTTCTGTATTTTTCTATTTGTAGTTTGAGATTTTTTTGCTGTTTTGTAGGGATTTCAGCTGATATATCAAAGGTTGTTGGCATGGCATTTAATGCTTGGAGTGTTGGCTGTATAATATCTACCACTTTTTGTTTTTGTGAAAAAAAGTCAATTTGCTTTCGCAAATTTTTAAAGAGAGTAGCTAAATGAGATTCTACAATAAGATTGTTTTTGGCAATTTCTTCTTGTAAAATTAAAGCATTATCATGCTGGATTTTAGCATCATTTAGCTGCATGTCAATTCTCATTTGCATTTGTTTGTTTTCATCTATATCAAAGCCTAAGCTTTGTTTTGTATTCCTAATATTAGCGATAAAGTTTTGGAGTAAAAGATTTTTTTGTGCGATTAATTCCTCTTTTTGTTTAAAATCATAGCTTCCTTGTAATGCGTGAATCTGCCATGAAATATCTGTGATATGCTGAAACAATAGGGCTAAACTCTCAAAATGCAGGGGCAAAGATTCTGCATTAAGTTTTTCTTGCTTATTTGTATCTTTACTTGTTATATCTTTTGCAAAGACAAGCACACAAATACTACAAAGCATTAAGAATGCACTGAGATAATAATGTAATTTTTTCATTATAGAATCCTGATTTAGAAAATTAGGGCGTAAGTCTTGCAATAAAGCCTCTATCAAAACCCGCATAATCTTTATAAAAAGTTGGCTTATAACCCACATTTAAAAGTATCTCTTGCATACTCTCTTTTTGGTCATAGCCCATTTCACATATAAGAAATTGTATTTGCTTCTCTCTTGCTTGGAGGATAAGTTTTTTTAGAATCTCATCGCCTTTTTCACCACCAAAAAGCGCAATATGCGGCTCACATAGCACTTCTTGATTGAGTGGATAGCTATTTGCGATATAGGGCGGATTAGCAACTAAAAGTGTGATTGGTTTTCGCATGATAAGATAAGGCGAAGAAAGCAAGTCAGATTCTACAAAATCACAGCGATTTTCTAAACCAAGATTCTGTATATTATGCTTGGCAATATTTAATGCTTCCTTGCTAATATCAGTAGCGATCGCACAAGTCTCTTTTGCATGTGTAAGGATCGCTGCACTAATCGCACCGCTACCGACACCCACTTCTACAAAATGCGTAATATTATGTGCTTTGATAATCTCTAGGGCATGTTCGACTAAAAGCTCTGTCTCATGGCGGGGGATTAGCACCTTATTATCCACATAGAGTTCTAGATCATAAAAACTTGCTTTATTTGTAAGATACTCAAGCGGCACACCATTTTTACGCATAGCAAGTATTTTAAAATAGCGTTGCTTATCAAAGTCTGTAATCTCTTTTTTTGCGTTCGTATGCAACTCTACACGAGTCATATTTAAGATATGTCCTAATAGGATTTCAGCCTCATAACGCGGACTTACGATATGAAACTCTGGTGCTTTTATATCAAGTGATTGACGCACTCTATTACTCTCTTTTGGAGAATCTTTTGGTAATTTTTCATTCTCAAATGAGTTAATATCAGCGAGTAAAAATTGTGTCTCATACACAAGTTTTTTAAACTCTTCAAGATTCATATCTTTTAAAAATGCAATCGCAATACGCAACAATAAATCAATTTCCATCATGCAATCCCCCAAGTGCCTTAAGTCGCTCTAAAAGCGGCGGATGAGAATAGTAAAAAAATATATATGCTGGATGTGAATATGGAAAAGCCTTATTTTCATTTACAAGACGCACTAAAGCTTCACTAAGCGCCTTTTTACTTACACAAGACGCACCAAAAGCATCAGCCCTATATTCTGCCTTTCTGCTAAAATAACTTTGTATCGGCATAAATAAAAATGATAATACTGGAAAAAGCAATATAGCTAGTATAAGAATACTGCTATCTGTAAAAGGTAGTCCTAAATACAAACATAAAGGTTCAAAAAATAAACCCATAATAGCAAACATAGCAAATAAAATAGAACCACTTATTATGATATTTTGTGTTATATCCCCATGCTTAAAATGTCCAAGCTCATGTCCCAAAATCGCAATCAATCCATCTTCACTAATCTTATCTAGCAGCGTATCAAATAGCACCACTCGCTTCATACTGCCTAAACCGCCAAAATACGCATTCAGCCTACCATCTCTCCTACTTGCATCAATGACAAAAATCCCACTGCTATGGAATCCTGCATGTTCCATAAGTGTGGTAATCCTTTGACGAAGAGATTCGTTATCCAAAGGTGAAAATTTATTAAACATTGGAGCAATAAGCGTGGGATAAACTAGCTGTATAAATACAAGAAATGCAAATACAACACAAAAGCCAACAATCCACCAAGAACTAAGAGATTCCATAATCCATAACAACAAGGCAAAAATGATACCAAGCAAAATCCCACTCACTACAAACATTTTTATGCCATCAAGCACAAAACCCTTTACACTTTGTTTATTAAAGCCATAATGAGAATCTATACGCTTTTGAGCGATACTAAAAGGTATATGAATAAGGGCGTGTAAGCCAAGAAAAGATAGAATCACAAGTAGATTTGCACCAAAACCACTTATAGGCAGCATATTATAAAATTGCGTAAGATAGGTAATACCAAAGAATAGCCAAAAAACTAATGCAATAAAACTAAAAATATGCTCTATTAACGCAACCCCGCAACGAGTGATAGCATAACTTGCAGCAATGCTATAATCATGTGCGTTAAGAATAACTGGCTTCTTTGTAGCATAAGTTTGTATATAACGCATTTGCAAAATATTTAAAACTATCGCGGGAGTAACAAACAATAGCAAATACGCCAAAATCACAAGATACAATGCAATCTCCTTTTTGCAATAAAAATCCCTTTTAACGCTAAAAAACCTTTAGTGTATTATAAATTTTTAAATATCACGCTAATATTATGCTGTAAGTTATAGTATTTGGTTGCAAAAAATGGGAAATTATGCTTAAGCCTACTGCTCACGCGCAGGATATGACGAGTAGATAAACAACTTAAGAAATAAAAAGTGAAATGGCAATGCGATTTTCATGTTTAATCACAGAATCTAAAGCTACCTACCTTGATTTCATAAAACCATTACACGCAAGAATGCACCATGCAATCCCACAAAAAAGACAAGTAGCTAAACCCACAGAAAAACAAATTGAATTAGCTAAAAAAATTGCTAAGGAAAACAACATTCCTTTACCTAGTGAAGTTTTAGAATCTATGAAAGCATGTAGCGACTTCATAGACAAAAACAAAAAAGAAAATCCACCCACAGAAAAACAACTAGAGTTTGCAAAAAAGATAGCAGAAGCTAAAGGCATTTCACTACCAAAAGAAGCAGAGACATCTTTTAAGGTATGTAGTGATTTTATTAATAAGCATAAAGCTAGCACAAACAAATCTAAGTAAGGAGATAGACTATGGCAACATACGATGAAAATGGCAATGTGATTGAAAATGAAGCACAAAACACAGAGATTTTTATAGACACAGATAATAACTTTGCAGACCACGAGTATGACACAGATGGTATTATCATAGAGGAGGATAACACCAATGATAACGAACAAGTCATGGATTTTACACAATTTGATGATAATCATACAACCTATGATGATTGTGATGACACGAGCAATGAAATATCAAGTGAAGTTTTAGAAGCAGACAAGATAGCAGAACAAACAAAGCAAAACTTTGAAACAGAGTTTAGCGACATAAACGATATGATACAGCAAACACAAGATTCTAATATAAAGGAACATGATGAAAATACGCAAGATATTGCAACTACTACGACTATACAACCCACAGCTACTAAGGAACAAGAACATGAGGAAAATAAAGAAAATCATGCAATACAAATGAAAAAGAATATTTAAAAAATGGAGATATGGATAATTATCGCAAAGAGATTGTAAAAGCAAAAGAAGTAGAGGATAAACGAAAACAAAATATTGCAAAAACACAAAATGAAAGTATCAATAAAGTGTTAAACTCATACAATCTTTACACAAAGGGCAGTGCAAGCAATGGTAGTAAATATAACATGCTTTACAGAAAAGACACACAAGAAATGATGAGTAAGATTCAAAAACAACTAAGCGATACAAAAATTAGAACAATGAATGAGAAAGAAAGACAAGAAGCCCTATTAAGAACACAAAGCATGATGTTGCAAGTTTTAGTATCACAATATGAAGTTATGCAAAATATGAATGCCAAAATATGAATACTCTATATGCAAGTATGGCATTAGATACAATAAAAGAAACAAATCCTGCGAAAGCAGACACAATTAAACCACAAAAAATTGAAAAATTTAAGCGTAATGACATAGGACAACCTGATTTCACATCAACATTTTTTGAGAGTAAAAGGAATTAGATATGGGTATTTTGCAA
>NZ_FZPK01000078.1 GCF_900198625.1 Helicobacter rappini | reverse complement strand
ATTCTCTACTTAATGGATTTTATAAGCTTTTATTGTGTAGTTTTATATGCTTTATTAGCACATAAAACATACTTTAATATGTAGTAATGTTTTTGTGTATCCTTTTTTAGAATGCATTCTAAAATACACATAAGATACAAACAAAAAAACATCATGTGGAAGTAAAAAAAAGGAATTATAACATATAAGTATATTATAAAACACTTATGCAAAAAACCCTTTATTTAAGGCTTTTGTGTGTTTGTGTGTGGGGTGCTAGTGAATATAAAAAGCCAATAATAACATGCATTGCAACACAATAAGGATAATTATGACACCCCCCCCCCCCATATATATAATCAAACACGAGATACACAACGCACAGCACTACACTCTACTATTTGGAAAATTGTTGATGAATTACGCGGAAGCGTTGATGGCTGGGATTTTAAAATGTATGTTTTAGGATTCTTATTCTATCGTTTTATAAGTGAGAATCTTGCAGAGCATATTAATGCCAATATGCGTGAATGCGGTGAAATAGACTTTGATTACACACACTTAAGCGATGAAGAGATCATTAAAGATAATGATATTAAAGAGAATATCATAAATCAAAAAGGCTTCTTTATTATGCCAAGTGAGCTTTTTATTAATGTCCTACAAACACATAAAAGTGACACAACAAATCTAAATGCAACCTTAAGCAATGTCTTTAGAAATATAGAATATTCAAGCATAGACACTAAAAGTGAAAACGACTTTAAAGGTTTGTTTAATGATATTGATGTCAATTCTAGCGCTAACTTAGGCGAAAGATCCCTTATTAAACGCAATGAAAGGCTTTATAAAGTAATGAAGGAAATCTCAAAACTTGATTTGGATTATAGCGATAACGCTATTGATGCTTTTGGCGATGCGTATGTATGTCTTATGCGTATGTATGCAGGTAGTGCGGGTAAAAGTGGTGGTGAGTTTTTTACCCCGCAGGAGGTAAGCCATCTATTAGCAAGGCTTGTTAGCTATGGTAAGCAAAGTGTAAATAAAGTCTATGACTCAGCCTGTGGGAGCAGCTCACTGCTTTTACAATTTGCTAAAGTGCTAGGCAAAAATAATGTCAAAAATGGATTCTACGGACAAGAGATAAATCCTACAAGCTATAATCTCTGTCGTATCAATATGATTTTGCATAATGTAGGCTATGAAAACTTTGATATTTCTCTAGGTGATACATTTTTAGAGCCAAAGCACGAAGATGATGAGCCTTTTGATGCTATTGTCTCAAATCCCCCTTATTCTATCAAATGGGCAGGTGATTCTAATCCACTTCTTATAAATGACCCACGATTTGCTCCCGCTGGTGTCTTGGCCCCTAAATTTTATGCGGATTTAGCCTTTGTTATGCATATGCTCTCTTGGCTCTCTCCCTCTGGCACTTGTGCGATTGCAGCATTCCCCGTTGTGCTTTATCGTGGTGGTGCAGAGAAAAAGATACGCAAATATTTAGTAGATAATAACTTTATAGATTGCCTTATCCAGCTTCCGCCAAATTTATTTTTCGGCACAAATATCGTTACTTCTATCATTGTATTAAAGAAGAATAAGCAAAATAACAAAGTCTTATTCATTGATTCAAGTGAGCTTTTCAGCAAGGTTACAAATAAAAATATATTAGAAATTAATCACATCATTACTATTGTAGAAGCTTATGCCAAGCGTGAAAATAAAGAGCATTTTTCTTCTTTAGTAAATTTTGAAGAAATACAGGCAAATGATTACAATCCAAGCGTTTCAAGCTATGTAGAGCAAAAGGATACGCGTGAAGTCATAGACATTAAAACCCTAAACGCAGAAATTAGCCAAATTGTAGAAAAGCAAAATAGCCTAAGAATACAAATAGATTCTATTGTAAAATCCCTAGAAAATGCGAATTGAATGAAAGGTGTGATTAAATGAAAAGCTTGAAACTCATTTTAGAACACACAAACGCTAAATCTACCATAGTCGCAGAATTTACCCCAAGTAAAAAGAGCAGATTCTAGCTATCAAAGTGAAGCGGTATTAGAAGAAGAGTTTATCGCTAAATTACAATCACAAGGCTATGAATACGCTAAAATCACTAATGAAGCAGACTTAGAATCTAATCTTAGATTAAAGTTACAAGAATTAAATTCAATAACACCAAGCGATACAGAATGGACGAATTTTTTTAACAAAGTCTTAGCTAAAAGTAATGATTCCATTGTAGAAAAAAGTATCTTAATACAAGGGGAATATATTCAACCATTAGAAAGAGATGATGGCAGTTTTATAAATATTGAGCTTATAGATAAAGAGCATATACATAAAAATTCCCTGCAAGTTATTAATCAATATCAAGCCACCACAGAAGCACAATCGCACCGATATGATGTAACTATTTTAGTAAATGGTCTGCCTTTAGTGCATATTGAGCTAAAACGGCGAGGTGTAAGCCTACACGAAATCTTTAACCAAATCAATCGCTATGGCAAAGAAAGCTTTTTTGCTGGAAATGCCCTATTTGAATTTGTGCAAATTTTTGTTATCAGTAATGGCACACAAAGCAAATATTACTCAAACACTACACGAAACTTTCATATCAAACTGCCAAAACCTCCCATAGTTTTGAATTTACAAGTTATTTTAGCGATGAGAAAAATAACATTATAAACGACCTTATAGACTTTGCCAAAAGCTTTTTTGCTAAACATACACTACTAAATATTATCTGTCATTACTGCGTACTTGATGTAGATAGAAAACTTTTAGTTTTGTGACCCTATCAAATCGCTGCGTGTGAGAAAATCTTGCAAAGACTTGCTATAAGTTATCACAATGGATTCTATAAAAAAGGCACAGAGCAAAAAAGCGGCGGATTTATATGGCACACCACAGGCAGTGGTAAAACTTTGACTAGCTTTAAAACCGCTCAATTAATAAGCAATATAGCAGAAATACATAAAGTGCTTTTTGTCGTAGATAGAAAAGATTTAGACTATCAAACAATGAAAGAATACGATAGATTTCAAAAAGGTGCAGCAAGTGGTAGTAAAAATACAAAAGAGCTAAAAAATAGACTTATTAACACAAGTAAAGAACATAAGATAATAATCACTACCATTCAAAAGCTCTCCCGCTTCATCACTAAAGCAAATAAAGATAATGAAATTTTTGATAATCATATAGTAATGATTTTTGATGAATGCCACAGAAGCCAATTGGAGCAATGCAAAAACTCATCAAAAAATCCTTTAAAAAACTCTATCTTTTTGGCTTTAGCGGCACACCCATTTATGCAGAAAATGCACAAGGCTTTGAGACTACTGAAAGTGTCTTTGGAGAGTGTTTGCACCGCTATACCATTATCCACGCTATACGGGATAATAATGTCCTGCCTTTTCGCGTAAGCTATCACTCCATAATAAAACAAAAGCAAGATTTTGATACAAGCAAAGATAAGCAAGTAAAAGCCATTGATTACTGATGAAGCTCTGCTATCTCCCCAACGCATAGATTACATTACAAACTACATTTTAGAGCATTTTGATACCCAAACTATGCGTAATGCCAAAGCCTACACCCTAAATGGCAAACGACTAAGAGGCTTTATGCTATCTTTGCTACTCAATCTATCCCTATGGCTATGCAGTATACAAAGAGTTTCAAGCAAAGCTAAATAAGATTCCAGAATCTCAAAGGCTAAAAAAAATAGGCATTATTTACAGCTATGCACCAAATGATGAGCTAGAATCTTTAGAATCTACACAAGAGTTAGAAGAAAACGCAGAGATAAATGCCCTAGAACAATCACAAAGAGATTTCCTAGATTCTGCTATAAGCGATTATAACACAATGTTTAATAGCAATTTTGATAGCTCTGCTGATGGATTCCAAAACTATTATAAAGACTTTTCATTAAGATTAAAAAATCGTGAGTTAGGCCTTGCTATTGTAGTGAATATGTTTTTAACAGGTTTTGATGCCACGACCCTAAACACACTTTTTGTAGATAAGCCTCTGCGTTATCACGGACTTTTACAAGCCTATTCTCGCACCAATAGAATCCTAAATGCAGTTAAGAGCTTTGGCAATATCATCTGCTTTAGAGATTTACAAGAACAAACAGATAAAGCCCTAGCCCTTTTTAGTGATGAAAATGCTAAAAGCATAGTGTTTTTACGCAGTTTAGAAGATTATCTCAATGGCTACATTGATGACAAAGGCAAAAAGCATAAAGGCTATTTAGAATTATTAAAAGAATTACAAGCAAAATTCCCACTCACAAACTTCCTAGAATCCACCCTAACAGAAACGCAAAAAAGGACTTCCTAACAATCTTTGGCAAGTTCTAAAGCTTCATAATATACTTGAAGTCTTTGATGAGTTTGGCGACCAATTGAGCGAACGCGATAAACAAGACTATCAAAGCTACTATATAGAAACCTATCAAAACCTAAAATCCAAACCATATAGGAACAAACAATGAAACAAACACAAAACGACACGCACCCATTAGAATCCTTACTACAACAATACTGCCCTAATGGTGTGGAGTTTAAAGAGTTTAGGGAGCTTTTACAATACGAATGGCCAACAAAACACATTGTAAAAGATACTTCCTATTGTGATGAATATGAAATGCCCGTTTTAACTGCTGGTGCTTCTTTTATCTTAGGCTATACAAATGAAACAAGCGGAATCTATCAGGCAAGTGAAGAGCAGCCTTGTATTATATTTGATGACTTTACAACCTCTTTATATCATAAAAAGCAGAATCCGCATATCCAAATCACACAAGGAAATAGAACGCATTATATACACACTCTCATAGACATGCTATAATAAAAATAAAAATGGATTCTATATGATAACGCGTATTTTGATCAATAAATCACCTGCATTTTCACATATAAAGCTAGATTTGCATAAAGGCTTTAATGTTATAAGCGGGGTAAGTGGTAGCGGGAAGTCTGTATTTTTACATGCAATGCTTAGTGCCTTTGGGTTGAAAGAATCTCATGCAGCATTGGTTGAGATAAATCTTACATTGCGATTGAAAGAGCTTGGCATTTGTTTGGAAGACTTTGGTATAGCAGGAGATCTTGACACAGATGATTTTGATATAAAAGATTCTAATGTTAAAGATTCTACAATACAGGCAGACTCTAATAAGCAAATAGAATCTAAAACAAATAAAGATTCTAAAATGCAACAAGTCTCTAGCACAAATGAAGACTCTGCATTGCAAACAGATATTAATGTGCAAATAGATTCTAATGTGAAAGACTTAGTAGCACAGACAGAATCTAAAACACAACGAGATGCTACTGTAAATAAAGATTTATCATTACAAGCAGATTCCAATCAGCAAAGAGTTTCGGCAATACAGGCAGACAATGATATACAAACAGATTCTGCCATACAAACAGAATCTAAAACAAATAAAAACCCTAACAAACAAAAAGATTCTAAAATAAGCAACAATTCTAAGATAAGCAAAGAGTCCGCAACACAACAAGATTCTATACTACAAACAGACATTCACATGCAAATAGATTCTAACAAGCAACAAGCTTCAACAACACAAGCAAACAAAGATTCTACCAAGCAAAAAACCCCCAGCACTAATCTCGTTATCTCTGTCCTAAAAAAGCAAAATACAAGATATTTTATCAATAATCAAGCGATTTCAAAAAAGAAATTAAGCGAGATAGCACACCATTTTATAAAATACATAAGCATTAAAGATGGCAATGAGCTAGAAAACGACTACATGCTACATATACTAGATTCTATCACCATGCAAAAAGATTCTAAATTTAATGAGATTTTGCAAGAATATAATCAAACCTTCATCGAGCATAAGCAATGCAAGATAAAATTGCAAGAATTAGAAGAAATGCAAAGAAATATTGAAAACCTAAAAGATTTCGCGCAATTTGAGATTGATAAAATCACAAAGGCACAGCCCCAAATTGGCGAGTATGAAAAGCTTATGAGTGATAAAAAGCTATTAAGCAAAAAAGAAAAGGTTATGGAGACTTGCAATAAGGCTTTGCTTGAGCTTGATAGCCTAGATTCTATATATAAAGCTTTTGAATTGCTAAATATTGATAATGCGAGTTTTCTCTCTCATATAATGGAGGCAAGAGGGCATATAGAAAATGGCTTAGATGAGTTTAATAGCCTTGATATAGATATAGAATCTTTACTTGAGAGGATAAGCCTATTAGCAGATATTATCCGCAGATATGGCAGTGAAGAAGACGCACTGAAACACCTTGCCATGCAGCAGCAAAAATTGCAAGAATATGAAAGCATTGAGTTTGATAAAACAAAGATTGAAGAAAAGTTTTTAAACCTTACAAAAAGATTGGAGAATCTTGCAAATATCCTGCATGAAAAGCGAAAAGATTGTTTGCCTATATTTGTAGAAAAGCTAAATTACTATGCAAAAGAGTTGAGATTAGAATCTGTAAGTATAGACCAAAATAAGATTGAATGCTATCAGTATGGACTAGATTCCCTGCAAATCTATCTTGCTTCAAAGCAAAAAAGTGTTTTATCATCTGGCGAGTATAATCGTATGCGACTTGCTATGCTTTGTGTAGCGGCAAGTTACAATACATATAGCGAGGGGATATTAATCCTTGATGAGATTGATGCAAATCTAAGCGGGGAAGAAAGCGAGGGCGTGGCAAAACTCTTGCAATTTTTATCAAAGCATTATCAAGTCTTTGCTATCTCTCATCAGCCCTTTATGCCTTTATTATGCGATAGGCATTATCTTGTGAGTAAAGAGAGTGAAAGCACAAGCACAATCAAGCTTTTAAATAAAAAAGAGCGTATAAAAGAAGTAGCGCGCATGATAAGTGGCTCAAAGCTAGATAAACACGCCCTAAGCTATGCAGAAACGCTTTTGCAACAGCAGCAAAACTCATACTAAGTTGCTACAATAATGGCTTTATAATAAGGACAAACTTAATGGCTAACACGACACAAAATTTAGTTGATTCAAATAACAATATTATATATAAAGAGTTTCCGCCTTTATGGGAGCAGATTAAAGAGGACTTTCACACACCGCAGAAAAAAGACCCAGCTTTCAATCATTTTTTAGAGCTTTTTTTAAATTATCCCGGGCTAATTGCAATCGTGCATTATAGAATCGCACATAGATTCCATAAAAAAGGATTCAAGCTAATAGCCCGTCTCATCATGGGCTGGACGCAGTTTCTAACAAATATTGACATTCATCCCGCAGCTTATATTGGCAGACGAGTGTTTATTGACCATGGCATTGGCGTAGTGATTGGTGAGACCGCACAAATTGGCAATGATGTAACGATCTATCAAGGTGTGAGTCTTGGCGGTGTGAGTTTGGAGAGGACGAAGCGACACCCTACAATCTTGCATAATGCAATCATTGGAGCAGGAGCAAAAGTGCTAGGTGATATTGTGATTGGCGAACATGCAAAGATTGGCTCAAACTCTGTTGTAATCAAAGATGTGCCAGATAAAAGCACCGCAGTTGGCATTCCTGCTAGAGTGATTAATAAAGAAGAAAAAAGCGAAAAGAATGAGAAGCCAACAAGGACAAAATTGCCAGATATAGATCAAAGCATGTTTGAATACATGCTATGCAGGATTAAGATTCTAGAAGATATTCTTACAAATATGCCAGATGATAATACAAAGTGCAAAGACTTTTTACGCAAAAGAAGCGAAGAGTTAAGCACAAAGGAAAAAGAGCTAGGAAAAGCGTATGAAGACTTTTTACAAGCATTAAACAAAAGGGATAAGACAAACTCTTAAATTTAGATTCTAAAGCTTGTCATTTTAAGCATTAGTGCGAAATATCTTTTTTAGAATCTAAGTTATAGAATCTAGGCTTAAAATATTTTGCTATGCTAAACATAAAAAATGCAAGATTCTATAATGCGAAAATGTTAAGACTTCATAGCCAATAAACCTTAGAGAAAAGTCCAAACAAAGTTTAAGCTGTGGATTGTCCCCAAATCTAAATCATTAGATTTGCTGTAGATATTTGCACGATAGGTAATATCGGTATTGACTAAAAGTGGACTTATTTTTAATAAGCCTAAGCCTACTTCAATATATGCTCCATTTGCTTTGAGATTATGCGTCTGGCTAAAATTTGCTCCAGCACCAATTATAATTGAGCCTATGCCTGTAAGCCCTTCTGGGTGGATATATAGCACTCCGCCCACAGAGTGAGTGGGAGCATAAGTGTCCATATAAAGATATTTAAGCCTTACACCAAATCCTATTTCATAATCAGTAAAAGGAATGGATACAGAAGGCTTTAAACCAAATTCATCATTTACAAAGAAATTCCACCCTACACTTGCACCAATGATTCCACCAAATCTATCTTTAGTTACTTTATTTGAATCTATCTTGTTTAAATCTGTGCTAAAGCCATAATGAAATGAAGCTATTTGTAGCCAATTTGCAGTGAAATGTAAAAATCCAGCAAACATGTTTTCAGCCTTTAAGCTCCCACATATCATAATGCTAAATACAAAGATTCTTAATAGTCTCATTTTTTACCCCTTTAATAAACTTTACTTGTAAGTAATTTATAAGCGAGGTTTATTATATTATTATATTTAAGATTCTTATCATGTTTAGTGCAGACAAATATCTAAAACTTAGAATCTAAATTAGACGATTAATCGCAAATAAATCAAATAACTTGTTATATAACAACACATATAGTCACAATGGAATAAAAATTGCTAAAGATTGCGTATTTAAGGATATTGCATAACAAAGGATAGAATATGGCAATCGATTTAGGCGAAGTAACAGGCTCAACAGCCGCAAGAGAAAAGAAAAAAGAAAGCGCACAAATTGCAAATGGATTAGACAAAGATGCGTTTATGAAACTCTTTTTGGAACAATTAAAGAATCAAGACCCAACTTCCCCTATGGAAACTGATAAAATCATCACGCAAACCGCACAACTTACACAAGTGGAAATGCAAGAAGAAAATAAAAAGACTATGAAAGAAGTCGCTCAAGCCATGAAGGCTTCACAAGAAACAAATAAGGCTTTACAAGAGTTTCAAAAAGATATGAAAAAATCGCTTGAAATGCTTAATATGGGTATGGAGGAAAACACTCATGCCACAACACAAGGCGCAAAGGCAAATACGCTTAATGCAGTTTCTATGATAGGTAAAATCGCAGAGACAGACATTATGGGCTTAAATGTTTTAGGCGGTGGTGAAAATCATTTTAGCTTGTATTTTGATAATAAGATTAATGCGTCTCAAGGTAGTCCAGTGATTGAGATTCTAAGTCCAAATAATGAAGTTGTCCGCACTATTTCTCTCACTAATAAAGACGGACAGCAAGGCTATATTGACTTTAATTGGGATGGAAAAGATTCTAAAGGTAATCTTGTAGAACCCGGAAGCTATCAAGTCAAAGCGCACTATAATCTAAACCCAGAGACAAAGCAATATGATGAAACGCGTATAGGCAGGGGTGAGGTCCAAAGTATTATTTATGATAAAGGCACACCACTTATGCGATTAGGTGATAATATTGTGCCTGTGCAAAATGCCCTAGAGTTTTATCCAAAAGGCGATAGTGCGACACATAAAACAATAGAATCTATCAAAGCAGACGCAAATAAAGCAAGAAAGGCGTATGAAGATGACTTAAGTACAGAATCTCTAAGTCAAAAATATGAAAAGATCATTAATGACAGAGAAGCAAAACTTGCCGCTGAAATAGAGGCAAACAAAGATGAAGAGACCTTGCAAGCTGAAGCAGAAGAAGCAAAACGAATCGCAAAAGCAAAAGAGATGAAAAAATATGAAAAAATGCTTGATGCAGCAGATAAAGGCAGACAGCTTGATAAAGAAGAGCTAGATAAACTTTCTGTGAAACCAGAAACTAAGAGTGCAGAATCTGCAGTGAAAGAAACAACAACGAATGCGACAAATACAAATAACGCAAACGCAATAAATGAGAATAACCCGCTTGCATCAATGCTGCAGCAAACAGCACAAAACGAGCAGATTCCAAACAGGCCACAACAAGCTAACCCGTTTAACATGGCAAATGAAATGCAAGCAGAAAGCATGAATGATCCATTTAACGCGATACCACAACAAAATGCAAATTTTCAAAATGAAAACTTAATGGGAAATAGCCCCATGAATAATAATATAATGAATAATAGCATGGGTGCAAATATGGATAACATGGGCAATATAGGTAACACCCCTATGCCACAACAAGCTAGTCCATTTAATATGCAAACACAAGAGCCAAGCTTTGTAACACAGGGATAATACCACCATACACATAGAATCCGCAAGATTCCGCAAATTCATAAAACCACAGAATTCTGTTGCCATTCATCAAGGTTGAGATTGAGAGTCGATACCCCAAAACAATTGCAAGTAAAAAGTATTTCACCTTTTTTCACAAGGCTAGAAGTTTAGTTTGCAACAAAAAACAACAAATAATCTACAACCACGAAAGAATAGAATCTTCTAGATCTTTTGCGTTATAGGTTTGGGTGTGAATCTCTTTTTTATTAAAAAGATCTAAAATACTAGAATCTATTTGTAAGCCATTTTGGGCTATATTACACTCTTTTAAACGCATAAAGATTCTATCTAGGGCTTCTTTATCACTTAATTCTCTCAGCGTATTCTCATCTAGATCGCATAACGCTTTGCATACGACTTTTGCAAACTTTGCAAAATGTGCTGTTGAGATGATTACTTGTGGCGTATCTATGCTTAATTTTTCCTTGCAATATTGTGCGAATAAATACGCATTGCTTGTGTGTGGGTCAAGCACATAGCCTTTTTCAAATGCCATTTTAATGCCTTGCAAACACTCATCATCACTGAAACTTCTTGCTTCAAATATATCCCGCAAAAGCGATAATTCATCTGTGTTTAGTCTAAAATACTGCGTTTCATCGAGTGATTGCATGCACTCTTTTGTCCTTTCTGCACCAAAGTAGGCAAACAAAAGTCGCTCGATATTTGAGCTTTTCAAAATATCCATAGCAGGAGAATACGAGAGTTTTAACTCTTTATTGCGTATGTCATAAACGCCTGTTGTGAAAAATTGCGTCAAAATGTCATTTGGGTTTGAAGCGATACAGATTTTTGTGATAGGTAGCCCCATTTTCTTTGCAAAAAATGCCCCTAAAGCATTGCCGAAATTACCGCTTGGGACAATTACGCTAAATTCATGCAAACCCTTTTTTGCTAGTTCTCTACCAATGATGAAATAATAGACTATTTGAAATGCGATTCGTGCGATATTCACGGAGTTTGCCGCACTTAAAGCATAACCCTTTTTTGCTACCAAATCCCTGAATGTTTCACTTTTCAGCAAAGATTTTA
Organism: Helicobacter rappini; assembly: GCF_900198625.1. GTDB lineage: Bacteria > Campylobacterota > Campylobacteria > Campylobacterales > Helicobacteraceae > Helicobacter_A > Helicobacter_A rappini. The sequence goes on along the minus strand of NZ_FZPK01000078.1, from coordinate 1,038 downwards.
ATGTGCTTTGGGCTAAATCAAAGTCGCCTTTTATGCCATATACTTTTAGGTTTTTTGCATCTTGCGTTGTCATTTGCAATCGTTGCACATCACTTGTGCCACCTTGCGGATAAATGCAAATAGCTTTAATATTTTCTCTATTTGCAAAGCCGCTTAATGTCGCAGGACCTGTATCGCCACTTGTGGCACTAAGGATTAAATATCTCTCATTTCTTTGCAGGGCAATGGCTGATAGCAGGGCTGAAAAAGGCTGTAATGCCATGTCTTTAAACGCATAGGTTGGTCCGTGATAAAGCTCTAATGAATACAAGTTTTTCTCTATTTCTACAAGTGGGGCAATATCTTTTGTGCGAAATGTTTCATAGCTTTTTAGCACAGATTCTAAAAGATTAGAGGGAATGTCAATACCTAAATGCGTAAAAATTTTTTCACACATTTTGTTGTATGAGAGAGTGTAGAGATTCTCTAAATTTACTAGAGGCTTTATATCGCAAAATGTATAAAGTCCGCCATATTCTGCATTTGGGTCAAGCATTGCCTGAATAAAGGTCTTGTTTGTATTGTTATTACTTCTTGTTTGAGCGAGTGTTTTTATATTATTTTGTGTTTGCATATTTTCCCTTTTAGATTCCATGTATTATCTATTTGCAAAATCCTATGGAATAGAATTATAACAAAAGTTTCTTTAGTTTCTTTGCTTCGTAGGACAAAGCAGCTAAAGCTTTGTGCGTCTTTTGTGTGAAAAATAGGCTGGTTAGCGAAACAATACAACAAAATACAATATTGATTTCATTGGAATCTACATTAGAATAAAATCCAATTTGATGAAGCCATTTCCACATAAGATTCATATATGAATTTCGTTTAATATACTACTTACTTACAAGAGCTAGATTGGGATTTTAGAGCTTAAAACTTTATTTAATCATGTAAATATAATTTGAATACTCAGAGATTTTTGCATCTCTTAGTGTACAATAATCTCTCAAAATACTTTTAATCATGTTACTTAAATATACAATAATATTTTATTTGTAT
>NZ_FZPK01000030.1 GCF_900198625.1 Helicobacter rappini | reverse complement strand
AAGTATCAAAGACGCTCACCAAAGGGCTTTAAATGCGCTTGATTATGCGAATGAAGCTGGTATGGCGGCTTTCCCTAATGTTATTTTTGGGCATTACAATGCAAAGGATCCGGATTTATTTGCCTTACTTGATTATGCAAAGGCTAAGGGTTATACCTCTTATCTCATTATGGCTATGCCTTTTGGCTCTTTAAAGGAGGATAGAATGACCGCAGAAGATTTTAAAATACTTGATGGAATACGCAAGAATTATGATGTGGTGTTTAATACTTGGGATATGTATGATAAGACAAAAACTAAAATTAGTGGTTGCTGGACTGTGAATAGGACATATATCACACCTCTTGGTGAAGTGCTTGTATGTCCGTATATCAATATATCTATTGGCAATGTGAAAGAGCAGAGTTTAAAGGAGATTCTAGATTATGGATTTTCTATTAAATATTTTGGTGAGTTTAGCCCTATTTGCATAAGTGCGCATAATTTTAAATTTAGAGAGAAGTTTCTGCCTGAAGATAGGACTATATTCACGCCATATAAAGCAAAGGAGATTTTTAGTAAAGGGGATTATATAAGTGATTGATTCAAAAAAAAAAAAAGTTGTTTAAGTAATGTTAAAAGATAAGAATATAGTCATAACCGGCTGCAACAAAGGCATAGGCAAAGCGACACTAGAGCTGTGTGCTAAAAATGGTGCAAATATTATTGCTATGAATAGAACACAAGATTCTAACTCTCAAAAAGAATTAGAGAATCTAGCTAGAAAATATAGCGTGAATCTTACTCTGTTTTATGCTGATTTTGCTAATGAAGTAGAAGTTATAAATGCAGCTAATGAGATATTAAAGCTTAAGGTAGCACTTGATGGTATTGTCAATAATGTGGGTATTGTGGGGGAGGCAAGACTTTTTTCTATGACAAAGATAGAAGAGATAAAAGAGGTGTTTCAGGTGAATTTTTTCTCCCCCTTACTTTTAACACAACGACTTTTGAAAAATATGATACGACACAAAAATGGCTCTATTGTGAATCTTAGCTCTGTTGCCGCTCTTGATGGAATCCCGGGTTCTCTTGAATATGTCTCAAGCAAAGCTAGTCTCATTGGTGCAACTAAAAAATTAGCAAGTGAATTAGCCCCATTTCATATAAGGGTAAATGCCCTAGCACCAAGCATTACAGATACAAATATGCCTATGCTAATGAGTGATTCACTCAAAGAAAAAACAATCCAAAATATCGCTCTAAAAAGAATGGCTACACCAAATGAAATAGCAGAAGTGATTGTATTTTTACTCTCAAGCAAAAGTAGTTTTGTCAATGGGGAAGTAATACGAGTAGATGGAGGTAAGGCGTGATGAAAGAAGATTTAAAAAGTAGAATCTTAAACAGCAAAAAACGCATTTTGCAAATTGCTTATGATTGTCAAAAGAGTGTGCATTTAGGCGGGGCGATGTCTATTATTGATGTTCTTAGTGTGCTTTATTTGAAACATTTGAAATATGATTTTAAAAATCCAACTTGGGAATTAAGAGATAGATTCATATTAAGCAAGGGGCATTGTGCGGTAGCGCTCTATGCTGTGCTTGTGGAATGTGGCATAGTAAAGCAGAGTGAAATGGATAGCTTTATGAGTAATGATAGTGCTTTTTGCGTGCATCCTGTAATGAATATGAATTTTGGCATAGAGGCTTCAACGGGGAGTTTGGGGCAGGGTGTGGGTTTAGCTGTTGGCATAGCAAAAGCAGCAAAGATAAAGCAGCAAGACTTTCATATCTATACACTTATTGGCGATGGCGAGAGTAATGAGGGGAGTGTGTGGGAAGTAGCGATGTTTGCAGCACATAATAAGCTAGATAATTTAACCATTATTTTAGATAAGAATAGTTGTCAAAGTGATGGTTTCTCGCATTCTGTGCTAGATATGGGGGATATAGCTAAAAAATGGGAGAGTTTTGGCTTTTATGTGGAGCAGATAAACGGACATAACATAGAGCAAATTGATAAGGCTTTAGCAAAGAAGAATCCACAAAATATGCCACGCATTATTATTTCAGAATCTATCAAAGGCAATGGCATTTCATTTATGGAGAATAAGCCAGAATGGCATCATAATAGACTTACAAAACAATTTTTTGAACTCGCCTTGCAAGAATTGGAGGTGCAAAAATGAGTGCATTTACAAGCAAAGAAGCAAAAATGCTAAGTAAAATCGGCACAAGGGCAGCCTATGGAATGCTTTTAATGGAGCTTATTGCTAAGAATGATAATGTGTTTGCTTTATCAGCGGATTTAGGAGGCTCATCAGGCTTGGGTAGAATGCGTGAGAGTATGCCACATCGCTTTATTAATACAGGTATAGCTGAACAAAGTCTTATTTCTGTATCTGCAGGATTAGCAAAAGAGGGATTAATCCCTTTTGCCTCTTCATTTGCACCATTTATAACAGGAAGATGTTTTGACTTTATCCGTATGAATCTAGGCTATATGAATCTTAATGTAAAGCTTGTTGGGCTTGGTTGTGGTGTGGGTATGGGTGAGCTTGGACACTCTCACTATGGGTGGGAAGATATAGCGTTGCTTAGAAGCATTCCAAATATGACTATTATCTGCCCTAGTGATTGTGGTATGATAAAAAAATGTCTTTATGCAGCAGCTTTAAGACAATCGCCTACATATATACGACTTACAAATACCCTTAATGTGCCAATTGTGTATGAAGAAGACTTTGATTTTGAGATAGGTAAGGCAATTACGCTAAAAAGTGGAGATGATGTTGCTCTTATTGCCACAGGTAGTATGGTGCATACTTCTCTTAAGGCAGCAGAAATATTAGAGCAAAATAGCATAAGCTGCTCTGTCATTGATTTACATACGATTAAACCACTAGATGAAGAGGCTGTGCTTAATGCGTGCAAGTCGCATAAACTTATAGCAACAATAGAAGAGCATAGCATAATAGGTGGGCTAGGAGGTGCAATAGCAGAATTTAAAGCAAGAATAGGCTGTGATACTAGGCAAATAATCATTGGTTTGCCAGATTCTTATGGGCATACCGCTGATTATTCTTATCAGCTAGAAAAATACGGACTTTGTGCTACACAAATAGCACAAACAATACAATCTCATTTTAATTAATTAAGGAGGCTTAAATGCAAACATACAAATCGTGCTTTATGGAAAGTTTAAATATAGGTGAAGATGAAGTAGAAGGGCTATCATATCAAGCTATTCCAGCGTGGGATAGCGTAGGACATATGGCTCTTATGGCGGCACTTGAAGAGGCTTTTAATATTGAGCTAGAAACTGATGATATTATTGATTTTAGCTCATTTGAAAAAGGCATAGAGATTCTTAAAAAATATGGTATCAATCTTAAGTAAGTCCTAAAATGTTTTTTGACTTTGCAAGATTTGGCGATAGGGTCGCTGTGCTTGATGATGTGGGCAATGCTGTTACTTATAATGAGTTAGCAGAGTTTGCTTTGAGCTTAAGCAATGTGCTAGATAGGATAGAATCTAGCAAAGCATTATGCGTGAATCTGTGTGAAAACTCTATGGGAGCTTTAGTCGGCTATGCTTGTATGATTGAATCTCATATTGTGCCTTTAATGGTAGATTGCAATTTAGATTCTAATACGCTAGATAAGCTTTTGCTTGATTATAGCCCAGAGTTTTTGTGGCTACCTGATAGGCTAAAGGATAGGTTTATACGCAGTGGTTTTAAAGAAGTGTTAGGACAATATTCCTACACACTTTTGCAATCCCCTACACTTTTACAATCTTTAGGGCAGATTCCACAAAATGTAGGCTTATATAGTGAATTAGCCCTACTACTTAGCACATCGGGTTCTACAGGTAGCTCTAAAATGGTGCGACAAAGCTATGAAAACTTACAAAGCAATACAGAATCTATTATTCAATATTTGCATATAGACAAAACACAAAGGGCGATTTTAATCCTGCCTTTGCATTATACATTTGGCTTATCAGTGATTAATACGCATTTGTATAGCGGGGCGATGGTTCTATTAAGCGATAAATCACTTATGCAAAAGCAGCTTTGGGAATTTATCGCAACACAAAGGGCTAGCTCAATCTCTGGTGTGCCATACACTTACGAAATGCTAAAAAAGCTAAAGTTTTTTAATATGTCTTTACCTTATCTAAAAACTATGACACAAGCAGGTGGGAAGCTCTCAATTGAGTTGCATAAAGAATTTGCTGCATTTGCTAAATCTAGCAATAAAGCATTTATTGTAATGTATGGACAAACAGAAGCTACTGCTAGAATGAGCTATCTTCCAAGTGAAAAGTCAATAGAAAAATGTGGTAGCATAGGTGTAGCTATCCCTAATGGCGAGTTTTATTTGCTAGATTCTAAAGGCAATCGTATAGAGCAAGACTATACGCAAGGAGAGCTTATCTATAAGGGGAAAAATGTAGCTTTAGGTTATAGTGAAAATCGTTTCAGTTTAGCTAAAAAAGATGAGTTTGGTGGTGTGCTACACACAGGCGATATAGCACAAAGAGATAGTGAAGGCTACTACTACATAGTGGGGAGAAAGAATCGCTTTATAAAAATGTTTGGCAGAAGGATAAACCTTGATGATATAGATTCTATTATAGAGAGTGAGTTTCAAGGGCTAGAGGCAAAATCTAGCGGAGTAGATGATATGCTGTATATTTTTATCACGCAAGACAAGCACAAAGAAGTTAAAAAGCTACTTTGTGATAGGCTAAAAATAGCCCCCACAGCACTAAAGGTTAAATACATAGAATCTTTGCCAAGAAGTAGTTCTGGCAAGATACTCTACTCTGTGCTAGATGACATTGTGAAAAAAGAGTGTGGCGATGGAAAATAGTGTTATTGATTATGAAAGCATTTTTAAGCTAGATCCTTATAGCCTTTGCAAAGAAGAGAAAGAGAGTTTATTAACACAAAATATAAGAGAGCTTTGCAAGTTTCACTACAAACATTGCAATGAGTATAAAAGAATATTAGACGCACTTGGTGTTGGGGGTATAAGTCTAGATTCTAATCCAAATAGGTGGGTGCGGGGCGTAGGGGTGCAAAATGATAAGGTGCTAGAATCTACAAACTCCAAAGCGCAAGAAGCAAACTCCCTTGAAAGTGCCAAAAAGACAACGCAGAATCTAGATTCTTATTATAATGCACCGTTTTTGCCCGTGCGACTATTCAAGTATTACACATTAAAAAGTATAGAGAAAAGTGAAATCATAAAAACAATGACTTCTTCTGGCACAAGTGGGCAGAGCGTATCACAAATATTTTTAGACAAGCAAACTTCACTTAATCAAACAAAAGCGCTATCAAAGATTATGCAAAGCTTTATAGGCAATAACCGAATGCCTATGATTATTATTGATAGCTCTCACTTGTTGCAAAATAGAGCTATGTTTTCTGCTAGGGGTGCTGGGGTGCTTGGATTTTCTATGTTTGCTAGGGAAAAAATCTATGCACTTGATAAGGATATGAATCTTAATGTTGCTTTGATAAGGGATTTTATAGAGAAACATAAGGGCAAAAAGATTCTATTATTTGGCTTTACATTTATTGTGTGGCAGCATTTTTATAATGAGCTAAAAAGGTTAAATCTCTTTTTAGATTTAAAAGATTCTATTCTTATTCACGGCGGTGGTTGGAAAAAGCTTATTTCTCAAGCAGTGTCAAAAGAGCGTTTTAAAAGTGAGCTAGAAAGTGTGTGCGGTGTGAGAAAGATACACAACTATTATGGTATGGTAGAGCAAACCGGCTCTATTTATATGGAATGTGAGTGCGGAGTTTTACACACGCCTATTTTTGCAGATATTATTGTAAGAAGAGCTAGAGATTTTAGCATAGCAGATATGGGCGAAGAGGGGATTTTAGAGCTTGTATCTCTTTTGCCGCATTCATATCCGGGGCATATTATTTTAAGCGAAGATGTGGGAGTAATACTTGGTGAAGATGACTGCCCTTGCGGCAGAAAGGGTAAATATTTTTCAATCAATGGGAGAATACAAAATGCTGAAATTAGAGGATGTAGCGACACCTATGAGCAAAAATAGCCTAGATTCTAACACTTCTTTGCAATGCTTGTTTCCCATCTTAGATGAGGCGGAATTTTATAAGCAATTAGATGAGCTAAAAAAGCTTCCTGTATTAACAATTTTTGATAAGAGAGTGTGCGAATTTTTACACAAACTCTCACTTCTTATAATGAGTGATAGTGAAGCAAAAAATTATGCTGATATCATCTCGTTTGGCTTTTTTATCCGCAAGGCAAATATAGAAAAACTTAAAAAAGATTATAAAGATTCTTTGCGTAATAGAGTGGGTAGGGGATTAAGCTTTCATATAGCACCATCAAATGTGCCTATAAACTTTGCATATTCTTTAGTAGCTGGGCTACTCTCTGGTAATGCAAGTGTGATACGGGTATCTAGCAAATTTTTCAAACAAACAGAGATTTTATGCAGACTTTTAGAGAATCTAAGAAGTCAATATGAGATGACACAATATATAAAAATCATACAATATTCACATTCAAAAGAAATAACAGATAAACTATCATCTTTAGCCGATGTAAGAGTGATTTGGGGCGGGGATACAACGATAAACAACATACGGCAAAGCCCCATAGCACCTCGTTGCGTAGAGTTATGTTTTGCAGATAGATATTCTATAAGTGTGATAGATTCTAAAGCATTGCTTAAGCTTAATGAGAGTGAGTTACAAACACTTACAGGGCATTTTTATAATGATACATATTTGTATGACCAAAATGCTTGCTCTTCCCCTAGACTTATCTTTTGGCTTAATAAGGATTATGCTAATGAAGCAAGGAATAGATTCTGGCATTATGTGTGGCTTAATATAAAAGATAGATATAAACTTGAGAGTATTTCAGCGGTGGATAAACTTATAACACAATGTGATGTCGCCCTAAATATAGATAATGTAAAAATAGAGCCTACACACGACAATCTTATCAGTAGAATCTATGTGCCATTGCTAGATGAAAGAGTGGAAAACTATACTTGTGCGTGCGGGAGTTTTATAGAATCTAGCGGAGATTACATAAAAGAAGTTTTGCGTATTGTTTCTAAGCGATTTCAAACTTTGACTTATTTTGGTGTAGATTCTCAAATGATACTTGAAGAGATTGCTACGCTTGGGATTTTGGGGATTGATAGAATTGTGCCTATTGGCAAAAGTAGTGATTTTTCACTGATATGGGACGGATATGATATTATCAACACGATGAGTAGGGTTATTGATGTGAGATAATGAGATCTTGGGTATTTGAAATTATTTGCAAGAAAAATATATTTTATAATGATACAAGATCGAAGCTATTATGTATCCCCCTCCGCATAGACAAGTTGACTAGTGACAATGTGTTTAATAGAACTAACGATGTGATAGCAATTTAAAAAAAAACAATAATACCAACTCATAACAATTTAATACAGGTTGGCAATGAGGTTTACTAGATGTTAGCAACAAATTAAACTTTTCAAATTTAGATTATGATTTTTGCGGTATAGTAGGAAACAATAAATGATGAGAGATAGACGATAGTGTATTATACACTAATATTAAATATTAAGAATAAAAACATCAAACACCAATAATCTAACACCAAACAATAATAAAGCCTAAGACTGGACAAGGTATTAAGTAGCAATGCAATCATTATGAAAAACACTAACTTTTAAAGTGAGCACCCATTTGTTAATTATTTTTTTGCATTTTAAGCGTATTTTCGAATATTTTTATGTGTTTGTTGATTATGTTTATAGATAGTTTTAATATTTAATTATATGTTTTTTATATTTTAGGTTTTTAGTATTTATAAAGTGAAAATGTAATATACAAACACCATACAAAAATCACACAAAAAGCTTATGTTTTAAGTTGTTACTTGAATATAATTGAAAGGGTGAAAATATTGGCAATATGTGTGCAACTTGGGAATAGGTTTAGGCATTCATTCATAAAGTTTCTTTTGCAGCTCTAGCAAATCTTCACTCTCATTTGCAAGGGCTTTTATGATAATCATATCGTTATGTAAGCTTAGGGCAGTGTAAGTTTTAGAATCTTCTATAATGCTTTGTAGTTTCTCTATATTTGCATTCTTATCATAGATTACAAAATGCAAGTAATGCGTAAAAGTATGAAAAGCACAAATACTTCTAAGATTTATAGAATCTGGTTTTAGGTTCATATTATCATAAAATATCAATGCGTTATTTTGATAGATAAAAAGCCTTTGATGAAAGTGCTTGAAAGCAAATATTTCATCTCTTGCTATGCGTCCCGCACAAAAAATCTCGCCATAATATAGCTTGGAATCTTCTTGTAAATGTATTGTCGTCGTGTTTTTAAAACTTGAGTTTGCAAAGGGAATGCAAGGAAGTGGCGTATATACGAGCAAAGCATCATTGGCAAGATTTAGCGTCGTATTACGCATAGCAAGGCTATCTTGCGTGTTGTGGATTTTCTCATAGCTTTGTGAGGTGATTTTCACTCTTGCTTGTGTGTCAATGTCAAAATTTATAGTTTGCATGTCTCCTGCCATAAGCCCTGCGGATACATTTAAAAGCATGATATTTGCTATATCATTTTCATAGAATGGGGCGATAATCTTTAAGGGCGGTGTGAAAAACATAGATTCTATAATTGTTTTTCCACTTGCCCCCTTTTTTACATGGCAGTAAAGTTTGCTTGTCTGTGCGTAGCTACTCACGCTAAATCCTCTAAAAGTGCGTATTTTTTAATCCACTTTATCACCTCATCTAATCCAACTTTAGCTTTAATATTTGTAAAGATAAAGGGCTTATCCCCTCGCATTTTTTTAGAATCTCTATCCATTACACTAAGATCTGCCCCAACATATTCTGCTAAATCAATCTTATTTATAATGAGTAAATCAGACCTTGTAATGCCCGGACCACCCTTTCTTGGTATTTTATCCCCACCTGATACATCAATCACAAAGATAGTAAAATCAGCAAGTTCTGGGCTAAAAGTAGCCGATAGATTATCCCCGCCACTCTCAATAAATAGAATCTCTAAATCCTTAAATCTAGATTCCATCTCATCTACTGCACAAAGATTCATAGACGCATCTTCTCTAATTGCAGTATGGGGACAACCGCCTGTCTCTACGCCGATTATTCTTTCTTCTGGCAGGACAGAGTTTTTACACATGAAGTTTGCGTCTTCTTTTGTGTAAATATCATTTGTTATAACCGCAAGTGAATAATCCTTACTCATAAGCCTTGTAAGACTCTCGATTAACGCGGTTTTACCACTGCCTACCGGACCACAGATTCCAATCTTTACCATATTTATCCTTTTTATAAATTACGACATATAAAGTCTTGAGTGCAAACTCTCATGCAGCATGCCCTGCATATCATTATGCACGAAAGCATTGCAAAACTCATCTTCACTTAATTCTAGAATCTTTTCATAAATAGTGTTAAAATCTGTGTGTAATCTTGCAAGTATCGCCTGTCCATCATATTGAGATAAGGGGATAAGCTTCACGCAATTTGTAAGGGTATTTGAGATTTGTGCGTAGGCGTAATGCTGTATTGACTTTTTGCAACTAATAGCCATTGCTTTACAAAATACCGCATAGGCACTTTGATGTGTAGGATATATGGAACCTTTTATATATGCTTTAAAAAACGGGGGTAAATCTAGCTTCATAGATTCTAAAGTTTTAATGAAAATTAAGCCAATTTTTTGCATACCTTCCCTTGTCTCTCTTGCTGGGATTGAGGCATTCATTAAAGATTCTATATTAAGAATAGATTCTAAAGTTTTGCTTTCATAGATTAGTCTTATAGCGAGTAAATCTGTATAAAGCATTTGTGTGTAAAGCAGAGTGTGTAAATAATTATAGGCTTCATCTTTATTGGTGATTAAGCCTTTTTGCACATAGGTTTCTAGCCCAAAAGACTGCGTATAACTACCGATAGGAAATGCCGAGTCATTAATCTGTAAAAGTAAAAAATCCATGTTTTAATATCCTTCTACCTTATTAGATTCTGTTTAGAATCTTTTATAAAATCTTATGCTTAATTTTGCTTAAAAGATTCTAAACAATAGCCTATTTACTATTCACTATCACTTTAAAATCATTTGCAATTTTAAGACTTGGCTCTGGGATTATAAGACTTGCTTGTAGTCTATCTTTAGAATCTAATATACCCTCTTCTTCCTTGTAGAATATGTTATATCTATCAAGCACTCTTTGCAATGGTAACTCAAAAGGTGTGCGAAAATGAAACGCATTCTCTCCAAGGAATAAAGGCAAATGATAGTTACCTATCTCATAGCAAAGCCTTGCTATATCTAGCTCTGTTTTTGCGTATATATTTAGGATATGCGTTGGCAGAATGGATATTGCGATTATGCTTCTTTCATCTCTAAATACAATATCGCCATGATTTAGCCCGATAGTTAGGGGCTTCTCAAACTTTAAGGCAATATCAATTCCACTTTGTGAAGTATATCTTGCGATTCTTTTTCTTGTGTTAAACCACTCAATATTTATAGAATCTATGTGTATATCAGTCTCTTTAATATCTCTTAGATTCCCTAAAATCTCTGTAATAATCACTACATACTCCAAATACCCATGAAAAATAGCCAAGCAGGTATCCACGCTGTAACAATGCCCTCAAAAATAGCAAGATAAGGCACAAACTTTAACTCAATCTTTAAAACACACTCAATAAAGCCAGTGAGCCATAAGACTCCCCATGCAAGCCAAATGGCAGTAAATGAGATATGCACGACATCATCTTTATAACTCAAATATGCCGCTGGAATGGAGTTTATCGCAACAAATAGGCTATACCAGCCAAACGCTCTTGTATCAAGATTAAAAAGATTATTAGCAGCGACAAATAAATAAGTAAAGCCAAATAATAAGCCGGTCGCTGCTGCATAAAAATCACTTTTATCATTATTAAAATCACCATGTATAATGGCTATAACATTAATAATAACAGAGAGTAAGCCTACAAAGATATTCATAATAGAAGCACTCTTGCTATCGATATTGCTAAGCCTACAGATTCCATTATTAATAAGCACAATGGCTACATAAAGCAATACAATTTCTAGCATTTACACACCTTTTACTAAAAGAGAGTGTAAAGCTGCCCTAAGGACACTTTACTAACGGGTTTTGAAGTGATTTTTACTCCATTTACCTTTACTTCATAGGTTTCAGAATCTACTTCTATTTTTTCTACCACATCATTATATTTCATATCTTTTTTTGTGATATTTCTACAATTTTTTACAGGCAAAATATTTCTTTCTATCCCATATTTTTCTTTGATATTAGAATCAAAAGCTACTTTTGATACAAAAGTAAAACCACAATCATACTTTGCACTTCCCACACTGCCAAACATATCAGCATAGACTATTGGTTGTGGTGTTGGGATTGAAGCGTTGCTATCACCTATTTTTGCTGCGACAATCATGCCATTTTTAAGAATCATTTCAGGTTTCACACCAAACATACTTGGTTTCCAAATCACTAAATCAGCGATTTTACCTATCTCGACAGAGCCAACATAATCTGCTATGCCATGAGCTATGGCTGGATTTATGGTATATTTTGCGATATAGCGTTTGATTCTAAAGTTATCATTATCGCCTTTTTCTTCTTTTAATGCACCAAACTCTCTTTTACACTTATCAGCTGTTTGCCAAGTCCTAATGATGACTTCGCCAACTCTACCCATAGCTTGTGAGTCAGAGCTTGTGATAGAAAAGATTCCCATGTCATGTAGGGTATCTTCCGCAGCGATTGTCTCAGGGCGGATTCTAGAATCTGCGAAAGCCACATCTTCTTTAATATTTTTATCTAAATGATGGCAAACCATAAGCATGTCTAAATGCTCATCAGCAGTATTTGTCGTAAAGGGAATCGTAGGATTTGTTGAAGCGGGTAATACATGGAGTTCCCCTGCTGCTTTGATAATATCAGGGGCATGTCCGCCACCAGCACCTTCTGTATGAAAAGTGTGTATCGTCCTACCATTAATTGCTTGCAAAGTGTCTTCCATGCAACCAGCCTCATTGAGTGTATCAGTATGGATAGCGATTTGGACATCATATTTATCTGCAATATTTAAAGCATGATTAATTGCTGCGGGTGTTGAACCCCAATCTTCATGCACCTTTAAGCCCAAAGCCCCAGATTCTATCTGCTTACTCAAAGCATTTTCATTCGAGCTATTACCCTTACCAAAAAAGCCAAAATTCATAGCATAATGCTGTGTCGCCCTAATCATCTCACGCATGTGCCAACTCCCCGGTGTGCAAGTCGTCGCACTAGTCCCAGCCGCAGGACCAGTCCCCCCACCAATCATAGTGGTAACGCCGCTATATAAAGCCGTTGGAATCTGTGTAGGCGAAATGTAGTGGATATGCGTATCAATGCCACCAGCAGTAACGATTAGTCCCTCACCAGCGATAACTTCTGTATTTGTGCCAACAATAAGTTTATCACATACACCATCTTGTGTGTCTTTATTCCCCGCTTTTCCAATGCCAAAAATCTTTCCATTTTTTATGCCTATATCTGCTTTATAGATTCCAGTGTAATCTATAATAACTGCATTTGTGATTACAGAATCTAGCTCATTTTCACTATCGCTTACGGATTGCGCCATACCATCTCTTATAGTCTTGCCACCGCCAAACTTAATCTCTTCTCCATATATCGCATAATCTTTTTCAATCTCTGCGAATAATTCTGTATCGCCTAGTCTTATCTTATCACCCGTTGTTGGTCCATACATAGAGACATATTCTTGTCTATTTATTTTTATCATGTTTTTCCTTTCTTATAATTTATTATTCAAAGCCCTTAAGCTTAAATTTTACTGAATCTTTTGGCTTTGTTTGTCATATTAACACGCTTGTGTCAAAACTCTTTTGTAAAATACAGATATTTTGTGTTTCACACTCAACATAAATGTTGTATTGGTTTGTCATGTTGAAGCACTTTAGTGCTGAAACATCTCTTTCTATAAGAAGAGTTTTTATCCTTAATGCAAAACAACAAAATACATATTCAATAACAAAATAAAGTCTTGCTACTTCACTTAATACAACAAAACCCTATTCTTATTTAAAAGAATAATCACCCTAACTCAATCTACAAAACCCTTATTTCTCGCATTATCTAAGGCTTGTTGCTTATTGGCTTCGCTTATTTGCCCATTGACTAAGTCATTAAATCCATATAGCCTCTCATTCCCACCAAAGCTAATGAGATTCACACTCTTAGTCTCACCGGGCTCAAATCTCACAGAAGTCCCAGACGCAATATCAAGCCTTTTGCCATAAGCCATCTCTCTATCAAATACCAAAAGCTTATTTGTCTCAAAAAAGTGAAAATGTGAGCCTACTTGTATCGGTCTATCGCCCTTATTTGTAACCTTAATGCTGATAGAATCTTTATTTGCATTCAACACAATCTCTTCATCTTTTAGGATAAATTCACCCGGTTTTAGTTTGCCGCTATCTTCAATAGGATTATGAATTGTAACAAGTTTTGTGCCATCAGGGAAACTCACCTCAACTTGCACATCATGTATCATATTTGCTACACCTTCCATCACATCATCTGCTTTTAAAAGCGTCCTGCCTAACTGCATGAGTTCAGCGACACTTTTTTTGCCCTCTCTTGCGTGCTCCATAATCTCCATAGAAATATAGGCAATAGATTCTACATAATTTAGCTTTATGCCTTTATCTTTGCGACTCTTTGCCAAAGTCCCAGCATAATGCAACATCATCTTATCTAACTCTCTTGGGGTTAATCTCATGAATATTCCTTTATGAAATGTAAAAATAAGTATTTACACTATAAGTATAAACAAAATAGTAACATACCTTATAGTTTGTTATTTTTGCGGTGAAATATCTCACTTGTAGATTTTTAACCACTATTTGTTTCACAATATTCTTATGAAAATAACAAAGCTTATCAAAAATTCATATTTTAACATTACTAAAAGTAAAAATTAATCTTATTATGCTATTATTGCAAATCATATAAAATTGAATATGGAGTTTATTTTGCAAGGTATTATGGAGTTTTTGAAAATCTATCTTGATCCGCTTGTATTTAGTATTTTGGGTTTTATGGCATTGCTTGTTGTATATTTTAGTATCGAAAGATTTATGTTTTTTACTCGTTTGCAGTTTGAGAAATACACCGATGTAAAAGAGTTAGAAGAAGATGTGAGTAAGAATCTCACACTTTTATATATCGTGTATTCTAATGCGCCTTATGTTGGGCTTTTAGGCACGGTGGTAGGCATTATGATTGTATTCTATGATATGGGTGGTAGTGGTAACATTGATGTAAAAAGCATAACACTTGGGCTATCTATGGCATTGAAAGCAACAGCACTTGGGCTTGTAGTCGCCATTCCTACTTTAATGATTTATAATGCGTTTTTGCGTGTGGCAGACACAAAGGTAAATCGCTTCAAGATTCTAAATAAGAAACACATAGACTAGGGGCATTACATGAAGATTAAACGCGGAGATGGATTAAATATTGTTCCTTTTATCGACATTATGCTTGTCCTACTCGCACTTGTATTATCAATCTCTACCTTTGTCTCACAGGGGAAAATAAAGGTAGAAGTTCCCAATGCAAGCAGCACAGAACAAGAGAAAAAAGATGATGAAAAACCCATTATAATTGTAGTTAATGCGGACAATAATATATATGTAGATGATAAGGAAATAAATATAGATGACTTTGAATCTTTTATAAGCACGATACCAAATGATTCTATGGTGCATTTTAAAGGTGATAAGAATTCTAGTCTTGAGCGATTAGTGTTTGTGATAGACCAGCTCACAAAAAAGGGGCATAATCATGATAAATTTAGAATCGATACGCAGCGTAATTAAGAATCCAAGCTTTTATGGTGTTGCATTCGCATTTATAGGTGCGGTGGGAATCTTTAGTTATAGCATATATAGCAATGTGAATGTATTTAAAGAAAAAGAAGATGGCGACCAGTTTATAACCATTCAGCTTTCAGCCTTTGCCCCTCCAAGCAAAGACCCCATAGCAGAGAGAGTAGAGCAGCCAAAAAAGGTGCATAAGCCACAAATACACAAACCAAAAAAAGAGATGATACAAGCCCCGCCAAAGCCAGAACCTACGCCATTACAAGCTATGGAAGAGCCACAAAAAGAGGTTGCAGAAAAGATTCCAGAATCTCCAAAAGAAGTAGCACAAGAGACAGAGGCGACAAAAGCCACTACGACAGCAAAGCCCAATAATGAAGCATTCGCACAAGAAAATATCAAGATTATGCGTTTCTCTGATGGCAATGAAAATGAGTTTCTACAAGCCATACATCGTGCGGTAGAGAAGCGACACATCTATCCGCCGCTTGCATTGCAAAGAGGGTATGAAGGAGAGGTGCTTGTAAAATTCTATATCGATATAAATGGAAAGGTTTCTCACTTTGAGATTGTAAGGCGTTCACCACATGCTTTGCTTGATAAAGCCGCGATTAAGACCTTAAAAAGAGCGTGTAAGCATTTCCCAAAACCAGATGAAAATGTATATGTTGAGATTCCAATTGTTTATAATTTACAGAGAGGATAGCGGAATATGTGATATTGTGTTGCATAAGTTTCCGGATATTTCGCCTTTATGTAAATAAACTAAAAAAGCCCTATAAATAAAATATAAATTTTTATATTTTTTACTCTTTATTGCATAACTTTGGGTTACAATATGCGTTTATGCTTAGTTTGAAAGGAGATATTATGCAATCCGTTGATAATAAAGAGATAATTGAGGCAAGTTTGTCCTTAGCAAAGACATTGCAGCACAAAATCAATAGTGATTTAAGTTGTAAAGAAAAAAGATTCCGTAAAAAGATGATGAAAATGCTTGAAAATCCAAGCAGTAAGGTCATGCTTATTGAGTTGCTTGATAGAAGTTTTCGCTCAAAAGATAATGAAATGGCACACGAACTCATCTCGCATACTTTGCAGAAATATGGGATTGCTGATTTTTTCTCTTCGTTTGAAAAGGTATTGTTGCAGCTATTTTTGGGTGTGGGTAAGAGTATGCCATGTGTGAGTGTGCCTTTTTTCATAAAGAATCTAAAAAAAGACACAAAAGCTATGGTGCTAGATGCCTCGCCCATTGCCCTGAAAAAACATGCAGATAAAAGGGCTAGTGAAAACATTGGCTTAAATGTGAATCTAATCGGTGAAGAGGTGCTTGGGAATCTAGAGTCAAACTATCGTTTGCAAAAGTATGAAGATGCACTAAACTCAAACTACATTAATTATATCTCTATCAAAATTACAACTATTTTTTCTCAAATCAATATCCTAGATTTTGAATACTCAAAGCGTGAGATAGTAGCAAGGCTTGATAAACTCTATGGCATTGCAGAAGAAAAGCAAAAGGCAGGGATTTCAAAGTTTATTAATCTTGATATGGAAGAGTTTAAGGACTTGGAACTCATGGTGGCAGCCTTTATGGAATCTCTTGCGAAGTTTGATATTAAAGCTGGGATTGTATTACAAGCGTATTTGCCAGATTCTTATGAATATCTAAAAACTTTAGTAGCCTTTTCTAAAGCGAGGGTAGAGAGTGGTAAGCCCCCGATTAAGATTCGCATTGTAAAAGGTGCGAATATGGAGGCTGAAGAGACTATTGCAAGTGTGAAAGGTTGGGAACTACCGACATTTAGACAAAAGGTTGATACAGATTCTAACTATAATAAAATGCTTGATTATATCCTGCAAGATTTCAATTTTAAATACATTGATATAGGTATCGCATCGCATAATATCTTTCAAATCGCTTATGCGATGACAAGGATAAATAGGGCAGGGGCGCAAGATAGCTTTACTTTTGAAATGCTTGAGGGTATGAACTTAAAAGCAAGTTTTGAAGTAGCTTCAAGAAATAAGCTTATTTTATACGCCCCGGTATGCGATGACGCACATTTTAATAATGCTATTGCATATCTTGTAAGGCGACTTGATGAAAATACAGGTAAAGATAACTTTATGCGTTATGCCTTTGATTTAGAGATTGATTCTATTGCATGGAAACAGCAGGAACAAATCTTTTTACAATCAATCGAGGGTATAAAAAGCGTGCAAGAGACAAGCTATAGGCAGCAAAATAGACTTAAAGCCCCATTTACACAAAAAGCAAATCTTGCTTCTTTCTTTAACGAGCCTGATACTGACTTTATATTGAAACCAAATAGAGAATGGGCGGAGGCGATTAAGACAAAGTGGCTAAATACAGAATCTATTGAGGTTACACCAATAATTGGCGATAAAACTCCAAAAGATAATAAAAGAGAGATTAAGCAAAAAGGCGGCGATAAAGTCATTGCTAATGTGTATTTAGCAAATAAAGATAGTTTAAAAGCGGCTATGGCGTATGTAAAACAAGCACAAAATATACTAAGTTATGAAAAGCTTGGCGAGATTTTGCTAAAAACCGCAGAGATTGTAGCACAAAGGCGTAATGATTTAATCGGTATAGCAGCCCTTGAAGTGGGTAAAACCTTTGCAGAAACAGACGCTGAGGTAAGTGAGGCGATAGATTTTCTTAGATTCTATCCGCATAGCATGTATAAATTGCTAGAAACACATAAAGATTTTATGCTAAAGCCAAAGGGTGTTGGCGTGGTGATTACGCCGTGGAATTTCCCCGTTGCTATTTCTGTTGGTGGCATTGCCGCTAGTCTTGCTAGTGGGAATAGAGTGATTTATAAGCCATCTAATATTTCTGCTGTTACAGGCAGTATATTAACGCAGTGTTTTTATGATGCGGGACTACCGAAAGATTATCTTGTATTCTTACCTGCAAGTGGCAAGGATGTAAATGAGATTCTATTAAAAGAAGCAGACTTTGCGATTTTAACAGGTGGGGAAGATACGGCTTATGAGATTTTAAAAGAGAATCCAACACTATTTTTAAGTGCTGAAACAGGCGGCAAAAATGCGACTATTGTAAGCAAAATGGCAGATAGAGACCAAGCAGTAAAAAACATTATCCATTCAGCTTTTTCTAACTCTGGGCAGAAATGCAGTGCTACTTCTTTACTCATACTTGAAGAGGAAGTGTATAAAGATGAGCAGTTTAAACGCACATTGATTGATGCGGCAAATAGCCTTCATGTTGGGAATCCATTTGACTTTAAGAATAAGTTAGGGTATCTAAGCAGCACTATTGATGAGAAAGTAAAGCAGGGCTTAGAGTTAGAGCAAGGTGAAGAGTGGGTATTAGCCCCAAGTTTTGAAGATGAGAATCCTTATGCTATGCGACCATGTATTAAATATGGCGTAAAAGAGGGTAGCTACTCACATAAGAGCGAATTTTTCACACCGATTTTATCAGTTATATGTGCGAAAAATTTAGAGCATGCCATAGATATTGCAAACTCTACTGGATATGGTTTAACAAGCGGTTTTGAATCTCTTGATGAAAGGGAATGGGATTATTATCTAAAGCACATTGAAGCAGGGAATCTTTATATTAATAAATCTACGACAGGGGCGATTGTCCTGCGACAGCCATTTGGTGGGATTAAAAAGTCAGCAGTTGGCTTTGGCAGAAAGGCTGGAAGTTATAACTATGTGGCACAATTTGTAGATATTATCCCCAATAGCACACAAGAAAACACAGATTTAAACACAAATTTACATATGGGGCATAGCTTTATTGATAGTATGCAATATCTTATTAATATTACGCAAGATGAGGGCATAAAAAATGAGTTAAAGGCGTTTTTACAAACTGCAAAAAGCTATGCGTATTTCCATGAAAATGAGTTTTTACAAAAAAGGGATTTCGTGCATATAAGGGGAGAAGACAATCTCTTTTACTATGTGCCGGTAAAATCAGTCATCTATCGTGTTAGAAAGGAAGATTCTCTAAGTGATATTTTAAGCATTATTGCTAGCACGCAAATGATTAATGCAAAGCTTACCATTAGCCTTAAAGCCACAGAAATGAGTGAATCTTTAGGTTTTGTGCTAGAACATATAAAAACATTGCAGCTAAAAAATATCACTATTGAGTATCAAAGCTTGGAGCAGTTTATTGAGAGTGCAGGGGAGTATGAGCTTATCCGCTATCTTGCTGCACCCAATACAAAGAATCTTGTATATAAAGAGCTAATAGGGCAGGGCAGGGCGAAAGGAAAGTTAATCGCATATCATAAGCCCTATGCAAATGGATATTTTGAGCTTTTATACTATCATACAGAGCGTGCCGCAAGCATTGCATTCCATAGATATGGGAATCTTGGTAGAAGAGCATTGCAAGGTAATAAATAGATTCTATATATAAGGGAAAAAAGATGAGTGAAAAAATGCAGTTAAAAGCAGGAGATACAGCCCCATTATTTAGCTTACCAAATGAAGATAATGTGGTGATTGCTTTAGAGGATTTGCTAGATTATACAATCATTTTATATTTTTATCCAAAGGATAATACGAGTGGCTGCACCACAGAGGCACAAGAGTTTAGTGCTTTGCAAGAATCTTTTGAAAAGCATAATGCTATTGTAATAGGCATTAGCCCTGATAAACCCGCAACACATAAAAAGTTTATACAAAGCAAGGATTTAAATGTCGTGCTTTTAAGCGATAGTGATAAAAGTGTAGCGATGAAATATCATGCCTATGGTAAGAAGATAATGTATGGTAAAGAAGTGCAGGGGATCTATCGCAGCACCTTTATCATACAAAAAGGAAAAATTATAGAATCTTTTTATAATGTCAAAGCAAAAGGACACGCACAAACAATCCTTACATACCTTACAAATTTAGATAAAAATAAATAGATTCTGTATTTGTTATCATATTTTTCTATCTTTTATGTGTAATGAACTTAAATTGAAAGAGAATATAAAGATATAAGATTTTAATATGCACTGAAGAGATAATATTCAAAGCCCTTTAAGCTTTTAAGTATATAGCAATTAAGGGCTTTATGCGACAAATATAAGCTGTATGCTATTTAAGGCGATATAAAGCTATCTTAGGTTTTGACAAAAAATAGCTTTATTTACTCTAGTGCTAATGTTTTTAATACACTAAGATTGCTGTTGTGCTTGTTGCTGACTTTGTTTTAGCATATTGAGTTCATTTATCACATTCATAATAGCAATGAGTGCTAGATGATAGCTTAGTGGTCCAAAGCCAGAGATAATGCCCACACTCACCGCACCAGTTACGCTTACTCTGCGTTCAGGCTCTCTTGCATGGATATTGCTTAAATGTGCTTCAATCACAGGCACACCAGACGCTACGATTGCATCGGCTACGCAAATAGAAGTGTGCGTTAAACCGCCCGGATTCATAATCACGCCATCATATTCACCACCAACGCATTCTTGCAATTTATCAATTATCTCTCCTTCAAAATTGCTTTGAAAAAACTCAAGTTCCAAAGATTCACCATTTGCACCCTTTTGTGTCGCAGCAAACGCACTCATATTATTATGGATTTGTTCTAGTGTCATAGTCCCATATAGTCTTGGGTCTCTGTGTCCTAACATGTTTAGATTTGGTCCTTGAATGACTAATATTTTCATGTATGCTCCTTATAAACAAAGTAAAGGCAAGATTCTATCAAAATTTAAAGGGCTTTTATTAAACAAAAAGATTTATCAAAAATATAATTTTCAAGGTTATAATGTAATCTTATTATGAATGAATACTGATTTTAAGGATAGCATAATGTCTGCGATAAGCTCTTTCACACAGGCAATACTAAATATTTTTTATCAATTAACGACAATTCCGCATGGTAGCTTTAATACAAACGAGATGGCAGCATTTTTAGAATCTTTTGCCAAATCAAATGACTACGCAATAAAAAAAGATTCTGTTGGCAATATACTTGCATATAAAGAAAACACAAAATCTAAAGTATGTTTTCAATGTCATTATGATATGGTGTGTGTTGGACTTGCAGCACAAAATCTAGCGTTAAAGCTTTTGCAGACAAAGAGAATATGTAATAATATCGAGCAAACTTGGCTAAAAGCTCAAGATTCTAGTCTTGGTGCTGATAATGGCATGGGTATGGCGATTATGATGTATTTCATGCAGCAGGGTATTCACGCAGAGTTTCTTTTCACAAATGATGAAGAGGTAGGCATGATAGGGGCAAAAGGGCTAGAGATTCCTATTCAATCTAAGATATTGCTTAATCTTGATTCTGAAGTCTTAGGTGAGATTACTATAAGCTGTGCGGGCGGCTTTGACCTAAATTATCAAAGTGAGTTTATCACACAAGAGATTCCGCTAAATTATCATTATTATGTCCTATCTTCAAGGAATTTTGCCGGTGGTCATAGTGGATTAGATATTAATAATCCTTTGCCAAACTATCAAAATGCAATCCTGCAAAGCACATATTTTTTAAATACAGCTTTAAATGAGAGTGAAAAGGATTCCTTATATGTGATTAACTGGAAAGGTGGAGAGAAACGCAACTCAATCCCTATGCACTCAAAGCTTATCATCGCAAGTAAGCAAAAACTAAGTATAGAATCAAATGAATTTTTTGTATTTGAAGAGCTAAAAGAAGAGCATAATGAAATGCTTGATAAAACAAATGAAGTCTTTTTGCAAACGCCAAATGGCATAGAGTTTAAGATTCTATACAATCTACTTTTAAGTTTAAATATAGGTGTGCTTGATAGTATAGAAAATGCGGTGCAAAACTCTCGTAGTCTCTCACACATCTCATTTGCAAATGGGAATCTATCTCTTGCTTTCATGGGTCGTGCTAATACAAATGATTTATTGCAAGATAACTTAACTCAACTAAAAAAGATTCTAGAAAAAGAGCAGCCAAAGCAAAAAAAAGAGAGTCTGCAAATAAAAATGAGTGAATATTATGCCCCATGGGAAAAGCAAGATAAAAGCATAGCATCTAGTAGCATAAATAAAGCTTTATGTGAAACAGAAGAGATGAAAGATTCATGCAGTCTAAAAGAGATTCTAAAAGCAATGTGTATGAGTATGCAAAAACACACAAAGCCATTCAATATAACGCCAAAAATAGTAGAGTTACACGCAGGGCTTGAGTGTGGAATCTTACTTAAAAGATTTAAAGATTTGGGGCTATCTGATATCATTGCCTTAAGCATTGGTCCTTCAATTAATGCACCACATTCTATCAATGAAGAAGTATGGATTGAGAGTGCTGGGGTTATAGTAGCGATCTTGCAAGACTTTATGGAAACGATATAAGTATATGGGAAAAACAATGCCAGACTTTACCACAATGCTAAGCGTGAGTTTATCACTGCTTGGTGCGCTTTTGTTGTGTATCTTGGTCCTACTTATCTTTAGTGCGTGTTCGCCGCTAACTTCTATGAATCATAGTGTCAAAACACATTATACCCCCCATTATAATAGCTTTAAAAGCCCTATTGCAGAGCCATACAAAGAAGAGTTAGAGCAAAAAAAAGATGGCGCATTAATCATTGCTGATGGCTCAAGTGCGCTTTTACATAGATTAGGTTTCGTGCAGATGGCTACAAAAACCATTGACATTCAAACCTATATCTATAAAAATGAACTCACTTCAAGGCTACTTGCAAGAGAGCTTTATGAGGCGGCAAATCGCGGTGTAAAGATTAGAATCTTAATTGATGATAATGGAATCTCATCAGACTTTTATGACTTAATGATGCTTGATAATCATGAAAATATTGAAGTGAGAATCTTTAATCCATACTTTTTTCGCTTTGGTCCCATGCATGCATTTGAGGCGATATTTAACTTCAGTCGCATTAATAAACGCATGCATAATAAGCTTTTTATCTTTGATGATACCGCGTTAATCATGGGTGGTAGAAACATTGCTGATGAATATTTTGAAAATGCAAGTGTGAATTTTACTGATACAGACTTATTATTTATCGGCAATATCGCAAAGGATGCGAAACTAAACTTTGAAGAATTTTGGAATTACAAAAGAAGTATCCCTGTAAATCTCTTCCCAAGCAAGAGAAAGTTAGAAAAATATCGCAAAAAAGCAAAAAGCCCAGAAGAACAAGCCAAACAATATAATGTAGGTAAAGCTGATTGGGAAGAATACCTAAGCGATATGGAAGTGTTTAAGGCAAAATATAAAAATAAAGAATTTAACATGACTTGGGGTGAGGGTACATTCCTAGCGGATTCACCAGAAAAGATTGATAAAGGCAATGGTCCCTTTACAACACCTATCCTTGAAACCCTATCTTATAATCTTAGCCATGCAAAAGAATCTATTGTCATCTCTTCATCATATCTTGTTCCGGGCGTTGCAGCTATGGATATATGGCGTGATTTTATACAAAATAGGGGGATTACCATTAAGATTCTTACAAACTCACTTGCCTCTGTTGATGTCATACCAGTATATTCACATTGGGAAAATTATCGCGATAAACTTGCTTTGATGGGCGTGCAAGTCTATGAGTATCCAAACTTAGAATCTAAAAAAGCAAGGCTAAAGGATAAGGTAAAATTCTATCATTCATCAAAAGGTAAAGTAAGCCTTCACTCAAAATACATGATTATAGATTCTCATACCATTGCTGTGGGTAGCTTTAACCTTGATTATAGATCAGCTATGCTAAATACTGAAAGCATTGTATTTTTTAAAAATAAAGAGTTAGCCGAGCAATTACACAAGATTACAGAATCTCAAATGCAAGATTCCTATAAAATCGTATGTGATACAAATACGCAAAAATGCCATTGGGAGCTAAAAGATGAAAATGGTGTGCAAAAATTCTCTGTTTCACCAAATACAAGCGTATGGCTTAGATTCTATAAAACATTGGCAAAGATTATGCCAGAAAAGCTTTTGTAATGGAATTGTAGGATCTAGAATCTATATATTTCCGCCATTCGTGCAAACTTTTTGATGAGAATAAAAAGATTCCAAAAGAAGTGTTTGATGAGATTTTAGAAGTGGGCAGATTATCGCCAAGCTCCTTTGGGCTAGAGCCTACAAGGCTACTTGTGTTGCGTAGCGATGAGGCAAAAGCGGCTTTGCGTCCATTATGCTGGAATCAGCCTCAAATCACAACAGCAAGTGAAGTTGTAATATTTAAAAGTTTGCAAAACGACTTAGTCCCACCGAGTGAATATACGAAGCAAAATACCTTTAGACGCAAAATGGATTTGGGTGCGTATCAGGCATTTTGTGAGCGTTTAGGTGGGTATTTGAAAGAGCGGGGACTAGATTCTGGCGAGTCGCTTTATCATTGGAGTAGCAAATAGGCTTATATTATGGCGACTTATATGGTAGCCTATGCGAGTTTTCTAGGGATTGATACTTGCTATATTGAGGGCTATGGGAAAAGGGCGGTAGAAAAACTCTATGGGCTTGATCCATTCAAAGAGCAAGTAAGCCTTATTGTGTGCTTTGGCTATCGCAGCAAGGAACAGCAACCAAGATATAGAATCTCGCTTGATGATTTGGTGGAATATAAATAAAGTTGAATCTGACTTATAAAAACATAAAGATTTAAAGGCTTGTAGGTCGATCTTTTGATGATATAGACCTAAAAAATTAAAACATATATAAAATAAGCATTTTAACTCAAAGTAAAGACAAGTTATTTTTGTTTAGAGATATTTATATTGAAGCATAAACAAGTCCTTGCGTGATAAGAATATATTGGATAATCTTGCAGATTCTAGTGATATCTATCCAATTATACTAGCAACATTTTTTAATCAAAAATATATACATTGCCACATATCTTTAGTGTCGCAAACATACATTTATGACTTTGTTATCGTTTCCATTATTGTATTTATTTTACATTTTTTGTAAAATAAATATTGACAAAATATTTTACAAAAGCTATAATTCCATAAGTTTATAAATATAAAACTTAGAATCTAAAAAGGATTATTATGGTAAAGCAAAAACATAAAACAAACACAGACCAAACAAGTCAGTCCCCACCCAAACTACAATCAATTTTACTAAGAGAGCGACTAAAAGAGATTGAGATTCGCCTTGTGGATTTAGCGGACTTTTTAGAGATTTCTCGCCCAACAGCATATAAATTCATACAAATGTATGAGACAGGCTATAAAGACAACATAGACGGAAAGCTACTAAAATTCTTTGATTTTGTAATGAGCGAAAAAGGGCTTACTAAAAGCAAGGCAATGAGCTATATTGTAGAAAATCTCGTGCAGCCAAAGGCAAAAAGCACACAGGATAGGGCTCAAATCATCGCAAATCTTTTAAAAAAGGAAAACAGCGTGAAAATAGAATTTATTGATATGGTAGCACAAACGCAGGTGCTAGACCCCATTTTAGAGTATTTGCTAGAGTGTCAAAAGATTCTAGCAAAAAGCAAAAAGGCATTAAACGAAGAGGAAGTGGCAAAAATTATGCCATTAAATGAGCTTTACAACAAGCTTGGATTACGACTTGACATTAAGATAAAGGAGCAAAAATGAATACGCGAAGCATAATATTTGAAAATTTTAGGAATCTAGGCATATCAGATTCTAAGCAAGAAAACCTTAGCAATAAATTGCAACTAGGATCTATCGATGGAGAGCATATCGGCGGATTATTAATTCTGCTTGGTGGCGGTAATGATGGGAAAAGTAATGTGCTAGATGGGTTAGTAAGCCTTGCAGATTCTAAGTTAAAAGATAGCGATAAGCCAGACTATCGCAGACACAATGGAGAGCCAAAGCTAACCCTAGAGTATAAAATCACAGATGCGAAAACATTAGAAGCGATCGCAGAATCTACAAAAGATACACAAGGGCAAGATGTAGATTCTAATTTTTCAGGTAAAACTTTTGGGATATTTTTTACTGAAGGTAGCCTAGAAAAAGGCGTGGAGCTTAATGAAAGTGATACGCAAGAGGAGTATTGTGAATTTATCCAAAATATGTTTGAAAGCTCTCAAGTACATGGAATCTATGGCTATGATGAAGCAGGAGATAGGAAAGAAATCCGCCTTATTTTGCGAGAGCATAATCGTATGTTACTTTGCAGTGTAGATCAAGGCGGCAAGGCATTGAAGTGTTTTAGTGCCGTGCAGAAAAAATACAATGAAATTAAAGACAAAGACAGAGCAATTAAACTTGCCTGTAAATTTGTGATTGGCGATACTAAAGCTCCCAAAAATTGCGATGACGCAAAAGAATTGCGAGAGTTTTTAAAGGGCGAGTTTGAAAAAGCAGAATCCAACCAAACAGAATCTCAATCAAGCATTAGTGCTTCACAAGTGGAACCATACATTTTTAGGACAATACTAACACCTAATGGATTAGAAACAAACTTGCCAAAAGAGTTGGAAACATACAAAGACTTTGATATTGAACAGGCAAAAGAGCATATAAGAAAATGTTTAAGTCAAGCAGTTGCAGTTTTAGAAAATCGTTATTATAGTAACGACACAAAAGAAATACAGAATCTTCAAACCTCTCTTCATCAGCATAAAGAACTAGAAAGTCTGCAGAGATTATATGAGAATTTAAAAGGTGTTGTTAAGAATAATTCCTCACTTAAAAGAGATGAGAAGTTACAAACCCTCTTGCAAACATCACTTGAAAATTTCCAAAAAGATATGCAAAGGCAAAAGGATAGAGATATTATTAAAGAGTATTTTGATATTGCATTTTTGCCCAATATCGTGCTGTATAAAGAAAATGCCATTGCTAAAAAGGACTTAAAAGTAAAGCCTAGAGAGATAGGCGAATCAGACTTTTTTCAAGCACTTTTTACAATCTTGGAGAGAGATATAGCGATGATACAAGAGCCTTATAAAGAGGATGATGCTCACTATCGCACTACCACAGAAAATGAGATGAACGAACTTTTTAAAAGCACGATCAATAAACGCTTTAATGATTTGTATTGTTTAGAGCAATCTGTATATAGCTTTCATATTAGATTAGATTCTGACTCTGTAGAACTAAGTATGAGTAGAAATGGCGATACGATCAATCTAGAGCGACAAAGCACAGGCTTTAGAAAATTTTTCAACCTCTTTTTTAATTTTCTCTACAAAGGCGAGATTGGCAGGGGCGTATTGTCCTCATTGATGAGCCAGAAAATAGCCTAGGCATACCCGCCCAAAGGGATTTGCGTAAGTTTCTTAAAGACTATGGCAGGAAAAGTGGGATTTTATTTATCATAGCCACACATTCGCCCTCTATGCTAGATATTACCCACCTTGATGAAGTGCGGATTGTAAAGGCATTAAATTCTTTAGAATCTAGCGAGATAGAAAATCCAAAAGGCTCACTTATTATCAATGACTTCTCAATGCTAGGCTATGGGGAAAGTGATACGCTTGATGGCATACGCAAAGCATTGGGGACAGATATTGAGTTTGATAAAACGAAGCTTATATTTGTAGAGGGCATTATGGACTATAATATCCTAAACGCGTATAGTCAATTTTATAATTACAAAGATTCTAATAAACTGATATTTCTGCCTCTTAGCGGACTTGGTGGCAAGGGAGATTTAGAAGCTAGTGATAATAATGAGTTAAGCTTTAGCCTTGAGCAAAAGCAAAAAGCACAAAATCTTATCACTTTTGCAAAAAGATTGAGTATCCACCCCATTTTGCTAGTAGATAATGATAGGGCTGGGAGAGCTATGAAGCAAGGCGTTGAAAAAGAATTTAAAAACAAGATTTCAGTCATTACCCTTAAAGATATTTTTGAAAACGCAAGCGGTGAGATAAAAAATAATGTCTATGCCATAGAATCTTTATTTAGCAAGGCAGATAGAGAAAAATTTGGCTTTGATACTTGCAAAGAAAACAAGCAATCAAATATTGTCTCAAGTGTGTTTAAAAACACAGAGAATCTAAAAGAAAAACTCTCACAAGAAAGCAAGAAAAACTTTAATGAACTATTTGCTTACCTTGTTGGACTTAAAGAGGCAGATGAGTAACATACAGCAAAGCATTGTAATAAGAAAATAAGTCTAGACTCTAGAATCTCTGCCGAATCTGGGTGGGTGCAGGGTTTAGGGTGCATTCTTATAGAATCTAGAATCCATATATTCAATATTATATGTTGATTGTAACCCTAGATTCTATAAATCATTAAAAACAAAGGAGACAACATGGACGCAATCACACTAAATTGGCATATTACGGAGCAGTGCAACTATAAATGTCATTATTGCTTTGCAAAATATACAAAATGCAACATGCAGGAAATACATAGGAATAAAGAAAACATAACAACGCTGCTTACAAAGCTCTACAACTCGATAGGCGCGATATACAATACAGATTCCTTGCGGCTAAATATTGCTGGTGGCGAACCGCTATTATCAAAAAATCTAGGCTTTATCGTAGAATCAGCATATAAACTAGGCTTTAAAATATCAATTATCACAAATGCTTCACTGCTTACAAAAGAGTTTATAGAAAGTTATATAGCACTTTTTACAATGTTTGGCATAAGCGTTGATTCTATAAATACAGAAACAAATAATCACATAGGACGATGCAGTAAAACACACAACAATAATACCGCTTATCTTAAAGATACAATAAACTTTTTAAAGGCAAAAAACAAAGATATGCAAATAAAGATTAATACAGTAGTCAATCGCTACAACTATAAAGAAAATATGAGTGAATTTATAGAATCTATAAAGCCAGATAAATGGAAAATTTTTCAAGCATTAAGCATTAATGCAGATAAAAACTATTGCAATAAAACACAATACAAGTATTTTTTAAGAACGCATAAACATTTAAAGAGCTGTATAACAGATGAAGATAAAGATCTAATGACAAACTCATATATTATGATAGACCCTTATGGGAGATTCTATCAAAACACAAAGGGTAATAATAAGGGCTATACATATAGCCCTATTTTACTAGACTTAGCTGATAAGGATATAGCAAATTACCTAAAAGTTGATATGATAAAATATAAAAAAAGATGCAATCTAGTGTAATATGTAATAAAATTATTAGAATCTAGCACAATAAGATCTATTTAGATTCTAATGGTTGGTTTTATTAAACCTAATTACTCACTTATTTTATTTGCATTATCAAATGAGATTCTAAATTTCTAATCTCAGCATATTTAAAAACACAGAAAATCTACAAGAAAAACTCTCACAAGAAAGTAAGAATAATGTTGATAGATTATTTAAAGAACTTCTTGATTTTAAAAAAGAGATAGATGAGTAATAATGGGTTAGGATATATGCCAACCGTAATGGCATTGCAAAGGATAAGTAAATAAGACTCGATTTTTAACCTTAATGAGCGGATGCAAGTGAAAAATTCTTAACATTTTTGCATCCTGCAAGCCTACACCCATCTAAATAAGATAAATTCTATAATCTTGTCATATTGAGAGTGTAAATAAGAAACATCTTTTTTAAATTCTATGTTAAATATTCTGCTACGCTCAATATGACAATTTGTTGTAGATTCGAAAAATAAGATTCTAATTATTAACTTATAAGCTAAAAGTAAATAGCCTATATATTATAGAATCTTAGTGTTTTTGTTAATAGCTTTAACTAAGCATTGATGTCTTCTCTTTGCTTTGCAAGGGCGCCTCGTTTTGGTCCGCTTTTACCATGGCAGTGTTTATATTTTTTACCACTACCACAAGGGCATATTTCATTTCTTGCTGGTTTTTTATCCCTTATCTCTTCTTCTAATCCGCTATGATTTAGCACAAGATTCTCATTTTCATGCTCTAGGTTTGATAGAATCTTTTCTTCTTCTTGCTGCACATCTTGCGTGTTAAATTGAATGATTTGTAATGTGCGATAGGCTTCAATTTTGATATTTTCTACAAGCTCTAAAAAGAGATTATAACTCTCTTTTTTATACTCTACAAGCGGGTCTTTTTGATTATATCCACGAAGGCTAATGCCTGTTTTTAAATGATCTATTGAGTATAAATGCTCTCGCCACGCATTATCTACCACTTGCAAATAAATGATTCTTTCAAGCTCATTACGCATTTCTGGTGTTGTATTTGCAAACTTTTTGTCATATTCATTTTGCAAGGCGGATATGAGAATCTCTTGTATTTCATGATAACTTTTTGCTTCTAAAGATTCACTTAATTCAAGCAAATATTCCTCTTTCAATACGGCTAAAAGTCCTGCAATATCATAGTTTTCTGGCACATCATGCGGTAATATTTGACTTCGCTCTAAAAGATTATGCACGCTTGTTTCGCGGTTTTCTTTTATTCGTTCTGCCATATTAAAATCTTTTTGTAATAGCTCATTTCTGAATCTATATATGACTTTTCGCTGTTCATTACTCACATCATCGTATTCAAGTAGGTGCTTTCTTGATTCAAAATGAAGAGATTCTACCTTTTTTTGTGCTTTTTCAATAGATTTTGTAATCATACTTGATTCTATGCTTTCGCCATCTTTCATACCAAGCTTACCCATAACGCCTTTCAACTTATCGCTTCCAAAGATTCTAAGCAGGGAATCTTCAAGGCTTAGATAAAATTGACTAACGCCCGGATCGCCCTGTCTGCCTGCACGACCTCTTAGCTGATTATCAATTCTTCTGCTTTCATGCCTTTCTGTGCCGATGATATAAAGTCCGCCTAGCTCTCGTATCTCATCATCGATTTTAATATCCACGCCTCTACCTGCCATGTTTGTAGCAATGGTTACTGCACCTTTTAGCCCTGCGTTTTTAATGATTTCTGCTTCTTTTTCGTGTTGTTTTGCGTTTAATACATTATGCGGGATTCTAGCCTTTTTTAGCCATTCATGCAAAACTTCGCTTTTTTCAATACTTGCTGTGCCAACAAGCACTGGCTGCCCTTTTTTATATAGTTCTGTGATTTTATCTAGCACTGCTTGGAATTTTTCTTGCTCACTTTTATAGATTAAGTCATTTAAATCTTTTCTCTGTATCGGTAAGTTAGTTGGTATTGATACAACTTCAAGTTTATATATCTCTAAAAACTCTGTGGCTTCAGTCTGGGCTGTCCCTGTCATACCGCCTAATTTATCATAGAGTCTAAAATAGTTTTGGAATGTAATATCTGCTAGTGTTTGACTTTCTTCCTTAATAGCTACGCCCTCTTTTGCTTCTAGGGCTTGATGCAGTCCTTCGCTAAATCTTCTGCCCTCACTTAGTCTACCTGTAAATTCATCTACAATGACGACTTCGCCATTTTGGACTACATAATCTTTATCTTTTACAAATAGATAATTTGCTTTTAGGGCTTGGTCTAGGTGGTGTGATAAAGAGGCATTTTCAATCGCATAAAGATTTTCTACATTAAAAAGAGATTCTGCTTTTTTGATTCCATCTTCTGTGGTTAGAATCACGCGATTTTTTTCATCAACGCTAAAGTCAGTAACTTTCTGCATTTTCTTTGCAACTGAATCTGCTAATTGATAATTCTCCATTTTACGATTAATAGGACCAGAGATTATAAGGGGCGTTCTAGCTTCATCAATAAGGATAGAATCTACTTCATCAACGATTGCAAAAAAGTGGCGTTTTTGCACTTTTTGATCTAGATTATACTTCATATTATCTCGCAAGTAATCAAATCCATATTCATTATTTGTGCCATAGACTATATCGCTTGAATAGATTTTTAAACGCTCTTCATCACTTTGTATCGCATTTGTAATAACGCCCACACTAAAGCCAAAAAAGTTATAAAGTGGTTGCATAGTCGCTGCATCTCTATTTGCTAGATAGTCATTCACGGTTACAACATGCACGCTTTTACCAGACAAGGCATTTAAGATAACAGGCAGGGTTGCTACAAGTGTTTTCCCTTCCCCTGTTTTCATCTCTGCAATCTTTCCCTCATGCAAAGCCATACCGCCGATAAGCTGCACATCAAAATGCCGCATATTAAGGATTCTCTTACTTGCTTCTCTTGTGATGGCAAAGACTTCTTCAAGTTTAGAATCTAAAAGCGAATTTACTACTTGAATGGAGAAATCACTACTATCTAAGCTACCAAGCTTGTGTGTAACTTCATCTTTTATCGCTTGAAATCTCTGCTGTAAAGCTTCATCGCTTAAGGATTCTAACTCTGCTTCTAATGCGTTTATCTTACGCACACGATTTTTGTAGCCTTTTAGAATCTTATCATTACGAGTGCCAAAAATTTTCCCAAATAAAGTTTTCATATATGTCCTTTTTTTAGAATCTATTCATTACTTTTTTGAATGCAAAACAAGCTCATAAGAGCTTTTTATAATCGTTAAATCGCCTGATACACTCTTTGTGCTTTGCTGTTTATGCAAATTATTCCGCAAATCATCATTTAAGCTATCAAGCTCATCCATTCTCTCTTTTAATCGCAGGATAATATCCACACCAGCAAGATTCACACCCAAATCTCTAGTAAGCTTTAAAATCGTCTTAATCTTATCCATATCTCGCTGTGAATAAAGTCGCATTTTCCCATCAGTGCGTGAAGGCTCAATAAGCCCCTCTTTCTCATACTGCCGCAAAGTCTGCGGGTGAATATCAAGTATCTTTGCTACTACGCTAATCAAAAAAACCGGTTCATCATAACTTGCATCCATGCTATTCCTTTCCTTATAGTTCTTTTTGCAACAACTCTTTTAACTCATCGCTTAGCGTATTAGAATCTGGTAATTTTGCATACACTTGCAGGATTAAATCCCCATATTGCCCCGTCTTTCTATCTTTAAAACCTTTGTTTTTAATCCGCATTTTCTTACCATTTTGCGTATTTGCTGGAATCTTAATAATCATTTCTTCCCTTGCTGTTTTAATGCTTGCCTTATCTCCAAAAAGCATTGCTTTGAGTGGCACTTCTACAACTTGAGTGAGGTTATAACCATCAATGCTATACCCTTCTTCTGGTGCTATCTCAATGGTGATTATCGCATCACCCACCATATTGCCAAGTTTTTTACCTTTACCTTTTGCACGAAGTTTTGAACCATTTGTAATGCCCTCTGGTATCTTTAACTCAAAGCTAGACCCATTTAAATGCAAGCGTAAAGTATCGCCCAACAACGCGCTTTTAAGCGATATACTCGCCCTTGCTTCAATGTCTAAGTCAATGCCCTCACCCATACCATTATCAAAACCAAAGTTAAATGAGCTAAACCCTGAATTACTACCATTAAAACCCCTGCCACGCGCACCAAAAATATTCTTTAAAATATCATTTAAATCAGCACTTTGATAAGAGCGGCTAAAATCACTGAAATTTTGCCCATTAAACATGCTGTCGCCATATTGATCGTATTCAGCCTTTTTTTGCGGATCGCTTAGAATCTCATACGCACCATTTATCTCTTTAAACTTTTCTTCAGCTTCTGCGGACTTATTCACATCGGGGTGATATTGTCTTGCAAGCTTTCTATATGCCTTTTTGATCTCATCAGCACTTGCATTTTCACTAATATTTAATGTTTGATATAAACTTTTTGCCATATATACCTCGTAAAACTTTTAGTGTTATTATAGCATACAATATGAGTTTATGTATATAAACTTTATTTAGTTTGTATGAAAATGTGTAGGTGTTATGAGCAACTTGTTATAAATGCTTTATTGAGAATTTTAGATATTTACTTTCAATAAAGACTAAATTTAGATTCTAATCTAATAGCAATAAAGCATAAAAAGTAGGGTATAATCTCAAGCTTTTAGTATCTTTGAAGCTTAGAGATAAAAAGATTTTAATATTTAAATGGGACAACATAATGTATAAATTATTATTTATATTTTCATGTGTATTAACTACGATCAACTTAGTGTCTGCAAAACAGATAAAAAAGTATGTTTTTATAGAATCTAGCGATACAGATTCCAATGACATAACTCTAAACAATACAAAAATTGCAAATAATGCAGAATCTTTAACCCCCCCCCCCCAACATTCCTAAAAGATTCTATAAATCAACAATTAGAAACTAAAGAATCTAACACCACACATACGCAAAGCACAACACAACAAAAAGATTCTAATAATCTCCCTAGCGACTTACATTTCATATATGGTTTTGACTTTACATTTTTTGCGGATAATTTAGAAGATTCCTTTCCATATTGGGATACACGCACACTGCTTCAAGCAAGTATATTTCCTGAAATAGGACTACATTTTTATGGGCAGAATCTTCGTGTCGGTGGATACTACATTATGAACATGGGTGAGAAAATCCCGCATTTTCCACAAAATGTAGGTTTGAGTTTATATTATGATACGCATTATAAAAATTTTAGCGGCTATTTTGGAATCTTTCCGCGAAAGCATTGGATCGGCGTATATCCTAATCTCTACTATCGTAAGGACTTTTTACTGCAAAATCCTATGACAAATGGCTTTGGTCTGCAATATCAAAATAAGGGCTTAAAAGCAGAATTTATATTTGACTGGTATGGTGGGAATCTGCAAAAACGAATTGATGAGTTTTTAGCACAAGGCTTCTTGCAGCAGAATTTGTGGCATGATAATATCTTTCTTGGGGCTTCATTCCTGCTTTATCATACAAAAAATGATGAGTTACTCAATCCTTTAAATACGATAAAAGATATATGGCTTCTTGATAGGCTGTATTATAATGCCTTTGTTGGCTTTGACTTACAAAAGAGATTTATGCCCTATATGGATTCTATCTATCTTAGTCTTGGTGTGCTTGGGTCTGTGGAGCGTAAAAGGCGGCATTCTAGTGGGCTTGATCCTTTTTCCAACTCTCTTGGATTAGACTTCATGCTAAAAGCACAATACAAGGGCTTTGGTGTGGAGAATAGCCTGTATTATGGGCAGGGGCAGATGAAGTATTTTAGCGAGTATGGGGAATCTTTATATTGGGGATTACCCTTTTATCAAGCAAGATTCTATGATAGAATGGAGATGTATTGGGAGTATAAAAATGCTTATAGTTCTACTCGTTTTAGCTTTATATTCCATTTTACAGACACAAAGATCGCAAATACACAAATGCTTACAATAGTCCTTGATACGCATGAGTTATTGAAGAAACTTGCAAAAAGGCAATAGATTTTATCGTGCTAAAAGTTATAAATTTTGATATAATTCTGCATGGATTTACTCCAAATTTACTTTAAAAGGTGTTGTATGAAGAAGTTTTTCTATGCTTTTTTGCTGATGATAGGAAGTGCAGTGATGTTACAAGCATTATCGATTGAGACGGCACAAGTCTCAAAAAAGCCAAATGTTGTTATCCTAGCGACTGGCGGGACTATTGCGGGATCGATTGATTCTAATATCAAAACGACTGGTTATACTGCGGGTGTTGTGGGTGTTGATGTATTGATTAATGCTGTGCCAGAGATTAAGAATCTTGCTAACATTAAAGGAGAGCAAATCGCAAATATCGATAGTGCGGATATGACTGATGAGATATGGCTCACTCTTGGAAAACGCGTAAATAGCCTTTTAGCAAGCCCTGATGTAGATGGTATCGTTATCACACATGGCACAGATACAATGGAAGAAACTGCGTTTTTCTTGCATTTAATAATTAAGAGTGATAAGCCTGTCGTGCTAGTAGGTGCTATGCGACCAAGCACAGCTATGAGTGCTGATGGTCCTAAGAATCTCTATAATGCAGTAGCCCTTGCTGCAAGTCCAAAGGCACGAAATAAAGGCGTTATGATCGCTATGAATGATAGGATTCAGAGTGCAAGAGGTGCTACAAAAACACATGCCCTAAATGTTGAAACTTTCAAGTCGCCAAATAGTGGCGATATGGGCTATATCCTTGATGGAAATGTGTTTTTTAACTATGCTCCATTGCAACCACACACAAGAAAAAGCATCTTTAATATAGATAGAATAGAATCTTTGCCAAAGGTTGATATATTGTATTCTTATGCAAATGATGGCTCTGGTGTTGCTGCTAAGGCTTTATTTAAAGCTGGCACAAAGGGCATAGTTGTAGCTGGAAGTGGTGCTGGTAGTATCCATAAATATCAAAAAGAAGTGCTAAAAAGTCTTATGCAGCAAGGCTTAGTAGTCGTGCAAAGCTCAAGAGTTGGCTCTGGCATTGTGCTTGCAAATAGTGATGATTCTAAACTTGGATTTATCGGCGCACATGATCTAAATCCACAAAAAGCACGAATTTTACTCATGCTTGCTTTGACAAAAACAAATAAAACAGATGCTATTGCAAAGATTTTTGAAACTTATTAAAATAGTGTTGTAAAATTTTTATAGTTCTCTCAATATAACCTTAATAATGTCATCATTTTGATATTATCACTCCCCTTTTTTCAAACAATATGGAATCTTCAATGTAGATTCTGTGTTGTGCTTGTTTTTACTACTCTATAAAAGATAAATTTATAATTATTAACATATATCAATTTTTATTTTGAATTGATCATCATATCAACATGTTGAAACTCAAAATAACATATCCCTGCAAAACATTGCAACCTTAATCTAAGATATATCTTGTATTATTTTGGGTAGAATAACAAGATGTGAAATAATTAGTTATAATTCTATGGAAAAAGGGGAATATATATGCAGCATATAAGCATAGATGAAAGAAGTAAGAATATAGAATCTGCTTTAGAATCATGGGATTTTGATAAGGCATATAGCTTATATAAAGAAAATATAACGCAAGATTCTAGTGAATTGAAGATGGATTTTTGTGTATTTCTACATGATATTGGGAAACTCGATGAACTATTGCAATTTATAAAAGCGGATTCTAAAAATAATAGCGACGCATTGCAATGTCCACAATTTTGGGATAACGCTAAATTAAATTGGGGTGGGGTGGAGGGTATTGCTCTAACACAAACACATATAGAAGCAGACACAGCAACACTATATGAAAACTTTCAATTAAAACAAAAGGTAAATCCTAATTTTTTACTTAATAGGTTTATTGCAGATGATGCTTTAACCGCCGATGTGGCATTTTACATTATGCAAAATTATATGAAGGATATAGACAACAAAATAATACAAAATTATTTTCTCAAAAATACATTGCAATACTTCTATGAAGCAGATACAGCAAAACAACAAGACTTTTTTACCCCAGCAATTCCATCATCTTTTATAATATTTTTAAAGCTAATCAATGAGGAAAAAAGTAATGGTGCAGCACAATGCTATAAAGAATGTATAGAGCATTACAGAAATATATTGCTTCAGCAATGTAAAGACCTATCACATCTCATTCCACAAATAACTGCTAAGTCGCACACAGAATACAAAAGATTTGCAATTTGTTTATACGGAATCTTAAGGGGTGATTATAAGGCTACGCTTGAAGATATTATTACAAACCTTGCTATACCCTTAAATGCTGATGTGTTTTTATTTACTTGGGATACATATCAAGTTTGGCCGGGGTTATGTGGATGGGGAAACTGGGTATTGCGTATGCTAGATCCTGCGTTATATGAGGTTGTGCCATTTGAAGTTTCATATCGTTCGCATTTTCCCAAGCTTTTCCCAAATGTATTTCAAAAGATTAATTCTGAATATAATGTAGCATTGGATATAAATGATATAAAAGATTTGCAAAGCAAATATCCTTGCCTCAAAACTTATGAAATTATCAATCAAGAACAAACGCAATATGAAGGTAAAGAATTAGGCGGTGGTTATCATCTTTACTATGGCATACATAGAGCAATCGAACTTATGAGGCAACATGAAATATCACATAATATTACCTATGACTTTATTTTTACACTACGAAGTGATGGTGACATACAATATAAAGAAGGCAATCGAGAACAAATTTTACAAGATCTTCAAACATGCAAATTTAATGAAATATTTGATGCTTTAACTGATGATGGTAATAATAATATTACGATATATGGACCAAGAGATGTAATGCTTGCTCTTGGATCTTTGTATAATTTTATCAAAGCATTGCAAGTTGAGACTTATAAGGATATACGATACAATAATCACAATATGTCTTTTTTATATCTCACTATGTGTGGTGTGGTTAAAAACAAAACTGCATTAATCGACCAGCAGTATGGGCTAGGCAATAAGAGTCAAAAAGGAATGTTGTTCCCAGATATACAGCAAGAACTATTGCTAGATATAGAGACTTTGCAGCAAACATATGCCGTCAATTCGATTAAATTACAATCTTTTATAGAAGCATTTGAGATTCTAAAAAAGGTATATCCAAATACTCATTTAAACAAAGATTTAATTACTCAAAAAATAAATCACATGGACCCTATTCGAGAGATAGGGTTACAAAAGGCAGGGTATAGTTGGTATGTTTCCGAAGAAGAATCTCGCTACATTCCCCCACAAGACTTAAAGCCTCTATTTAAGGTTATAAAATTCATGGGAAAATATTTTCCAAATGCAAAAGTGAGACGACAGGCTAGGCGTTTCACTGATTTTTTCAACTTTTTATACAAAAAAGTTTATGGAAAACATTTGTAATTGTGTAGTTTTGACATTATCTTGCCCCCTCCTTTTTTTCAAATAATATAGAATCTTGTGGCTTTTGCTCTAGATTGGCTTTATATAGATTCTATATTGTGCTTATTTTTATGACTTCTAAAAGATAATTTTATGATTATTAACATATATCAATTTTTATTTTAAAACTATTGTTTATTATTACATCACATTTTATTATAAAGGATTTTTGATGTTAGATAAACAAACAATAGAGATTGTAAAAAGCACAATACCGGTTTTAAGAACACATGGTGAAACAATCACAAAGGAATTTTATAGAATCTTATTTGATGAATATCCACAAGTTAGAACTATGTTTGATATGACAAAGCAACAAAATGGTAAGCAGCCAAAGGCACTTGCCATGGCAATACTACATGCTGCAATGAATATTGAGAATCTAGATACAATTCATTCGCAAATAGAATCCATTGGCAAAACACATGTTAGATTAAATGTAAAGAAAGAGCATTACCCAATCGTTGGAGCATGTTTGATAAAAGCGATTGAAAATGTGTTGCAAGAAAATGCAACTAAAGAGATATTGCAGGCATGGGAGAAGGCATATCAGGAAATTGCAAATTATTATATACAAGTAGAAGAGAAAATGTATACCTTAAAAACAGAGTAGCCATACTATGCAGGTCATTATTGATAAAATATGTTGCTACGCAATATATTTATTGTGGAGTAGAGTAATCATTTTTATCCAATAATCCAGT
The DNA here is from genome assembly GCF_900198625.1 of Helicobacter rappini. GTDB lineage: Bacteria > Campylobacterota > Campylobacteria > Campylobacterales > Helicobacteraceae > Helicobacter_A > Helicobacter_A rappini. Next base: position 6,589 of record NZ_FZPK01000030.1, on the reverse strand, counting down.
ATAATACCCATTTGCATTGCGATAAAACTACAAAAGCAAAAGCATAAAGGCTATATCATGCAAACATACTGGCTACATAGAAATACAGATAGCAAGATTCTTATACTCTTTTTTGCGGGATTTGCAAGTCATTACACGCATTACACGCATTTAGATTCTAAAGCTAATGTGCTTTTATTGCATGATTATACTGACTTTACATTCGATATAAATTTAGAGTTAGAGAAATATGATTCAATCTATCTTGTAGCCTATTCTATGGGGGTTAGCATAGCTGCTAGATTGCCTTTATCTCACATACCTTTATCTCGCAAAATCGCCCTTAGTGGCACAGAATCTGGCATAGATAAACTAAAAGGCATTAATCCCGCTATATTTCGCCATACGATAAAAAACCTTAATATAGACGACTTTAAAAGGGCTATTTTTGGAGAGAATCTAGACATGGCTAAAGATTTTCATTTCGCTTCTATCTCGCATTTAAAGGCTGAGTTGCAATCTATTTATGATTTTTGTATGACTACACCACACACACCACTCACATGGGATAGAATCTATATTGCGAAAAATGACACACTTTTTTTACCGCAAACTTGCTATAAAGCCTTTGAAAATAGCAAAAGTGTAATATGCGAGTTAGCATCATGGCATTATCCATTTTTTGCCTTTGATACATGGGAGGGGCTATGTGCTATCAACTAGAGCGTTTCTTAAAAGCCCAGCAAAGCTATAAAGACAACACGCCCATTCAAGCCTATATGCGAGAATGCTTACTCAATATGCTTTTAGACACAAAAAGAAAAGATTTTTCATATATATTTGAGTTTGGTTGTGGGCAGTGTGAGCTTACCTATATGCTGACTGAAAGGCTAGACTATAAGCAATATATTTGCAATGATATAAACGAGTATAAAAACATAAGGCTGCCGCAAAATACACAGAATCTTTGCTTTGATATGCGTAATATTACACGCACAGAGATTTACTCACAAAAGTTTAATCTAATCGCTTCAAACGCATGTTTGCAATGGTTACCTTTCGCTGAGACTATACAGAATCTAAAACATATGTTGCTTTCACAAGGCTTTCTACTGATTGGTACATTTGGTATTGATAACTTTAGGGAGATAAAAGAGATTACAGGCATAGGACTGCCTTATATAGAATCTTGCGTTATGAAAAAGCATTTAGAGAGTGATTTTGAGCTATTATCATGGCATGAAGAGCGTATTTCTCTGTCGTTTGAAAGCCCACTTGAAGTCTTTCGCCATATCAAAAAAGGCGGTGTAAATGCCCTGCAAACACGCTTTATCAAAAAATCATGGCTGACACAATATACAGATTTTTATAACAACACACTAACTTATCATATCATCTGCTTCCTTGCTAAAAGATGCTAACTTTTAAAGATTCTAAAATGCTTTGGATTGTAATAATTCATAAGATAGATAGTAAAAATAGATATGATTCCCCCGATAATTGTGTGTGTTTGTGGCATCTCATCTAAAATCAGCCATGCAAATAAAAGTGCTGAAGGCGGTGTCAGCAGGGCATAAATCCCACCTTGTGTTACACCCAACACATATAAGCCGCGATAATAAATCGTTGTTGAAAAAGTCGTGCAAAAAAGTGCAGCAATAAGGGCTAGAATCCAAAAATTCATACCCACTTCCCCCAAAGGTGCAAGACCATAGTATAAAAAACTAGGCAGCAAAAAAAGTGCTGTGCAAAGACTAGAATAAAAGCTTAGTGATATAGCAGATACATATTCTGTTGCATAACGAGAACTAATAATTAGCATAGCCCATGCTAATGCTGCAAGTAGAAAAATGACATTAAAAGGCATAAATATTGCACGCCAGTTTTCAAAGAGATTAATGAGAAAAACACCCGCTAAGATTCCAAAAAATAACGCCCATTTCTCCCTTTTAAGCAATGTCGTTTGCTTCATAAAGCTATACAAAAACGCCGCAATAATGATTGGCAAAACCTCCGCGATAACCCCCGCACTCCCCGCATCACCATACAATAGCCCCATATACATAAGATAGCTATAAGCAGTGTTAAATATGCCTGTAAGTAGCACAGGTATAAGAGCTATTTTTGGAATCTTAAAGGGGATTTTATAGATATACATAATCGGTAAAAAGCTAAGGCTTACGATAATAAAGCGGATACATGAAGCTTGCTCGGGATTTAGCGTTTCACTCATAATCTTTGATAGGGGCCACACAAGTCCCCAACCCATCATAGCAAGTATCATAAGAATTTTCATAGAGATAACTCCAAAGCGTGACAGAAAGAGAATTTAGAATCTGTTTTAGTTCTTTTGTGGATTTTTCGCATTCGCTCAAAATGACAAGTTGAGATTCTGTGTTTTTAGATACTTCCCTTTCGCTACACTCAAGGTCAGTATGACAAGCCTTTTTGTCATTTTCTAAAGAAACTGCGTTTTGAGTTTGCATAGCAAACGAAAAATCTCTTTTTCCTACTTTTTTGAGTGTAGATTCTAGCTTTTTAAGCTCTTTTTCTAAATCTTTGCGTTTTTCTTTTATGGCTTCGTTGTAAGTATTGATTTCATTAAAGGCGGAGAGTGTAGGGGAGCTTCTGCGATAAAGTTTGCTTAGGCTGCCCTCTAGGGCAAGTTTAAGCAAACTCTTTTCAATTCTCTTTAGTGATAGCAAAATCATTTGCGAGTGTAACGAGCAAATCAAGTTTTTTGACAATTTCTTGCTGTTCCTTTAACGGCGGCAGGGGGATAAGAAAATGTCTTATACTCTCTTTTTTTACTCCGCCGATAATGCCGTTAATATTAGAGTTGAATTCTTTTGAAAATTCTCCACTTTGTAAAAAATAAAATACAAATTTAGAAAAAGCAAAAATATTTTCAAAACAACAAAGCTTATTACCAAAGCAAACATTTTCTTTTAAAAAACCGACTTTTCGCCCCGCACTACCGCCCTCTATACAAAGTAAGGTGGAATTTGCCTTTGCGATTTTAAAAGAAGGTAGAAATTCATCGGGGATTTTTATGCCATTTTCGTAAGTTATGCTTGTGTCGTTTGCTAAGTCTTTTGTGGCGATATAGTTTAGTCCGCTTGTTTGATGCGTGAAATTTTTTTCTTTTTCTGTGGCGTTAATGCTATCCCCTGTAAAAATCTCACAAATATCCCCAAGTTTTACCCACGCCCAAGAATTTGGGATTTCAAAGGGTGGGGTGTGTGGATTGTCATTTTCTAAAGAAACTGCGTTTTGAGTTTGCGTAGCAAACGAAAAATCTCTTTTAGATTCTGTATTAGATTTTTCGCATTCGCTCAAAATGACAAGTTGAGATTCTGTATTGTTAGATACTTCCCTTTCGCTACGCTCAAGGTCAGTATGACAAGTGGAGTCGGTATGACAAGCCTTTTTGTCATTTTGAGCGTTAGCGAAAAATCTAGATTCTTGACAAAATAACGGCGTGATTTCTTTGCATTTTGTAAGCTCTTTTTTTAGCATTTGAATTTGAGATTTAAAAAGGGCTTTTTTGTCCTTATCTTTTTCAAGCTTTAATTCTTCTTCACATTTTTTTAACTCTTTTTCTAAATTTTTGCGTTTTTCTTTTATGGCTTCGTTGTAAGTATTGATTTCATCAAAGGCGTTAAGCCCATTATTTTCACGGCGGAATCTAGCAGTAAGTTTGCCTTTAATGGCATAGTCTAGCAAGGACTTTTTTAAGGTATCTGTTTTCATCTCTCTCCTTGAAGTTAAATATATTTTCAATAATTAAGTATAGTTTAAGATAATCTCAATGTCTTTATGCTATAATTTTGGTTCTTTCTAGGCGGATCCTCTTCCGCCATCTCTTCAGTCATTACCATTTAAATTCTCAGCATAATATACTAAATCTATAGAAAACTCATCAACACATCGTTGAGAAAATCTATAATTTTGCTTGGCAGGATAGCTATATAAATGCCCTCGTTGCGCTTATTTATGATTTGTATATTCAATCTTGGATAGCCGTTGCCAACGAATTTATAGAGATTTTCAAAATGAAAGGCACGATTGCGGATAAGTCGCAAAAGCAGTAAAATCGCCTTTGCTTTGTGATAGTGCCTTAAGTTCATTGTCCTATTAAAGCGGTTTTTATTTTTTCTATAATACTTTTTAAAATCTAAAGTCTCTAAAAAACCTGTGTGGAAAATGGCGGCGTGGATATTGTGAAAATCTGCGGTTTTAACCCAAAATCCTAAACTTTGCCTAGAAATAATGGCATCTCTGGTGTGCTTTTGCAAGTCGTCTTTAAAGTCTGTGGCTTCAAGCCAATGGGGATTATGGCTTGTTAGCAGAGAATCTATTTTGTTTCTTATGATGATTTCTAGGATTCCTATTTTATGGGTGATTTGTGCGATGAGGTAGAGATTTTGCTCGTGCTCTTGTGTATCTGCGTAGCCTTGTAGGCGGTTTTTAGAGAAAAGCTCTTGCTGGATAGAATCTTGTAGTTTCATTTACGCACTTTTATCGTTGAAATTATGGCGTCTTTGTTGCGTTTGTCGATACTCACTTCTAGTAGCATAGTTTCTCCTTATTCGTTTTCTTTAATTATAGTAGAAATTTGCTTCATTATGGAATCTAGCGTGGCGTTTAGCTTATCTCGCTCAGTTTTGATTTGCTCCATAAGCTCTAAAGGAGCTAGAATCTCTTCTTCTTCGCTTACATAGCCACATAAGTCAAAGTTATAATTCCTGGCTTCTAGCTCTTCTTTGGTGTAGGATTTTGCTTTGAAATTCCCGCTTTCATCTTGTAGGGTTTGTTTGCCACTTTCCCACCACTGCAAAAATGGCTCAAAATGCTCTAGGCTCATTTGCTTGGTTTTGCCAAAGGATTTTATACCCTCTGGCATATCAAGGCGGTAGAAATGGGTGTGCTGTGTGCCTTGTGGGTCGGCATTGAAAAAAAGTAAATTTGTGGGGATAGAAGTGTAAGGGGCAAAAACTGATTTAGGCAAACGCAAGATAAGATAGAGATTAAAATCACTTAAAAGCTTTCTTTTGAGATTGATTTTTGCATTATCAGCACCAAATAAAAAGCCATCAGGTAGCACGACTGCGGCTTTGCCTTTGTATGAAAGTCTGTGCAAAATGAGAGCCATAAATAAATCTACCGTTTCACTGCTTTTGTATTCTTGGGGGAAGTTTTTAATATCATCACCACGCTCATTGCCACCATAAGGGGGATTCATTAAAATAATGTCAAATTTGGGGTATTTTGTAAGATTTATATCAAAGTCTTCAAAATTGCTAAAATCAAAGGCATTGCCGTGCTTTAGATTTGGATTTTCTATGCCATTAATGAGTAAATTTGTCGCACAAAGTAAAAAGGGCAAGGACTTTTTCTCTACACCATAAAAGCTTGTTTCAAAGACTTTTCGCTCACTTGTAAGATTTACTTGCTTTTCTAAAAAATGTGCCGCAGATATAAGAAAGCCCCCTGTCCCACAAGCTAAGTCCGCCACACTCTCACCTAGCTTTGGGCTAAGCATTTCTACCATAAATTCTGTAACGGCGCGCGGTGTGTAAAACTCGCCGGCATTTCCTGCACTTTGCAAGGTTTTTAAAAAGCTTTCATAGACTTTGCAAAGCTCTTTAAAATCTTGTCTATTGTGAATCTTAAGGCTAGATTCTATCTCGTTTATCACTTCGCGTAAAAGATAGCCATCTTTCATATAGTTGTTTAAATCTTCAAAAACTTTTCGCACGATGGATTGATTGAGCGGGGTGGATTCTGTGATATTTAGGGCTTTTAGCGTAGGGAAAAGCTCATTATTGATAAATGTGAGTAAGGGTTCGCCTGTGGGGGACTTTTCACCCACTGCCCAAGACTCCCAACGCAAATGCTCGGGGATTATAGAGTGATACTCCGTGCCATTCATTTCATTTAGGGCAGTCCATTCTTTTTCATAATAATCATAAAGCTTTAGGAATAAAATCCACGTGATTTGCTCCATTCTTTGTGCATCGCCATTAACTCCTGCGTCTTGACGCATAATGTTTTGAAGTTTTTTGATATTTAGCATTAGCTTACCTCCTTATAAAGTTCGTTTTTAAGATTTTGTAGTATTGCGTTAAGTCCGCCATATTCTTTAAAAATCTGTGCGATTGTGGTGAGATTATACCTTGAAGCAAAAGGCTCATTGACAAATACACTAGAATCCAGCTCGTTAATGCCCCCTTGTGCGTATTTCTCAAGCAAGAGTTCTAAAAGCTCTCTAGCCTTTGGCTGTAAAGATTCTAGGAATTTATTTGCCTTTTTTGCCCTTTGTGTGCGGCTTAGGGCTTGTGTGCCTTTAGCAAGAGAGAGTAAAATATCAAACTCATCGCAGTTTTTAAATTTATCCATTTGCCCTAACTCTTGGATAAAACTACCCTTACAGCCCCCCTTTTTTTTTTTTTTTCTCCCCTTTTTTTTGTTATTTATAAAACAACCAATTTTTTTTATTTTTTCTAACACCACAAAAACAACCAATAAAATAGGGTCGAGAGGTGTGTGGGTGTGGTGGCTTTTTTTTTTTTCTTTACACTATTTTTTTTTTTTTTTTCTTTTTTTT
>NZ_FZPK01000002.1 GCF_900198625.1 Helicobacter rappini | reverse complement strand
GTTGTGCTTATGGTTGTGCCGTTATTGGTATCTTTGCCAAAAGTCGTAGTATAATCCCCTTGTGTGTAAGTGTAGCTTATAGATTCTGCTGTGATTAATTTGTATTCCACAGCATTACTACCATTAAGTTGATTACTTATACTCGATAAAGTCTTAGAATCTGCTATATCTGCTTGTAATGCCCCTGTGCTTCCGGGTGATATGTCTAGTGTTGCTTTGCCTTTGATATTCATACTTGCATTTTTTATTTCATTATTAGAATCATTTGGATTTGCTTGAATGCTAAAAAGGATTTTACCTTTGTTATTAAAGTTTCCTGTTACTTCTATATGTCCATTAGCTCCCAAATCTATTGTATTGTGGTTATTGAGATTACCTGTGAGATAGAGTGTCGGTTTATTTCCATCTACAAAGCCATCATCGATTAGAATCTTTCCATAGTTATTTAATGCACCTTTTGTGAGTTCGGTTTGCTCTATTAAGATATTACCACCATTTGCAACTTGTCCTGTGCTATTTGTAATATTTTCATTTGTCATAATATCTGGTAAGACTAGATAATGTTTGCCATCACTTGTTGTGATATATGTGCCACTTGCGTTTTTGTAGTCTGTTGTATTGCCATTACTTCCATTTGCTTCAGCTTTTTTAATGATTTCAGCTATCTCATCACCACTCATATTTTTTAAATCTTTAGAATCTACGCCAACATTTAGATATTTGTCAAATTCCTGTTTTATCTCTTCACTGCCATTTAGCTCAATTTTCATAACACCACTATGTTTGCTAGAATCTTTTATATGCAAAAGCTCATTGACATTTAGGGCGTTAGCTGTGATTTTTGAAGCACCATTTGTGATGATTGTCTGTCCTTTTTTGTTTGTAATGGTGTTAAAAATCCCTGTTTTCATATAAATATCAGCTTCCATTGCACTCAGCTCGTTGATATTTACTTGTTTAATATCCCCAAAGTTTATATAGCTTGTAGGTCTTGCGGCAACATAGTTAATATTTAGGATATCACCGCCACCTTTAAACCACAAAGCCGCAGAATCTGCTGTATGACTTGTGCCTATTTCCATTGACAGATTATTGATGAAGCTTTTACCGATATTTTCACTCACGGTTGTATATGCACTGCCATCAGTTGGATGCTCAAAACCCACACGATTTGCATTTGCTTTCCACACAGTGAAGTTATTAAAGTGAAAGTTTTTTGCTTTGAGTGTGCCATTTCTAAATTGCAAATCATCAATAAAGGTGGTGTTTTTTACACCGCTTAAATCAAGATAGCTATTATTTAGCGAAGTAACCAAAGAGATTGCTTCCACTTTACCAGCATAGAAGTTATTGCCTTTGATTTGAAGTGTATTAAATGAGCCAATACCGCTTTCATTCGCTGTGCCACCAGTTACACTTTTTACGATAACATCACCCTCTTTACTATTTAGCTCTATCCAACCCGCACAAGCTTGAGTGATACAAATATCAACGGCAAAACCGACATTCCCTACCACTATATCTTTTTTTGTATTAACAAAGATATTAGAATGTCCCATGCCTTTAATGCTATCTGAAGTAAAACCACCATTATTTGCATTAAATCTTATCTCACTTTTTGGAATCACCGCAAAGCCACCAACCCCATCAATACCATCAAAATACACATCTTTTGCAACAATGTTTTCCTCTGCATAGACGTTTAAAACCTGCGATAATCTACCAGCAGCTTTACCAATCGTAACATTTTTTGCATTTAGGTTGATTTTACCTTGAGAACCAGCAAGTCCATTTTGATTAAAAGATACTCTATCTATTTCTAAATTTTTTGTAAATTGTACCGAGATAGCAGTGGGATTTTGTCCGCCTAGTTTCCCAACACTCACTTCTCGCCCCACATTCACGGTTAGGGTTGTGCCACCACCCGCATTATTATGTGCTAAACCACCGATTTTTGTATTCGCATTAATACTGACACTTCCACCAAAGCCTACCGCACCAGTATGAGAAGTGTAGAGATCATCTATCGTGATTGTTCCATTATGAGGGTTATGTGATTCAATAGTAAGTCCCCTTTCCCCTCCAAAATTATTTGTTTCTAACTTTATGCTTGAAAAATTATAGCTACCGGTTCCATCCCCACCGTAAATGCTTAGTTTATCATATGCAGACTCTCCACCAAGATGACACGCAAAACTATGACAAACAACAGTCCAATCGCTTCTTCCACCAGCTTCCAGCCACTTATCCTCTGCATACCCCACATTACACAGCAATAGCGTAGTTCCAAATACAGAGACACATAAGTATTTTGTCTGCACCCGTTTTAGCAAAATACCACTTAATATAAAAGCTTTGCCCTTTAATTTCATTCCCCAATTTTTACCACTCATTACACTTACTCCCAAAAAGATAAATATTTGCAATAGCAAATAAAAATACTCATGTGATTCTAACAAAAAAAGAATAAATTTAAGTAAATTTACCACCAATTCTAGTTTCTTACTATATTTTACACACTATAATCCCATTTTCTCATAATCTCAAAACACAAAAGGGATTGATTTATCAATACCCCTAAAGATACAATGTATATGATTATTCTCAAGGTAGAGAAATGCACCCTCTAGCATATAGGGCCAGTTAAAGTCATCAAGCTGTGGTTGCAGGTTATGACAATAGCAAACAATGGCGATTAAGAAAGTATCATGCGTGATGAATATCTCCATATCTTCACAAGTTTTATCAGCAAAGATATAGTTAAAGAGTGTTTTCATACTCTCTTCCACACCACGCATACCGGGCAAACTCTCACCACGCAAAAACGCAGATATTATGGAATAAGGCGATTGTGTTTTAAATAACTCTACTGCTTTATCTAAGTCATTGATATAGGTATCTGTAAGTATATTTGTATGGATTATTTCTAATTCTTTATGTTTAGATTCTTTATAGCCTTTTGCAAAAAGATTTGCGGTTTGGATACACCGCTCAATTATGCTTGTGTGTATTTTAGCAATAGAGAAGTTACAATGCAATCCAAAATGCTCTGCCATGACTTCACCTTCACGAGTGAGTAAAATATCATTGCCTGTTTCATTTGGCGGTATCTTATCTCTTAGTGAATGTCGTAAAATCATTTTTGCATTTTTTGGGCTTATGGCTGCACTTTGTGCAAACCCTTTATATATCGTTGCTATCATATTTTTCCTCTATTATTTAGAATCTCTGTTAGAATCTATCTGTCTTGCTGCTCTATAACTGGTCGTAGCCTGTAAGTATAACCAAAGGTTGTTAAAGGCACGAATCTAAATTCTGCTTTCACATAGATATTATCAATTACACTGATTGTATTACCTTGTGATAGCATAGGCGTTCTATTACTCCCAGCCTTTAGTCCAATACCAAAGCATTTAATGTCTTTATATACGCCAACACCCACATTAACGATATTTTGCGTCCTGAAGTCATAACCTAAATCCGCTACTAATCCAAAATAGCCTAAATCTCCACGCAGTGAAGCACTCAAATAATTTGACGAGTCTATGGGCTTATAAGTAAGTGTGGTAGGATCAATACTCCATGCCGCATCATCTCGTTTTAAGAAGTAAGAAATACTTGCTGCATACGCCCCTTTTGTATATGAGGCATTTACCCCTATTTCAGTAAAATTACTATAAAACCATGAGTAAAAAAGGCTAAGATTTAAGCTTAATCCCGGTAGTGGCGTTGTGCCAAATTTATTTTCCATAGGGATACGCAAAGGTGAGATTGTATCATCAAAGTTAAAGGACTGACTAAGCTTCCAATAAAAGATTTCAGCACCATTACGATTATAGATATAGTTTGACATGCTAAGGTCAAGCCGCCTTATCATTTGATAGATATTGCCAAAATTTTGTGGATTCCAAATATTTGCACCATTTTGTATTGCATCAAGCACACCAACGGGTAATTGCGTATAGGTTTTTAGAATCTCTGGACTTAAGATTCCATTTGTAAATACCACTCTATCAACTGGGGCATTAAATAAAACTGCAGTTTGCATAGAGTGGAAAAAGTTCCCATATCTTCGCCCAATATCGCTATTTACAGAGATTCTATAATTAAGATTTGCGTAATTACCCATATTCTCTTGCATAGCGATAGAAGTATTTGGGGCGGTATAGATTATAGTATCTTTTGTATTTGTAGCATAGGTATTCCCCGCAAAGACATTTAGCCATGCTCCAATAGAAAAGTATTTATTGAGAAATGAAAACTGCATACCAATGGGAATGGAAAGCTCATTTGATAAATACGAATAGCCACTATCTCTATACGCATACTGCATTTTATAATCAAGCGAATACAATAATTCTTTTATAAATAAAGATCCCATGTATTTATGATATTGAATATTTGGGAGATTCTGAAATGTCGTTGAGTTATTTTGTGTGTAAAGGTTTAGATAATAGCGTAGATTTAAACCAAAATAGTGATTATCTGTTTGAGCGTAAAGATTTGCCTTTGAGATATATGAGGTTTGATTGAGAAAATATCTCACATCATCAAGTCGCATATAATCAATGTCATTCATAAATGCTAAGTCAAAAAACATAGCATTATCAAGCTTAGTTTTAGCACCAAAATATTTTTGAATCACATTTCTTTTGCTATGTTTGAAATCAAAACCATAAACATGCTGATTGAGTAGATTTAGCTTTTGCATATATTCATCATTATTGTAGAAATACTTGAAATGCAAGATATATTTATCGTTACTGCTATCAATAGCTCTAAACTCAAAATTTGCACCACCACCCCTTGAAGTCCTTACCTGTGGGCTAATAGTCATATCCCAGAAGTTTTGCAATGCTACATAATAGGGCTGAATATAGGTAAAGCCATCAGTGCTTGAGCTACCTAAAGTTGGGTATAAAATACCGCTTGTGCGTTTATTCTCAAGTGAGACTTTAAGGTAAGGCAGATAAAATACCGGCACATCGCCAATGTAGATTCTAGGATTCCATAAAGCAAGTGTATTTTTTTCCTTATCATACGCCCCTTTGCTTGAATCAATACGCCATGCAGGACTTACAAAAGAACAACCTGAAACCATAGAATCTGCAAAGCGATAGATTGACTTTTGAGAGCTAGCACTCTCTGCATGAGTCCAAATGCCTGTGTCTGTGTCCTGTATGTAAAAGGGTCTGATAATGCTAAAATCACTATTGAGATAAACTGTCGCCTGTTTTGCAATCACAGAGAGTGTGTCGCCTTTATAAATGCGGACATTACCCATTAATCTAGCTTGTTTTAACTCGGGATTATAGATAATCTCATCAGCGATGATATAGGCTTCTTTATTTTTCAATATCGCATTACCACGCACAACCATATAATTGTCATAATGCTCTATCTCTTCACCTAAAAGCTCAAAAAGTTTTGAAAAATCTGTATCTTTTTTGCTTACGCCTGTTTGCAAGCCCTTTTCATTTTCCCTCTTTTCACTCTCACTCATAGTTTGTTTTATGTCTTTAGAATCTTCTTTTTTAGTGTCTGAAAATGTCGGCAATACTTGTTGCTCTTTAGAATCATAAAAGAGTGTTGCGCTATTTTGATTCTGTGAAGTTTGTATATCCGTAAGCTGTTCTACTCCATAGACAAAATGAAAAAAAAGCAATACATACAGAATCCATTTTAGGAATATCACATTTTTTTTATGAATCTTAAAGGCAATATAATACATAAGAAACTCTATGCCGTAACCACGATGGTATGACTCATTTTATCATGTAATGCACGATAGAATCTATCCACAAACGCCACAATGAACCCAACATAAAGCACTGCTCCAAAGATACATTTTATTATCGCTCTTTTCATGCTTACATGCAAACTTGGCTTATCAAAGCGATACGCATCCACAACCCTTATACGCAATATAATCTGCCCTAAAGTCGCCCCATAATAATACACAAAGAAGAAATAATACACAATCTCTAGCCCAATGTATATCGCCATATAAAGCAATAATATCTCAAAGGCTTCTTTTGAAGTTTTACGCATATCTTCTAGTATTTTGCTATTATCTGTTGTGCTATTTAGCGTTGTTTGCGTGTTTGGCAAACTATAAGTTTTTTCAATCGTCTCTTTTGCAAGCACTAATCTTTCTTGCTGTGCTTGTGAAAAAAATAGCGTAATAACAAGACTTAATAGAATCATATCAATCAAATACGCACCAATTCTTAAACTAAGCGGTGCTATCTTGATATTTTCTCTAAATAAATCATTCTCCAATCTATCCATAACCTTTCCTACTTTTTTATAATCTTATTTTATCGCCTTTGGTTTATAATCTCTAGGGCTAGATTCTTATGGAATCTATCTTTCATATTTTGCGATCGATAATTACTAGAATCTGGCTTTTTTGTCGTTTTAAACCAATAAGCAAAATATCTCTTGTATAATCTCTATTAGATACTCCGCTTTCCTTTATGTAGCAATTGCCAGAAGCTTAGATTCTAAAAATCCCACTCCAAGCCCCACAACCCATACAAATGCTAACACAATACTAGATTCTATGCACTAACTTTATATATCATCTCTTTATATGCCAAGCATGGGGATATATTGAAACAAATAAGACACAACAAAGATTGAGAAAATACAAAGGATAGCACACATAAAGGCTACAAAGCGAATGGGAGCGGTGCTATTGTCTTCATAAAAGATTTCATTGCTGCCTTGTTTAAAATACATAGCAACGATTAATTTTAGATAATAGCACACTGCAATGGCACTATTTAACATCATCATAAATGCAAGTAGCATTTCATTTTGCTGCAAGGCATTTGTAATGATAAAAATCTTACCCCAAAAGATAGAAAATGGCGGTATCCCAGCAAGAGATAACATAAATAACGCCATGCTTAAAGCCATTATAGGATGCTTTTTCCCAAAGCCATAGAATCTTTGCAAGTCGTAATCATAGCGAGTTTGCGTATTAAGCGGCTTTGCTATCCATAGCATTGTAAATGCTCCAAGATTTGTTATCAAAAACAATACCCAATAAAGTATCAAGGTATCAAATGTCCCAAGATAGATACAAGCAAGGGCAAAACCAGAATGCGAAATCGAGCTAAATGCAAGCATTCTTTTCACATCTTTTTGCACTAGAGCCATAATATTTGGCAAAGTAATAGTAATGAGTAAAAGGATTCTAACAAGATATTCAATGTAATTATGCGATGCGTTCTCACTCTGTAAAAGCGGTAAAAAGAGTATAGCAAAAAGACCAAAACCAGCAATCTTTGGCACAACAGAAACATAACCTGCTAACACAGGATTACTTGCCTCATACACATCTGGCATCCAGCTATGCCATGGGACTAATGAGACTTTAAAGCCAAGCCCTGCAAGCATGAAAAGCATACTAAAAAGCAGCAATAAAACATCTAAAACATGTCCGTGTAATAAGACATTTTTGTATTCAATAGCATTTCTTTGTAATGAAAAATCACCAAAATAAAGATAAAAAAGCATGATTCCAAGTATGAAAAATATACTTGCAAGCGCACTTGCTACAAAGTATTTTATCCCTCCCTCAATGCCATAAATCCTGCGATTAAACGCTAACATCGCCGCTAAAGGCAGACTACCTATCTCTAATCCAAGTAACACTAATACTAAATTATTACCTTGCACCATAAGCATAAAGCCTGATATGGAGAATAGATAAAGCGGATAAAACTCTGGTGTTTGAAACTCAACAAATTTATATTTTGAAAAAGTAAGCAATATAAACCAAAATGATGCGATGAGAATAATATATTCCGCACTTAGAGTAATGGCTGAAACATTCTCAATATGCCCAACGCTAAGACAGAAAAAGAAAGCCGCTGCGATAAAAATCATACATAAAGATAAGCTTGTATTGCGTGAAAATTGACTTGCAAATACATTGCTAAATAGCACAACAATAGCCCCTAGCACTAAAATGACAGAAGGCATATACATGTATAAATAAGTGTAAAAATCTAGCGTATTCATATTTACTCCTCTTTATTTGTGCTATTGCTTTGATTGTCTATACTTTGAGATTCTGTATTAGAATCCATGCTGTCTCTTTGCGGTGTGGGCGGTGGTAATTCGCCAAGATTATCCATTATTGTATTATTTAGCATTGCCCTTTCTATGACTAAGCCATTATTGACTTTAGCGATATGCTCTTTTGTTGCTTTCTCTTGTGCTAGAGTATAGGTTGTGCCTACAAGTTGCTGCACAGAGACTTGCATAGGTTTTAAAAGCGTATTTGGAAACACACCAAGCCATATAATCACAAATGCGATAGGACCTAGCACACAGAACTCTTTAAATCCTAAGTCCTTTAGAGATTGTGTGATATGCGTTTGTTTGAGTGTGCCATAGAATACATTTTTAAAAAGATAGAGCATATAACTTGCCGCGATAATGAGTGTAGTCCCAGCGATAGCCGTCATAATAGGCGAGGTTTGAAAATATCCATAAAGTGATAAAAACTCTCCTACAAAACCGATAGTAAGCGGCAAACCAACATTTGATAGCATAACAATGGCAAAGAAAGTTGAGTAATGCGGCATAACATGTGCGACACCGCCAAAATCATCAACATGCCTTGTCATTGTGCGATAATAAAGCATACCTGCCAACATGAAAAGCCCCCCGCTTGTAACACCATGTGCTACCATCATAAAAATCGCACCGCTAATGCCCTCATTATTAAACGCAAAGATTCCAAGCACAACAATACCCATGTGTGAGATTGAGCTATATGCAATAACCTTTTTTATATCCTTTTGTTTAAAGGCAATAATACCTGCATATACCACCATAATAACGGCTAAAACGCTTACAATCGGCATGAAATGCACGCTTGCATCAGGAAATAAAGGCAGGACAAAACGCAATAACGCATAAGTCCCCATTTTTGAAAGTAAAGCAGATAGCATAACACTGCCAAGGGCTGGGGCTTCACTATAAATATGTGGTAACCATGTATGCAAAGGAATGATAGGAATCTTTACAGCAATGGATACAAAAAAGCCTAAGAATAGCCATATTTGTGTATCTAATGGAATCTTTAAATCTCCACTCAACCACACGCCTAAATCAAAGCTCCAATATCCAAGCTGCTCATAACAGAGATAGCCAATATAAAGGATTGCAAGTAACATCATAAGGCTTGATGCAAAGGTATAAACAAAGAATTTTAAACCAATATAAATCTTTTGTCCGCTACCCCAAACACCAACCATATAAAGCACAGGTAATAATGCAAGCTCCCAGCATGTATAAAACATTAATACATTCTGTGAAACAAAGAGAGCCATAAGTATAGCTTCAAGTGATAGCAAACATACAACAAAAGGCTTTGCGTCATCTCTTCTTTGCAAATAGATATTCGCAAGGAAAATAATAAAAGCGGTCAAAATAATCAAAAACAAAGAGATTCCATCAACAAATACAATATAATCAATACCAAGGGCTGGAATCAAAAATATTTTTGTAAAAAACTGCGTATCCGCTATATCCACACGATAGCTAATCCATAAAGCGATAACAAGCCCAAGCTCAATAAAAGAAATAATTCGCCCAAATCGCTTTGCCCCGCTATCATCAAACATGAATATAAATAAACATGCTACAAGGGGGCAACCAATAATTAAGCTTAATAAATATTCCACTTTTACTCCTTGCTTAATTCATTATAAAATACATAAGCGTTACACATAATAAAATGGCAACACCAGCACTCATTAACCGCAGCATACTGCTTAGATTCCCATTTTGCAATGGTCGCAACATATAGCTACATAGCACAAAGCACTTTGCAATACCATCAACTATTTTATCTAGAATCCCCATATCGATAATATGATATAAGAAATCTGATATAAAGCCAAAAGGTTTCACAATAAAGATTCTATATAAATGCGGAATGTAGTATTCATTTTCTAGAATCTTATGTAAGATATTTTTCTTACCATCTTTATAGCCATTTCTATACATAAAATACGCACTCACAATAGAGAGTATCACAAGCCCTAGAGTAAGTGAGATAAGCATGATAATATTATCTACATGTATTTTTGCTGGAACAAGCACAGATGATAAGAAAGTATCAAATTGAGTATAAAACAACCCAGCAACAATAGCTAAGAATGCTAAAGGAGTCATAGCATATAGCATAACCTTACTTGCTTCATGTGGATGCTCATTGTGATTTTTTGGAGCTAAGAATACTAAAGTAAAAAGTCTAAAGCTATAAAAAGCCGTGCAGATAGCACCAATAAGCAGCACAATCCATAATTCATAGGAGCTTGTAAATGCGACTTCTAGAATCTTATCTTTTGAGAAATAACCAGAAAGTGGCGGGATACCACAAAGGGCAATAGAGCCTATAAACATGAAAATCATGCTAATTTTTAAAGGCTTATTTAAAGCCCCCATTTTTGTAATATCAAGCTTATCATTCATAGCGTGCATAACATTACCCGCACCTAAGAATAAAAGCGATTTAAAAAAGGCATGTGTGAAAAGGTGAAAAAGAGCTATTGTATAAGCCCCAAGTCCAGCCGCTACAAACATATATCCAAGCTGTGAAAGCGTAGAGTAGGCAATAATCCTTTTTAAGTCCTTATTTACAATTGCCATAAGTGAAGCAAACACGGCTACAAATGCCCCAAGACATGCGATAAAGTAAGCAACTTGTGGGACACTATTATAAAGTGGGGCTAGTCTAATGACTAGATATACTCCAGCAGTTACCATTGTAGCAGCATGGATTAGGGCTGAAACAGGTGTAGGTCCCTCCATAGCGTTTGCAAGCCATGTATGCAGTGGAAATTGTGCGGATTTTCCCATAGCACCAATAAAAAGCAAAATAGCCGCCCATGTCAGCACAGAATCTTCTGGTGGATTACTTGCTAATTGTATAAAAATCTCATTATATGAGAGTGAGCCTACACTTGTATAGACTAAAAAGATTCCAAGTAGCATACCTAAATCAGCGATTCTATTCATCACAAAGGCTTCAATAGACGCTGCATTTGCACTCTTTTTTTGATACCAAAAGCCAATGAGTAGATAAGAGCAAGTCCCAACACCTTCCCAACCGATGAAAAGCACCATAAGATTATCGCCACCAACAAGAAGTAGCATTGAGAATACAAATCCGCCAAGATAGGCAAAAAAGCGATTGAAACCTTTATCGTGAGCCATATAGCCGATAGAATAAAAATGCACCATACTTGAAACAAGTGTAACAACTAGAATCATCACTGCATTAATATGATCAAACATGAAAGAAAAGGTTACTTGAAACTGCCCTGTTTGGATAAAATCCCACAGCACAACATGAAAACTCTCGCCACCATTCATTAAAAAATAAAATAATAAAAGCGAAAGGATAAAACTCGCACTAATACAAAGAGAAGAGATATAGCCAAGCATAATGGAGGGTTTTAGGGTAGAGCTAAGCCCAGCCATAAGAGCGGATATAAGTGGAAGTAAGATTAAGGCTATAAGTATTTGTTCTTGATATTGCATAATCGTTGTAAAAAGCATAATTACCCCCTCATGTTACTAAGCTTATCAATATCAAGCGTTTTATATTTTTTATATAGCATAAGCACTAAGCCTAAGCCAATGGCAACTTCTGCTGCTGCTAATGCAATGACAAATAATGCCATAATCTGCCCTTGCAAATCGCCCTTATAATAGCCAATAGCCACAAAGGCTACATTGATAGCATTGAGCATAATTTCAGTAGCAAAGAGTAGAAGCAAGATATTTTTTCGCCTTAAGATTCCATAAAGTCCAATACAAAACATAATGGCACTAAAAACAAGATAATGATTTAATGTAATCATTGTGCCTCCTTCTGTGAGAATTGATTGTGCGGTATTGATTGATTATATTTAAATACATCTTTTTCACTCTCTTTTGATGCTAATAAATCTTTACTTAGTGAATCTTTATTTGATTCTTCATGTGTAAATTCAGGCTTATGAGAGCCTACGCCAATACCTGCTATCATTGCCATTAAAAGCATGATTGCCGCTGCTTCAAAGCATACAAGATAGTCTTTAAAGAGTAAATGTGCGAGTGCGTTTGTGCTATTGTCATTTTGATATGGGATTGTTGTTTGTGTATTGCCAACGACAATTAAAAGACCGATAGCAAAAATACTTACAAGTAGCCATACCATAAATTGATTCTGGAATCTCTCTTTGACTTCCTTACTCACATCAAATAGCATCATACCAAAGGCATACATAACCACAACAGCACCTGTATATACAATAATCTGCACCACACCTAAGAAATCAGCATTCAGTAAAAAGAATAAACCAGATACCAAAATCATACCAAAAGCAAGTGCGGTGAGTGCGTAAAGAATGTTATTTGTCATAACGACAATCAAAAACGCACATAAACACAACGCACCAAATACATAAAATGCGATAGCCTCAAACATACCTACTCCTTAGTAATCTAGCGGCGTTTGCTTGACTTCTTTATCCGCACTTGGACGCACAGACCCAAACCCTGCAAACTCAAGCTGATGATGACTTTTTGCTTCTTCTAAATCTTTTAGAAAATCTTCTTTTAAACCAAAATGCGCTCTTTGCTCACTTGCATTCTCAAAGCGATTCCCCATAACAATGGCAAGTTCTGGGCAGACCTCAGCACATAAACCACAATAGATACAACGACCTAAATTAATCGTGTAAGAATCAATCTTTTTACGACCATCTTCGCCCTCATGCGTTAAGATTCTAATGCAATTACTCGTGCATATCTTCTCGCACAAACCACAGCCAATGCAACGCTCACTACCTGATTCTAACATTCTCTGCAAGTTATGCACGGCACGATAGCGTGGGCTTAAAGGCTGTGTTTCAAAAGGATAGTTAATCGTTACAGGCTTACTAAAAAACTCTTTTATTGTTAAGCCTAAGCCTTTGATAATATCTGCCCCTAAGCTTAACTTCACGCTTCGCTTAAAGCTTTCAAAGCCATTTTCTGGCATTTTCTCCATACTCACAAAATAATAATCTTTCTTTTCTTGTGAATCTGTCTTTGTCTCTGTATGTGTTGTTTGCATACAATCTCCTTATAATAATACAATGCCTGTAATAAGCACATTTGCCAAAGCCAAAGGCACAAGCACTTTCCAACAAGTATTCATTAATTGATCTGGGCGGACATGTGGCAGAGTAGCCCTTACCCACATGAATAAAAAGATGAAAAAGCATACCTTTAAAATGATAGCAATACCACCGGGGATAAAGCCGATAGGATTAAAACCACCTAAGAAAATAAGGCTTACAACAAAGCCAAAGGCAAACATGTGTGCGTATTCAGCGATGAAAAACATACCCCATTTTAAGCCACTATACTCCGTGCAATACCCCGCAATAATCTCTGCTTCATGCTCGAGTAAGTCAAATGGCGTTCTGTTTAACTCTGCATAACTTGCGATTAAGAAAAGCAGGAATGCCAAAGGCTGCTTCCATATAAGCCAATCAAGCACACTGCCGCTTTGATAGCTATTCATAGCCACAAGTGAGAGTGAGCCTACAAGCATAATGGGAGCTAAAATCGCAAGTCCGCTTACAATCTCAAAGCTTAAGACTTGGATACATGCCCTAGCCCCACCTATTAAACTCCACTTATTCCCACTGCTAAGCCCTGCTAAAAGCGGTGCATAGATTCCAACTGCACCAACTGATATAAAAAAGAGTAAGCCGACATTAATATCTGAAATAATCGGCGTTACCTTATAGCCAAAAATCTCAAAATCAGGAAAAAATGGAATAGCAACCATAGAAGTCATCGCACTCACTAAGGCTACAACGGGTGCTAATGTGAAAATAAACTTATTTGCACCTTTAGGGATAATATCCTCTTTTGTAAAAAGCTTAATCGCATCAGCCCCAAACTGCAATAATCCAAAAGGTCCTACATAAACAGGTCCAAGTCGCCTTTGAAAAAATCCTAAAACCTTTCTTTCAAGATATGTTGCAAATCCACCTAAAAATGAAAACACAAGTAAAACAACTAATACCTTTATAATAGTCTCAATGATAAACTCACTCATGCTCTATTCCTTTCTTCCTTATTCATTTCATCTGCCTTTACAATCTCTAGCGATGTGCTAAAATAGCCTTGAAACAATGCTTTTATATTACTAATCATAGGTGAAACAAGCAAAAGCATAGTATCTATTTCATTATCGCAATAAATCTCACTCTCAACGCGTATATCATTGTGTATAAGATATATGGAATCTCCCTCACTCAAGCCATGCTCTTGCATATATGCTTTACTTGCATAAACACCGCTTTTTGATTGTAGATTCTTACTTGAGCGCGTTGTGTTATTAAACTGATTCTGTGTTTCAAGCAATAACGCATTATAGCCTATATTCTCACGCGGACGCAATGAAAACTTCACTTCAAGGCTACTTTGTGCTTCTTTTTTATCTAAAAGCAACATATAGCCGCGATTATCCCTGCCATCTCTCTCAAAACTAGCCTTTAAATCTTTGTGTAGAATCTGTTTATAAGCGACATTATTCATATACAAATATTCTGTAAAATCGCTTAAATACTCTAAATGTGAAATCTCATCAGGCAAAGCTTCTAACTCTCTTGTAATATCGCTTAAATCAAGTCCAGATTCTAAACAAGAATCTAAATAAGGCACACTAGGGATTAAAGGCAGGACTCTATTTTCTAGATTCGTTATACTACCCTCACTTTGTGCGAGTGTAGGCAGTGCAAAATTTGGCTTTATAGTAGGGAGATTAGAATCTAGAGTGAAGCTTCCCTTTGTGCGGATACCTATGCTATATCGAGATTCTATAGTATCACTTGGACTAAGCTTACAAAGATTTGCAACACCTAAAGTATTTGTGCCTTTTGGTATATAAAGCAGGGAAAGATTTAGCCTATTGCATACAAAGGCGATTAAATGAGCTAGAATCTGCAGTTTCACTCCATTATCCATAATATCATGTCGCACAGATTCTGTAATGCCCTCCATAATCGCTGTTGCCACTGCATTTTCTATTGTGGGGGGATTTTTATCTGTGAAATGCGATTGCAATCCATAGCCCTCACTACTTGTAAAATCATGCGCTAAAAACTCATCAAAAACATATTGTGAGATCATTAAGATTCCATCTTTTTTGCTTAATTTAAGGCTACTTAGATCAGTCATATTTAATGCGTTTGCGATTATACTTGTATCATAGGGACTTAGATTATCAACTTCGCTTTTTGTGTCTGCTTGTTTCTCTTCTGCTTGATTTTCATTTTGCTTATTTTCTGCTTGATTTACTTCCACTTGATTTTCAACTTGAGAATCTTTAGATTCTAAACTCTCTTTAGAATCTTGTGTCAAAGTCTCTTCAGCTTCTTTTTGGATATAGAATCCCTCTACCTTTTGGACTTCCTTTTTCATAAATGCACTTAAGCTATTAGGAAAGCATTCTTCAAAATCATCAATTAAATCATTTGCAAATACTAAGCCAAGTATCCCCATAAGTGAAACATTCGCATTATCACCTTGTATTTGTGTAACATTTTTGCCAAGAGATTCTAAAAGCGTATCTTTAAAGAGAGTTATGCTTATCACTTGTGAGTTTTTCTGCATTTTTAGATTATTGTTTAGCTTGTAGCGAACAATTGGTGCGTCATGTTTAAAATAAGTATGTAATGCTATAAAGCTTGGACTTGTTTTAAAGTCTTCAAAAGTAGCAAAGAAGTTTTGTTTAGATTCTGTGCTAAATTGTGTATTATAAAGCTTTCTTGCTTGCAAAAAGTAATTTTCAAAATGCTGCAAACAATAGGCTTCATGATTTATTAATGGAATCTCTAGCTTTTTAGCAATCAGGTCAGCAAGAAAAGCTTCTTCATTACTCACATCACTGCCTATAAATATAGAATCTGCCCTTTGGAATGCTTGGTGCAATGCCGTTGTATTACGAGATCCAATAGATACCATATCAAAGGCAAACCGCCCTGCCCCACAAATAGGATTATATAAAAAGTCATTTTGCACGCGATAGACTTTTTGTAAATCACCCTTTACATCTAAATGCTTTACATTATATATAAGAGAGCAACCCCCCGCACAATGCGTGCAAGTAGAATGTATCTTTTCTAATTCCCACGCATTACTTGTATAGGTAAAATCTTTATAAGTCATAGCCCCAACAGGACATACAGAGATACACTCTCCACAATCTTTGCATTCATTCTTACCTACAAACTCAATCAAGCCTTTTTGCCTTTTCGCCCATACAGAATAGGGATCTTTCCCCATAGAATCTTTATAGTTATCTGGTGTGAAGAGGTTTGCTTTACCTGCTTTCAAGTTTGCTTCACCTATATTATCCTTGCAAGTAGTAACACACCTTTCACACATGATACATAATGCTGGGTCATAAAAGCTTTGAGCAAAACTATATGACTTTTTATCTGCTTCTTGTAAGCCAAATTGTTGCGTATCAACCTTTGTATAAAGTGTGAAATCTTGCAACTCACACTCCCCGCTTTTATCACATACGCCACATTCTAAAGGGTGATTCACACAATAGGTAGTCATAATCTCATTTCTATCTTTTTGTAACTCTTCATTATGGACTACAACTTCCATGCCATCTTTTACTTTCGCATTACAGCTATACACCCTTTTACCATTGACTTCCACCATACACATTTTACATGCTAAAGTCGGGCTACAACCGCTTAAAAAGCAAATGGTAGGAATCTGTATATTATTGCGTCTTGCAACATCAAGGATTGTATCCCCATCATTTGCTTGAAGCACTTGCCCTTCAATCGTAATATTCATACTATGCCTTTAATGTTTTATAATCAAAATATTTTGTAGAAGTGAATACATAATCACTCGCAAGGACTGCTACCATGCCTTTCATAAATGAAGTCTGCATAACTCTCACACTAAGAATAGCATCGCCTACTTGTAGATTGATAATCTCATTATCCTGCAATTTTGTAGCAATGCAAAACTGCTTTGATACCTTTAAGATTCCATGCAATTCTTTGCCATTATAGACTAGATTTTCACTTCTGTATTCATTGCGATAAAAGCTTAAATTGCCACTTAAAGCCGCTTTGTAGATAAAAATACCACTGCCTTCACTCATTACAATTTCTGGATATTCAAGCAGGGCTATATTATCTAAAGTGAGTTTTAAATTTTTAGAATCTAAAGGCATTTTAGATTCTAAAGAGTCAAAATCTTTAATATTTTTTTCTTGTAAAAACTCACTTAAAAAAGGAACTTCACTTGTAATATCTATCATATATTCACAATCTAGCCCTAAATAATCCCTGCTTATATCAAGCAAATCTCTTTGTATGCAATCTTTCGTGCTACTAAAGATATTATCATCTCTAAAACTTGGGTAGAGCTTTATGAGATTCCCATACATATCAATGACACTTCCCTCCATAAACTGCAATGGCATAATGGATAAATGCTTGTGTGGGTTTTTAGATTCTATTTTAGAATCTTTATTTATAGAATCTAGTTTGAAAGGCATGGGGGCAATGCTAAACTCTGCATTTGAGCGGATACCTAATACATTATTATAACTGCCATCATCATACGCTAAATCGCATAACAAACCAATCGCATGGATATTATCATAGCAAAGTGGGATAATAGAGCAATTCTTATTGCAAAGAGAAATAGCAGATAAAATCTGTGCGATAAGTTTATAATGCTTAGAGAGATAGAAATCTTGTCCTATTAGAATCTTTATGTTAGAAGTTTGAGTGATATGAGATTCTAAAGGCTTATTATAATTACATATAGAATCTAAAAGGGCTAATTCTGTTTCACTTACATTGCTTTCTGCCATAAGATAGGCTAAATCTTGTGCTTGTAGCCATGTCAAAGTATTTTGCAATAAGGCTAATGTCTGTGAGTTATTTAAAGCCTGACTAGATTCTAAAGTGCTGATTGTATCTTGTATTTGCTTTGTAAATAGGCTTAAAAGTAGCGTGCTGATAGCAAGCTCACTTGATACTTCATAAGTAATTGCTAAATCACTTTGAAATCTCTCTTCAGCAATAGGGCTTATCCAAATATTTTTCACCCCTTTTTTGAGTGATAGCTTTGAGAGATCACTACGCAATACAGGCATTTCATCATAGAGATAACTACCTAAGATAATCACAACGCCATTATGTTGTAAGTCTTTTATTGCGTTTAGATTCTCTACTTCTGTGTATGTATTACAAATCGCATTAAACTCTTTATAGAATAAAGCCTCGTTGCAATACAGCTTTTTATTTGCTTTTTGTGCTAAAAGATTTGCGATATAGATTTCTTCATTTGTTAGATTTGTCCCAAGACGCAGGGCATTTATTTGTGATAAAGCCTCATTTAAGCTAAAATTATTAGTTGTAGAATCTTGTAGGTTTTTGCGTAAAAAGTTATGTCTTCCAGCATGGCATAACTGCATGATATGGGCTTCATTTTTAATACGATAGACTTCTTTTTTAGAATCTATATTATGCTTTACTTCATAATGCAAAGGGCAGTGCAAACTACAATGGATACAATGTGATTTAGCTTTCTCTAACTCCCAAGCATTACTTGTATAAGTGAAACGCGTAGAAAACATAGCCCCCGTTGGACACACACTCACGCATTCATCACAATCTTCACAATAAGCATTAAAATCTACGCCAATCTTTGAGTGAAAGCCCCCTGCAAGCACGGATAGCACACTATTTCCCACATATTCATTGCAAGTTCTAGCACATCTCTCACACATGATACATAAGGCTTCATTATAGACTTTATTATGAAAATGCACATAGTCATTTTGCTTTTGAATGGCAAAAAATGGCTGGATTGCAACCTTAGATTCCAATACTTTATCCTGCAATTCACACTCACCGCTTTTATCACATACACCGCATTCTAAAGGGTGATTGATACATAAAAAGCTCATAATTTGATTGCGATATTTTTGTAATTTCTCTGTTTGGGTATAGATTCTAAGTGGCTTTGCTACATAGCTTTTGCAACTTGCAATAATATTGCCATTATCCTCTTCTACCACACACATGCGACATGCACCCGTTGGCGTAAGCTTTTTAAGATCACAAAGTGTAGGGATATTTATACCATTATTCCTTGCTACGCTTAATAAACTCTCCCCTTTTTTTGCATAGCATTCCTTATCATCGATAAATACTTGAATACGCTCTGTCTTAGAATCTTCATGCTTTATAGCAATATCTGCCTGTGTCATGTTGTCTCCTTTTGCAAAGCTTCTTTGTCTTTAGAATCTGTATCGCAACCTACAACACACATGCTAATATAATAACACCGCATACATCGTTGCGCCTCAGCTATTGCCATTTCATTATCAAAGCCTAGATTAACTTCCTCAAAGTTACCTGCCCTATATTCTGGCTGCAATTTATCACTTACTGCCCGCGTATTGCCTGATAAAAAGCCCTTAATCTCTCTATTCTTATCAAATACACCAATTTGCTTTAATAAATCCTCCATTCTCTCATCATCATTAATCGCTACCTCGCCTGTTTGTAGGAAATTAGCTACAACGCTTGCTACTCTCCTGCCCTGCCCTACTGCATTTACAATCGTTAAGGGACCGCTTACGCAATCTCCTGCGGCAAAGATTCCCTTTTTTGTTGTTGAGAAACTTGCATCATCAACAGCAATTGTTTTCCATTTGCTTATCTCCACACCAAAGCTAGAATCTAAAGGGAAATCCATCTCTTGACTAACCGCTGGGATTAAAATATCACACTCTAGCATAACCCCGCCATCTTCAATGAGTTTTAACTCGCCCTTTGGACTTGTATCACTTTTTATTAACTCATAGCGATTTATTTTCAAGGCTTTGATTCTAGAATCTTGCTCTATTATCTCATCTACCGCACTTAAAAACTGGAATACAACGCCCTCTTCACATGCCTCATGATACTCTTCTTTTGAAGTGTTTTTAATGATAGTTGCCTCATCTCTGCGATAAAGCATAATCACACTAGAAGCCCCAAGCCGCACGCAACATCTCACAACATCCATAGAAGTGAAACCACCACCAACGCATACCACTTTTTTACCTGCTAGATTCGGTAACTCACCGATATTAAATTTTTGAGCTAGATTTACAGAATCCATAAATTTAATCGCTGGTAAGTAGCCACTTAGAGTTGTATTTTCATTCTTACAGCCAAGCTTTTTACTAGCCCTTGTGCCAACAGCTATCACTAAAGCATTATGCTTAGATTCTAATTCACTAATATTTTTAGAATCTACTAAGAAATTTGTATGAAAAATAACACCTAAAGACTTTAAAGATTCTATATCATGGTTATATTCATTAATTGGCATACGATAGTTTGGCACACCCACAGCTACCTCACCACCTAAAACAGGCAAGGCTTCATACACATCGACTTTAATCCCCCTTAATGCCATGTAATACGCACTGCTAAGCCCTGCTGGACCTGCTCCAATAACACCTACTGACTTATTAGCAAACTCTCTTGTCTCTATATTATTTGGGTGAGAGTAGCCCTGCCATTTGCTTGTCTGCTTCTTATTAAACTCAATATTTGCACCAATTCGCTTTAACTCCATAATGCTAATAGGATCATCTAAAATAGCCCTGCGACACGCATTCTCACAAGGATGCGGACATACACGACCACACACTTGAGCTAGTGGCATACTCCCCCTTGTGCTGCTTAGTGAATCAAGATATCGCATATCTTTCACACCCTCAATATAGGCTGGAATATCCACACGCGATGGACACTCATCAGTGCATGGTGCAGTGATTTTTGATATATATTCTAGGTTATCTATCTTTGTTGTGATTGCACTTTTATATCGCTCTAAAGATTCAAAAGTATTTTCAGTGGAATTGTCTCTCGTAATATTATAAGCTACAGGCATAAGCGTGTGAGTTTTTATCTCTTGCGTTGTCTCTTTGCCACTTTTGCGGGAATCTATGGTGTCGGCTCGGTCATGTATGTTTAATACACTCCCTTCGCCTCCACCTTGATAACCCGCAAAATTGTCTAAAGATACTTCCGCAGTGGGCATTTTGGATTCTTTAGAATCTGAAATCTTGTCATGTTGAGCCTTTGAAAAAGGCGAAACATCTTTGTTAGATTCTATACTAGATATTTCAGCACACGCCTCAATATGACAATTTTTAGAATCTAGATTCTGTGTTGAATCTTTTTTAACTGCGGAATTTAAGGCGTAATTTTTAAAATCTGCATTCCTATCATTTTGCACCCCTGCACCTTGTGTCCGCTCATTTAGGCTAGAATCTACACTCTCTCTTGCTATCTTTCTAGCAGATTCTATCATTATGCTTTCTAAATCTTCTTTTTCTTGTGTAGCCTTTATATTCTCTATTCTTTGCATAACATCATGGACTAAGGAAGCTGGGGTAACTCCGCTTTCAATGCTTTGCTGCACTTTATCTACAAAGTCTCTTGCGTCTTGCAGTTTCTTTGTGCTTTGTTTTAATTGCTCTGTTAAGTCATTTAGACTTTGCGTGCTATTCTCTAAATTAGAATCTTTTTGTTTTGATAGAGGCAGGGCTTTTGCAAAGACTTCTGGTTTTTCTTTTAAAATTTGAAGAATAGGATTTGGTGTGGTTTTACCGACTTCACATTTTGAAGTAGCTTTCATTAACTCACATACTTCCTTTAGCTTCTCAATATCCTTTAATGCCTCACAATCACTGACATAATCATAATTTTGTAGCTTTTCTAAAAGCTCATAAAGCACTTTGCCGCCATATTTACCCGGCGTGCATCTCCCACATGATTGTGCGTAGTTTTGATATTGCTTTGCATAGATTTTTAAAGTTTGTAAAATATCTAGGGAAGGATCAAAGATTACTATCCCATCCCAACCGACAAATGCTTTTATCTCTTTTTGCGTGTTCTCAATAGGCTCTTTTGTAAAAAACTTTACTTGCGGTAAAACTTTAGGAAAATCACTTAAGCTATATGGAATGTTTGGATTTGTTTTCTTTACCATTACGCAACCCTTATATGTCCTATGCTTTTTTTACAACTATTGTCCAATCAACATGATTAAACTGCAAAGAGTTCATAAGCGTATGTCCCCTTTCTTTCACATAGTTTGCACTCTTTGCGACATTCTCATGCTCTCCCTTTTCAAAGAGAAAAATGCCTACTTCGCCACTCTCTAATTGCGTTTCAATCAACTCGCCCATTTTGTCGTAAAATTCACTTTTTAAATGTCGTAAATCAAATCGTTTCATGCCCTACCCTTTTAGAATCTCTATCTATCTATTTCGCCTAAGATAATATTACTATTACCTATAATCGTAATAACATCGGCTAAGTAATGTCCGGGCAGCATTGCCTCTAATACTTGTAAATGATAAAAGCTTGGGGCTTTTATCTTTACTCTGTGTGGATATGGATTCCCTAAAGAGCTTATAAAAAAGCCTAATTCACCTTTTGGCGATTCAGTGGGAGCATAGACTTCACCCTTTGGCGGTCTCATACCTTGTGTTACAAGCACAAAATGCTGCATTAAAGAATAGTTTTGTGTCATCACATCTTCTTTTGGTGCGGAGATATATTGTGGTGCGTGTGCCATAAGAGCTGTATCTGTATCTTTATAGAGTTTCATTGCTTGTCTAATAATGGAGCATGATTGAAACACTTCTTCAGTGTAAAGCACATAGCGACCATAGCAGTCGCCACTATCTGTAAAAGGCACACTAAAATCTAACTCATCATAGATTTCATAAGGCTCTTCCTTTCTAATATCATAAGGGATACCAGACCCACGAAGCATAACACCGCTAAGCCCATAATCTTGTGCCATCTCTTTGCTGATTTTACCCACGCCTTCTAATCTCATACGCCAGATTCTATTCTTATCTAAAAGTCCTTTTATGAGATTGATTGTCTTTGTAACTTCATTTAAACAAGATTCTATATTTTCAAACCAATTATGCGGAATATCAAGCGGCACACCACCTATACGAATAGAATTATGCGTAAGTCTTGCCCCACAATAATCCTCTATCATATCAAGCACATATTCCCTACCCTTAAACGCATATAAAAATACACTCATAGCTCCAACATCAAGGGCATGCGTAGCCATAAAAAGAAAATGCGAGATAATGCGATTAAGCTCTAAAAGGATTGTGCGTATAACCTTAGCACGCCTTGGCACTTCTACCCCTAAAAGCGTTTCTACACCATAGGCAAAGGCGTGATTATTACTACTTGCGGCGGTATAATCCATTCTATCAGTTGTTGGCATAAACTCATTATAAATCATATTTTCTGCCAACTTTTCAATCCCTCTATGCAAGTAGCCAATATCAGGATAAGCCTTTTTTACCATCTCTCCATCAAGCTCTAGAATCAGTCGTAATTGTCCGTGTGCGCTTGGATGCTGCGGACCGAGATTTACAACCATTTTGCCTTCATCTTGCTCAAATATTACATTTTCAAATTGCGTTTGCAGTTTATTAAAATATTGTGCCATATCTACCCCTATACTCGTTTTTCACGCACTTTTGGTTGTGTGTTTGGAAACTTTTGTAAAATCGGTGGTTTATTTGTCTCTTGATAGCTTATCTCATGCACTACATCGCTTGGCGTTGCACCTTTTGGCACTTCTTTCCCTATGCGTGAGAAATTGATACTATCATTTCTATCAATCCTTGCACTATCTCTTTGCTCTGGTCCTACAACATCTCTATATTCTCTACCAAAAATCTTATCGACTTCATACCATGAGGCAAACTCATCGCCTTTTAATGGATAGGTTTTTAATAAAGGATTGCCTACCCAATCAATAGGCATAAGGATTCGCTTCAAAAATGGGTGATTGAGAAACTTTATACCAAACATATCATAGCATTCTCTCTCACTCCAATTCGCACAAGCAAAAATGCCACTCACACTAGGCATAGCCTCATTTTCTTTTAAAGCACATTTTACACGCAATCTGCGGCGGTCTTTATGTGATTTTTCATGTGAAGTAAGCTGATAGAAAAGCTCAAATGTCCCATCACTTGCAAGATTATCAATCGCACTCATTTCAGACATAATGTTGTATTTCATAGATTTTAGAATCTCTAATGCCCTGCAAACATCTTCTTTTGGGACATAAAATACTGCTTGATTAATCTCTACATAGCTATTTAATATATTAACTTCTTTTTGCAGGGATTCTAAAACTTCTTTATAGTTTGAGTTTATAGTCTCTATTTTTGGGGTTGTTATAGGCTGATAGAATCTATCTGTATGATAGACTTTTTTTTGGACATCTTGTTTTTGTGCTTTTCTGCGTATCATGTTGTATCCTTATCTTCCTTTATTCAAACTTTCCTAATTTGAGTTTTTACTAGATTCTAAATCCTCTATGAAACAAAGTTTTACTTAACTGCTTGTAGAATCTACACGCCATATTAAAACTTGTAAATGCAATTTGTCTTATAAAATCTATACAATGCAAGGTTTTTCTATATTTATATAAAGGATATTTACATAAACACGCTCTTTTTGCATTCCTATATGACATGTCCTGCATTCCAAATCCTTTTTAGATTCTCATTCCAATCTATACCTAATTCTTTGACTAGAATCTACCTTATATAAACTTCTCTACACAAGCCTTTTTGGTGCTTCAGTTTTAATCGCCTTTTCAGAGCGAATCTTTTGCTGCAATACCATCATAGCATACTGCAGTGTCTCTGGTCTAGGCGCACAACCGGGCAGATAAATATCCACAGGGATAATCCTATCTACACCCTGCACTGTAGCATAGGTATTAAACATACCTCCAGTATTTGCACAGCTTCCCATAGACACAACCCATTTTGGTTCAGGCATTTGATCATACAATCTTCTTGTAAATTCCGCGTGCTTCTTCGTCAATGTCCCTGCGATAATCATAACATCGCTTTGTCTAGGACTAGCACGAAAAATGATTCCAAATCTATCGAAATCAAACCTTGAACCACCCGTTGCCATCATCTCAATAGCACAACATGCAAGCCCATAAGTAAGGGGCCAAAGAGAGTTACTTCTCCCCCAGTTTAGAATCTTATCCACACTTCCAAGTGCAACAGGCATACCCCTTGGGCTAAGCTCACCTACCTCATGTGTTGCCATGACAATGCCCCCCTTTTCCACGCAAACAAAAAGCCAACTACAAGTAAGCCAATAAATGCAAGCATTTCAATAAATCCTAACATTCCAAGATTACGATACTCTAGTGCCCATGGAATCATAAAAATAACCTCTACATCAAAAAGCACAAATAGCACAGCTATAATGTAGAATTGGTGTGAGATTTTATTTTCTTGCTTGATAGGGATAGGTCCGCATTCATAGGGTGCCGTCTTAAGTTTATCGCCCTTTTTCTGTGCTATCTTTCTTGATACAAGTCTTTGTAAAAAGAAAGTTGCTTGAAAGGCAACAAGCGTTAAAACAAACATAACAAATGCACCAAAATATGGGTGTGCCAACATAGGCTCTAGCGTTTTGGGCATATTCTTCCTTCACTTTCAATTTTGTATGTAATTCTAATTTCAAATTAATAAAAAATAATTTAAACTTAATTTCAATGCGTCATTTTATTGTTATACAAGTTACAAAATGTTACTAAAAGATTTTATCTATACATATATCCAATTCTTATAGATTATGTTATTTTATATACATAAAATTATATATTAAATAATTTTAAGATTATTTTCATAGACTTAAATATGCTTTATTAATCTAAACCCACTAAGGCATATTTAATATAGAATCTAGCTTTAATCTTTTTAGAAACTATTATGCTGCTTAAACTCTCAAGCCTTCCTAAATTTGTAGGACTTTATGTTATAATACTAAGCATTTGAGATTCTAATTTATTCACAACTACTAAGGATTATAATGACTACAAAAACTACTATGACAAAAGATTCAAAAATCTTTGTCGCTGGGCATAATGGGCTTGTTGGTAGCTCCATTGTAACAAGCCTTAAAGAGCAAGGATTCCATAATATTATATGTCGCACTAGGGCTGAACTTAACTTGTTAGATTCTGTAGCAGTGGAGAATTTCTTTGCTACGCAAAACATAGAGTTTGTGTTTTTAGCGGCGGCTAAAGTTGGTGGGATTTTAGCGAATAACACTTATCGTGCGGACTTTATTTATGAAAATCTTGCTATACAAAATAATATCATCTTCAACGCATACAAATTCAATGTAAAAAAGCTTTTATTCTTAGGTAGCTCATGTATCTATCCAAAAAACTCACCTCAACCAATAAAAGAAGAATATCTACTCACAGGGGAGTTGGAATACACAAATGAACCCTATGCTATCGCAAAGATTGCAGGGCTAAAAATGTGTGAGAGCTTTAATATTCAATATAACACAAATTTTATTTCCATAATGCCTACAAATTTATATGGAAATAATGATAATTTTAATCTTTTAAACTCTCATGTATTACCCGCTTTAATCCGCAAATTCCACCTTGCAAAGCTACTAAGCGAGAATAAAAAAGATTTAGTATATAAAAATCTCATGCAAGATTGTGTTAAGAGTGAGAGTGAATGCGAAGCCCTTTTAAAAGAGCTTTTAATCACTAGAGATTTTGTTGGAATATGGGGTAGTGGAAAACCTAGAAGAGAGTTTCTACACAGCAAGGACATGGCAGATGCGAGTGTGTATATCATGCAAAATGTTGATTTCTCTGATTTAGCAAAAAGTGAAAATGTGCGTAATACACATATTAATGTGGGTTATGGAAGCGATATTAGCATAAAAGAACTTGCAAATCTTGTAAAAAATATTATAGGATATAGTGGCGAGATTGTCTTTGATACGACTAAGCCTGATGGCACATTTCAAAAGCTTATGGATTCAAGTAAGCTAAACTCACTTGGCTTTACGCCCAAAATCTCACTAGAAGAAGGCATAGCAAGCGTCTATCAACACTATTTGCAAAAATACAATGGATAATCATGCGAAATCTAGCCTATAAATTTCGCCCCACAACACTTGAAAACTTCATAGGACAAAAGCATTTATTAGCACAAGATGCACCGCTAAGAATAATCATCGAGAAAAACATACAAGATTCTAATATGCTACCAAATCTTTTATTTTTTGGACCACCGGGCAGTGGCAAAACAAGCCTAGCCCACATCATCGCAACACTTAGCAAAAAAACCTTTTTATCCTTTAATGCAACAAATTTTAAGCTAGATTCCCTAAAAAAAGAGCTAAGTCTATATGAACACACAATGAATAAGCCGCTTTTATTTATCGATGAAGTCCATAGACTAAACATAGCACAACAAGAGTTTTTACTGCCTATTTTAGAAAAAGGACAAGTCGCATTCATAGGGGCTAGCACAGAGAATCCATTCTTTACCCTAAGCCCAGCCTTAAGAAGTAGATCCTTTCTCTTTGAGCTAAAAGCCCTGCAAACACAAGATTTTGAAGAGCTTTATAACAGGGTATTAAAAGCCTATCCACCAAAGCATAGCTTTGATTCCATAAAATCATGGCTTTTAAGCCATCACAATGGCGATTGTCGTGCGTTTTTGAATCTACTTGATATTGCCCTTGATATAGATTCTAAGCAGGAAGTAAGTGTATCCATGCTTCAATCTCTAGTCCAAAACGCACAGGGTGTAAAGTCGCAAAATACGCATTATGACTACATATCAGCCCTTATTAAATCCATACGAGGCAGCGATGAGAATGCAGCATTATATTATCTCGCATGCCTCATACAAACAGGGGAAAATCCAGAGTTTATAGCACGCAGACTAGTCATTCTAGCAAGTGAAGACATAGGCAATGCAAACCCAAATGCACTAAATCTAAGTGTAAGCACAATGCAAGCAGTGAGTAAAATCGGCTATCCAGAAGCAAGGATCATTCTCTCTCAATGCGTGATTTATCTAGCATGCTCTCCAAAAAGTAACACCGCATACACAGCGATAAATCACGCCCTAGAAGATACAAAAATCCGCCTAGAATCTGTGCCAAGCTATCTAAAGACAGATGCAAAAGGCTATAAATATCCACATGACTTTGGCGGCTTTGTAAAGCAAATCTATCATCATGGAAAAAAGTATGTATTCCTTAAAAACATCGGCTTTGAAAAGACCTTGCAAGAATGGATAATGAAAATAAGAAATAGCAATACTTTTAAAAGGTAGATTTATATGCCTACGACCATTCCAACACCTGCTGTAACCTACAAAGTAAAATACCTAGCATAGATCTATAAAGAAGAGATTGTAGTTTATGGCTCAAATGATAAAAGTTTAAATTTCCATAATCAACTAATGTAATTTTTTGTCGATACTACTTCTTTGAAAAAGCAAAGGAGTTTATATGAGATATGTAAGTGCAATATTGTGCGGTATAACTTTATCAAGCGTGGCGTATGCACAAGTTTATAAACGCACACAGCCTAGATTGCCCGAACCCACAAAAGAGATCACAAAAGATTCAAAGACTGGGGCTATGCTTGGTGTTGATAGCGGGTTTAATCTTGTAATGGGACATGATAGCGATAGGTTTGTTGTAGATGCTGGTTTGAGGCTTGGCTATAATCTATTTTTCACAAAAACATGGGGTATGCGACTTTATGGTAGTTATAGCTATAGCTTTAGTGATTTTGTAACAGCATATAGAGATGTAGCAGTTATAAATGATTTATATGCAAATACGCATACATTTTTGTTCAATGCTGATGTGCTATATGATTTTTATAACAACAATGACTTGAAATTGAGTTTGGGTATTATATTTGGCTTGGGTGCTGGTTATGAGCTTGGCGCACAAAAGACATATAGAGATAACGGGAATTTGCAACATACGCAAAACTATACAAAGAGTGGATTTAAAGCGGTGGCAAATGCGGGCTTTTCGCTCACATTTGAAAGCCGACATAGGTTAGAGATTCTCTATCGATATGCAATATTGCAACCTGATTTACGCAATATCGTGAGAGATACCAACAATCCGCCAAATGTAATTCGCGAGGAAATATATAAGCCTCAAAGCCCATTTTCTTTCCATCTTGGGTATAGTTATACATTTTAGACAATATGCTGATTCTACAACTTGTAAGTTATAGAACATATTTACTTTACCAAGAATAGGCTAGACCGCCTTAATAGCACTCTCTCAGGGACAATTTTCTGCCTTAATTTTTTAAGTTATAAATAATGAACAAAACTCTAAAACAAACACAACTATGACAATCGTAAGACATAAAAACGCAGAAAAATACTTCTTGTTTTTATTATGCTTTAAGTTTTTTATTATAATAGTTTCATTTTTGATGATAGAGAAGGAAACTAATGCGCGTTACACAAGTTTTGATGAATTTTATCCGTAGTGAATCTTTTGGCGGTATTTTTCTTGGGATAAGCACGATTATGGCACTTGTTGTTGCTAACTCGCCATTATCTCATATATATCACACGATTTTTGAAACACCTTTTGGTTTTCAGTTTGGCGAACATTTTGTGGGTATGGAGCTAAAAATTTGGGTGAATGATGTGCTTATGTCGTTTTTCTTTCTGCTTGTTGGCTTGGAGATTAAGAGAGAAATGCTTTTTGGCGAGTTAAACTCTTTTTCAAAAGCGGCATTTCCAGCTATTGCAGCATTAGGGGGCATGATAGTCCCGGGTGCGATATATTATGCACTCAACATTGGCACGGCTTCAAGTCATGGTTTTGGTATCCCGATGGCAACAGATATTGCATTTGCATTAGGTGTGTTGCTTATACTTGGCAAACGCATTCCTATTGCCTTGAAAGTTTTTCTTGTTACCTTAGCTGTTGTTGATGATTTGGGTGCGATTGTGGTTATTGCGTTATTTTATGGAGATTCTATACATTTGATGTGGCTACTTGCTTCAGCCGGAATCATTGTGCTACTTGTGCTATGCAATATGCGTGGCATTAAGCATTTGATTGTATATCTTGGACTTGGAATCTTATTATGGTTTTTCGTGCATGCAAGCGGTATCCATGCGACTATTGCCGCAGTAATTTTAGCATTTTGTATCCCTGTGAAAGCAAAAAAAGATTTTCAAGCATTTTATGAGCAAATGGGCGTATGGGCGAAAAACTATCAACACAAGCAAAATAAACAAGATTCTATACTTTTAGACCATGATAAATTAGAGTTTGTGCAAGAAGTCCAGCATAGTGCCATAAACACACAGAATCCACTCTTAAGACTAGAGCATTTCTTGCAGCCTTGGAGTGCGTATTTTATCATGCCTTGCTTTGCGTTTGCAAATGCGGGGGTAAGCATTGAATCTAATTTTAATTTTAATATAGACCATATCTTTCTTGGTGTATTCTTAGGCTTAGTTGTAGGGAAGCCTATTGGAATCTTCCTTGCGTCTTTCTTGTGTGAAAAGTTGGGTATTGCAAAACGACCTGATGGAATCTCTTGGACTTATATCTTGGGGGCAGGTATGCTTGCTGGGATTGGCTTTACGATGTCGCTTTTTGTATCCGAGCTTGCCTTTGATATACATGAAGCAAAAGAATTATCTAAAATCACTATATTACTTGCATCGCTTACTTCATGTATTATTGGTGTTATATTCTTGCTTTTATCTGGTAAAGCGAAAAATTAACATTTTTTGTGTTAGAATCCTTGCTTTATTTTTAAATACGAAGGATATATATGCAAGAGCTTATTAGTTTTTTGCCATTAGCGGTTCTTATTTTAGTGTTTTATTTTCTTGTGTTTCGTCCGCAGCAGCAGCAAAGAAAGAAACATGCAGCTATGGTTGAATCTTTAAAAAGAGGGGATAAAATCGTTACAAATGGTGGTTTTGTATGTGAGGTAATCAAGCAAGATGATAGATTTATAGTTGTAGAGTTAGGCGATACTCAAGTGCGACTTGCAAGGGAATTTGTAGCTTACAAAGTTGATGAAATGGCAGAAGACGATGATTCTAGCACAGATTCAAAGAAAGAGGAAAAAGAATCTAAAAATAAGCATGATAAAAAATAGATTTTAGGTTAGATTAGCGTATGGCAAAGATTCACACAAATACACAAAAACCCTTTAATTACAGGTTGTTAGCCTTTATTCTTGCATGTTGTTTTGGAATCTTTTTTAGCATTCCATCGTTTTTTCAGGATTCTAGCAAATACCCCTTTTTTGATGGTTATAAAAAGATTACGCTTGGACTTGATTTGCAAGG
Organism: Helicobacter rappini; assembly: GCF_900198625.1. Classification (GTDB taxonomy): domain Bacteria; phylum Campylobacterota; class Campylobacteria; order Campylobacterales; family Helicobacteraceae; genus Helicobacter_A; species Helicobacter_A rappini. The sequence continues at coordinate 22,641 of NZ_FZPK01000002.1, read as the reverse complement.
TGGGTTAAGTCTTTTACTTGATGTTGATGTAAATGAGGCAGTTGGCAATAAATATAGCAGTATGCTTAGTGATTTAAAGCATCAAACAGATAAGAAAAATATTTTTATTAATAAGCTTAGAATGCAAGGTGATTCTATAAGCTTTATCTTACTTGATTCAAGTAGAACAAAGGATATGGAATCTATCCTTAGCAATATGGAAGGTGTGGCATGGTCTCAAAGTGGTAATACCTTTAATATAGCACTGAATGAAGAGGCTATAAAAAAGGTGCAAAAAAATGCCCTAGATCAAGCTATTTTTACCATTCGCAATCGACTTAGTGGTTTTGGTTTAACAGAGCCAAATGTCTTGCGTGAGGGGATTAATCAAATACGCGTAGAAATGCCGGGTGCACAAAGTGAGGAAGAGCAAAAAAGGCTTATAAAGTTAATCTCACAAAACGCACAGCTAGAGTTTATGGCAGTAGATGAAGATTTGGCTAGACGCATGATGAATGGTGAAGTAATCAGCGATGAAGAGGCTATGAGATATAACTCTGTGCTATTGCCTTATGCTGAAAATGAAATGGCAAAGCTCCCCTTGAAAGCCGTCCCTATCCTTGATGGAAGCTCCATTGTAAAAGCAGATTCTACAATTGATGAGAATAAAAATGATGCGGTAAGCTTTGTGCTAGATTCTAAAGGGGCTGAAATATTTGGTGATTTCACAGGGCGAAATATTAAGAAAAGATTGGCGATTGTGCTTGATAAACGCATAATTTCTGCACCTAGCATTAATCAAAGAATTGGTGGTGGCAATGGCATTATTACTGGTAGTTTTGATAGAAAAGCAGCAAGTGATTTAGCCATAGCGCTTAGGTCTGGTGCGCTTCTTGCCCCCGTTTCTGTGATAGAAAAAAGGGTTGTAGGTCCTAGTCTTGGTGCAGATTCTATACAAGCTTCTGTTATAGCCCTTATCAGTGGCTTTATATTGGTTGTGGGCTTTATGATTGTATATTATGCTATGGCAGGTGTCTTTGCTTCTCTTGCCCTTGTTATCAATCTCTTTTTGATTATCGCCGTTATGGCGTTATTTGATGCGACACTGACACTCCCGGGTATGGCTGGTATCGTGCTAACCGTGGGTATGGCGGTAGATGCAAATATCATCATTAATGAGAGAATTAGAGAAGGGCTTAAGTCTGGCATGGGGGTAATAAAGTCATTACGCATTGGCTATGAGAATGCTTCTCGTGCCATTTTTGATGCAAATATTACTTCACTTATTGCTTCAGTTTTGCTTTATGTGTATGGGACAGGTGTTATAAAAGGCTTTGCGATTACTACCGGTATTGGCATACTAGCTTCTATTGTTACCGCCATAATTGGCACACATGGAATCTATCTATGGCTTGGTAATCGTATAGAAAGAAGTAAAAATCTAGCCTTTTGGTTTGGCATTAAGCTAGATTCTAAGACTGAAGTAGCAGCAAAGCAAAAGCGTTAGTAAGGAAGTGAAATATGGAGATTTTTAAACAGCAGAAAATTTTTGATTTTGTGCGTTGGAGTAAGTATGGACTAATTGCTTCTATTTTACTAACACTTGCTTCATTTTATCTATTTTTTGGGGTGGGTTTTAATCTTGGCATTGACTTTGCAGGTGGTAGCACAGCGCAGATTCAATACACACAGCAAAATGCCCCTATGGCAGAAATACGCAAACTTTTAGCGACAGACGAGCGATTTAAGAATGCTCAAGTAAGCCGCTTTGGTGCGGATAATGAGATTATTATTAAGATCCCATTTAATGAGAACTTAAAAGCAAATGAGATTGATACCACTTTACATACATTGTTAGAATCAAGCGGTGAGTTTAGCATAAGAAAGCTTGATACAGTCGGTCCAAAGGTCGGCGATGAATTGCGTAAAAGTGCGATATTATCACTTGTTTTAGCGACTATTGCAATGATGGCGTATGTGAGTTTTCGCTATGAGTGGCGGTTTGCTCTTGCTTCTATCATCGCCTTAGTGCATGACATTGTCATTACCGCAGCAAGTGTGATTATCTTTAAGATTGATTTAAATCTTGAAGTTATAGCGGCTTTACTTACCCTGCTTGGCTACTCAATCAATGATACCATCATCATCTTTGATAGAATCAGAGAAAAAATGCTTGAAGGCAAAAAGATGAATGCAAATGAAGTGATTAATGAAGCCGTATCAAGCACACTAACAAGGACAACGCTTACTTCACTTACTATGTTTTTTGTCGTCTTGACACTTTATCTTTTTGGTGGGCAAATTATCGTAGGGTTTTCTTTGCCACTTCTTGTTGGTGTTGTCTTTGGGACATATAGCTCAATGTTTGTAGCACCAAAACTTGCGATTTTACTGAATTTCTCTGTCGAAGCCTATTATGCAAAAGAAGTGCAAAAAGCTAAAAAACAAGAGGAAAAGAAGCGTATGCGACAGCTTTATGAGGGCGGTAGAGTGTAATACATGAATGATTTAAGATTCTAAAGGTTTATAAATGAAAAGATATATTACAGCATTGCTTATGTTAATAATGAATAGCATATTATTTGGGAATCTTGCATATAGTAATGAAAGTATAGAAGATGAAACAAATACAAAAGATTCTATAAAGCTTATCACACAACCTGAAATAAGCGAGATTCTAGAGATAAATAAGCAAGGCGATGATACACTTATAACTTTTACAAATATCAATCTTAAAGTCGGTGAGAGTGGCATTATCCTGCGTGATTTATCATCTTACAAAGCGATTGTAGCAAGCGTAGTTGTGATAAAACTAGAAGGCACAAAGGCTATTGCAAAAGTCTCCCCTTTTACACAATTAACCCAGCCCTATCTACCAACACCAAACATGACGCCTGAAACTGGCGATATGGTGATATTTAGAAGTTTTAACAACAAGGCATTCCTTATAGCCCCAAATGAGATAACCTATAAAAACATTACTGAAAAATATGATTTTATAGAGTTTGTAAGCTCTGATTTACTCATGGGATTCCTAAACTCACAAGGCAAACACGACCCAACGCCAAAGCTACTCCCAAAGGCATGTAATGAATATGGTGTTGGACTTTTATTTGTTGTGGGAAGCAAGGATATTGGAATCTTTAGTTGCCAAAATGTTGCTAGGATTGCAAAATACAAAAATACACTCACAGACACAACGACAAAATCCCCATTCTACACACGCACAAATTTTGAAGGCGGCGGCTCACTGACTTACTCACTCTCATCAAAGAAAAGCAAAGATTATTTTCTATACTACGATGAGTTTTTAAAAGATTAATCATGTAAATATTTTTTGACTAAATACACTTTGAAATAGCCTTTGACACAATATCCCTTTTTAAATAGTAATTTCTAACATTTTGTATTGTAGCAAGCACTAGATTCAAACACCCATTGATATATTATTCAAAGCTATTTTGATATTAAAGGACAACAATGCAATATATCACTTTAAATAATGGCATAAAAATGCCTAGTATTGGACTTGGGACTTATGGACTGCAAGGGCAAAAGGGTGTGAAAATAATGCAAAATGCCCTGCAGGCTGGATACAGACTCTTTGACACTGCACAAATGTATGAGAATGAAAAGGAAGTAGGCATAGCTCTAGCTACGCAAAGCCTAAAAGATTCTAACTCACAAACAAAAGAATCTGGGGCTTTTAGCATTCATTCCACGACACATTTAGATTCTAATAGCGTTGTAGATTCTAGCACCACGCCAATTTCAAACCCACACAAGCAATCAGCCCATAGGGAATCTAGCGAAGTTAGCTCAAATGATTTAAGCCGCCCATTGCAAAGAAATGAGCTTTTCATCACCACAAAGCTTTCATCTAATATGCCCTATAAAAAGGCGTGGCAAAGCATAGAGGGTAGCCTACAAAATCTAGGGCTAGAATATGTAGATTTGCTTGTAATCCACGAGCCTTACGCAAATGCTAAAGAAATGTATAAAGCCTGTGAAGAGGCGTATCGCAAGGGGCTTATCCACGCGATTGGAATCTCAAATTTTTATGGCAGATTTTTGGAGGATTTTTTAGATTCTGTGCGTGTTAAGCCTGTGCTAAATCAAGTCCAAGCACATATTTTCTTTCAACAGCACACATTGCAAAAATTTTTAGAATCTAAGCATATTCACTTGCAAGCGTGGAGTCCTTTAGCTTGTGGGAGAAATGGCATTTTTACAAATGAGACTTTGCAAAGTATAGCAACAGCTCATCATAAAAGCACCGCACAAATTGCTTTGAAATTTCTGCTAGATAAAGGAATGAGTATTATCCCAAAGGCTTCAAGCTTAAAGCGACTCCAAGAAAATCTCACACTTTTTGACTTTAGCTTAACGCAACAAGAGAGAGATTCTATCACGCAGCTTGATACAAATAAAAGCCTTTTTGGCTGGGACTGCTAGGGGATTATTCACTTTTTACCCTATAATTACAGGAAACAACAAGGACAAACAAATGGCATATACAATCATAGAAGTTGAGAGGGCAACAAATATCCCTTCAAGAAAGATTAGATTCTGGCTTGATAAGGGGCTATTCCCCTTTGTGGAACGCGATGAAAATGGGGTGCGTTACTTTGCAAAAAGCGATATGGAGTGGGTGAAGTGGATAGAGTGGCTTAGGCAGTGTGGAATGAGCTTGAAAGAAATTAGAGAGTATGCGGAGGCTTTAAGCGGGGGTATTAAAACTGCACCAAAACGCAGGGCATTATTGCAAAAAAGCTATGCAAATTTACAAGCACATATCGCTTCATTGCAAGAGATTTCACAAAGACTAGAGACAAAACTTAGAATGTATGATGAGATGATAGAAAAGGGCGTAGATACCTTTAATCCACAAAGTAGGGATTATAAAGAGTGTAAAAAGCAGTGTTAAGCTACTGCTAAATCGCCCTTAGTCAAATAGGCTATATTTCCTTAGCCTTAAACTTAACTTTGAAATTCTAGCCGCTTTCAAGCCCTAGTCTAAATAAGTTCAAAAATCTTGCATTTTCCCCTTGACAGACACTAGGTGTCAGGCTTTATACTTTCACACAGAATCAATAAGATTCTAAATATTTCACATTTATTTTAAAGGACACATAATGAAAACAAAACAAAATCGCAGAGATTTTTTACAAAAAGTTAGCATAGGAGCAGGAGCGTTGCTTATGGGTGATATTGTTTTTGCAGAAAATATACATAAGAAAAAGGAGATAAAAATGCAATTAACACAGAGAGCAAAAGAGCATTTTGCTCAGCTTTTTTTGGATATGGACATCGCAGATGATGCAGAGTTTTTTGAAATATTTATGAACTTTGCCCTTGATGAAGCAATCTTAGAATCAAAGCTAGAATTGCAAGACTATATCAAGCTTACATTAGCAGCACTGATAGCTACACAATCGCTGGAAATGTATAAAACTATGCTTCAAGCAGCACTGAAAAATAGTATAAAGCCCATTGTGATTAAGGAGATTATCTATCAAGCCGTGCCTTATGTGGGGTTTGGGCAAGTGAGTGCGTTTATAGGTATAACAAATAGCATTTTTACAGCCCATAATATTACCCTGCCTTTAGAATCTAAACGCACAACCACAAGAAAAAACAGGCAAGAAAAGGGCTTAAACATTCAGCGACAAATCTTTGGTGCAACAATTGACAAAGCCAACGCACAAGCCCCGCAAGATGAGAAGCATATAAGGCGATTTTTATCAGCAAATTGCTTTGGGGATTATTACACAAGAGATGGTATAGATCTTCAATTTAGAGAGCTTTTAACTTTTGTATATCTTGCAGCTTTAGGCGGGGCAGAATCACAGCTAAAAGCCCATATAAGCGGGAATCTTGCTATGGGTAATAATAGAGAAAGGCTACTTGGTGTCATCACGGCATTGGTGCCTTATATTGGGTATCCAAAAAGTCTTAATGCCATTGCAGCACTTGATAGCATAACACTTAAAGGCTAAGGGGTTGGGTATGAGATTTAGCACAAAATGCAGAAGCATTATGCAAAGCCCCTTGAGCTACACTAGGTGTCAGGCTTTATACTTTTATTTTAGAATCTAATATTTGCTTAAAAACTTAGATTCTATCAAATACTCAAAGGAGACAAATATGCAAGTAAATAGGTTTATCCTATCAGGTATATTAGCAAGTATGGTATCAATATGTTTCGCACAAGGAGAAAAATCTATGCAAGAGATTATAAAAGAGGCAAAAGAGATAAAGGGAGATTCTAGAATCTTTAGCGGTGAAGTTGGAGTTACAATGCTTTTTGAGAAAAATGCGTGGCGAGATTTTAGCGGTGCAAAGGTGCATTTTAGCCCAAAGGCTAGGAGTGCTTGGCATACTCACCCCGCTGGACAGACACTCATTGTTACGCAAGGTGTGATTTACACAGGCACAAAAGATGGCATTATCCACAAAGCAGAAGTAGGGGAGAGCATTTCTTGTCCGCCAAATGTAGCGCATTGGCACGGAGCTGGGCTAGAATCTAGCGGCACACATATCGCCCTAACGCAATATAACAAGGATTCTAATGTGATATGGGGCGATAAGCTAAGCGATACAGAGTATTTACAAGCGATTAAACAAGCAGAGAAAAGGAAGTGATATGCGGGATAAAAGATAGATTCTAAAGATAGGGTAAAATAACATATTACATTTTCAAGGCACAGGGGGTAGAAATTGCTTGTTGGTTTCTCATCAAACTTCCCCTTGACAGACACCAAGTGTCAGGTTTTATACTTTGATTTAGATTCTTGTCGTTTTAAGCCATAGGTGAAAAATCTTTATTTGAATCTGTTTTAGAATTTAGGCTTTGCTTAGATTCTACATCAGATGTTTTGCTCCGCTCAATACGACAACTTTTATAATCTAGAATCAAATCTTAAACATAGAATCTAAAAGTATGCTATATGGCTTTAATCAAAGTCTATTTGGTATCACTTTGTAAGGCATATCTCTTGTAAATATTTAATTGCTTGGCTAATGCTTTTAAGTTTGTCCGTCTCTTCTAAATCTTTATTTGTTAAGGCTTTATCATTAAAGCATTTAGCGCTTATAAACTTGCCGCCTTGTGTTTTAATCAAGGTTAGCAGCTTTTTATCTTCCGCGTAGAATCTCATATCTCCACGCAATAGATTATTTAAAACTGATGATTCTAATCGCAATTTTCCATTTTCATCATACCTTTTTTCTATGCTTTCTATTTTGTCATTTTTGTATGGTCTTTCTACCCAAAGATCCCCATTGTAATAATATTTTCTCTCTAACAACCGCTTATAAAATCTTCCTTACCTTTACATTTTTTTAGTGTGTCTGCATGCAAAATAGAAAATGAAAGAAAAACTATAAACACACTTTAGCAATATAATTTCCCTTTTAATTGAGATAATAGATTCTATTTTACAAAATAAGTATTAGAAGCAAAGTGAGATTTAGCCAAATATAGAATCTAGCCATAGCGTTTTAATGTAGTTTCAAAATCACATGCTATAATGCAGAGTGCTTATTTGTATTCAAGGACATGTTATGACAAAACAGCTTGTTAATCTTGTAAAAATCGCAAAGCAACAACTCGATATGCAGGAAAAAAACCTATTACGCAATCAAACATTAATCACGCGTAAATATGCTGATATAGATTCTATCAATACGCAGATTGCTAGTATTCCTATGCCCTCATCTGGTAGCTTCAGTGCTTATCAAAGTCAAAAAGATTCTATCCAAGCCTATCTCTATGAAATACGCGAGATTCAAAGGCAAATAGGCATTTTGAAAGAAGAGCAAGAATACATTAAGCAGCAAATCCGCATAGCACACCTAGAACATGAAAAAACGCTATATCTCTACAACAAAGCCAAAGATGCACAAACGCTAGAAAACAACAAACAAGAGACAAAACAGCTAGATGAAGTTACAATCATGCTACATACAAGACAAAAAAACAGCACAAATATTGAGTAGCCACATGATTATGGTAAGATTACGCATTTAGTATGGAGAAAGTTATGTTTAGCGGACTTGTGAGACAATTTGCAAAAGTGCGTTTTTATCGCGATCAAATCCTGTGTTTAGAATCTGATTTAAACCCAAATATAGGCGATAGTATAGCAGTTAATGGAGCATGTCTTACCGCCATAGAAAGCACAAAAACGCATTTTAGCGTAGAGCTTAGTAAAGAGAGTGCCTCATTAATCGCCACAGAAAACTTGCAAGGGCTAGTGCATATCGAGCCAGCCTTGCGTTTAGGCGATGGATTGCATGGACATATCGTGCAGGGGCATATTGATTCTATCGGCGTGATAAAGTCTAGAGAAATGCAGGCAAATCAGCATGTTTTCCACATAGAAACAACGCAAAAAGCCCTATCTTACATGGTAGATAAGGGCAGTGTATGTATTGATGGCATTAGCCTTACGATACATGAAGTGCAAGATTCTAGCTTTAGTCTTGTGATAATCCCACATACAATGCAGAATACACTTTTTATGGATTACAAGATAGGTCGCAGAGTAAATATTGAGACAGACATTATCACACGAAGCATTGCAAATATGTTTCATAAATATATGCTAACTCACAATAATCCTAGTAAAAAACAAGCCATGCAGGATATGTATGATTCTATAACGCTTTTGTATTGATAAAAGTTCGCAGGTTGTTTCTTAACTGCATTACACAAGAGAATTTTGATTTTCAGAATCTTAGTTTTTTATAGAAGCTAAGATGAAAGATAGCTAAATTATAAAGACGCCTTAGATAGCTTTATAAAGTATATGCCAAAATATGTTTTAATAGAGCTACGCTTTTACAGATGACCAAAAAGCCCTAGCTTATAGTGATTTTATGGCTAAAACATTTTTAGGAGTATTTCAAAGTGCAGTCCAAACAGCATTAACCATAGACCAAAACGAAGTAGCCACAAGAGACGCACAAAATCAAAGTGCTTTAGGCATATTAGGCAAAATAACAATAAAAGAGAGAAAGAAGTAGCAATGCTATCAAATCAAGTGAAAGAAAGCTTTTTTAAGATACAAGCAAGTAAAATGCAAACAGCTCAACTTCAAGCTCAAGCCTTGCAAGATAAAATCAAGGCAGAAGTATTACATAAAAGTGTCAATGATAACGCATAGATAAATAAGGCTAATTGCCAAAAAACATCAATCAGTAATAGCTATCAAAATGTCCTATCAAATGCAAATAAACCAGACTTACTTAAAAGCTATGATATGCAGCAAACAACTGTTAATGCACTCAAAGCAATAGGTGAAGCTCCAATCAGTGATTACACAGATGAGTGGAAAAAGGTGTAAATACCTGACTACAATACAGACTTTGATACTACTATACTAGAGATATATGCTACTAAGAGTGTTATAGCCATTGATGAAGTGATAGGATTTCATATTGTTACTTCTATTGAGTTAGTAGAAGTTGAATGGGATTTTGGAGATGGTGAAGTGAGTAGTCAAAAGGATAATATCTTAAAGTCTTTTAATAAAGAAGGCTCATATAATGTGAGATTAAAAGCTTTGGTAGAAGTTGAGAATAAAGACTATGTTAATGATAAGAGTCAAGATAAATTTGTGCTTAAAAAATACTTTAGAGACTTAGAGATTTTGGTGTGTTAGGGGGTTTGGCGTGGGAGTTAGATTCTTTAAATTTTGCACCCCCTACCTTGCACCTACCCACTTGGATAAAAATCTCGAATCTTGTCATATTGAATTCAAGACACAAAGTATCTCTTTTGCAACGAGTTAGAAAGATTAGCTTACTCAATATGACAATTATAAGATTCTAAAGCCACGCAATAAAATCTTGCACTTTTCATCGTAAAATCCACAAAAGATTTGAATAAATCGCTACAATAGCGTTTTATTTCTACAAGCGATAAGGGCAAATATTATGTTACAAAACCAACAAGATTGCGATTATAAAAACTACGACTATAAGGCATTTAAGCAACAACATAAAAATTGCATTATAGCAACGACAAAAGAGGAGCTACAAGAAGCCTTGCAAGTAAAGCAACAAGAATATATTGCTTTTTTACAAACAAATATTCAAACAGATAACACGAAACGAGATTTAAATTACAATCACATAGATGATACAAAACACACTCCATGCCATATGCAAACAAGCAATACAGAAAAAGCTTTACACGACACACAGGCAGATGAAGCAAAACAAATTGTAAGCTACAATCAAGTAGATGAAACACAACAAGCCCCATATAATAATCACATAAAAAACACCAAACAAACTTTGCAAGACAATCACACAGAAGACACAAAGCGACTATTACATTACAGCCAAACAGACAATACAAAACAAGTTTTAAATCATAATCAAACAACCAAACCAAATCAAACTATATGTATCCAAACGGGCATGAGTCATGCAAAATTGCATAATGAAAATAAAGATTCTAATATACATTTCACTTCGCTTGATATTGGTTTCACGCCGACTATGGGGGCTTTACATAACGGACATAAAAGCCTTATAGAATCTAATGTCGCACAAAATCATATAGCCGTTGTCTCTATCTTTGTGAATCCAACGCAGTTTAGCCCAACAGAAGATTTATCCACTTATCCACGCACACTTGAGAGAGATATTGAAATATGCAGGGAAGTAGGCGTTGATATTGTATTTGCGCCAACGAGTGAGATTCTATACACAGATGATGATGAAATCACAATAGAACCGCCCAAAAAGATGGGCTATATCCTTGAGGGATACTATCGTCCCACGCATTTTAGAGGGGTATTGCAAGTCGTGCTAAAGCTTTTTAATCTCATTTCGCCTACAAGGGCATATTTTGGACAAAAAGACGCACAGCAGCTACTCATTATCAAGAAAATGGTGCAACATTTATGCCTACCAATAGAAATCATAGGTATGCCAATCGTGCGTGATTATGACAATCTAGCCTTAAGCTCAAGGAATGTATATTTGAGTGAGAGTGAGAGACAACTAGCCCTTGCGATTCCCAAAACGATATTTCATTTACAAGATCTCATCACACAGCAAAATATAAGAGATATTGCTATATTAAAACAAGAAGCAGAAAAGATTCTAGGGAATCTAAACATAGATTATATGGATTTTTACAATCATGATTTAACTTTTGCTACAAAAGCACAAAATTGCATTTTTTTACTTGTAGTTCGCATTGGAAAGATACGATTGCTTGATAATCTTTGGATAGAATAACGGATTTATTTTCACCATATTTAGATTCTATGCAACAAGGAATGTTATGCGTATTTTTATTTTATTTTTTTTAACGATTGCTTTAGCTTTTGGGCAATATAAAACACTTGATTCTGCCCTGCTTAATGGCACAAAACAAGTTGATATTGTGTTATATGGGAATTTTATGTCAAGTGGTGGCGGTGGATATTATACAAATAATCTTTATGGCTCAAGTAGATTCTTAGGTAATACAGGATTGCTTAATGCTTCTGTTGGGCTTGGTTATACCACTGGATTTTATTATAATTTGCGTGCGGCAATATCTTTTCGTGCCGCTCAAGGCTTATTAAACTATAACGATGGAGTGAAAAAATACTTCTATAACAATACAGGCAATGAAGTCTTAGGTGGTAGCAGTGTAGCTTTAGGGGAATCTTTTATAGAATATTTTGATGGTGATACAGCGATTAAAGCAGGGAGATTTCAGCCTATTAGCCCATGGATTAATCACTTAATTGATGGGATCTGGGTGAGAAATGGGAGTGTGAGAAATCTTGTGATTGAAGCGATATGGGCGTATAATTTTGGTCGTGTAAGCTATTATGAAATGACACGATTTATGCCCCTTGATAAAACAGGTTGGTTTAATGTTGGGGTAAAATACTATTTTAATGGCGATCAAAAAGATATAAAAAATAGTGCGTATATGAGTGGTTTTACCACCTTTATACCAAGTGTGTTTGCGACTGCGGGCATAAGAGGGCATTTTGCTACAAGATTTAATGGTGGCAATGTATGGTGGTTTGGTGCTGACTTGGGTTTTGCTGGGAGTTTTGAAGATCATAAAAGTCTAAAGTCTTTTCATAATAATACATTCCTTTTTGATTCTAAAGTTACCATTGGATATAAAAATATTGATGCGATGATTGGCTATGTTGCAAGTGGTAACGCAGGAATGGGTAGTCTTGGAATCTTAGGCGTGGGTAATGGCACACAAGCAGATATGTCAAACACTTTTTATACAAATATTCAGCCCTTTTTTGTATGGGGTGGTCGTGCTATCAAAATGGGAAATAACGCACATTTAATCTATGCGGCAACAAGGCTTGGTTTGCTTGATAATAAGCTCAATATGTATTTTGCCTATGGTGCAACTTTCTTTAATGGCTCAAATTATTATGGTGGCAATAGAAAAAATCTTACACAAAGCGAGTTTAACGCCATGCTTGAGTTTGGTATCACACAAACTCTAAGTGCTATTACGCATATAAGCAGCACGCATTTTAGCAGGGGTGTGCCAAGCACATTTGAGATTAATGGCGGATTGCGATTTATGTTCTAACTATATTGTAAATAAACTCTAAAATATGAAGTTTTTATATACAAGATTCTATAACAATGCAATATTTTTATAATTTTGTTGCATATAAGGCAAGAATATGCTACACTTGCAACTTTATTTTATTTTAGAAAGGGAGCAGTAATGGCTTTTAATTTTAAAGGGATTTTTCGTTCTAGTGCGGCGTTAGTTTTAGGTGGTGCAATTATGCTTGGACTACTTGCATGTGGTGATTCTAAACAAGAAGAGACAAAAAAGCAAGAAAGTGCCATTGAGACAATCAAAAATAATGGCAAGATTCGTATCGGTGTATTCAGCGATAAGCCACCATTTGGATATTATGAAAATAATGAATACAAAGGCTTTGATGTCTATATCGCAAAGCGTTTTGCAAAAGATTTGCTAGGCGATGAGAATAAGATTGAATTTGTGCCTGTTGAAGCGGCAGCTAGGGCTAGTGCTTTAAAAGCAAATAAAGTAGATATTATCATGGCAAACTTTACAAAAACACCAGAGCGAGAAAAGCAAGTAGATTTTGCAAAGCCTTATATGAAAGTAACGCTAGGTGTGGTTAGCAAAGATGGTGCTATCACAAGTGAAGAGCAATTGCAAGGTAAAACTTTGATAGTCAATAAAGGCACAACAGCAGACATTTATTTCAGTAAGCAAAGCGGTATAAACTTACTTAAATTCGAGCAAAACACAGAGACTTTCCAAGCATTCCAGCAAGGAAAAGGTGATGCGCTTTCTCATGATTCTACAATGCTTTATGCGTGGGTAAAACATAATCCAGACTATAAAGTGGGAATCCAATCTATCGGTGAGCAAGATGTAATCGCCCCAGCAGTTAAACAAGGTAATAAAGAATTGCTAGATTGGCTTAATACTGAAATTGATACCTTACAAAAAGAAGGCTTTTTTAAAGAAGCTTATAATGCAACTTTAGCAAGTGAATTTGGCAGTGAAATCACAGCTGATATGGTTATCTTTGCGGAGTAATTTTAGGTCTTAGAATCTTAATGTTCGCTAGAGATTCTATGGAATCTCTAGTATCGTTGCGTAAAACTACTTTCCACAATACTCTAAAAGATTCTTAGGTATTCATGCAATGCAATAAAGGTAAGCAACTTATTTGCTGCAACCTTTTATCTATAACTCCCCAACTATTAGAATCTTTACTAGCTTATATCAAAATTTAACCCCAACAAACTCTCGTGTTTTAAATCTTTTAACTCTTAGTTTTTAATACACACAATAAGAGTGCTGTTATTTTTACCGGTAAGCTCGTAATGTAGATTTGAGGGGTATCTATCAAAAACATTTGCCCATTTTTTTGCCCTAAAGATTCCTTGTAGTGTGTAGGTGTTATCTTGCCGTGCTAAATACCTTGCAAGCTTGGCAACTTGACAGAATCCTTGTTTATCTTGCAGGGCTTGAATGGCATTTTCTAAAATCATTAATTCTTTAGGTTTTGGTGGTGTAGCACTTTTTGTAGATATTTGTTTGCTATTAGTAGTGGGGGTTTTATTTGTGGCGGATTTATTGGTGATTGCTTGGTTATTATTCGTTATTTTGCTTTGTAGGTGGATAAAATGCGTATAGGCATTTTGCAGCGATTCTGGCGTTTTCATCTCGCCAAAACCAATTGAAATCTTACCTTTTGCCTGAATCTCTAGGGCTATATCTCTAAAATCACTATCGCTTGAGACGATACAGATATGCTCTATATTGCTTTCATACAGAATCTTATAGGCACTTGCTTGGATTTTTAAATCACTGGTATTTTTAAAATTTTTGTGTCGAAAAACCTGAATGGGTATCATACCATATTCTTCAACCACTTGTTGTGTCCAATCGCTTTGCCTACTCCAATCCTTAAAGGCATACTTAAGGACTACTTTACCAAATCGCTTTAATCTTTGAAGGATAAAGGGAATATGCGTAGATGATACATTTTCACAATCAAATAAGATAGCTATCATAATTGTATTACTCCATGTTATAATGTGAGAATCTACTTGTTGTTACCATATTTCTATTCACAATGATACATGAAATTTTGCCTAATATTTGTTAAAATCTTTGAATAAGTAAATATAAATGAACTTTTACTTAACGCTTATTTTCGTTTGCAATAGTAAGCTTTTTTGCTATAATTTCACGGATTGATTAAATATATTTTCTACAAAAAGAGCTATTATGAAAGTTTATCATTTATCACATATCGATTTAGATGGCTATGGCTGTCAGTTTGTTTCGCGTGAATTTTTCAAAGACATTACATTCTATAATGCAAACTATGGCAGAGAAGTCATGGTGAGATTACAAGCTATTTTGCGTGATATAGAATCTCACAAGGCACAAACAGAAAATGTGAGTATGCTATTTGGCAAACCAGTAAAAGTTGAGCGAGAGAAAAGTAGCACCCCGCAAAAAGAGCAGTTTATAATCCTTATCACAGATTTAAATCTCACACTAAATGAATCAAAATTTCTAAGCGAACAAGTAAAAGAGCTAAAAATGGCACAAGTAGATGTTGAGATTGTGCTGCTAGACCATCATGCTACAGGCGAAGAGAGTGCGAATATGTATAGCTGGTATTATCTTGATATTAATCGCTGTGCAACAAAGATTACTTATGAATATTTGCTAGATCGCTTTGGCTTAGATACTTCTGTGCAGCAGTGGCTAAAGCCTATCGTTGAGATGATTAACTCTGTGGATATATGGCTTGAAGATGGCTTTGGCTTTGAGTTTGGCAAGGTGGCTATGAGTCTTATTGCATCAAGTAATGAGTTTAATCGCTTTATGTTTGATGATGAAAATAGAAATTATAAGCTTAAATTACTAGATTTTGCGCGTAACTTTTTCATTGAATATAGCACAGAAAAAAGCGGCGGTTTAATCGATGGAAAAGCTTTCGATGAAGTGGGCTTTGATAATGCGCTATTTTTTATCAAAAAAGAAGTGCTAGGCGGAAATAAAGATAGTGAAACAATGGATAATATCATCTCACGCGCACAAGTCAAACTGCTTGAGACAAAGAAAGAGCAATGCAAGGTGTATTTTGAAGATAAGGTTGGCTTTCTAAGCTATGGCATGGGTGGCATTTCTGTTGTGGCAAATAAGTTTTTGCAAGAGAATGAAGAGTTTGATTTTTACATGGATGTAAGCAATAGGGGTAATGTGAGTTTGCGATCAAATGGGAATTGCGATGTAAGTGCATTAAGTCAAATGTGCTTTAATGGCGGCGGACATAAGAATGCAAGCGGCGGTCGAATTGATAGTTTTAGAGAGAGCTTTGTGTATGATGACATTAAAACGCAAGTGCAAGGACATTTGCAAATGAAAGACGAGTGGGAATTGTAGGGGTATTATAGTATTTTATATTGTGGGTTTTTGAAATATAATTGCAGTAATTGTCATGTTGAAGCAGCAAAGTTTGCAATGCAACTTTAGATCTTAATTCTCTCTTAAAACATAAATGTGAATCTCACGCCAAAGTCCTAATTACACCTTGCACCAATGTTATGTTAGAATCTGAAAGATAGAAATGGAGCATAAATGGAGTTTTTTACCGCAGTTTTTGATGCACTCACCACTACGCAAATTGATTTAAAATTACAAAAAGTAGAATATTTACAGGCAAATTTCTACACATATAATATGCAGCATGATATTGAAATTAAGAGTATAAAAACACCTTCTTATGCCCCTTTTTGCAAGGTTATACACCCTACGCGTTTGCAAAGACCAAAGGGCGGAAACTCAAAAGAAGCCCTAGCAAAAATCCTGCATTCAGTCGCACATATAGAATACAATGCGATTGATTTAGGGCTTGATGCGGCATATCGTTTTCGACATTTACCGCTTGAATATTATTATGATTTTATCACTCTTGCTGGTGAAGAGGTTTTGCATTTTAAGCTTTTAGAATCTTTACTAAAAGAGATCGGGTATAACTATGGGGATTTTTTCGTGCATGATAATCTGTTTTGCGCTATGCAAAGCACACAGACTTTAATTGATCGTATGGCACTCGTGCATAAGGGCTTAGAAGCCTTAGGACTTGATGCAAATCCATTTGTAAGAAAGAAGATAGAACAAGCACAAACACCGCTAAAATCACAGATTCTTGCTGCACTTGATAGAATCTTACATGATGAAATAGGGCATGTCTCAAAAGGTGTAAAATGGCTCAATTACGCACAAAAGCTTTATAACGATAATCGCAGTTTATGTGAGATATTGCAAGGCTATGACTTTAATATCATAGGCAAGATTCCAAATATAGAGGCAAGACTAGAGGCTGGATATAGTATGCAAGAAATAGAATCTTTGCAGCAAACTTTAAGGTAGTCACTAAAATATAAAAGCTTGTAAAACTTTGTAGGAAAAAGAATCTGTAAAATATGAGTTAATATTGCAATGATTTTGGCTTATATTATGCTGGATATTATATCTTATGAAAAGACACAGTATGTCATTACCATTCATGATAACCATAGTGGTTACAGCTATTGCGGATGGGATTTTAGAACTTAAAGCATTCCATCAATATTATTATTGTGTAGAAGCCTCAATGGTCGGCGCTATAAGATTTGATGCTGCTGGGCTTATAAAATATCATTACAGATGGAAAATCATCTTTATTGCATTGTGTCACTTGGATACTTATATGCTAGGCTCATAATGCGGTTAAGTATAGTTTCATCTAGAATCTTTGGTGATATGGAAGTTTTTGTATTGGTATAAGAACTTTAATTTTATTATTTTAGATGTATATATGCCAGCATTCTGTATTTACCATCCACTCTATATTTGATTTAATACCGCCCGAATTCGCTAAAATCATGGAAAGATATTGCAATAAATTAGATTAAAGTATTGAAAAGTGCGATTTATCATGTTTATGTGGAATCATAAGAAGGTGTTAGCCAAATAAATGCAAGGTTGTTTTGGAGCGCATTAGAATTACCCGAAATCTATATAGTTTGGTTCGAATGATTTGCAAGTCTTTAGCATTTAAGCGGTGTTTATTTACCATCATTCATGAAAAAACATAAAATCATTATCTTGCTTACTCAATGTAAATACAATCTCACTAAATTCTAAGATAAAGCATGCTGAGGGTTAAGAAGTTGATATAAAATTTAGATATAATGAGAACTTATAAAGCATGTTTTAAAGATTCTAAGTCTAGTTTCTTTACTTAGTTAAATACAACAATGCTTTATCACATAAGCTCAAGGAAATATATGGATTTTTTAGCTAATCTTTTTCAAACTATCACTTCACTCATTCATATAGACCAGATTGTGTTTTTGTTACACGACTCGCCTTTTATCTATATTATTACGATTGCTTTATTTTGCTGTGTGATGCTGCTTATGAGTGTTTTTTCATCATATAAGATTCTAAATTTACAGATATTATTTGCTTGGATTCTCTCTTGTGTTATAACCTTTATCTATCTTGTCAATTCACACACGGATATGGAGCAGATAAAGCTTAGTGCTGCACTTCACTCACAAATTATTTTATCATTTTCTAGCATTATTATATTGCTTATATTTTATCTCTTGGGGTTAGTTAGCACAAAGCCTTTTAAGGCTAGGAAAAATTTTGGACGACATACATGGTGGGTTAGCATTGTCCGCTTTATTGTTGTGCTTGCATTTTGTTGCGTGTTTAATATCGGCTTATTTGTAGCTTCTGCTTTGTTTTATTTGTAGTAAAATAGAGAATCCTTTGCTATAATACCACGATATCTTTACAAAAGCCTTGTAACCTTAAAAACAGATTAAAAATATGGAGAATTGAAGTTTGAATTTTTCAGTGCCTGCTACCAGTGCAAATTTAGGACCGGGATTTGATTGTCTAGGCATATCATTAGGGTTTCGCAATTATTTTAGCATAGAAGAAGCAAAAGAACAGCATATTACCATCAGCGGTGAAGGGAAGATGAATCCACATTTCACGCAAGATAATACATTTGTAAGAATCTTTATGCACACATATAAAAAGCTTGGTGGCAAGTCCCAATTTCACTTTACATTTCAAAATAATATACCTGTGGCAAGGGGTATGGGATCATCGAGTGCTATTATTGTTGGGGCGATTTTTAGTGCGTTTAAAATGGCAGGAAAAATACCAAATAAAGATGAAGTATTAAATCTGTCTTTGCATCATGAAAATCACCCTGATAATATCACACCAGCGACTATGGGCGGCTTTAATGCAAGTTTTTTAAAGACACATAATAATAAATCAAAAGTAGTCTATTTGCGACAAAATATGCCAAAGAATCTTAAAGCTGTAATGGTAGTCCCCTATCAGCCTATGTCTACCAAAAAAGCAAGAGGCGTATTGCCAAAAGCTTATAGTGTGCAAGATTGTGTCTTTAATCTCTCTCATGCTTCGGTTTTAAGCCTTGCCTTTGGTATGCAAAGATGGGATTTACTGCGTGAGGGCTCACTTGATAGAATGCACGAGCAAGTTCGTATGGCAACCTTTCCCATACTTTTTGAGATTCAAAAACATGCTTTGCAAAATGGTGCGCTTATGAGCACACTTTCTGGCAGTGGCTCTTCTATGTTTAATCTATGTTATAGCGATGATGCAAGGCGATTAGCAAAGCAACTTATGTCTAGATTCTCAAAATTTCGCGTTTTAACACTTGATTTTGACAATGATGGTGTTAAGATTGAGAAAGGATAGGTGCATGTGAGTAAGGTTACACGATACTATGCTACAAAAAGTGTGCGTATGTGTGTTGTATGCAGACAAAGGGATTTGCAAAAAAATCTCATACGATTTAAGGTTTTAGAATCTGCATTGCAACTTTATGATGGTAGCGGGCGAAGTTTTTATGTATGCTATATGTGTTTGCCACAACGCAAAACACAGCAAATTATTAAAAGGATTGTTAAAAAAGCAGAGAATCTGCAAGAACAAATCGAGGAGATAGCACAAATATGTCAAAAGTAAGTATTAAAGAAATCGCAGATGAAGCTGCAAAAAATCCAAAAGATATACTCGATAAAGCTAAAGAGCTAGGTTTTAAAGTGCGGAATGTATCAAGCACCATTACGACAGAAGAAGCAGAAATGCTTTATAACTACATTACAACAGGAAGTTTGCCTGATGGTTTTGTGCCAGCGACTGAAAAAACAAAGGCTAAAAAAGATTCTAAGGCTAAAAAAACAGATAAAAATGATGACGCACAAACTGAAGCAGAAACTGACATTACAGCACAAAAAACCACAAAAAAGCAAAAATCAACCAAAAAAGATACACAAGAAACATTAAACAAAGATGAAACACAAGCTACACCAAAAGCGGTGCAAACAAGTGATATTAAACCTAAAAAATCTATCCAGATTGTAAGAAGGAGTGATGAAGAGCCACAAAAAGTAGTAGCTAAAACACAAACAGAAAATACGATAAAAAAAGAGCAATCCAGCACAGCCATCATCGAAACAACAGCTAAAGAAACCATACACACAGAAACAACATTAAAAGAAACAAAGCAAGAAGCACCAATAAAGCCTATAGAATCTACACCAAGCACAGAGGCAAAAAGAGATTCTGAACTCCCACAAGGAATAGACCCAAGTCAGTTAAAAAAACCACGAATAAGTGCAATCCGTGTAATCAGTAAAAATGACGAAGTCCAAACTACAAGCAAAAAGAAAGATGATTCAAATTCTAGTTTGCGTAGCGCTACACAAATACTTGATACCTTAAAGAATGTTGAACGCAAAGAAAAGGTAAAAAAGAAAAAGGACAAAAACACAAATAAACCGCAGCAAAAGCACTCTTCACATATCATCAGCATGGAACGCGATATGGGCGGCTTTGGCTATGATGATGAGCAAGATGAAATCATGCTTATTGATTTATATGAAGATAATAGCCCAAAAGAGAGTTTTGAAGAAGAAAGGGTGAAGAAAAATGAGCTAAACGATAAGATTAAAGTCAATCGCTATAGCCCATGGATGAAAGAAGGCTCAATTGCTAGACCTTCAAAAGGCAAGGGTAAAAAAATGCGTAATAATAAAGGTAAAGAACAAACTGAAGCCATAACTTCACTTGTATTACCTGAAGAGATACGCGTATATGAGTTTGCTGAAAAGGCAAATCTAGAGTTAGGCAATGTGCTTGGCAAACTCTTTTTGCTTGGTGTGAAAATGCTAAAAAATGACTTCCTTGATAAGGATACAATCGAGATTCTAGCAAGTGAATACAATATTGATGTAAGCATTCAAGCAAATGTGCCTTTAGTCGAAGAGGAAGAGATTATAGAATCTGATTTAGAGCATAGACCGCCTGTTGTTACGATTATGGGACATGTAGATCATGGTAAGACTTCACTGCTAGATTATATTAGAAACTCACGCATTGCAAGTAGCGAAGCAGGGGGAATCACCCAGCATATTGGTGCATATATGGTGCAAAAAAATGATAAATGGATAAGCTTCATTGATACGCCCGGACATGAAGCATTCGCACAGATGAGAAGTCGTGGCGCACAAGTTACAGACATAGCTATCATTGTAATAGCCGCAGATGATGGGGTAAAACAACAAAGTATTGAAGCCCTAAATCACGCAAAATCTGCGAATGTGCAAATCATTATCGCTATGAATAAAATGGATAAAGAAGGTGCAAATCCAGATAAGCTAAAAGCAGAGTGTGCGGAGCTTGGCTTTACACCTATGGATTGGGGCGGTGAATATGAGTTTATCCCTATCAGTGCAAAGACAGGTGAAGGCGTAGATGTGCTTTTAGAAACAATCCTTATACAAGCAGAGATTCTAGAATTAAGGGCAAGTAAAAAGGCTAAAGCAAAAGCTATTGTGCTAGAGGGTAGTCAGCAGGTAGGTAAAGGGTCTGTGGCGACTATTATCGTGCAGCAGGGTGTGCTAGAAATCGGGCAAAGCATTGTGGCAGATACTGCCTATGGTAAGGTAAGGACGCTAAAAGATGACACGGGCAAAAGCATTACTAGACTAGAGCCAAGCGGTGTAGCACAAATCACTGGACTATCAGAAGTGCCAAGTGCAGGGGCTTTGCTGCAAGTGGTAGAAAATGATTCTATCGCAAGAGAGATGGCAAACAAAAGAAGTGCATATTTAAGGCAAAAACAACTCAGCAAAAGCACAAAAGTAACCTTTGATGAGTTAAGCTCAATGGTGGCAAAAGGACAGATTAAAAGTGTGCCTGTTATCTTGCGTGCTGATACGCAAGGAAGCCTTGAAGCTATTAAAGCAAGCCTAGAAGGGCTAAATAATCAAGAAGTAGAAATCAATGTCATTAGCTTTGGTATCGGTGGAATCACACAAAGCGATCTAGACTTAGCAAATGCAAGTAGCAATTGTGTCGTGCTAGGCTTTAATGTCCGCCCAACAAATGAGATTAAAAACCTTGCAAAAGACTTAGGCATTACCATTAAAAGCTATGCGATTATTTATGATTTAATCGATGATATGAAAGCCTTATTAAGCGGGCTTATGTCGCCTATTATCGAAGAAGAAGTCGTGGGTAATGTGAGTGTAAGAGAGACTTTTGTGGTAGCAAAGCTTGGGACTATTGCAGGTTGTATGGTGCTTGATGGCAAGGTTGAAAAGAATTTAAGTGTGAGAGTTTTACGCAATGGTGTAGTGCTATGGAGTGGCAAGATAGCAAGTCTCAAACGATTTAAAGATGATGTAAAAGAGGTGAGTAAAGGCTATGAATGCGGCATTATGCTTGAAGGCTTTAATGATATTTTGGCACAAGATGAATTTGAAATCTACAAAGAGATTGAAAAACAAAGGGTGTTGTGAGATTTGGATTCCATATATGTTTAGGTGCTATAAACTTTGAATCCTAACCCCCATGCACCTGTTTAGATAAGAGTCAAAAGTCATATTTTCATCAGCATTGAGAAATATGCTTGAGTTTGCGGTTGTGCTATGATTATTAGCAGCAAATACATCAATATCCTTTGCCACTTTTTTTGCGTAAAACATCGCCCAATATGCTCTTGTCTCTCTCCTTTTATTATTGCATGAGAATCCCCCTGTATAGATTCTGTA
>NZ_FZPK01000011.1:26622-88272 GCF_900198625.1 Helicobacter rappini | reverse complement strand
GTCAAAATAAGCATATTTCCCGGAAATCAAACTATATTAATACCTCAAGTCTCTAGCGAAGCAACGAAAGATTCTAAAAAGCTCTTAAGATTATTCTCCACCTTCAAATAGCTCTGTTGAGAGATAACGCTCACCTGTGTCATTTAGCATTGTCAGAATGTTTGCATTTGGGTATTTTTTCGCCAACATCTTTGCTGCATACACATTTGCCCCACTTGATATGCCTACAAGTAAGCCTTCTTTTGAAGCAATAGTTCTTGCCATGCCAAATGCCTCTTCATTTGTTACTTGCAATATTTCATTGAAAATTTTTGTATCAAGGATTGAGGGCACAAATCCCGCACCAATGCCTTGAATCTTATGTGGAGCAGGCACACCACCACTTAGCACAGGGGAGCTTGCAGGTTCTACAGCTACAATATGTATATCTTTATATTTTTCCTTTAAAACACTGCCAATACCAGTTAGGCTACCACCAGTGCCAACACCTGCTACAAATATATCAATAGAAGTGTCTTTAAAAGATTCTAGAATCTCTTTTGCGGTTGTTTCCTTATGGATTGCTACATTTGCTTTATTGTCGAATTGATTAAGGCTTAAAGAGTTTTTATAAGTATTACGCAACTCTTCTGCACGCTCTAATGCACCTTTCATGCCTTTTTCTGGTGCGGTTAGCTCTATCTTTGCACCAAGTGCTGCCATAACCTTTCTTCTCTCAATACTCATTGAGCTTGGCATAACAATGATTAGTCGCAGTCCAAGAGACGCACATACACCCGCTAAGCCAACGCCCGTATTTCCGCTTGTAGCTTCAACAATCGTAGTATTTTGCGTGATTGTCCCGTGTTTCATGCCATCAAAGATCATTGCCATAGCGATTCTATCTTTGATTGAACTATTAGGATTCATAAATTCGCATTTACCGAATATATTTGCCCCAAACTTTTGAGAAAGCTTATTCAACTTTATAACTGGTGTCTTGCCGATAAGTTCTGTTACATTTTGTGCTATCATGATAAAAACTCCACTTGTAGTGATATGCAACCACTAAATTCCCAATGTTATGTGCTAAGATTATAGCAACTTAAAGTTAATAATGTTTGCTTATGCAAGTATTAATTAAGTGTCAATTTAAGGAGACATCATGGGTATGGAAATTTTTGTGAAAGAATATGAAAACAATGTTGCAGAAAGAAGTAAGGAGGGTGTGCCACCACTAGCTTTAAATATCGCACAGACAAAGCAGGTAATTGAGATTCTAAAAGGTAGTGATGAAACTAACAAGGCTTTTTGTAAGGATTTACTTGCTAATCGCATTAATCCGGGCGTTGATGATTCAGCAAAGCTTAAGGCAGAGTTTTTAGGCAATATCGCAAATGGCACAGAAAAATGCAGCGTAATAAATAGTATAGAAGCTACAAAGCTACTTGGCACAATGCTTGGTGGGTATAATGTCCCCTATCTTGTTAAGCTTATAGAATCTAGTGATAGTGCGGTTGCAAAAGAAGCAGCAAATGCGCTTAAACATACACTTTTAGTCTATGATACATTTGATACTATTGCAAATATGAGTAAGACAAACGCCCTTGCAAAAGAGATTATAGAATCTTGGGCGAATGCAGAGTGGTTTCTCTCAAAGCCAAAGCTGCAAGAAGAAATTAAACTTGTTGTGCTTAAGATTGATGGCGAAACAAATACTGATGACTTAAGCCCAGCAAGTGATGCTTTTACGCGAAGTGACATTCCCTTGCATGCTAAAGCAATGCTGAAGAGTCGTATTGAAAACTATGAAAACCGCATAGAAAACATTAAAAAAATCGCAAAAGATAATAACGCAAGTGTAGTATATGTAGGCGATGTCGTAGGCACTGGAAGCAGCCGAAAGTCTGCTTGTAACTCTATTGTGTGGCATTTTGGCAATGAGATTCCTTATGTGCCAAATAAAAAGAGTGGTGGCTTTGTTATAGGTAGTATTATCGCCCCTATTTTCTTTGCGACATGTGAGGATAGCGGCTGTTTGCCTATCATTGCTAATGTGGATTCTTTAAAAGAAGGCGATGTTATTACACTAAAGCCTTATAGTGGTGAGATTCTAAAAGATTCTAAGGTGGTAAGCACATTTAGCTTAAGCCCTGTTACTATCATTGATGAAATACGGGCAGGTGGAAGAATCCCCCTTATTATTGGAAGAGGCTTAACAAATAGGGCAAGAAAGTTTTTAGGCTTAGAAGAATCAAAAGAATTCGCACAAGCAGAAAAACCACAGAAAAGCACAAAAGGCTACACTCTAGCGCAAAAAATGGTAGGCATCGCATGTGGCAAAGATGGAGTAAGACCGGGTGAGTATTGCGAACCAAAAGCAACAACGGTAGGATCTCAAGATACCACAGGTGCGATGACAAGAGATGAAGTAAAAGAGTTAGCAAGTCTTAAATTTAGTGCTGATTTTGTTATGCAAAGCTTCTGTCATACCGCAGCTTATCCAAAACCAGCTGATGTAAGCTTGCAGGCTACTTTACCAGACTTTATGACAAGTCGCGGTGGTGTTGCCTTGCGTCCAAAAGATGGCGTTATTCACTCTTGGCTAAATAGATTCTGTTTGCCAGACACAGTTGGCACAGGTGGAGATTCTCACACTCGCTTTCCTATTGGGATAAGTTTCCCTGCGGGTAGTGGGCTTGTTGCATTTGCCGCGGTTACAGGGTCTATGCCGCTTAATATGCCAGAATCTGTTTTAGTGCGTTTCAAAGGGAAGCTAAATCCGGGCATTACGCTAAGAGATTTAGTGAATGCTATCCCTTATTATGCAATTAAGCAAGGGCTTTTAACCGTGCCAAAACAAAATAAAAAGAATATTTTTAGCGGTAGGATTCTAGAGATTGAAGGGCTTGAAGATATTAAGGTGGAACAAGCATTTGAGCTAAGCGATGCGAGTGCGGAGAGAAGTGCAGCAGCTTGCACCATTACGCTAAATAAAGAGCCTATTATTGAGTATTTGGAATCTAATATTGCCCTTATTGATGCGATGATAAAAGATGGCTATGGCAGTGCAGAAACCTTGAAAAGAAGAGCAGAAAAAATGCGAGAGTGGATTAATAATCCCGTGCTATTAAGAGCAGATAAAGACGCAGAATATGCAGCTGTTATTGAGATTGATTTAAGCGAGATTAAAGACCCTATCCTTGCATGTCCTAATGACCCAGATGATGTAGCAACTTTGAGTGAGATTTTAGCTGATCCAAAACGACCAAAAAATATTGATGAAGTCTTTATTGGTAGCTGTATGACAAATATCGGGCATTTCAGGGCGTTTGGTGAGATTATGAAAAATGAGGGGCAAAGTGTTACTAGAACTTGGCTTGTGCCACCGACAAAAATGGATTCTAAGCAGTTAAGCGATGAGGGATATTTCTCTCTCTTTGGTGCGGCGGGTGCTAGGATTGAGGTGCCGGGCTGTAGCCTTTGCATGGGGAATCAAGCCCGTGTAAAGGATAATGCAGTAGTATTCTCTACATCAACTAGAAACTTTGATAACCGCATGGGTAAAGGCGCACAAGTTTATCTAGGCAGTGCAGAGCTAGGGGCAGTATGTGCGAAGCTTGGACGCTTACCAAAGCTTGAAGAGTATCTAGAAATCGTGCCGCAAAAATTAGGCGATAATACAAACAAAGTGTATAAATACTTAGAGTTTGATAAGATAAAAGATTTTGCTTTGTAGGACATTTTGTTGTTTTGAAGTTTTGCGGGGTGTTGCAAGATTGCATACTCTGCCGCAAGGCTTTACATATTATTCTGCATTTTTTTACTATACAAAGTTTTCTAGCGAGATGGGCTTAGAAAGCTTTGTTTGTGAAACCTTTTATTCTTAATAGAATCTAGTTTCTAGCTTACCAACCAAAAAAACTCTAACTTCCAATAAAGTTATAGCTATTTTCAAGCGTTATATTCGTTAAAAACTATGGGAATTCCATTGTTGAAAAATAAGGATATGAAATCTAAATTTGTATAGAGTAGTATAGGATAAAAGGTTGTTGCCGTAATAGGCATATCCATAAACGACAAGTGTTATAACAACTGGGGCTTTATATATTGCATATAAAAACTATACAAGACTAATCTACCAATCTCATGCATGTGAAGCAGTAGATAAAAGATGTATAAATATATCAAACTGCAACCTATCTTGCAAGACATACTATGCCTAAATATCTAGATTCCAACACTAAGGCTCACTTGCAAACAAGCTGTGTATATATCACTTTTTTAGCTCAATGCTAGATTGTGGTTTTTGTGCATCACTTAATAGCTTTACATCTTTATTATTGTTGCTTTTAGATTGTCCAAGGAACATACCTTTCTTCTCAATCACAAGCTCATCTGATGTGATTGTGCCCTCCAATCTGCCATTTGCTAGAATCTCAATCGCCTTTGCCTCGACATTGCCTGTAATCTTGCCACTAACAATAACTTTTTGCGCGAAAACATCGCCTATAATAATTCCAGTTTTACCCACCATGACGGTATTTTTAGAGTGGATAACGCCCTCAAACTCTCCATCTGTGTGGAAATGGCAATCTGTGTGTATCTCGCCTTTAAACTTCGTATTGACTGCAATTATTGTTGCAGCGCCTCCTGTTGTTTCCTTCCCATTAGATTGTTTATTATCTGAAGCAAAGAATGCCATGATATTCTCCTTTCTCTTTCAAAAATAAGGTCAAAATTTTGCATGTTCCAATGCACGAAATTCATAGGATCAATAGGTTGCCCTAAAAATCGTATTTCATAGTGCAAGTGGGGACCCGTACTAGCTCCTGAAGAGCCAGTAAGCGCCACCAGCTGCCCTTTTTTTACAAATTGCCCCCTTTGCACCTTAATATCATTTAAATGCGCATAATATGTTCTAAATCCAAATGAATGGGAAATCTTTACAAGTTTCCCATAACCACCATTTCCGCTACTACTCGCCCAATCTACAACGCCATCAGCAGTTGCATATACGGGGGTATTCATTGGAGCTACCATATCAGCCCCAGTATGTATATGATAAATGTGTAAAATAGGGTGATAACGCTTCCCATAAGGAGCAGACAAACGATAGTCGATATTAATGGGGCTGCCATTAGGGATAAATTTCATAATAAAAGTTTTTTGCAGCGCAGTAATTGAGGCTGTATCCATTCTATCTAATAGATTTAGGTCAGCATTATCTAATAAGGCTATTGTATCTGTTAGATTTTTATTCGTACCAACAACATTTTCTATATCTTCAAATCTATCGCCAACAAGGGCGATTTCCTCATCTTTTTCTTGCAATGCTTCATTTAGCTTCTCGTTGTGTTGTTGCATACTTGCAAATTCACTCATAAGATGAGTATGTCTTAATTGCATATTATGTATTTCTTTCCGTATCACAACAATACTGATATAGGCAAACAAGCCTAAAGTAAGTAAAAAGACGAATAAATACGCACCAACTTGGCGAAATATCATATCAACATTAATAAACTTCGATCCATTTAAATCTGTAATCATAATGACAAGACGCTTATTTGCATTCATCACATACCGCCTTGTTTTGCTTCTGCATATCGTTGTGATGTAATACTCTTTATAGAATCTTGCATATTGTTGGGATTGCGTGTAACTTTAGAATCTAATGATTCTTTTGTAATATTTAATCTTTCTTTTTGTTGCGAATTTCCTTCATCAAGGGCAAAATGAGAAGACATATCATTAAGCTTTGCAATATCGTTTAACGCCCACATAAGACTATGCATATCTATATTTGCATTTTTTTCAACATTAAAAATAGATTGAAAATTCTGCGTATCCCAATCAATAAAGGATAGTGTATCCAAACCTTGACTTAGGAATCTCACTTCATAATACAAGCTTGTATGATTTTTGCCCGGGCTTGAAGTGGTGTAACCTATAATATCACCCCTACTTACAAAATCGCCAACTTTTACCGCTATCCTATCAAGGTTTGTATAAGCACTACTAAAGCCTAACACATGCGAAAGTCTTACGATATTGCCATATCCATATCTTTGATTGCCATCGCGTGTAGATTCTACCAAGCCATCAGCTGTTGCATACACTGGCTCACTTTTGCTTGTATAATAGTCATATCCCGTATTGCCACCATGCGTTTGGATTGCTGCATATTGCATATCAATTAACCCATAATCCCTTGCATTTCTCTCTGTTTTATGCTTCATTTCAAACATAGTAAGTGGATTGCCATTTGGGATAATCTGCAAGATGGTTGCTTTTTGTGTGTCTGGAAGCGCTTGCAAGTCTATATGACTAATGTTAGCTTTATCGTTGTTAAAAGAGTTAAAATTTACCATTTTTTCTAAATCCGCAACCCTATCACGCATAGCTTGCAACTCTTCTGTTTTGCTTTGTATATCATCTTGTAAAAAAGCATTTTGCTGATACATGTCTTGGAATGCTTGATAAGATTCTTGCTTTGCAGTGTTAATATCATCAAGCTGTTCTATAAAAGAAGACATAGCAAAATAACCAAGCACAATCACTACGCACAATATAACGCCACCATACATGACGACTTTTTGCATAACCTTTGCCATTGTAAATTGCTTTGAACCATTTTCATCAACTATTGTAATGGTTAAAGTCTGCTTGATTTTTCCTGTATCTTCCATACTACCTACTACCCATCATAGCATTGCTTTCCATGCGTGTCATTAAACCACAGCAAAAACTGCTCCACAAGTGAAAAGCTTCCAAAAATTAAGTATTTGTTATCTTTGCGTAAAACTTTCTCTGATTCTATCAATTTTTTTGGCAATAAGTCAAGTTTAGTTTTATATGGGCAAAAAAAGCTATAAGGTATAGACATGGAATCTAAAATATTTTCCATTTCTTTAAAATCTATTATGCGCGGATTTTCTACCATAAAAATTATTATTTCAATAATATGTTCTTTAAAAATACTTAGAATTTCTCTAATCTCTTTGTCTTTATAGCTATTGTAAATAAGCACAAAGGGCATATTGTTAAAATATGATTTTGCGGCAGAAATAGCAGCATTTGCTGCCATAGTATTATGTCCTACATCAACGACAACATTTGGCAATATAGCATGGAATCTGCCGATAATGTCTAGCTTATTTTTCAGTAAGGGAATATTGAGTCTTCTTAGCACAAGAGAAGCTAGAGCTAGATTCTCTAGTAAAAAATA
This sequence comes from Helicobacter rappini, assembly GCF_900198625.1. Taxonomy (GTDB): domain Bacteria; phylum Campylobacterota; class Campylobacteria; order Campylobacterales; family Helicobacteraceae; genus Helicobacter_A; species Helicobacter_A rappini. The sequence goes on along the minus strand of NZ_FZPK01000011.1, from coordinate 81,062 downwards.
TGGAATCTTATGTATATTATTATAAGTCTTTATCTCTTCTGTATGCAAATCCTCTTCACATAAATAAGTAATACTTTGTGGCAGGATACGCTTTAGCTCCGTATCATTGACATAAACACTGATATTTTTTATATTTTCTATGAGTTTTAACACCTTTTTTTCTTGAAAATGTGTAAAAATATCACCCTGTGCCGCACGAAGTTTTGTTAATGCGATAGATTCTAAGGTGTTACCTAGCATTTCTTTGTGATCAAGTCCTATGCGAGTAAAAATGCTTATATCATAGCGTAAAATAGAAGTGCTATCAAACTCACCGCCAACCCCGGCTTCCATCACAAGATAATCACAATCTTGCCCCAAAACAAGTGCTAAAAATGTAGCGTATTCAAAGTAACTAGCTTCTTGCATAAAAGAAAATTGCTGTAAAAAATTATGTGCGTCAAGTAATGCTTGAATGCTTACAATGCCATTATTTGCAATACCGCTATTTGTATAGAATCTCTCTCTAAAATCAAATACATGCGGTGATGTAAAATGCAAAACTTTATATCCAGATTCTATAATGCTTTGTGTGATAAATCTCCCTGTGCTACCTTTGCCATTTGTGCCAATAATATGGATATTATAGCTATTCAAACGCAAATGAGGCTGCAACAATAAAAATAGCTTTTTTGCTCTTTTGGGATCAAAGACCGCATATTCTTGTGCTTTGGAATCCATGTATTGATATATCATTTTAGCCCTTTTGTTGTGCTATTTTTGCCAAAAAGTGTATTTATTCTAGTATGTTTATGTAGGGATTGCCAAATAAGTATATAAGATTCCATTAATATCATATTAGAATCTATTTTTGCGATAAAGTTTATGATATTCACTCATTATACAAACACATCAACGACTTGTTCTTTATTTTCTTCTTCTGCAGTTTTGTTTGGTGCGGTATTGTCTTTTGTTTCTGTGTTAGCAACTTTTTCTTTTGCATCATTTGCTTTATTGTTTGTGGATTCTACAGAATCGCCCTTTTGTTCAGCATCTATTTTTGTGGAATCTTGCTTTACAGAATCTTGTGTTGCAATTTTGTTTTCATTACTACTAGTTTCCTTGTCGTCTGTATTATCAGCTTGAGTGTCAGTCTGTTTGTTTTGTGAATCTTGCTTAGTCTCATCTTTTGTGGGCGTCTCTTTTGTAGATTCTGTTGCAGCACTCGTTGTTTCTGTGCTATCTTGCTTATTTGTGCTGCTATCATCTACTTTTGCAACTACTTCTTCTTTAGAATCTTTTGTCTTAGAATCTTGTGTTGCTGTGCTTGCAACACTCCCTTCTTCTTTGACTTCATTACTCAAACTTTTTTCGCTAGATTCTTTAGAGATATTAGAATCTTCTTTTGTAGATTCTGTGCTGGTAGCATTCGTGCTATTATTAGGTTCTGTATTTTTAGATTTCGCAGTATCAGATTCTGTTGTATTAGAATCGGTGCTAGATTGAGTATCATCTAGCGTAGCGATTGTATCTTCTGTATTTTTAGCATTAGATTCTGTGCTATCTTGCGGTGTAAGGCTTTTTGTCTTATTTGAATCTTGTGTTAATGTCTCACTATCTTGGCTTGTATTTGCAGTATTTGGTGTTGCAGAATTTGCTGAAATGCTTGGTGTAGCCTGTTGTTGTGCTATTTCTGCTAATGCACTTGCTAAGCTTGGGGTTGCTTGGGCTGCTTTGAGTCCTGCATTTACCTCTTTTTGCTGCAAACGCACATTACGCAAATTTTCCATAGACAGCCATCTGCTTTTATTAATCTTATCAATTTTTTCTTGTAGCTTTTGGACATTTTCTTCTATCTGTCTGCTTAAACGATCGATATTATCAGAAAATATATTGATAGAGTGCTCATCTCGCAAATTCAACGCACTCATATCCTTTTTCCCTAAATCAAGGATAATCCCATCTTTTGCATAATCCATTGTAAAAACATTTTTATGATTCAGCGTTGCTTTACTTAAAATATCTTTAATTTGCTGTGTTGCCTCATAGCGTTGTTGCAACATTGTATCATCGACTGGCGCCCAAGCATCATTTTTCTCTGTTTTATAATTACTCTTTATATCTTTTGCAATGCTTTGCACATCGCTTAAGCTTTTTCTTGCAACCTGCAAGGCTTTCAGCGTGTTTAGCATGTCATTTACTTGTGTATCATACGCTGGATCATCTTCTGTGGCTACAATATCAGTGGTGGGAATCTCATCAATAATGCTAAAAGTCTTTTGTATATCTGCAAACTTTAAAGAATCGTTTGCTACTGGTATTTTTTGCAATATAATAGGCGCTCCATCTACATTGATAGCCATGAAAAACTCCATTTTTAAATTCTAAAGACTATCAAAGCAAAACTTATTCCTAAACTTTTAACACCTTGAATAAGCATACATCTTACTTTGCTCTAGTGTAGCGAGTTATGATATTGCGTTACATGAAAAGTTTCTGGTAGATACATCGCATCACTTATTTCATAAATAAGTTTATGAAAGGCATGCATAACATCTTGACTATACTGAAAAGTTTCTCCATTGATAATAATACTGCCGTTTTTATCATAGAAATCGCCTAACTCTATACTTGTAAGGATATTTTGGTCTCTCTCATCAAGCTTATAATAGATTACTATTTGCGGATATATGTAAGTCTGCCTTGTGCTAGGCATAAGGTGTATAGATTCTAAAGTGTGTAATGTAGGCGAATATTGATAGGGTTGAAGCACAAGATGTAATAAGCCGCTATCACCCCTGCGACATCCTTGCATTAAAGCCTCTTTTGTAGGATAAACATAATGGGTCGCATCAGCAATAGCACAAATTTCCATAATTACAGGCATGGTAGGCATAAGCACATTTTGCTCTGGTGTTTTTGTGGCATAATACTCCCAGCTTTCTGGCAAACCAGTTGTATGATTTTGCATTAAAGCTGGTGGCTCTTGTAAAACATGTGAATTTAGTGAAAAATCTGGTGCATAAGGTGTCCCCGCATAAAGCACACCACTCCATATCATAACACTTGCAATCATGCATTTCAAAATATTTTTCATGTTTGTTCCTTTCTATAAAGTAATGCCCTTAAAATCTAGTTTCCTAATGTATGTTGAGCATTAGGCAAAATATCTCTTTTATACTCTCAGCTAGAGATTTTCCTGCGTTTAATATACCAACCGCTAGATTCTATATAATCTCCAAAAAGCTTGACTTTAAACATAAGGCAGCATTTTTTAGAGAGACATTTTGCATTATGTTTAACACAATAGCAAACAGAGTTCATAATCGGCGATTATTGTAAAAATTGAATTTTACCATGTCCCTATCATACCGAATGGATAACACAATATTAATTATGATATATTTTCATAGTGCTTATATGCGATATTTATTTGACAAAAACTTGTTACAATAATGCAAAGTTTCTTAAAGGGGAAAATATGTTTGAACGCATTAATCAAATCATAAAAAACATTGAAAATATTCAAGATGAGATTACGATCGCATTAAATATGGCAAAGATTAGCCTTGAGGATTACATTATGATTAAACGCGGTAGTTTGGATATGCCAGAGCATTTAAATATGAGTTTGTTTGCAGCAGTTGATGAACAAGTTATGGCACTAAAAAAAGAAATTGATGTATTAAATAAATTGAAAAAAGAATGGTTCGTGTATTAATTATTGTATTTTTCTAAAGTTCTTAATTTCGAAATAATGGAATAGTGGATTATTATGAAGCTCATAGAGATTCTATATTCACTGCTTATTGTAAGCATACTTGCTTCAAGTGCTTGGTTTGCCTATTCTTTTTCTCTGCCAAATAATACAAGGGCAGCTCTCACTACGCTTTATGCGATAAAACATACAAGAATGTTATCTTTAATCGATCACTCAAAATTAGGCTACATAGGATTTGGCGATATTTATTCATTTGCTCGTGTAGATTCTAAACGATTGTTGCAAAATAATGCACCTTTTTATTGGCAGTTACAATTTCATACAAGTGGGATTTATACAAAAAATAGTCTGTCAATTTACAGGGATACGCCGCGTTTTGCAAATACGACTGACTTTGATAAGCGTCCCCTTGCAGGCGATATTGTCGCATTGCATATTGGCACGACACAATGTTTGAGCGGTTATAACAACACAAATATCACAGGATTTTGCAAGGATAATGCACTTTTTGATTTTAGACTACATGAAAGCACAAGATTGCAAACTTTAACACTGCAATCCCCCACTACTTGTCAAGAAAGAGATACTTTTCGCTTCTACTTTGATGATTTTAGCAAAGTATTATGCGGACAGAGACTACATACACCAAATAGCTTACAAAGAATTCTTGTGGGCAATATGATGATATTTATTGAGCCAAAAACTGGATATGCTTTTTTGTAGTTTAATGCACCAATATTATGTCTAGTAAAATCTGCAAGGCTATTATTGTCTGATGATAACTTTTATGTGATAGATTGCATAAGGTCTTATTGACATATTCACTGGTAAAATACAGAATTAGAATCTTTTTACATTGGCTAATCCTTATGTATGCATAATAATTAAGTATCCCTATCTTAATTTGCAAATATGAAGTATTTACGATTTATGCTCAAAAAACCTCTCAACCATCTCTTACCCCAATATTGAATTGTATTGACTATACTATGCATTTCGTCCATAAATATAGGATTAAGCAACATCATAGCAATCATTCACAAACTCTCTGCCACTCATATTGCCTTGTAGATTCATTATATACTTGTGCTTGATGGCATGAAGTTGTGCCTAAAGGTGGGAGTTGTGGAGATTCTAAAGGTTCTAGACTCGGTGGAGGGATAGGGCATACTCTGGGTGTGCATACAGGACGAACTTCATAGGCATTACTGCATATTGCTTCTACATTGCCATTTACACAAAGACAATCACATTTTGCATATAAGCAACTAAACACAAAGATACTGGATAATAATACTATTCTCATAAAAACCCCTTTAAAATATCGATCTATAATAAGTATCAGGTGCAACAAACTAAAAATCCCATTTTATAATATTTTTTATAATGTCGAACATATAAAATGTTAGTTTGCTTAGTTGGCATAGTCTAAAAGTTTTTCTATATCACTAAACGATAGATAACTAAGGCTTAGATTATATTGTCGCATAGCCTTAAAAAGATTGCGATTTGCTTCGTTTGCGTTATTGTCTATTGCGTTGATATAGGAAGTGGGTATAGATATGCCAAGATTTTTAGCATGGATAGTGTGGGCTTGTCTTGCATGAGAGAGTGGGAGAAAGCCACAATATATTTGTATTTTGTTTTGCGATGAAGCAAGGCTTAGATTATTTTTTGTGTATATTTGTATGAGATTCTTATAAAAAGAGTAAAAAGTTTTAAAATCTTTTGTTATCTGTGGCAAAAAATAGGGTGTGTTATTGTGTATTTGTGACTTATTTTCTCGTGTGTTTTGTGCATGATAAAAAGGTTGTGTAATGAAATTTTGCACACCATATTGAATCTTTTTGCATAATCCATGGCTATTACGCAATGATATCTTTGACTCTAAAGCACAATAAATTTGAAGTTGTCTTAAAAAAGTAGATTTTTTTTGCGTATCTTTTAGAATCTCGAGGGCATTATGGGTGGTGAGTGGATAAGATAGTGTTGTGTCGCCGCTAATAATTGCCGCATGAGATATATTAAGATATTCTAATGTTAAAAATGCACTTTGCAAGGATTCTGCGGTATGTAGGCTAGTCTTTATTGTTGGTATAAAATGGATACGCTTTAGCGTTTTAGTTTGTCTTACTAAATCCCGCAGTGTAGCAACAATGCTTAGAGAATCTGGATATGGCTTTGAAACTGGGTTTGATGGGATAAGAATATGTGTGATCGGCAAAGCATTGCATACTAAACACAAACGCTCTACATCTTGTGTGATATTTGTGGGTAGATATTCAAAAATCAAAATCTATTATTTTTGTCCAAAAGATGCAATGAGTGCTTCAATATCACTTTCACTCGCAACTTCATCATGGCTATCACCCGCAATATATGTAGCTGATGCCACGCGTTTAGAATCATCACCCCTACCTTCAAAGAGAGAATTCATATACTGGCTTAATGCACGCATTACATTGATAACACGCTCTATCTTTTGTCTATGAATATCTTGATACTGCATAATATCCATAGCTTGCATACATGCGTCATTACAATCCATAGCAGAATTTTTAATATTATCATTCACCTTTGCAATTTCTTTTGTTTGCTCCAGCGAAGCGCCAAATGCCTTAATTTTAGGGAAGCTTTCAACAAGTGTAACAAGCATTTCTTCTTGGGCTTTGAGATACTCTTTGATTTTTTTAGAATCTTTTTCGATTGAAGTAGCAAGCGATCCGATATTATCAATTTGATCGAAAACTTCTGTCATTTTCACTTCAGAGTCTCTAGTTACATCATCAAGCTGATGAACGACTTTGTGTTCCTCTGTTGGTGGTGGTGGTGGCCATTTCTTATCGGCTTCTGGCTTATATGAGTTTGGATCTACAAACTCGGCTTTAATTTCTTCTTTTGTATCTTCTGTCTGCACATCATCTAAGCCTTCACCCAAAGAATCTGCGTCTTGTGCCATAAGAGAATCTAACTCTTCTTGTGTCATCAAAGCTCCTAAGTAAATTTAATATAATCTCTGCAATTATAACATATTTTTTACAATATATTCTTAACATTCAAAATGATTTTAGCACACTTGCATGTATAATTAAGAATAATTAAAAGATCGAACGAGATTCCATATCAGCAAATTAAACCCATCAACAAGCACAAAAATGAGAATCTTAAATGGCAATGAAATCATGACAGGCGGCAACATCATCATACCCATAGCCATAAGCACCGAAGCAATAACCATATCAATAACTAAGAATGGTAAATACAATAAAAAGCCGATTTGAAAAGCAGTTTTTAGCTCACTAATCATAAATGATGGCAAGATAATACTAAGCGAAACCTTATCTATCAGGGCTTCAAATTGCTCTTTTGTCGTAATATTATCCATTTGTGGTGGCTCTTCATTGCGTATCTTATAAAATAATGCAATATCACTATGGCGAGTATTCATAAGCATAAATTTTTTGAATGGACGCATGGTCTCTTCAAAGGCTTCTTCATAGCCGATTTTTTCTTCCATATATGGCTTTATACCCACATTATAGGCGTCTTTTATTACAGGCTCCATAATAAAAAAAGTAAGAATCATAGCAAGGCTAACTAATACTTGCGTTGGCGGGGACTGCTGTGTGCCTAATGCAGTGCGTAAAAAGCCCAGCACGATTAAAATACGCGTAAAGCTCGTCATCATTAGCACAAGAGATGGGGCAAGTATTAAAAGGGTGAGTAATACAACAATATTTAGCGTGGTAACAAGCTGCGTTGGTGTGCTTGGTGGATTAATACTTAAATCAACTGAAGGTATAGGCACACCATTCAGCTTTAGCTGATTATCTGCTGGAGCGGCTAATGCGGTATCTATAAAGCCGATAAATATAAAAATAAAAAAGCAAGATTTTAATATCTTAGATACTTTCACGCCACCCTCGTAATGTTTTAGTTGTTTTGAGTTATCAGGTTAAAAAGCCAAATTGTAGCATAAAATCATGAAATTTACTCCATGCAGCTTGCATTCTATGGTTTGATAACCCTCTTTATTTTAATAGCCTTGCACGATAGATTCTTATAATCAAATCAATTTTATAAGTTAGCTTATAAAACTATTAAGAATTATTTAATTTATGCTTAATATTTTTATAAAAAAAGTTTAAGGTTAGATTAAATAATGCTATAATTACAAGACTTTTTGCTAGGAGACTTTTATGCGTATTTTAGTTGTATATAGTAAGAAAGATGTGTTAGATAGCATATCAAGGGAGTTGGGTAAGAAAAACTATCAAGTTGATTTGGCACAAAATGTGAAAGATGGGGAATATCACATTAGTGTGCGTAGTTATGATATTGTGCTTGGTGGGTGGCAGCTTTCAGATGGTGGGGCGCAAGACATTATATCTATTGTCAAGGGCAAATATCCAAAAGTTCCAGTCATTATACTTGGAGACAATGAGCCAAAGCACGAGGTCCAGTCTTTTAAATTTGGTGCCGATGATTATCTCTCATGTCCATTTGATAATGAAGTCTTATTAGCAAGGATTCAAGCCAGACTAAAACTTACAGATTCTAATCTTATAGAGATTGGGGATATAGTCATTATCCCAGATGAAGAAAGGATTACTTTTAAAGGTAAAGATATCGAAGTAAAAGGTAAGCCATTTGAAGTGCTTACGCATCTTGCACGACAAAGAGATCAAATCGTATCAAAAGATCAATTATTAAATGCGATTTGGGACGAGCCAGAGCTTGTAACGCCTAATGTTATTGAGGTAGCAATCAATCAAATACGACAAAGAATGGATAAGCCATTAAATATTAATACAATTGAGACGGTGAGAAGACGCGGTTATCGTTTTTGCTACCCGAAGAAATAAAATAATTGGCAATAATACAAAGTCGCAGAATGCCAAATTGCTAGATTTTGTGTCTATTTTGCTTGTCTTTCTCTGTGCTTTGTGTGAATTTTATAATCTCATTTCACTCGCTTATCTAGATGATTTTGGATTGCACCATTGTAAAACATTAAAAATCATTCATAACAAAGCTAAAGCTATGGCTTTCTAAGTCAAATATATCTCGCAGATATTTTTGTGTTTTTTGAGAATCTGGGCTTCTATATTCTATTTCATATACACATTACATCGGATTATCAAAGAGATCCATAACGAACTAATATATCGTATGCTCAATGTTTTTGATGTCATAGGGTTCTACATGAAAATACGCATTACACTCAAAACCCTTGTGTCTTTTCTATTATCTCATCTATTGCTTTTTTGCTATCAAAATCATCATAAAAGACTAAATCACTTTGTGTTGGGGCAACTAAGCCTTGCATAAACGCCATATTATCGACACCATCTTTATAATAGCCCTTACTATCTCTTAACCGCAAAATATCTACATTAACATTGAGATATACTTCAAGATAGTGAGTAAAATTCTCTCTATTAAACTTCCTTATAGATTCAAACATAGATATTGTAGCTAACACCACGATAAAGCCTTGTTCTACTAGCATTTTTGCTGTGCGGACATAATACATTGACATCTTTTCCCTGCCATCTTTACTATAATCTGTATTGCCTACACATTCACGCAAACTATCACCATCAAGAAAAATCGCCTTTGTATTATAAACTTCATTGATTTTTTGTATCAGTGCTTTTGCTAATGTGCTTTTCCCGCTGCCACTAAGTCCAGTAATAAATATTAGTCCGCTTTTTGTCATGCTAACCCCTTATAAAATCAATATCTAAATCGCTCTTAAAATCAATCTCACACCAATTCCCAAAAGTCTCTACCATATAAGCATTATGATAGGTGTCAATGAGTAGCTGCAAAAAGCTTGTCATATACATGTTGTTAAAATCTTTAGAATCATATTCTGCATTCCTATCAAGATTCTCATAACACTCTATAACTTTTGCTAGAAAGCTATGTGAGATTCTAAAAAGTCCAATGTATTGCCCTTGTATCTGGCTATAATCCTTTGGCTTTTTGCCTAATTCAATGATCTTTTCACCACAAAGCCTCAAAGTCTCTGCATCACTTAATGGATCTTCAAATCTCAAACTCCAAAGCTTACGCCATGCTTTATCTACAACGATACCTAAGTCATAATCACATATCATAAGCTTTTTTACAATATCGCTAAAATACACAATATCTGCGTAAGATACGAGTAAATCCTGCCTTTTCTCTACACATTCAAGTAAAAATTCCTTCGCACAAAAGAGCGTTGTAACCATATTTGTGTTTGCGTAGTTTTCATTTTTATAGAATCTTATATTTGTTAAACTTTTAGATTCTATATATTTTTGCAATACATCAAATTTATATCCACCAATAATGCAAACCTCTTCTATCCCCGCCTCAAACATTGCATTTAAAGCATAATCGATAATGCGTTTATCCTTGTAGCACACCATACATTTTGGCACATCTTGCGTAAGGGGCATTAGCCTTTGTCCAAATCCTGCTGCTAGAATGATTGCTTTCATTTTATATCCTTATTATTAGAGTTTGCATAAAGTGTATTTTTCCATTTTTGAAACACTTCGCTATTTTCCATACCCCTCTCTCTTTCTATGTGCCACATAATCCCAAAAATATTGTGAGATTTATGCTTAAAAGATTCAATGCTGTAATCTTTTGTATCACTGCTGATTGCTAAGGCTATAAGCCCATCGCCTAATTCTGTAATAGCATAATTATGAAATGAGTTTGTGATAAATCTTTGTGTAGTTTCTAGATTCTCTCTTAAATCTGGGTGGGCTGCGGGGTTTAGGGCGTAATTTACAAAATCTAGATTCTTTGTCTTGTTTTCTAAAACTTGCAACCCGCCTACTTTAATAGTAGATTCTAAATTCTCATTATCTTGCACCCCTACGCCCTGCACCCGCCCAAATGGTTGAGATTCTAAATTCTGTGTAACTTCATGCAACCCTACATGATTTTTACAAGGGGTAATCTGTGAGTTAAAATAATAAGCGATCATTTGTGCTCCACGACAGACCCCAAGCAAAGGGATAGAATCTTTTATGCATAAATCTATAAGATTTGTCTCAAAAATATCTCTTTCTTTATTCAAAGGCGTCTCATTACAAACGCTTAAATCATTCCCACCACTAAGTATAACCCCCGCAATATCAGGCAAATAAGGGGCAATATCTTGCTTATAACTTAAAGGCAACATAAGAAAATCATGCAATTGTATCGCAAAAAACTGCCCCCAATCTATTGCTAAAGATTCTCTTATTTCATTATATTCTTTCATGCTATAAAGTCGCTGTGAAATCGCTATATATCTTTTTTTCATGCTTTACCTTAATTTATGGCATGGATTTATAAACAAATAATCTGTTCGCTTTGACAATCAATCATTATCCTTTCAGCTTTGCAATACTTTTGATACTGCTCTTCGCCTACGCCAATAACTGCTGGCATGTTTTGCTCTGAAGCCCTTATTGCCATGTGAGAGTTTGCCCCACCATAGCAAGTGATAAATCCAGCAATATTTTTTGTAAAAAGATAGTCAAAGCCCGGATCTGCTGCATAAATCAAAACGATTTTACCCTCTAAGTTAGAATCTGTATGCAGGGCTTTTAGTGCGGTGATTGACTTTTGTGTGATAAAGTTTGGCATGACCTGTTGTGTCTGAAAGGCAAAAATTTGCTCTTTTGTAGTGATTAAAGGTGGCAATTTAATCGCTAGTGTAAGATTATATTCTTCCTTATGACGAGAGATAGAATCTAAAAGCTTTTGCTTTGGACTTTTTGAATACAGACTAGCATAAAGCGATAAAATATCATGTATATCAAGATGTGCCATATCCTCTTTTGAAATGCCATAATGCTCCCCTAATTCGCCGATTAAAACAAGTGTATAAGATAAAAGCTTGCTAAACTCAAACTTCGCATACTCCCTTCCCTCAATCGCAATTTTTAGAAAATGGAAAAATTCAGTAGAATCTATCTTTAAGCCATGCTCTTTTAAGATTCTATCTAGCTTTTCTAGTCTATCTGTGCTTAGAGAAAATGGTATGTGTTGTGCTATCTCATGCAATTTATCAAGGTTAAAATACCGCTCAAAATCCTCATCATAACGCGGACTTAAAATATCATAACTTCCTGCACGCAAATGTCCAAATTTCTCTAAAAATGCTGCTTTATTTTCTGCATTTAGTTTCATACTGCTTTCTGCTAGTTGCTTACTTATCGTATTTAGTGTATGTAAAAAGGCATTCTTTTCATCTTCGCTTAAAAAGCCAATGCTAACTAAAGAATTTAGCATCAAAACCGCTACAAAACCAGCCCTAGCAATACCTGCAAATGGCAGCGTCCCAAGCCTTTTGCATTCCTGCAAACTCCAATAGATTTTATCGATTAGGGAATAATCAGAGTTTTTAATCTTAGTAAAGGAATCTTGCAATTTTGCTACTTTTTCTAAATCTTTTGTGTAATAGCCATTTTTTGTGTTAATAATTTGATTTGTAAGCTCTAATAAAGCAAACTCTAGTCTTTTTATCTCATTGCTATTAAAGCCATGATTAAGAAGTGTTGTAAGGCTATTTGGCGTATTAAAATCATAACATGAAAAGACTATTTCAAACTCCACTTTATCGTGGAATTGTGGATTAGAATCTAGTCTTTGCAAGTAGTAATTGGCAAGTTTTGAAGCAATGCGTGAATCTAAATCTTTTGGTATAAATGAGTTAAAAGACGCCCTTACATCAATATAGGGGATACCCAAAAAAGAGTGCATAAGTGGGTGTGAATGCAAGGCTTTATAGCCATAATTATCTCTTTGATACGCCCAAATATTATCTGTTACAATCTCTTTATAAAGGCTAAGGGCTAATCGCTTAGGACGCAATCCAATGATTTCTGCTGGATTCCAATCAGGCATAACGCCAAAAATAGCCCTATCACCCAACACATTTGGTGTCTTTTTAAGGAAACTTGTAAGCCTTTTTTGAAGTCTTGTTAGGGCATCTTGTGGCAATGCGTTAAAGAGATTGATATTTGATTTTACTAAAGGTCGCACTTGCAAAAGATAGAGTGTTTCATTATCATTTAATTTATTTTTAGAATCTTTGGTGCATTCTTGCGTAGAATCTTTTTGTTTTATGCTGTCTTGCTTTAAATCAAGTCGATTAGAAGTCTCTTTTATATCTTGTGAAAAAGGCTTTGCAAAAGCAAACTCAATGTCAATGAAGTTATATTGCAAGAGAGATTCTAACTCTTGCATAAGAGAGATGATTTGCTTGAATCTTTTGTTGTTAGATTCTAGATTCTTGTTTGACTGCGTTGTCTCTTTGCCACTTTTGCAGGAGTTTGATATTGCAACTGCGTCATTATCGTCTAGATAACTCCTTGTTGCAATATCTACACAACCTGCAAAATTGCCTAAAGATACTTCCGCAGAACCACCTTTTGTGCATTTTGTAGAATCTAGATTCCGTAAAAATTCGCCCTTGTCTATACAATTTGAACGATTAGCTGAATCGGAGGGATAGTCATTATCGCTTAGATAACTCCCACCCTCTAATTCAGCCAAAGCCTCCAAAGCCATAGAGCAACTGCTAGAATTTGCGGTTTTGTTTATGTGCTCTGTTGGTGTAGATTCTATATTCCCAGCCGCTTGGGTGGGTGCAGGGTGCAAGGGTGCAAAATTTATAGAATCCAGATTCTTGTCATATTGAGTCTTTGAAAAAGGCGAAATATCCTTATTTGAATCTATTTTATCATTTAAGCTTTGATGAGATTTTATATTAGATGTTTCGCTGCACTCAACATGACAAGATTTAGATTCTAAACCCCAAGTATTTGTATCTAAAGACATGCCATCTTGGGTAAAATCGGGCATATCTCTATACTGAAAATAGCTTATTTTCTCCTTACTGCTTCCATCAGTAATGCTGCTGCTTGAACCACTACTATCGCATTCTATGCAATAATATGGACTAAAATTGTCTTTATCTACACTAAAGCCAACGCCACATAAACTAATGTGTTGTAAATATGGCTGGATTAGAATCTCATCGTTACTATTTGGCATAGAATCTGCTACTTTTTGTAATGCTTCAATAATAGCTTTCTTATCATGTGCCACAATATCTGCGATACTAAGGAATGCTCCAGCATTTGAAGTATGTTTAGAATCTTCGCTTAGTGAAGAACTGCGGATAATAAGTCTTTGTATGCCCTCACTCTTGCAAAAAGATTCTATCAGATTTAGGGCTTCTTCTAAATTCGTCTTTACTGCCTCTTTTGTGAGTATTAAAAGCGGTAAAATCTCTGCATTCTTTAGCCTGTTTTGTAGCATATAAAGATTCTTTGCCTTACTTTGAAACTCTAATTTTTGCATATTATTCCTTACATTAATTCTTTAAGCCTACACTTTTCTAGCACTCCAGCACCTTGTCGTATATTTTATGCTAAACTCACTTGGCAGGGCTTCACGCATGGCATTGCTGATATTCTCAAACAAAGCATTGCCCTCGCTTGTCTCTAAATCCCAATAAGGATTTTTCACACTTTTCCATGCGTTGATATAGTTATCTATGCTTTGATGAAAGTAGAAATCTTCCTCTAGATAGATAATATTGTCAAATAAATCTTTTCTAGATTCTATAATCTCTCTTTGGTCCTGCCGTCTCACACCTCTATCATAGTTTGGCACAAATTTCACAATCACGCTTTCTGCCTTCTCTTGTATAGGATCAGCCAAATCCCTATGATTCCACATACATGAAAAATAGCAATTTGGCTTTAAGAGTCTATGTGCTTCTTGCATGGCAAAGTTTCTATCCATCACATTAAAGCTACTCCCAAAGGTTACATAATCAAACTCGCCACTTTGTAAAGTAGAATCTATACCTGTTGCCCTAACCCAAGTGATATTTTTACCCTGCGTTCTCTCTATCCCAATCTCACGCATTGCATCATTTGGCTCAACCGCTACAACTTCTAAGCCTCTCTCTAAAAGCATAATACTCAAGTTACCACTACCCGCACCAATATCTGCTACTTTCGCCTTTGCCCTACCCTCTTTTGCTAAAGAAGTGAGCATATCAATGCTTTTTGGCGCATAATTTGGTCTATAACTATAAAATTTCGCATGTTTTGTGTAATCCCATACTTGTTCTACTATTTTTTCCATCGTTTTTATCCTTACCTATCTATGCACAAAGCAAGACAAATAAGGATAACAAACGACTTATGCCTTACGCACACTCCACGCACGAATCTTATAAGGTATTGCAATCTCATCTAGATTTGCAATCTTAGATTCAATCATGCTAAGAATTTGTTGCCATCTTTTTTGTCCTGCTTGTGCCTGAATATCATTTACAGAATGCCACGCACCCAAATACCTTTCTTTACTCATTACTTCTAGGTAGTCGCATTCCATAAAAAAGCAGTCCTTGAAATGCCCTGTTGAAACAAGGATTTCTTCCCATTTTTTCACATTTTGTGTCCCACTACTCACACGAGTAAGCTCTGGAACAATATTCTTAATTTCTGTTTCAATCTCATGGAATATCGAGCCTTCTGCTATATGACGCGGATTCCATATTGCTGTAAAATAGGCCGCCTTGTTTTGTGTAGAGGAATTTTGATAAGGTTTGCCTCTCCCCCCCCCCCCCATTGTTAGCTGTATTATGATAATAATTATCATCTAAAATTCTAGCAAACTCCGGCAAAGACTTTTTAGGATCAGTCCAGTGAAATGAACTTGCCATAATCACCCAATCAGCACTATTAGATTCTATACCAGTGTCTTCACCACTACCCTTATACCATGAAATATTAGAATCTTTTGTATAGCTCTTCCCTTCTTCTCTCATGGAGTCATTTGGCTCAACCGCTCTTATATTCATGCCAAAATCATCAGCTAGAATCTTTGTAAGTTTGCCCGTGCCAGCACCAACTTCTACTACTCTTAGCTTATCTAAAGGCTTATTAGTGTCATTTACACATTTTATAAGCTTGTCTAAAAGCATCACACTATATGCGGGACGATTGTGATAGTGCTTTGCCACTTCTGTAAAATCACCTTGTTTCATACCTATCCTTTTTATTAAATTTATTTGCTTGAATGCAAAACTTTAAGAATCTTAAAATGAGTTTAGATTCTTTGCTTTATTTATGTTCCATGTTTTTTGTGTTTTATTTTGCTAAGATTGCAACTCAACCACTTAGGTAGAGTGCGGGTTTTAGAGCGTAATTTACAGCATCTAAATTCTGTATTGATTGTGAATTGTCGGTATATGCAGTTTCTATGCTTTCATTTTCTTTATTTTGTGTTTGTGGGGTAATAGAAGTTGTTGTGTTTAGTGTGGGGTTATTTTGTAAATCTGTGTTGTTTTGATTTAGNNGTTATATGAGTTATATGATTGGTGTGAGAAACTAGAGTATTAGAATCTTTGTTAGAGTCTAGTGTATTGTTGGCATTAAAGTCTTTTAATATTGTTGCTATATAGATTCTAGCTTTGAGTTTATCTGCTAGGGCTGTGTATATTGGATTCCTATCAAATAAGATTCTATGAATGATTTTTTCATTAAAGGTTTGTGGATTTTTAAAGTCTGGTGTATAGCCAAAGATTTTTTTATGTCTGTATATGAAGTATTCTTCATCACTCATTTTTGATTCTTTCTTTGCTTGATAGTTTTTATACCAAGAAGTTTTTCTTATAAGTTTTCGTAATCCCATGTGTATCCTTTTGTGTTAATTTGTGGTTTTTTGTGAAGTGTGGGGTATTATAGCATAAATTACAAAAAACAATGGCATTAATGCTTAAAGACAACATTTCTTATGCTAAAGCAAGCTTGCTACTAAATCACCTACGCTTCATTTGCGTTCGATAAAGCAAGGCTTTGTGCATGTGCGATAAGTGGGTCTATCACTTTATCTAAATCGCCACTTAACATAATCTCTTCAAGGCTATATAATGTAAGGTTTATGCGATGATCACTCATGCGGTTTTGTGGATAGTTATAGGTGCGGATTCTTTCACTCCTATCGCCACTACCGACTTGGTTTTTCCTTGATTCCCTATTTTGCGCATTTTGTGCTTCAAGCTCGGCTTCATACAACCTTGCCTGCAATATCTTTAGGGCTTTATCCTTATTTTTATGTTGAGACTTTTCATCTTGCATAGACACACTGATACCCGTTGGAATATGCGTGATACGCACAGCAGAATCGGTCGTATTCACACTTTGACCGCCATGTCCACCGCTGCGGAATACATCGATTTTTAAATCATTTGGATTAATGTTTATCTCTAGTGAATCGACTTCTGGCATGATGGCAACAGTTATTGCGGAAGTGTGGATTCTGCCTTGTGATTCTGTCTTTGGGACGCGCTGCACCCTATGTGTGCCACCCTCATATTTTAGCCTTGAGTATGCACCATCACCTTTCACTAAGGCAATCATCTCTTTATAGCCGCCGACTGAATTTTCACTGCTGCTAATAATCTCTACTTTCCACTGCTTAGAATCTGCGTAACGACAATACGCACTAAACAAATCGCCCACAAAAATCCCCGCTTCATCGCCACCTGTCCCAGCCCGAATCTCAAGATAGATATTCTTTTTATCATTTGGATCTTTTGGGATTAATAGAATCTTAATCTCATCTTCAAGGTTTTTTTGTGCTATTTCAAGCTCTTTTAGCTCCTCTTTGGCTAACTCTCCTAGCTCTTTGTCCTCTAATAACGCCTTATTGCTAGTAATGTCATCAAGGACTTTTAGATACTCTTTTGCCTTCGCGACTATCTCATCGCTTTCACTTTTTTCCTTGCTTAATGCGGTGAGTTTCGCAATGTCATTTATGACTTCTTCAGTGCTTAACATGGCTGCTAATGCGTCATTTCGCTCAATAATTGGCTTTAATCTATCAACTAACATGAATGCCTTTGCTTGTAAAATATTGTATTATAAAAAGTGGATTCTATCTTAAATCTAACAATTATCGTAACTTTAATGATTTTGCAGATCCTAAGCTGGATATTAAATATGATTTTTGCTTATATGTTTGAATGACTAAGATACAAAAAATGATTAAAAGTTTCTCGCATAGTGTTTTGCAATAAGACTAGATTCTAAAAATCACACAAGAAGCCAAACAATGATACTTGGATACTTGCTTTGAATGTAAGATTAACTATAATCACCCGCTTTCAACTTTAATATTTTGTAAAGATTCTATAAATTCGCAATTTATGTATATAATTCCTAGATTATTAGTAATGGACTTTGATTAATTCTAATTATTTTAAGGATAATGTATGGGTGCGTTGGTTAGCTTTTTTGAGACAAGTGGGGTTATTACTCTGCTTGTTATTTTTTGGCTATCGCTTTATGTGATTGCTACATTATGGATTTTTATCTATAAATGGTTTGTGATACGCGGTATTCAAGATAGGGAAACTTATTCGCTTGATTTATTATTATCAAAGGATATAAGCATTCCGCAAAGTGCGGTATTTGCACGCTCAAAAGGGCATAGGCTTTTATCAAAAGAGATGTTACAAGTTTGGAAAAGTCAGATTCTAAAAAATGCGAGTGGTGGGCTTACATTCTTAAGCATTGTTAGCTCTACTGCACCATTTATCGGCTTGTTTGGCACAGTTACAGAAATCCTTGATGCGTTTGCACATTTAGGTTCGCAAGGACAGGCGACTTTTGAGGTGATTGCCCCTATTATTTCAAAGGCACTTGTAGCGACTGCATGGGGCATTTTATGTGCTATTCCTGCGTATTCTTTCTATCTCATATTGAAACGCAAGATTGCTGTGCTTGGCGTATGTTTGCAAGCACAAATTGATGTAGCCCTTGCTGCTACCACTGATATGGATAATAATGGCTTTGATAGGACTAAAGAGGCTTTCACACAAGAAAAAACTAACAATATTGTATGGGGCGGAAAAGTCAATGGATGATTTAGAGCTTGAAGAAAAACCAGAGTTAAACATTACTCCGCTTGTTGATATTATGCTTGTTTTACTTGCAATCCTTATGGTAACAACACCAGCGATAGTGTATCGAGAGGATATACAACTACCAGATGGCTCAAAGAGTAAGCGTGCAGAAATAAATCCTATACTCTCTGTGCGTATCGATAAGGATAGGCAAATCCATGTGGATAAAGATGTGTTTGCCTATGAGAGTTTTAAAGAGAACTTTTCACTGCGTGCAAATAGATATGATAAATCGCAATCAGTCTATATTTATGCAGATAAGAATCTATACTATGGCGAAGTTTTGCCTATATTTGCTGTGCTAAAACAAGCCGGATTTACTAAAGTATCGTTAGGAACGCAATGAAAGAAGATGTCGTTATGCATAAAAATAGCCCATCTTTGCATGTAGCAAGTGGGTTTGCAGCCTTTTTGATTTATGCGCTTATGCTGATTTTACTTATTGGCGGCTTTAGATTCTATAAAGAGCAGGTGCGATATGGTGAAGAAGAGGCGGTAATGGCAGAGATTCTAGCAAATGAAAGTATTGAATTAGCCGATATTGCACCACAAGAAGATTCTGCCCTGCAAGAGTTGCAACAAGCAATGACACAAGAAAATACTCCACAAGAACAAATAGAAGAAAAAATGACAGAATCCATTGCAAAACAAGAAGCAGAAATACCAAAAGAAACAACGCCACCAAAACAAACATTAGCAGAAAAAACACCAGAAAAATTAGTAGAAAAGCCAAAGGAAGCACAAGAGAAACCAAAAGAAGTGAATCTTGCTGATGTGTTTGCAAATGTGTCATCAAAGACTTCACAAGATATACGCAAGGAAGAAGAAGCAAAGCGTCAAAAAGAGTTAGATGAGGCAAGGAAGCAAAGAGATGAAGCGCAAAAGGCAAAACAAGCACAACTCACACAAAATGCACTCGCCCTAGAGCAAAGCACAAAAGCCCTGCAGCAAGCCACACAGAATCTTAAAACAAATATTAAACAAGCGATGACAACAAAAATCATGCTAGAAAAGCCCAAATTTTCTGGTAACGCTGAAGATAAAAAGAAATATGATAAGTGGTATGCCCAAATTGAGCAGATTCTAATGAGTGAATGGCAAAAAAGTGGGGGCTTTCACCAAGCAGCCACAAGTGCGAAAGTTCGCATTAGAATCGATGCAGGAGGCAAGCTTACCTATCTTTATATGGTGTCTCAATCGCCTTATGGCGACTATAATAGCTCTGTGATTGCTTTTTTACGCAAAATGGAGACAAGACTTTTTCCACCTCCACCAGCAGAAGGCGTTGATTTATCTATGGAGCTAGAGAATACTTTGAGACATTGATTTTAGAGTATTGTAAAAGAGGTTTAACACAACATTATTTAGCCGCATTAGTCTTAGATTGCATAGCTTCTCAAAATCCATTTTAATTTAATGCAAAAGATTGTTATTTTATGTGTATAGGCTTAGAATAATGCTATATGGCATATAATCAAATAAGGTTATTAGATAAAACTGCTTAATAAGATTCTAATGCTTTTAGCTAAAAATAAGGGAACAAAAATGGGTAAGTGGGGTAAAATAAACTCTATCAATGCAAACCATCTTACATCAATACTCACAATACCAATATGACTTTACAGAAAAACCCACTGCTTTGCAGAATCTATATAGAATAGATTCTAAAAAACTATATCGTTAGGGATTGAAGCTTTGGTGTGGGATTTTATAGCTATACCTTTAATGTAAATTTCCACTCAAACACAATCTAATTATATTTATTGCAACAGCTTTTTTGCCATATCTGATATTCTTTTACCAGTAGCGACTGCATTAAGACTTTTTGCTGCACCCATGACTTTGCCTAAATCCCTAGAATCTTTTGCACCAACCTTTTCTATAATCTCTTTTATAGCATTTTCTAGCTCATTATCATCAAGCTGTTTGGGTAGATATTGTAGAATCAGTGAGATTTCATAACTCTCTTTACCCGCTAAATCCTGCCTACCTGCATTCAAATAACTCTCTTTTGCATCCTCTCTTTGCTTCAGGGCAGTCTTTAGAATCCCTATGCAATCCTCATCACTTAGCACAATCCTTTTATCGATTTCTACTTGTTTAAGTGCGGAATGCAGAGTTCTCAACGCATCTCGTTTTGTGCTATCACCGCTTTTCATTGCCTCTTTAATGTCTGCCATTATAGAATCTTTAATACTCATGTAAATCCTTTTTGGGAATGCAAATTGCTTTGAATTATACAATATTTTACTAAAGGATGAGTATGAGAAAAGCGAGTATAAGAAAAATAGGCTTAGCATTATTACTTCCAACATTACTTTGTGCGTATGAGCCAGAAATTGATATGAATGCCCCAGATTATGTAAATGATATGCCCTCAAAAGACTTTGTGCCGGAGTTTCAAAGACCGGGTTCTTTGTTTGGACAGGGAGAGAGACCGCTATTTGCGGATAGAAGGGCTATGCGTGTCGATGATTTAATCACGATTAAGATTAAGGAAAATATCACAAATGACTTTAAGATTGACAAAAAATATAGCGGGAGTAGCGGGGGGAATGTTACCCCTGCACAAATGACCTATAATGGACAGGACGCACAGCAGCAGGCAAACACGGCTTATCTTAACGATCAAGTCAATTATACGCTCACAAAGCCAAACAATGCGACTAACTTTCAAGGTGGTGGGACATATTCGCAGTCACAGAATCTTGCCCTAACGATTACCGCTAGAATCTTAAAGGTTATGGAAAATGGCAATTACTTTATCTATGGTAAGCAGGAAATGCTTGTAAATGGTGAAAAGCAGATTATCCAAATCAGCGGTGTTGTCCGCCCTTATGATATACAGCAAAATAACACGATTGAAAGTCAATATATCGCTGATAGTAAAATCTCTATTGTAAGCGTTGGCAAAATCTCTGAAACTCTTACTAAAAAGCCAACTACAGATGCAATAGAATCAAACTGGCCTTATTAATCCTTATATAAATCTCTCCTGCTAGAAAGTCGGGGCTTGGTTTTGCAGACAAATGTTATTAGCTATTGTTGTTTAGAAATTTAGAATCCCAAATCTTGAAAGAGAACTTTTTTATGAAATGGTATCCCATAGTTTTTGCCAGTGAAGTCGTATTTTTCAAAGATAGAGATTTGAAATACCACACAACATATAAAAAATACAATGCCAAGGCAAAAGCCAATGATGATTTTGAGGCTTGAAAATAGCACGATAGACGCATTGAGTGTGGGCATATTGCGGAAAAAGGCAACACGCACAATACTCACTACAACAAAGCTTTCCCATATCACAAACCAAGGAATCATAAAAATTTGATTGCTGAGAGTTAAGGTAGCAGACAGCCCTGTGAGAAAAAAGGCAACAACAATAGCAAGGCATACGCCAAAAACAACAAGGTTTTGTCGCAATAGGGGAATAAATACAAGAAAAAATGCAGGAAGATTCACAACAAAAAGGTAAAAAACAAGGATAATTCCCCTTGATATAAGCTCAACAAAAGTATGTTCAAAAAGTGGCGTTTGTGTGATGAAGTATCGGTAAGCTAAAATGCCAAGAATGCAAAGTATCACATAAAGCACAAAGAGAAAGGGCAAAGAGAGAAAGAAACTCTTTGTTTTTATATTATTATGAGAATCCATACATTATCCCTTAGAAATATCAGCACATGCAAAGTATAAACCACGCATTATATATGCTTTATTTTTATGCAATTAAAGATGATAAGCCAACTTAAAACTGCTTTTTCTCTGCGTCTTCAAGAATCTGTTCTGCGATTTCATGCACTGCTTGACTAATCTCTTGTGAATGCCTTGCAACATCTGCACTTTGATGTGTGCTATCTTCGAGTTGCGTAACAGCTTCGTTGATTTGGGCTACACCTTGTGCTTGTTCGTTTATGGTCTCTGCTACTTCATTTATACCTTGTGATAGAATGTTGGCATTTGCTTCAATTTCACTTAAGCTTTTTTGTGTGCGTTCTGCTAGTTTCCTTACCTCATCAGCAACGACTGCAAAGCCTCTGCCATGCTCTCCAGCCCTTGCTGCTTCAATAGCAGCATTCAAAGCAAGCAAGTTTGTTTGATTTGCAATATCATTAATGATAGCTACGATATTTTTAATATCCTCACCTTGTTGCAACACTTCATTCATACGCCCACGCATACTTTGCATTGAAGCTGTGATTTGCTCCAGTGAAGCGGCAGTTTGCGTTAGGGCTTGGGCTTGTTGCGTTGTGCCTTCTGTGAGTTTATTGACATTGTCTTCAAGCGAATTTGACTTATCGTTAAGGCTTGTTGCAAAAGATTTCGAATCTTTTAGCATTCTTCGTATTTCAGCACCAAGTAGATTCGCAATGCTTTCGATATTGCCTTCTGCTTCAGGGATAGAGTTGCGGAAATCAAGGTTTTTATACTGCTCAAAAAGCTTTTGAATCTCATTCATGTTGCCACCGATTTTTGTTTGTAAAACCTCAAGCAAATTATTTAGAATCTCTTGTAATTTAACCAATTGTGGATTATATGGCTTTTCTGTTAGACGCACTCTTAGGTCGCCATGCTCTACCCTATCTACAACATCTATGGCATCAGTAATGGCAGCCTTATCTTGCAGACTATGATTCTCAATATCTTTTACAACGGCATTAATTTTCTGTGCCATTCGTCCAAATTCATCTTTTTTATGAATTGCAATGCTATCAACTTTATTTGTTTTATAATCCAAAAATGCAAAGAAATTTTCCAAGCCAACATAGATTTTCTCAATATCGCTTTGCAAATAGAATTTTGCATAGCCAATAGTGATTAAGATAATAAAGATTGTAAGGACTAGCACGGTAACAATGATCGCATATCTTACCAAATATAGTTCTTCTAGCACTTCATCATAGGGTGCAAAACTCACCATAGTCCATACTACATTATCCCATATCTCAAATTTAAAGACACTTGCTAAACCTTTTGCACCACTCTTAGATTCTATCTCAATAACCTTTGTATTCTCTCTCGCTCCAGCCTCTGAATCATACTGCAACGCCATAATTTCTTGGGCTGCTTTAGAATCCATAACTGCATCAAGAGATTCTCCAAGCTTTTTTGTATCAGGATAGAGCGTCAAGGCATTATAACGATTTATAAGAAAGCGTTCTGCATGTGCATATAAAGCGTGTTTTGGATTGAATACGACTTTTGAAAGACTATCCATATCAATTAGCGTTCCAAGCACACCAACAACCTCATCATTATTTGAAACGATTGGAAAAATCACGCCCACAACTGATGTCTCCACATTATTGTAGAGTATGCGATAAGGCTTTGTCAGAATCATGTCCTTTTGTGTGTATGCTTCTTTAATGTCTGGCATACCCTCAAAAATACTGCGTCCATCAGGCATTTTTATAACACCTTGCTTTGCTATCTCAATGCCCGTGTCGTATTCATTATTATTCGTGTCTATGAGAGCAAATTCTAAATTGCCGTTTGCATTATATAAGTTTGCGTTTGCCCTTCTACTACGAGAAAAAGAAGGGTGTTTAATCTGTGCGAAAGTGGTTATCATGGCGGGATCGTAATCCACAATGTAGCCTAGAAAGTGCATAAGAGAGTTATCGCTAAGAGAGCTAGTCCCCTCCTCCCAGTCTGCATGGATTGCCTTTGTGATCGCCTCAAGATTCCCACCTGCAACATTGAAGTAGTTCTCTACATCTCTAGCATCTTGAATAGCATTTGCAATAAGCGTTTTTTGTGCTTCATATTGCATACTATTTTCTAGTTTGCTAGATACAACCATATAAAGCACACACATACCTAGCACTAAAGCTGTTGTTAAAAGGAAGCTGATTTTCTTGCCTATACTCATATCACGGATAAACTGCATTTATACTCCTTGTTTTTCCTTTGTTTTTGCAGTGTAAAGTCGTTATTGTAGCCAAAATTACAAAAAAAAAAAAAACATTTTTCATTATTTTTCATATTAAAGTTTAAAATTTTACATTTTTATATACATGAATGATTTGTGAGTGCTTTGATGTATATCTGATAGATGTTAGTTAGGCAGCTTTTAGTTTTTACAAACCTATATTAAATCCATTTTAGTATCGCCTAGATAAAAAACTTAGCTTCGAGTTTAAACCCTCTAGCCCAAAATGCGTGCGTTTCTTATCCCACTAGAATCTACAATTTCAATAACATCATTTTCTTGCAGTTCGCTTACTTGTATTAGCTTATCGTCTTTTAATATTTGTGCAAATCCATATTGTGCTTTTTTGCTAGGGTCTAGAGCGTGTAGTATATCAATTAGATTATTTAGCATAAGTCTTTTTTGTCGCAGGGCATTCTGCATAGAATCATTAAGGTTAAAGTTTAGCATTGCCCTTTTTCTTGTCATCATTTGAAGCATGGCATTTTTTAACTCAAGCTCTATTTGCTTTGTTTGATTTATTTTTTGCTCGACAATATATGAAAACTCGCCATGAAGCTTTTTGCTTAGAGATTGTATCTCTGTTTTCATTATGAGTAGTTTTTGTGTGGGTTTTGCAAGGTCTAGTTTCTCTTGCTGTTGTAATAGGGCATGTTTTTTTTGCGTGTAAAACCATTTTATAGAATCTTGCAGGTTTTGTGTGAGTGTTTGCAGTAGCAGTTTATGTTGTGCTATCTTTTGTAATGGATTTAGAATCTCAAGGCTTTGTGCTAGATGATTTAATATCGATTTTTTTTGCGTAATATGTGTTTGCATTGTGTGTGTTAGCATAGATTCCATATCGCATAACTGCGTGATGAGATTATCCTTATCACATAGAATCATCTCCATAGCAGCACTTGGTGTCGGGGCTCTCACATCAGCAACATAATCGCTTAAAAGATAGTCTATCTCATGTCCTATTGCTGATACCACAGGTGTTTTACAGGCAAAGATCGCCTCTAGCACCTCCATTTCATTAAAGCTCCATAAATCTTCAATACTTCCACCACCCCTTGCAAGCACTAAAATATCCGCACCAAGCCTATCCGCATAGGCAAGATTTTTAGCAATAGAGTGCTTTGCCTCACGCCCTTGCGTCAGCGTATCAATAAGGATAAATTCACATAGACAATAACGCTTGCTTGCTACTTTTATCATATCTTGCAAGGCGGCACTTGTTTGACTTGTAAGCAGGATTATTCTTTTGGGAAATCGTGGTAATGGTTTGTTTTTACAAAAATAATTTCGCTCTTCTAATCTTTTTTTTAGGGCTTCATATTGTGCTTTTAAATCGCCTATGCCACTATGCACGCATTTTACAATATTGAGATTATAGGTCCCACGCGGTGGGAATACGCTGATATTGCCTTTTGCGATAATCTTATCGCCATTTTGCAATTTAATGGGATTGTTTCGTGCATTATGGCGGAAAAAGGTGCAAGAGATTGTCGCATTTTCATCTTTTAGATTAAAATAGATATGTCCGCTATTATGGTGCGTAAAGCCACTCACCTCACCTTCAACCTCAACATAGCTAAAATCACTCTCAAGCAATGACTTTATTTGCATAGTTAGCTGACTGACTTGTAAAACTAGGGGAATGTGTGGTTGTGCCTGCATATTATATCCTTATAGAATCTATTTACCCAAATCTACTTTTGTTGATAATGCCAATACTAAGCCAATGCCAATACATAAGGCAAGCAAACTACTCCCCCCATAGCTTAGAAATGGCACTGCCATGCCCTTAATAGGTATAATACCTGTTTCACCAAACGCATTAATAAGAAAGCTAATACCAATAAGGGCTGCTATACCAACACAAAAGAGTGAAAAAAAGCTTTTTTGCAAACGAAATGCGATTTTAAAGATTCTAAAAACAATCATAAATACTAGCAAAACGCATACTAAAAGCCCAAATAGCCCAAGCTCTTCGCTAATCCCAGCAAGTATCATATCCGTATGCACTTCACCCAAAAAGCCAAGCTTTACAATACTCTCACCAATACCCACGCCAAAATGCCCACCATTATAAAAGGCATAAGTCGCATTCTGCACCTGCCCACCAGCATCAACACCATCGCTAAGTAATGAAAAGTTTGGGGCATACGAGCGGATAAGCGTTTCGATATTT
The DNA here is from genome assembly GCF_900198625.1 of Helicobacter rappini. Lineage (GTDB taxonomy): Bacteria > Campylobacterota > Campylobacteria > Campylobacterales > Helicobacteraceae > Helicobacter_A > Helicobacter_A rappini. The sequence goes on along the minus strand of NZ_FZPK01000011.1, from coordinate 54,271 downwards.
ATCCACCATTCACGCACTCTTTTTATCCTATGCGGACTTGTTACAATAAGGATTGTCCCCATGACAGACACAACGCCAAGCGCTAGTGTAAAAAGTGAGAATCTCCCACCAGCACAAATCAGCATAACAATAAACACAAGGGATAATAAGATAATTTGCCCCAAATCATTTTGCAATGTAGAAATGAGAGCCGCAACACACATAAACAGGAATAAGTGAGGTATCAATATCCCAAGTTGCTCCAAAAATGGCAACGATCTTGGATTATTAAACTTGCGACTGAAACTCCACGCAACAAAGATAATATAGCCGATTTTAAAAAACTCTAAAGGTGCAAGTGAAATATTTGGCAAACGCAGCCATCGTTTCGCCCCACCCGCACTTGTCGCATAGCTATCAGGTAAAAATGGTAATATGATGATAATTATGAATGATGTAACAAGCAGCAATACTCCAAAGCCAAGCAAATGTTTTTCTACATTAAAATAAGATAAACCCCACATAAGCATAACGCCAAGACAACTTGCAAAAAGCTCACGATAGAGAAAATGAAACTGCCCATAGCCATAATATAATACCGCATAAGATGAGAGAGAATAGCTCATACATATAGCTATCCCAAGCAATGCAGTAACAAGAAAAAAGAGACGAGTATCTGCCAAACTAAAAACCTTGCAAAAGTGATTCTAAAAATAAAGCGGTTATTATATCAAAAACTAATAAATTTTTAAGTTTATGAGACAGGTTACTATAAAATAAAAGTAACATGAAATAGAAGATTGAAAGTTTATCTGCCAAATTAAATGTGAAGTGAAAATCCTCCGTCCAAAAGGCTATACTGGATATTTCGCCTTGCTCAACCATAGCACAATAGAAGAATCACGGCACTATTGTGGCGAGCCTCGGCAAAATCCTTGACCGGGCGCGCCAGGATAAATTTTTTGCTTTGAAAAACTAGTTTCTATGAAGCTTAAAACTTACCCCTTCGCCACTCCAAGTGCTTTTTGATAGTCTGGCTCATTTGTGATTTCTTCGCATACTTCTACATAGGCGACTTTGCCTTGTGGATCTACCACAATCACCGCGCGAGTGAGTAGCCCTGCAAGTGGAGAAGATTCTAAAATCAGCCCATACGCCTTGCCAAAGTCTTTTGCCTTAAAATCGCTAAGTGCTATTACATTTTCAATCCCTTCAGTGCTGCAAAATCGTCCTTGAGCGAAAGGCAAATCTAATGACACGACATATACTTTTGCGTTTGTCAGTTTTGCTGCTTCTTCGTTGAATTTACGCGTTTGTGTCGCACATACACCTGTATCAAGGCTTGGCACGACATTGATGATTTGGTAGCCTCCACTTGCACCACCTACTTCTACTTGTGATAAGTCTTTAGCTACAAGAGCTACTTTTGGGGCATTATCGCCAACTTTAATTGTATTGCTACTTAGTTTTGCTGGAGTGCCTTTAAATTTTACTTCCATGATTTGTCCTTTTAATATAATGTAAATGTATATCCCCCAACTCTAGTTTTAGTCGCTAAGGGATATGTGGCATTCTATCAAAAAGATGTCAAGTTTTTTGTATATTATGATTTGTATTTATTATGAATATTAGCTAAAAATTGCATTTTCCGTAGGTTATGTAGCATTATAATTCTATGACATGATTACTAATAATATAAGTTATATTTTATCTTATTGTTATCTAATAAAAATTACAAATATCGATATTTAAAAATAGGGCAAATCGTTTTTTTTTTTTTTTGTAGTTTGCGGCACTAGTTATTATTGATTCTGTGTTATAATACAATCACTTTATTCCAAAACTTTTATTGCATTCTTAAGGATTACAAAATGTCATTAGTTATTGCAGGGAAGAGCTTTCACTCCCGTTTGATTGTAGGTAGCGGAAAGTATGAGAGCTTTGAGATTACAAGAGAGGCGACACTTGCAAGTGGTGCTGAGATGATTACTGTTGCGGTTAGACGCGTGAATATCTTAGATAAAAATGCACCAAATCTCATGGACTATTTTAGGGATACCAATATTTCATTTTTACCAAACTCTGCTGGTTGCACCACTGCAAGAGAAGCGGTGAGTATGTTTGAGCTTGTGAGAGAAGGCACCGGGATTGATTTTATCAAGCTAGAGATTATCGGTGATACACAAAAGACACTTTATCCTGATGTGATAGAAACACTAGAAGCGACAAAGATTCTAGCAAATAAAGGCTTTAAGATTCTAGTCTATACAAATGATGATCCTATTATGGCAAAAAAGCTAGAGGACGCTGGGGCTGCAGCGATCATGCCACTTGCTGCACCTATTGGCAGTGGGCTTGGGGTGCAAAATCGCTTTAATGTTATGTTTATAAAAGAAGCGGTAAAAATCCCTGTGATTGTAGATGCTGGTGTGGGCTGTGCTAGTGATGCGGCTATCGCTATGGAGCTTGGGGCAGATGGTGTGCTAAGTAATACTGCCATAGCACAAGCAAAAGATCCAGTGAGAATGGCAAAAGCTATGAAACTTGCAGTTGAAGGCGGTAGATTAAGCTATGAAGCTGGACGCATAGCAAAGAAGCCTTTTGCCACCGCGAGTTCGCCAACAGATTATATGCCGGCTCTTTAGTTGTTTTGTTTTAAAAGTTTTAAAGATAATTGTTATAAGGAATTCATTATGTCTTATCCACTCAATCGAGAATCATTTGATATTTCATTGCGATTTTGGTTGGAGCGATTTTTTTATACAAAGCTTGTGGGATTAACTGCACACAGAGTAAAGGATAAGGCGGTATTCGCACAAGTTATTCAAGATATACAAAGTGGGGGACTAAACTCGATTGATGAGATTCGATCCATTTGCAAAAGAGCGAGAAAAATAGGTTTGCTAGGCATTAATACTTATGCAAATCCACTTTTTACATTTTATGAGTATTGTATGCGGCTTGGATTCTCTGATATGCGTGAGATACATGTTGAGAATGTGCAAGAGTTTTTGAGTATTTATACAGCAAATCTAAGTCTTACAACAATACGCAATTATCAGTTTGCCTTGACAAACTTTTTTGATTTTATACAAAGACAAAATACCTTAGAAAATGGTGCAGCCCATATCTATAATATGGACATCGTGCTATCTAAGCGATCGGTATCTCATGATTTACCCGAGTTTTTAACGGAAGCGGAGTTAAATGCGTTTTTAAACGCATTAAAAAGCTATGACATTAAGCAAAAACATATAAATTCGGTGGTGCGACTTAGAAATCAGCTCATCATTCTAATGATTGTGTATAGCGGTGCGCGTGTGAGTGAGATACTTGAGATTGGTTATAAAGATGTGTCTTTGGAGGGAGATTATTATGTATTGCGTTTGCGTGGCAAGGGTAATAAAATGCGTATTGTCTTTATCGCAAAAACGCTGATAGAAGAATATTATAATAACTGGGTAGCCCTGCGTGCGACTTTTCCACATGTAGCTGATGATATGCCATTATTTGTTAATAAAAAGTTTCATGTCCCTGCACAATCTTATATTTATGTGGTTATTGAGAACTTGCTTTTAAGTGCGGGTATCCGTAAGGCGAAAAATGGAGCGCATTTATTACGACATAGCTTTGCAACTATGCTTTATAATAAAAGTAAAGATCTCATTTTAGTGCAAGAAAGCTTAGGACATAGTAGCGTTGAGACAAGCAGAATCTATACACATTTTGATAATCAACGATTAAAACATGCAGCAAATGTAATCTCAAATATTGAGAATAGCATTAACAATGGGGGGGGGGGGGTAAGTCTTTGAATTAGCGTAATTTTTTACCTTGCTATATTATTTGCTAATCTCTTTTCTAATTTTAAAATCCTAATCTATCTTTATAGTCTATGACAATAATGGCAATTAACAACTATATTTCATATCTTGTTTATATGATATAATCTCAACAACACCATTGCAGTTTAAATACCCTAGTTACTAACTTTTGATATGATATTATTTTTGATAAATTAAGAAACAATAGGCACTCTACAAACAAGATGCATAAAATTTAAAATTCAAATGGAACTTCTCAGGGCGTTAATTGTATAACACGCTGCAACACCAATTATAAAATAGAATGGATGAAAAAATACGGAAAGCTACAATAAAAGCCAAGCAAGAGCTATTTTCTCACTCCATAACAATTCCTATCCAATTGTATGGAAAGCAAGAAAGATAAAATTTCGTATGGCTATTACACACAGAGTAAGTTACACATCCATATATGCAATATAAGCCAAAACCCCACTTAAATCTTGCAATGATTAGAAATTATAGCCAAGTGTGAAAAACGCATGGCTTCTATCATCTGTTTGTGCTTTAGATAAAGCTTTGCTTTCCTTAAGTCCAGCACCCGGATTATATCCAGCCTTTGTAGTATCTCTAAACCACTCTAGTTTTAATCCCACTGCTAAACCATTTTTGAAAGCATGATTTACAGACAGGGCAATGCTCTCTTCATCACTTCTAGGGCTTCTTGTGATTCTGCCAAGCAAATCCCATGAGAGTGTGCCATACTCTAAGTCATAATGACCACCGCCAGAGAGATACCCAGTCCTTGCATTTCTGTTGATTGTATCACTAATGCTTGCACCTATGTCATATACACTCGCAGTCCAAAAGTCTAGCCCCATTGGATTCCCATAGGTCCCAAAGTGTGAGTTTGCACTACCAAAGTTTTCATAGTAGCCTATACGCACATTATAGTTATAGATATTACCCTGTGCGATTAGGTTTAGATTCCCACTCCATTCATCAACCTGCTCATTATATCTACCCCTAGATGTACCAGTTGTTGTAAATGCCTTATGTACATGAAGCCCAAAGCCCTGTGCTGTAACCTTAAACCCAAGTCCATTACCAAACTGATATTCATATACTGCTTTTAAGCCCGGTGCCTCATAAAGTCCGGGATAAAAGTAAAGGAATGGGCGAACAAGCAAAGTATCACCATAAGCAAAGCCATTATCTGTATCAGAAATGCCACCATGCGTAACATCAACACCAACTGAGTGGATACCATAACTCGCTTTTCCATCAGTTGTCTTTACCGCATAGTAGTCTAAGAACCATTGCGAGTAAGCAAATGCACGACCAAATGAGCTAAACCACCATACTTTCACTTCATTTGCAGGTTTAGATTCTGTATCGCCATAATCAGTATGCCAATCAAAGTTAAAACCTTGTGTATAACCACTAAAATAATCCATGCCAGATTCATATCTACCAAGCTTTAGATTGAAATACTTTGCTTGTAAATCAACATAGGCATTATGCACGAAAATTTGGCGATTGTTGGTATAAGATGTAGTTTCATTGCCAAGATAACCGCCCCATGAACCTATATATTGGTTGTTTAATCCACTACCGCCACTTAAGCCACTACCATTATTAGTAACGCCATCATACTTTGTAGTATCCCAAGCAAGTCCAGCCGCCGCTGCACCAATGCCTACTTCAAACTTTGAGAAATAATCATTTTCATACACTTCGTTAATGTTAAACTTACCATTAACCTCACCAAACACACTTGTAAAGCTTTCAGTTGGATAAAAGTTGTTTGCAGTATTAACCTTGCCACCATTAAAACCAGCTTTAGTAAAAGTCCCTACATTTCCAGTGAGTGTAAAGAATTTACTATCCTCATTAGCACATCTCTCATAGCCAAAAAGATTCCCTTCGGTTTCATCGCCACAATCTGCCATCGCAAAAGAGCTACCAACAAGCAAAGCAATGCTTGTGTATTTTGTCAAATTTCTCAAGTTTCCTATCATACATTTCCTTTCAGTTTCGTTTTAGGTTCAGTATTATTGCATAAAAAATAAATAATTTTCCAAAAAAATGGCTTATATGGGGATTTTTTGTAGTTTGTAAAAAATATTTTAAATCTTTTTCTTTCAAAATGTGTAAAATATACACATTATTTACCACATAACATGCCCTTATCGCTTGTAATTGCTTTATATATGTCAATGCAATATATTAAAAATTGTGTTAAAATTACACTTTTTGAGATTTTAAAATGCAAGGTTACATTGTATGGGGCTTAAAGATTCTAAGAAAGTAAAACGCATATTAGCAAAATGTAGAAAAACATTTTTTCCACTCAATATACACTTATTTTTGTCGCTTTATCCAAAAATAATGCTGAATAAGAAAGAGTTAAGACAATTTAAGCTTATGTCTAATAATTTGGAGGAAACCTACAAGAATGTCTTGCTAGATTCTCCATTCTTTTTTGCAAAAACACTAAAAGCCCATATCGCATGGTTAAATTCATCTGAGTTTAAAAGTAAATATGGAGAGAATCCGTATATTACCCCCCCCCCCCCATAAGTGATTGCAATCCTAAAACGCAATATTTTCCACTCTTAAATCCCACACTTTTTGACTACGAAAAAACCCAATCTAGCATAGCTTATCACTACAATATGCCCTTACCGCGTTATTACAATTTTATCTATATGGCAACTTATGGTGCGGGCTATCAGGCTATGAAGAAATTTTTTGAATATTGCGGCGTTTGCGTAGCAGAGCTATGGACGGGTAATATAGAACCACAGCTTGAATACGAACATTTTTATAATACGCTTGTGAATAATCGCGAAAAATACTGCATTATCTATCTTAGCGGTAGAAATCTCTATGGGAGAGAAAAGCTATTTTCCTTAATAGATTCTCATGTCCCTTTGCTTATCATTGCACGAGATCCCATATCGATTTATCGACCTATAGTCAATCACTTAGGTGAGAGAGAATATCAATATGAATGCACTTTAAAAACAGATTATAGAATATTTCTTGATAGCATTAGATACTGGATTAATCCCACAGCCCCAAGCCTTGATGCGTTAGAAAGCGAAGAATCTTGCGATGAAAATGGTGTAACAGCCTTGTCGATACAACGCAGAGCAAAAGCACTAAAACATGTAAGCAAGATACAATATATCGCATTTAATGAGATTTTGGAAACACAAGCCTTTGCGACTTTTCAAAGGCTTGCAAAAGAATATGGTTTTACACCACCAAAAGAGAGGGATATATTTGAAGCAAAAGTAAATGGCGGTATGCTTTTGGGTTTATTGCCGCGTGTTTTAATAGTTAGAGAATGTGATATGCCTTTTATGTTTAGAGGACAAGAAAATGAGAATCTTGCCATAAAAGATTCTAAAGATTCTCATATGGATAATGAGGTGGAATACAGAATTATTATTACTACACCACAGATTCAAAGCCTTGATAATTATGTGGATATAAGCAAAAATCTTAATATTGCTATTCCGTTTCAAAACTTATATTTACTTATGACTAAAGATTCATTTGCAAAATTGCAAACAAAACAAGAATTATTTAAGGCTACAAGGGAATATTTACAAGGTTTCCTAAAAGAGTTGGAAAATCGCGCAAACATAGAAAATAATAAGCGGCTCGATGAAAATGATATACTAGAAAGATTTAGACAAGATTCAATACTAGCTATGAAATATAAAAAAATCTTTGACAAAGAATTAGCACATATCAAGGAAAACCGACCTGATATTGTAGCAAGTTGGGACTACTACCAAGGATTTGAAAGGATATGCGAAAATATAGAATCAAATATATAATGCGTAATGATAGATATAAACCCTAAGAAGTGGTTGCTACATAGCCCTATATCTTCTTGTGCGATCGTTTCATTATTTTTTTTGCAACATAGCATTATTTTAAAGGTTTTTGTAACGATAATTCCAACATAAGTTTATATATCGTTGAAGCGTAAGATGCACATTGTAACAAATATTAACATTCAGCCAGCTGATGAAAAACTCACTATAGCGTCTAGGTTGGGTTTAAAGAACACTTATGCTTCTTACCCTAGCGTGTTTGTGTGGATTGCTTTGCATGCTCTTCATATTTTTTTACTTGAGAGTCAAAGGCTTTTATCATATTGGGTAGATTTTTCTGAATCTTATATAATGCAGCTAAATGTATTTTTAGTGGATTTGCCCAGATTGGATTTGGCTTTGATACTGCATCAATTTGCTTTCTACATGCATCAACGGCTTTGTTGAGATTTACAGGCAGTGTCCTTAGTTGCGTAAGATACTCTCTTCCCTCTTTTATCCTTACATCCATATTGCCTTTGCGGTTTGTAAGCTTTTGGTTTAATCTATCTTGGGCTTCTTTTAAGTCAAGTTCTTTTGCTTTTACTTCTTGTAGTTTTTCTTCTAGAATCTCTTTTGTCTGTTTGAGTTTATCTTCAAGCGTATTTTTTGCATCTTGAAGTTGTGCTTCAAGATTTAGTCTAATTTCTTTAAATTGATCTTCTTTTGCTTGCACTTCAGCAATTTGAGATTCTAATCCCTCTCTTCTGTCTGTTGTCTTTGCGTCCTTATATTTACTCTCCAAAATCTCTCTTTGCTCTCTAAACTCGCTCTCTTTGGCATTTGCGATTTTTAGCCGCTCATCAAGGGCATCTTTTACGGATTTAAATGCAGATCTTTTAAGCTGCACTTGTGCGAGTTGCGTCTCTTTTAGTTCCATTTCTTTTAATTGTGCGTCTTTTAGGATATTCTCTTTCGTTGCCACTTCCTGCATATCCTTTGCTATATCATCGCTTGTTTCTTCACATACAAGGTTTTGAAACTGCGTATAAAAGCTATCTAGTCGCACAAATATCTCATTTGCTGGGATACTTGGCGATGAAGAGTAAGGCACATATACCATGTATTCAAGATTTGGGATCAAAAACGCATACTGCTCGTAGCTTTTAAAGAAAGTCTCTTTACATGTCTTTTCATACTCTTCATCATGGAATACAAAGGTTGGTAACTCATCATTTGACAAACTCGCACAAATCGTTGTCTCAAGATAACGCACACCATCAGACCAATCACGCAAACAATAATAAAACATACCAAAGTCAATGGGTGTAATCTCTTTTCTATTGTTAATAATAAGATTTACTGCAAGTAAGTGTAAAAAGTCTTTGAATCTTTTATCAGAGATATTTGAAAGCTGTTTGACTAGATTTTGTTCTGCATCATCTAGCATTGCAATATCACCTGCAAGTTCACCCGTTGGGTTTGCATGAGAAGCAAGGGATTCTATAAAATTAATTGCTTTTGCTCTATTCTCTTCGTCCCAAAACTGCGTAAAATTATAATCTTGGAAAAATTTCTTCAGTTTATTTGCTTCTGGGGCTAACTGCTTTAGCTTTTCTATTACATTTGTGTTTTTTGGTGCGAAAAGATAATCATAGAGATGCTCTGTATTATTATGATTGCCTAAGCAACAATAGGCGGTATATTTGCTTAATTTATCCTTATTTTTTGAGAGATTTGAGCCTGCGGTAATCTTTGCTTTAATGGGCGTTTCCCCAAACAACGCTTCAAAACGCATTTGTATATCTTTAGCATCATCATGTCCATAAAGCAAAAGTGGCTTATTACTCAAGGTGCATAAAAGTGCTAGTCTCACCTCTTCATCTCGCCCATATAAGCCTTGATTGAGAATAATTTCTAGTTTTTCAATAACATCTTTCACAACTACTCCTCAATGCGAAATTCTAGATTCTGTAACTACACAATCACATGTCAAAAACTTAAAAATACTTGAAAATATAGCAAAAATGCACTTATAAATTACTGAATCCAATAGAATCTAAAACCTTAAAACCATACCTTATAACACAACTATAAAAGCATAAAAATATCTATGTTGTTTAAAGTAGGGCATATAGAATAGCCATAAATCAAGGCGCAGATAGAATCACCCTGTCATGTAATGGCTGCACATTCCTTGCATTATCTTTAAGGATTGCATGCATTGCATCAATTTGGGCTTGTGAGGCTTCAACACTCTCTTTTAATACTATCCACTGCACTCCCTCGTTGCAAGGCGGTGTTGTGAGACTCCCGCTAAAAGCATAGTAGCCATGATTCTTAGGTAAGAGCTGTGAGATATATATCATATCCATTTGATGGGCTTTATCTATATCAATGGGAGCATAAGATAAGACATTATTTAACATTATATTATTTTGTCCTTTTCTAAATAGCACGGCAAGAACTAGATAATTATTCTTTTCATCTTTATGCACCATGTGCATTTCCATAGGGTAGGATTTCCCCTCGATTTGCGTTTCTGAAGGTGTGTGAAAATGGAGTTGGACTAGATTATATTTTCTATTTTGATAGACTAAGCCACCCGCCTCATTAAAATGCAGGGCGATAGTGTGTCCATTATTTATAATATCCTTTGAGTTTGTGCCATAAAGCAGGTGTAACTCATTTTTAGATTCCGTTGTTTTTTTACTCTCAATATTAACTGATGATTGCTTTAAGCCAGAACTACACAGCTTAAATTTAGGATCAATCTTCGCCCACATATCTGGTCCATTATGCTTATCATAACCCCAATGAGCCGCATATACACTTCCTATACTAAAAACCAACGATAAACAAATCTTTTTCATAACTCCCCTTTAATAAATTAGCAGAAATCTGCATACAGATTCTCAAAAAAATAGTCGTAATTTTACAATAAAATAATGGATTTATATTTACAAGTTTTGCGTAATAATAGAATCTGTTGGCTCAATATAGCCCACAATATCAAGCCCTCCAAAGTTATCAATATCAATTTCAATATAATTGCCATCTTTAATAAGGCTTTCATTATATCTATTGCTTAAAAAATCTATGACTTGATTACTAGAGCCGCGCAAATGTAGGTTTAAATCTCGCAAAGATTCTATATATCTACCATAAATTAGCACATCTATAAGGCTAAATATGGAATTTTTTTTCATTTGTATTAGTTCATCTTTTTCATAACCGCTATATACGATAATGCCTAAATCTAGCGATTTTATCAACGATACAAGTTTATATAACTCATCATATTGATAGAAAGGCTCACCGCCTAATATTGTAACGGCTTGTATCGGCAATGTTTTGGAATCTTTTTGCTCTTTAATGTTATTAAAGATAGATTCTATATCCATAGTAAAGCCGCCTTTACTATCCCAAGTGTGTGTATTCCAACAGCCTTTGCAGTGGATGGGACAGCCTTGTGTCCATATCACAAAGCTTGGCTCAAAGCCATAGATTTGCGAGTATTCTTTTATGCTTGAGAGTTGCATAATTTGCCTTTTTATAAAAATGGGTTTCTTTGATGTGGTTGTATATCTTTGTTAGATTCTTTGCTTAGCTTTTCATCTGTATTTTGTGCTTGTGTGTTACTTTGAGTTTGGTTAGGTTGCGGTGTGGTTGGTTTAGCGTGATTAGCCCTTAGTGTATTAGAACCTATTATATTTTGTATAGAATCCATACAATCTTTTAGACTATTGATCCAACGCATATATACCCGCTTCCTTGTCCGTATATTATCACCATATTTACTTGAGTCTATTTTCATTGTATTATCTTGCTTGTTAGAATCATTATCGTCATTATCAAGACCATAATCATTTGCATATTTATCTATGCGATCAATAAGACTTGTAATGCCACGCCCTATAACGCTGTTGGTATCTGTGCTTCCATTAACATTATCTATAATAGATTGCAGTGTGCTATGAAGTGTTTCATATATGGTTTGGACTTGTGTTAGGACTGCTTTTTCATCTTTTGTGTAGCGAGAAATATCTATGCTTTTAGACATAATCTCATCAAGCTCATCTAACTTTTGATTAATCCTAGCATTCATAGCACTGCATTGAGAAAAGCTATCACTTACACTCTGCATAAACTGCTTATCTACTACAATCTCTGGGTCAAAAACACTGCATTGCGTAGCATCATCAAGCGTTTTTGTAGTATTGCCAAGTAGTGATGGGTCTATTGTATCAGCGATATTGTAGGCAAGGTCAAGCCATGGATTTAGATTTGCAAAGTTTTTTATATCATCACTGCTATATATAATGGGATTTTTTACTGCGATTTTTAGCTCTTTTAGCATATGCTCTATATCTTGCATGGTGCGTAAAATGATATTTGGAATGATTGCGTTTTCATTACTTATTAAATTAAAGCTTGTTGTCATTGCCATTTTTTACCTTTCAAAATAAATCGCAAATATACCACATTTATAATCTAAAATCTAGTAGTACTGAAGATATTTGTCATACTAAGCCTTTGTGGAAAGTATCTAAAGATATAGAATCTAAGCTAGAATTTTTGCTTTTTTTCAAAGGCTTAAAATGACAAGATTCTAAAATCTTGTCATATTGAGTGCGTAAGCGCAAAATATCTTTTTATATTGAACCCCGACCCACCAAAATGAGCCAAAATCCAAAGTCATATCCCCACTTTCTAGCATTACACAGCCATAAGTTAGCTTCTCTACACAAACTATTTAATGCATGTTAAGAATCTTTTTTAGATAATCTCTTGCCTTTGTTTTTGTATATCAAACACAAGGGTATTATTTTTTACATTAATATGGGCTACTCCGCCTTTACGCAGTTCTCCAAATAGCATGGCATTGCTTAAAGGAAGCTTAATAGCAGAATCTATAGTTTTTTTAATCTCCCTTGCCCCAAGTGCTTTATCAATAGATTGTTGTGCTATAAATTGTGCGGCTTTTGTGCTAAGATTTAGCGTAATATGCTTTTCTTTTAGCGTTTCGTTTAAATCAGTGATATATTTTTGTGCGATTTTTTGCAACTCATTCACACCAAGTGGCATAAAGGGGATAATCGCATCAAGCCTACTGCGAAACTCTGGGCTAAAAGTATCCTTAATCGCCATGCCAACTCTATGCTCACTTGTATCAAGGAATCCCACAGAGTTGCCCTCTTTACTTCCTGCATTACTCGTCATAATCAAAATCACATTTTTAAAGTCAGCTTTATTGTTTTGATTATCCGTTAATGTCGCAGAATCCATGATTTGCAACAAAATATTATACACATCGCTGTGCGCCTTTTCAATCTCATCAAGCAATAATACACAATGCGGATTTATGCGTATTTTATTGATTAAAAGCCCACCTTCTTCATAGCCTACATATCCGGCAGGCGAGCCAATCAGCTTACTAATGCTATGAGATTCTGCGTATTCACTCATATCGATTCGCTCAAATTTAATGCCAAGTATTTTTGCTAATTCCTTGCTTAACTCAGTCTTGCCAACACCAGATGGACCAGTGAAGAGAAAGCTTGCAATTGGGCGGTGCAATTCACCCAAACCAGCCTTATTAATTTTTATCTTTTCTACAATTTTTTCAATCGCTTTATCTTGAGAAAAAATGCGTTTTTTAAGTTTTGATTCTAGATTCTTTAATAGCATACTTTCATCGGCATTAATCGTTGATTTTGGAATGTTTGTGATTGAAGCCATAAGAGATTCAATATGCTCTTTGGTGATGATCTTATGCTGTGTTTTAGAATCTTTTTTTGTTTTCTTTGTTTTTGTTAGCTTCTCTAAAGTCTCACTTTTTCTCTCATCATTGCATAAAAATTCATTTAATTGTGCCTTTGCTCCAGCCTCATCCATTAAATCTATGGCTTTATCGGGCAAATGTCTCTCTGTGATATACTTGCTTGATAGGCTCACACAGGCTTTTATCGCTTCATTTTCATAGGTTACATTATGAAACTTTTCATAAAGCGGTGCGATTTTCTCAAGGATTAATAGGCATTCTTCCTCACTTGGCTCTTCGACTTTTATCTGCGTAAAACGGCGTGCTAATGCCTTATCTTTATCAAATGAGTTTTTATAATCATGACTTGTAGTCGCACCAATACAACGCAGTCTCCCACTAGCAAGCATAGGCTTTAAAAGATTTGAAAAATCCATGCCACCACTATTTGACTGACCCGCGCCAACAATCATGTGAATCTCATCAAAGAAAATAATGATATTTTTATCTTTCTCCACTTCAGCTAGAATCTTTTTAATACGCGTTTCAAACTCGCCACGATACTTTGTCCCCGCCACAACAGAGCTTACATCAACCGCATAGATTACATTGTTAAGCAATTTTGCAGGCACACTTCTCTCTACGATACGCAATGCTAAGCCCTCCACAATGGCACTTTTGCCAACTCCAGCCTCACCTATTAACATAGGGTTATTTTTCTTGCGACGGCATAGCACTTGTGCGATTTGATTGATCTCTAAATCTCTGCCTATAAGCGGGTCAATCTTGCCTTCAATGGCTAATTGATTAAGATTTTTTGCGTATTTTTCAAGCTGACTTTGAGAATCTTTTGTTTTTTCCCTAGAGACATGCTCATCAAAATCTACCACAATACGCATTACATCTTCTATTTGAATGCCTTGTGCTTTTAATAATCTCGCACAATAGCAATCTTCTTCTTGCATAAGGGCTACAAAAAAATCGCCAATTCCAACACTAGCCTTTTGTGCGTTTTTTGCATGTGAAATCATGTGATCAAATACACGCATAAAGGCTGGTGTTTGGTGTGGTGCTTCTAATTCTTTTAGGGCTCTTCCCTTTGGTATATGTTTTTCTAAATACGCACCAAGAGAATCCATTAAAATCTTTGTATTTGCCCCAGTTGCCTCAACGAGTTCTCTACCTAAAGGATTCTCAAGCATGACATAAAAAGCATGCTCAATCGTTAAGACATCATGTCGCATATCTTCTACAAAATGAAGTGTTTTTTGAAAAATGTTTGATAAAGTCGAATTTAGCTCACCCATTTTAACCCCTACATAACATCACGCAAAACAAGCCGCAATGGCATACCGCTATCTCGTATAAAATTTGTAGCCATACTAAACTTTAACTCCGCAATATCATAGGGATACACACCGCAACTCCCCTCGCCTGTGTTATGCACAAACTGCGTAATAGTCTGTGCATCAAGCATACTTTTATTAAACACACGCATAAGCAAGGTAATAACAAAATCAACGCTTGTATAATCATCATTAAGCAGGATAATCTCTTGCATTCTAGGCTGGGCTATCTCTACCTCATGCAATGTTTCAAAATGAGCAGAATCTGAATATTCATATTTATTATCTGGCATTATAAACTCCACTTGTTGATTCAACAAAGCTTTATTTTATCAAAAATTCACTTAGTTTTTGCAATTATTTTTATATTTTAAATGATTATATTGAGCTTAAATTGCGATATTAAATGCAAGTTATATAACATTGTAAAACATAAATTTATGCTTTTTTGAATTTTTAGGATAAAATGTTAGAAATGTAAAGAATATAAAACATGAAACATACACACATTAAAAGGAAAAGCGATGAAAGCACAAGGATTTATCCATAAATATGGCGATAATGTAGATACTGATGTGATTATTCCAGCAAGGTATCTCAACACCGCAGACCATAGGGAGCTTGCAAGTCATTGTATGGAAGACATTGATAAAGATTTTGTGAAAAAAGTGAGAAGTGGCGATATTATGGTTGGCGGGTGGAACTTTGGCTGCGGGAGTAGCCGAGAACACGCACCTATTGCGATTAAGGCAAGTGGGATAAGCTGCATTATCGCAAAAAGCTTTGCTAGAATCTTTTATCGCAATGCGATTAATATCGGCTTAGCGATTATTGAATCTGAAGAGATAGCAGACTTCCTGCAAGATGGCGATGAGGTAAGCATTGACTTTGATAAAGGTGAGATTATAGAATCTAAAAGTGCTAAAAGCTTTAGCACAACGCCCTTTCCGCCTTTTATACAAGAGATTATCAATGCAAATGGGTATTTGAACTGGATAGCGAAGAATAAGAAGTAGGGTTTGGGTTTTGTGGGTAAATTAGAATCTAGTTTCCGCAAACAAATTGTCATATTGAGCGTAGCGAAATATCTAAAACTTTAGAATCTAAAAAAGATTTTTCGCCTATGGCTCGCACGAAACAAGCTTTTGCCCACACTTGCAAAAATGACAAGAATCTAAAGTCTTGTTAAAATGTACCAAAATCTACGCACACCCATAAAGATATGGTAGGGTTTCTAAATGCTACTAGCTTTTTACACTCTGCCCATAAATGGATTATCGGCGTATCGTTTGCCATCATCTTGTTTTATGGTTTCTGGGATAGGCTCTCGTAAGTCTGTGCCATCTAGTAATTCTTCTATTTGCTTTATTGCGTTTTTAGCGGTTGTTATGCTTCGCATATAGGCTCGTTTTTTTACTCTTGTTGTTTCGCCTTCATCAATATTTATGGATATGAATATATTATGTAGTATCTCTTGTATGGATTTTATCTTATTGATTAGGGCTTTATCTGTTTGTGAATAGGTATCAAAATCTATGCTTTTTGATAGGATTCTATCTAATTTATCTAGCTTTTTGTTGAGATATGTTTCTAGATTGCTAAATTGTTTGAAAAGGGTTTGTATATCACTTGATATATCTTTTGTAGTTTCAGAATCTAGCTCTATTGCTAAATCTATTAGTGGTTGTAAATCGCTTGTCTTTGCGGTTTGATTAATCTCTTTTAGCATGGAGATTATCTCTTGTATTGTCTCTGTAAGCGTTTTAGGAAACATGGCGTTATCACTACTATTACCAAAGATTCTAAAGGTGGTGTTTGAGTAGTTTTTGTGAGAGTTATCAAAATCAAAACGTTTTTCTAGTAATTCTTCTATGGCTTTTTGAGTTTGAGTAAGATTATTAATATCTGCTAAAATATCTGCTAAATTGTTACTATTTGTGCTATTCATTTGCTGTTCCTTTCTATCGTTAAGTTCTGCTTTATGTTTTGCGTTATATTCTTGTATATATTGGGTAAAGGTTTGAATCTTCTTTTGTCTAGCCTTATACTCATAAAATGCTTTTGCTATGGATATATTTTGATTAGCTGCTATTTTATTAACAATATCAAATGACCCTTGATCTTTAGCAAGTCTTGTTGCTGCTTCATCTATTGTAAATTTATACTTACTTGCAAAGCTTTTTAAGGCTTCATAATCGCTAGATTCTACATATTGCATAAGGGATTTTAGGCTATCTATATCTTTAAATTCACTTAAAAAGACTACTATAAACATGAATTGCTTAAAAGAGCAATATCCGCTTTTATCTTTAACACAGAATTTAAATGCCAATTGAATCAATATCTCTATTGAATTGTCAAAATGTTCTCTATCAAAAGATAACTTTGGTTTATCGTGACTGAGTTGATATATACAATCCCTTAAAACTTCTGGACTCTTTATTATTAAATCATCGGCTAAATTTGAATCTTCGACTGCATTGTTAGAGCTAATTTTAACATCTATAATAACTGATATTCCTTTAAGACATGATTCTCCCTCTGCTTTTGCGAGTAACTTTGCTGCTAAAGAGTGCGATATATTCCGTTTGTTTGCAAACTCATCAAGCAATTTGAATCGTTCCCATAATTCCCCTTGGTAATTTGCAAACTCATAAAGAAATTCTAATCGTTCCGATAATTCCCCTTGGTAATTAGTGTTGATTGATGAAAACCACGCCATAAATCACCTCTTACCCATATCTCACACATACAAGCTGGATTTTATCGCCTTTTTTGACTTCTTTGACTTTGTAGCCTTGCTTTTTTGCTTTTTCAATGATTTGGGCTTTTTGTGCTTCTTTAAAGGCTTCTAGTCGTTCTCTCTCTTTCCTTGCTTCTTCCTCTAATCTCTCTCTTTCCAAACGCTCTAGCTTTGCTTTATAGATTCTTAGATATGCTTTATTTACAGATTCTACAAAGTTTCTTTCATCGATATGGTCGCTGTAATAATCTACGCTAAAATGCGTGTCTTTTTGTATGTAGGTTATGCCACAACCTATTTGCACAGAGATTCTGTTGCCTTGGTCTTGATATTGGCAATTGCTTGCTTTTAGGGCTTCTATTAGGCATTCTTTATCTATGATTGGTGTCCTTGTTATAACTCTTCTACTCATTTTTTACTCCTTAGTGTAGCAGATTGTGTTTGTGAGACTTTTTGATAATATTCATCTGTCTTTTTGTCGCTTTCTATATCCATGTCTTCGCTAAGCAGGGCTTCTATCTCGCCCATACAAGCCTCGCCTTTTATGCCTTCGCTCTTTAGGTCTAGGCTGCCATCTTCATTGATTGTTACGATGATTTTCTCTTCTTTCATATTTGTCCTTTCTATTGTGATTTATCGTGTTTTACACTTAAACTTGCCTTAAGCCTTTGTGCTTCTTCTGTCGCACTCTCTACTTCATCCCATTGACTAATCTCTAAAAGTCGCTCATGTTTGTCCTCCTTTAGTGTGCCTGTGGTTGGGCGATCTTCCTTTGGTATTACCATGTGTATCTCTTGCTGTGTTCGGCTTTGTGTTTTATCCATAAAGGCTAGAGATGATTTAGATTCTTTAGAATCTTTTTTATTGTAGCTAAATTTTTCGTATTTAGTCTTTAATTCATCTTTTAGGTTTTTAAGTTTATTTTCATCTTTTTGTAAATTTTGTTTTTCTGTGTCTATGTATTTATCTAGGGCTTCTTTGTCTTTCTTTTCTTTGTTATGGTCTTTGTTTTTAGAATCTAGGGTTTGCGTGGTTTCATCTAGATTGTCTTGTGCTGCTTTTACGCTCTGTTGTTTTATCTGCATTTGCCCTTTTATAGATTCCATTTGTTGCTTATTGTCAATAAGAATCCTATCTATTTCATGGATTTCATCTTTTATGATTTTATTTTCAGATTCTAAATCTTGTTGTTGTTTTTCCAACTTTGCCCTAGATTCTAAGATGTCTTTTAGCTGTTGTTCTAAAGATGTGCTACTTGCGTCTATTTGCTGTTTATTTTGTATTGCGTTTTTCTGTTGATTGTTCTTTTTTTTAGCCATAACTACTCCTTGTCGCTGGATTTTTCTTTTTCATGCTGATTTTGTTTTAGGTTCTCTAACTCTTTATTTTTTGCTTCAAGAATCTTTTGCTGCAATTCATTTGCTTTTTGTTGCAACTCTTTTAACCTATCTTTTGTTGCATTTATGGTTTTTTCATTATTGTTAGATTTATTTTCTTTGTCCGCTTTTTCTTTTTGTTTTTTTCTGCAATACTCTTCTTTTTCTTGATTGTTTTTAGATAGCTTTTGTTGCTCTTGTTTTAATGTATCTAAATGTGCTTTTGCCTTATCTTTTTCATTCTCTAGATTCTGTATTTCTTTCTGCATGGAATCTAGCTTTTCTTTTTTGTCTTTACATTCTTTTTCTTTTGTATTTAGGTCTTGTTGCTTTGTGTGGCAGTGTTGCTGTAATTTCTCTATTTCTTCTTCTAGTTTGTTTTTTCTTGTCTGCCATTCATTGTGCTCTTTTGCTTCATCAAGCTTTAGGTCTATCTCGCCACTATTTTCATTAATAGTTTTTATATGCTTTTCTAGTTCTTGTATGTAGCTTTGTGTAGAATCTATATTGAGAGTTTCAAGTGTGGCTTTCTCTTTTATCTCATTTAGCTTTGCGGTTAGGTCTTTTAGATTTGTATTCTTACCTAAGAAAAATCTTTTAAAAAAATTTTTTGCTTCGCTTAAAAGGGCTTGAAATGCGTTTAGCTCATCTTGCTTTTTATAGATAGATTCTATATTATTTAATGCTTTGTTTATTGTGTCGTGCAGGGCTTTATGTGTGTTTTCCCATTCATTGTATAAATTTGCTTGTTTAAAATGTGTGGGTGTGTAAAAGGGGATAATATCAAAGCTGTATGTAATCTCGCAGGTATGTGGATATTTATCCTGCCATATTTGCTTGTAGTCTAGCTCTTGTGTCTCAAACTCATCTTTATCCAAAAAGCTAGTGCATTGTATAGAATCTTTGTGTGTTGTATGTGCTTCTATCTTTGCAGTTTTGCCATCTAAATAATGTATGGTTTTATCTATGAGTTCTTTTAGGGCTACTTCGTGCTTGAAAGATTTGGTGATACTAAAAGCTTCTCTACAACTTTTAAACATTTTGTTTTGTATGTCATTAAGACTTATGCTATAAAGAAGGGTATTATTATCACTTAGAAATATATCTGTATCTATGCTATCAAAGCCGACATTTGTAATGACAAAGTTGCTTGTGGTGCTGTTTTCTAAAACTTCACCACTCAAAACTTTAGAATCTTGTAAGAGAAAATGACACTCTTCAAAATCTTGCAATAAATCTATAAGTGGTGAATTTGTCTGTAGTTGTATGAGAGCATTGCTCTTTTCTTGTAATATAGAATCTCTTATAAACTCTGTATCAAAACCATTTTGAAAAGGGGGTATAAAATCTTTTTGATTCATCTCTTTTATTTTCTCTTCTTTTCCCGCGATAAATTCTTGTTTTGCTTCTTTCCAAAAGCAAGTGATAAAATAATGCCAAAAATCATTACATTGATTAGAATCTAACTCTAAAAAAAGCTGATTAGATTCTATATCAAAATCCTTTGTGCTAAAAAAGCCTTGAATGTTTTTATCTTTTTGTATTAGCGCAAAGCTTCCTGCAAGGTTTTCTCCCACACGCACAAGGCTGTGATGTGATAGCTCTTGTAGTGTATTTTGGTCTTTTGTGTAGATATAGATTCTATTGTTTTTTGCAATTTCTGGGATAAGCTTTATAATCTCAGGATCTAAAAATGAAGTGTAAAGGCATATTATAGAATCTTGTGCGGTTTGCAAAGTCTCTAGCATAGAATCTTTTATTGCCTGCATAGTTCCTAGAATCTGGGTTGTCTCTTTGGTGCTTTGTGTAGATTCTAAACTTTGCGATGTTTCACTGCGTTCAACATGACAACTATTAGAATCTACCCATACATTTTCTATAACACTATCCCCATAATCTTTTGTGATTTCTTTATGTGCGATGCTTATCATTGTTTTACTCCCATAAAGTCTTGTATAATCTCTTTTAATTTGTTATCAAATATAGAAAAATTATCTATATTGCTAATAACACAACCTTCTGCTCTCCCTTTTGTATCCAATGTTATATCTTTTGCTTTTATTTCATCAAAGTATAAAAAGTCGCTTTGTGTTATATTCCAAATCTCTATTTCATTATTAACCTTTAGAATCATATATCTATCGTGTGGAATAGGATCGAAAGGTCGTGCGTTTAATTGTCTTGCGGTTAGAGATTCTATATTTCTTTCATCTGTGATTATTAGATATTGCTGTGTGTTAAAGCCCTGTGCTATTAACTCTGCCTTTTTATATTGATACTCATCGATAAAATATCTATCAATATAAATAAATGCTTGTATCTCTCTATTTTGTGTGATTTTATCTATAAAATCAGCATAGCTTAACTCTTCATCATAGTTGAGCGTAATTGTCTTTATGATATTTGGCAATAAATCTCTTTTTGGTAGTAAATCATTTATTGCATTATAATGCCAATAGGCTGTTTTATCCTTTTCTTGTTTGAGTGAAGATTCTAGTTTGCTTATATATTCTTTTTTATCACTGCTTTTTAAAAACTCATTTAAACCTTTATGGTTGATATAAGATTCTAGCTTAGAATCTAAGTCATCTTGTGTGAGATAGGACTCGCTTAAATCTTTTAATAAACAACAATTTAGCATATATTTTGCATCGCTTTCTTCTTTTGGGGATAATGCTAGATTGCTAAATGTAAAATTCTCTTTTTTAAAACTTGCTGTTAATGTGCGTATATCTTTTATAACTTGTTCCTCCAAAAAATCGTTTAATTCATCTGTATTAATTCTATAAACTAAATTGTCTCTATCCCAATTTGGTCCTAGTGCTTGTTCGTATTTTTGTATAAAGGTTTTTGTGTCTAAAAACTTTTCGCTAAAATCTTCATTTTCTTCAATATCCACACCATCTAAACATTCTGTATCCCTAAGGATTTCGCCATTTTGATTAATCTCGTGGAATCTTATATATGTGATTATCTCTTCTCCCCGCTGCATTTGCACACTTGCTAAATGGAATCTTATATATGTGATTATCTCTTCTCCCCGCTGCATTTGCACACTTGCTAATTTGGTTAGAATCTTTATACTATCAGTTACCTTATTTTCATCATCTAGCAATACACGCGACTTTTTACCAAAATCTATTGTTTCTAATTCTTGCTCACTTTCATCTATTTCGGCCCTTTTTGCCTTAAAGATTCTGTTATCAAAAATGCTATCATTATAACTAAAGTCTATTTTATATTTACCGCATTCTTTTATATATCGTTGCTTTGTTTCTAAAAGCTTCTTGCCCTTTTCTGTAATGTGGTTATTAGAATCTAAAAAGCCAAGTTTTTGCATTTCTTCTTTTGCCCTTGTTTGCAGCGGCTCTTTAAAAAGTGCTTCATTTTTCTGCAAAGATTCTAAAAATTCTGCCATATCGCTTGCGTTATGCAGCACTTCAATATCTAAAAACGCAAAGCCACTTTGTAGCCTTATAGTATGCATTAATTCTATTTTCATTTATTCCCCTTATGTAATGCTTTATGGTGCAATGCAAATTGTTTTAGCATATCATCTTTGCATTGACTGAAATAATCATATTTTCCTAATATCACAAGCTGAAATTTTGCCCTTGTAATACCGACATTTAAGCGATTTGGATTATCTAAAAAGCCGATTTTATCTGTATTGACCATTGAGAGAAACACAATATCAGCTTCTTGCCCTTGAAACTTATCTACGGTGCAAAGCTTTATTTGTATCTTTGTGCCATTCCACTCTCTCGTAAAATCTGTGCTCTTATGCTTTAATCCTGTGTATTCTTGCAGTTTAGATTCTAAGATTCTAGTTTGCCCCTTATAAAAACTTAGCACAGCAACACTCCAGGTTTCATTTAGTGGGTGTGGATTGTTACTAGCAAAATCTATAAATGCTCTAAGCTCTTTTATAAGAAACTCTGCTTCTTTTTCGTTTCTACCTCTATAACTCTTGCTATCTACATTTATCCATACGCTTCGCTTTTTATATCTTGTGTAGCTCCATTCTCGATTAAGATTGCTTAAATCTTTCAAAGCATTTGCTTCTTTATAGAATTGCTCTCGTGGAAAGCGTGAAATATCTTCGTGCATTCTACCTTGTGTGCTTAATATACTATGTCTCTGTTTTAGCTCATCTTGTGTAAAGCCGCTGCGAATGGCTGAATCTTCTCTTTCACTTCGCCTATCGCTTACACCTTTAATAAGTGATTCTAGAATTGAGGGTAGGGAAATATTTGCTATACTTGAGATTTTATTGCGGATAAGGTTTCTATCTTTATGACTTTTTGGGAGTAACTCATCAATTGCTTTTGTGTATGATTGATTTTTATTTTTAGCCTTATTGGAATCTGAAAAAGTCCTTAACTCAAACTCTCTACTAAGCCGCCAAGCAATCTCACTAGCAAAGCTTCTCTCTTGCTTATAATCCTTAATTGCTTTAAGAAAAGATTCTGTATTTTTAGCATTATTGTCAAACATTAAAGTTGTATTTTTATGTTTTGCTTTGTATTGATACAATAAAGCGAGATTATCAAAGTCTATAAAATCACTTGGGATAAGGTGCTTTAAAGGATTATGTAGTGAATCCTTTTTTGCTAGACCCTCATCATAAAAAATCCAATGTTTATTAAGGTTATCAAAATATGAAGTTGCTTGTAAATCTTTAATATACCCAACTTTTAATCTATTATTTAGCACACCAAAATTATCTCTTTTTTCATCTGTCCTTATCTCAATCTCTTGTTCTAGAATCCATAAAATCTCACTTGATACGCCCATAGCAATTTTTATATTAAAGCCATTTTCTTTATAGATTTTTGATAATAAATAAAGCAAAAAACAAGCTTGTTGATAGCTAGATTCTAAAAAGTCAAAGCCTTTGTTTATTTTATTATATCTCAAAGCAAGATTGCTAATATTATCCACTAACTCATCTCTATCTACAAAGGGGCTAAGCTGTCTTGTATCACCTACTATAATCCACTTTTTCGCATACATTGCTGGGACTAGAAACTCTTGAAAAGTCGTCTTTGAAGACTCATCAATGATTAAATAATCAAAATCAGGCATTATAGGCTTTATAGTCTTTTTATTGCGTTTTTTACTATCCTCTTCTTCATCTTGAATCTTAAAGGCTGGATATTGCAAAATCCCAATTGTTGTGCCGCATACTAGATTGGCACATTGCATAAAGAATTTTAAGCCAATTTTTCCTTGTTTATTTTCATCATTAGAATCTTTTTCTAAATCATTATAAACGCTATATTTTTCAAGCAGTGAATCTTCATAATTTCTAGCAAAATCACCTAGTCTAAATTCCCTTACCTCTTCGCTCAAAGCCCCCTCACTTCCTACTCTTATGGGGAAAATATTTAGCTTTTCTATAAGTTCTCTTTCTTTTAATCTCTCTAGCACATTATCTATTGCAACATGTGTTGAGCCACAAAGCAATACCCTTTTATTTTGCTTTATAATCTGTGCGATAAGCTCTAAGATTGTAGTCGTTTTACCACTGCCCGGAGGTCCCTCTAGCAAGGCAAAGTCTTTTGTATTTAAGGCTTGTTGTATGAAATTTCGCTGAATGTTAGCACCCTCTCTATTCTCATCTGTTAGCACTTCCCATTCTGTAATATCTATTATCTTAGAATCTTTTGTTAGCCAACTTATTTTATCCTTTGTCCTTGAAGCAAAAAGCTTTAAAAGCGTATGACTTTGGGCTAGTGGCATTTTTATAAGATTTTGTATAGCATTTCTTTGACATTTTAGCCGATATGGATTTGGCTTTGTATCGAGTATAGAGCCTTGTCGCGGAAGTATTGGTCTGTTTTTATATAGCAACTCAATGATAAACTCATCTCTATTTATAATCTTTACTCGGCACTCTTGTGGCTCTTTATGTCCATCTAAACATGCCATTACTTGAATGTCAGAATCTAAAAAGAAACGCAAAGAAGATTCTATCTCATTTTCATCTTCTCTCTCATCATCATTTCTTAATAGCCTGATATTAAAGCCTTCGTTTTTTACCTTTTTTAGAGTATAGGATATGCCAAATTTATCATATAAGATTGTTTTATCATCTAGCTTTTTTATATCTTTTATGAATACTTGTTTAGAATCTTGCTTTTCTATATCTATCTTATTTCCACTTTTATCACATAGAGATTGAAAATCGCAATAGCTTTTTGCAAGATGTTTTTCTATTGGATTGCAAAGTTGGCTTTTTATCTCATTTTTACAATATATGATTTTATGAGTTTTGTTGTCTTGCAATACTTTATGATTATCTTGAATGTAGTTTATCTCTAGTGTAGCAGGTAGAAAATAGCCATCTTTTTGTATTACATTTGCCTTATTTATATCACTTTTTAGCAAAATCACATTATCTTGCAAGCTTTTAATCTCTACTTGTTTAGAATCTAAATCTAATTTTCCATTATTAAGCCATTGCTTCAGTGTTTTAATCTCTAAATCATCACCGCTCCAAGACGCTTTTTTAATGCTAAAATCTTTTAGCTTTTGTTTTGTGTCATTATCTAGTGATAAAGAGTCTAAGTGGGTAAAGCCTGTATTGCTAGAATATAGATTCTGTATCTTGTCATTTTGAGACATAGCTAAACAATCTTTTTTAGATTCCATATTAGATATTTCGCTACGCTCAATATGACAATCTTTAGATTCTAGATTCCCATTGTCTTGCACCTCAAACCCTGTATTAGCAAGATTACAAAGCCTATCTAGCACCCTATAATCTTGTGCTATGTCGCCATCTTTTAGGCTTATTTTTATTTTTTCCCCATTTTCCAAAGTGATAAAAAGTTTTTCATCGTAATCTCTAGTTTGTGGGAGATTCCCTACAAATAGAATAGAATCTAGCTGTTTATAAAATTCATCTTTTAAGCTTATTTGACCTAAGGGATTATATTCATAAAAATATCCCCTAATCTCTAAACTTGCATTAAACTCTGTTTCTACTCTCTCCCATTTAGCCCTTACTTTTTTCTTTTCTAGCGATTTAATGGCAGTATCTATATATTGCTTAAAGGGCAATATCTCTTTTTCTATACACTCTCTTTTTCTATTTGCCTCATCTGCGTTTTGTGAAAAGGCATGATAATAATGCTGCATACAACCCCTTTAGCATTAAAATAATTACATAAATGGATTAGCGGTTATCTCTTGTCTTAATTGTGGGACATCTTTATCGTTTTTCAACTCACCATCAAACTCTTCACTAGAGGCATAAACAGCCCTAGCCTTAGCCCATTTACGCATAGAAGTAATACTCTCACTCATAGTTTTTGATAGCGGATAAGTTTTTTCAGCAGAATCTATTATATAGCTATCATCTACTTCTTTTGCATCATTGAAGGCAGCAAAGAGAGCATCTTTTATGCATTCCTCAATCTCAGCACCAGAAAAACCCATACAAGCTTTTGATAGAGCATCTAAGTCAAAATCACTTGGATTTCTTTTTAATCGCTTTAAATGTATGCTTATAATTGCTTTTCTTGCATTAAAGCTAGGCAAATCCACAAAGAAAATTTCATCAATCCTACCTTTACGCAAGAGTTCAGGTGGGAGTTTGCTAATATCATTTGCTGTTGCTACGACAAATACAGGCTTACTCTTATCCTGCATCCACGATAAAAAAGTGCCAAGCACCCTTGAAGTCGTGCCGCCATCAGTAGAGCCAGAGCTAGACAAGCCAGAAAAGCCCTTTTCAATCTCATCAATCCATAAAATTGAAGGTGCAATAGCTTCTGTAATCTGTAATGCTTTTCGTATATTACTCTCACTCTCACCTACAATACCGCCAAAGATTCTCCCCATATCAAGCTTTATAATAGGAAACTTCCACTCACTTCCTATCGCCTTAGCACTCAAACTCTTACCAGTCCCAGGAATCCCTAAAAGCAGCACTCCCTTTGGAATCTCAAGTCCATATTCCTTTGCCTCTTTATGAAACGCCCTACCTCTTTTTGTAAGCCAATTTTTAAGCTCGTCTAAACCACCAACATCACTAAGCCCCTCTTTATGATGATAGTATTCTAAAAATCCGCTATTTTTTATAATATGCTCTTTTTCACTAACAATTAGTTTAATCTCATCTTCTCCAAGCTTACCTTTAGTGCGTTTAATAGCTCTCATAAAGACCTTTCTAGCCTCCATAATGGTAAGCCCTAAGGCAGATTCTATAAGTCTATCTTTTAGATTTTCATCTAGTTCTTGCGATCCATATTTAGCATCTTCAATACATTGTCGAAAGATTACCTCTAAATCAGCCTTATTTGATAAATCAAGCGTGATAATATGCACATCTTTATCTAGTTCTTGTGGGATTTTTTGAAATGGTTGTGATAATATAATTGTCCTATCTTTTGGTCCCCTTGCGATATTTCTAAAGATTCTAATGATTTGTGGATTATCATCAAGCAGTGGATAAAAATCCTCTAAAACTACAATGCTATTGCTTGCTTCTTCACCTTGAAACCACTCTAAAATCTCACTCACCTCTTTTTCTTCAAAGGATCTAAATATTTTATTTTCATTATCAAAGCGAGACAGACCCTGAGCGATATTCCATTTATATAAGGTTTTCCCAGCTTTATGTGCTACCTTTGCTGATATAGCATCAATCCTTTCCCACTCAAAACTTACTATTTGAATAATATTTACAGAATCTAATATCTCAAAAACTTCATCTTCATGCTGCATGTTGATCCCTTCTTCAATTAAGTAGTAAAAATAAAGTCGCCATTATAACAAAAAAAAAGGGGGGGGGGG
>NZ_FZPK01000011.1:0-26576 GCF_900198625.1 Helicobacter rappini | reverse complement strand
GGGGAACTTTTCAATAAGAATTCTAAAGTATAATTTCTATTTTTGTGTTAGTTGCAAGGATTAACCTAACATATCATTATCATTTTTAGTAAAGTGATAGAATTTAACATATTTATTTATCTACTAATTGAAAAGTATATTTATGCTACTTATGAGTGTTGTTGCACACATTAAGTACTATATATCACTCACCACTACAAAGTGGGGTAAGTGGCACTCGTATTTCAAAAAATTTACCCTCTGTGTTATTCGCACAAAGTTCGCCATCGTGTGCCAAAGCGATTTGTCTGCTTAGGGCTAGTCCTAGCCCATGTCCTTTTAGTTTCGTTGTTTTAAAGGCTTCAAAAAGTGAAGCAATATCTTCAATCTCTTTTCCATTATCATAAATTCTACACAGAATCATATCACAATCCCTAAAAAAGCAAATGCGGATTTTACCACTCTCACACTCGCCCTCTTCAATCGCATCAATGGCATTGCAAAGCATGTTATGCAGGGCAATTTCATAAAGAGAAAAATCTACATAAAAGGCATCGTTATAATCAATTTCAAACGCAACTTCAATTTCCTTTGTATAGCCATATTCGCTTATGACTTGCTCTAAACTCTGTTTAAAATCAGCAAAAAAGTGCTGCTGTTTATTTGCCTGCACGCCTTTTGAAAAAAGCAAGGTGCTTTTAATAATTCGCTCAACTCGCCAAATGGATTTTTTCATTTCATCTACAATTTCCATGCTTTTTTCATCTACTCGTTTGCTTAATACCCCTGCAAGTAGAGAGAGTGAGCCGATTGGATTGCGGATTTCATGTGCTAGATGTGCGCTGACTTGTCCCATGCTAGCAAGCCTTTCTTGCCTTTTTTGTTCTGTGATATTTGTGGCGGTTATGATTTGTTTATGTGAGATTTTTGAGCTTTGCATAAGATAGACATTATTATCAATCTTTACTTCAAACTCACTGCTAAAATTAAGATCAATATCAAGCAAACCTTTGAGATTACTTGCCTTTTTATTTTGATAAAACAGACTGCCATTTTCATTGAAGACAATTACTGCTTGTGGAATCATCTCTAAAACAGATTCTATTAATACCTTAAAATCTTTAAATTCCTTCTCAATCTTATAGCTTTGTAGAATAAGCTCATGCAAGAGATTAAGTAAGGATTGTGTATCCCCTAAGCCCAAAGTGCTTTGCAACGCAGCATTATCATAGGCTACATCTTCTAGCATAATGCTATTTTTTGTGAGATGTTCTTGCTTGTAGGCTTCTTTTTTTTTCGCATTATGTTTGTTTTTTTTATGCACTTTTTTCATATATAACCCCTTGTTTTAAGACTATTCAAGTGGCACTCTAAATTGAAATCCTTGCCTATCAACAAGGAAATTCATCTGCCCACCATACTCCACAAGGGCTTCATACTCTTTTATTCTCTCTTTTTTAGGCTTATTTGTGCTTTTACCTCCAGAGTTATACATATCATATATTGTTCTCATGCTTTGCGTGTCAGAATCTCGCAAGATTCCATCGCCACTGAATGAATGCAAATCGCCCTTTTTACTCGTTCTCTCACTTGTGATATTTGTGCCAATAGCTATATCGCTACTTGCGAAATTACGCATATTATCTGCCATTTTGTAGTAAAAGTCATTGTGTCGCTCTTTTTTTACTTCTTTACTTTGGAATTGCTCTAATATATCTGCATTTCTTCTTTTTGTAGCCTCTTTCTCTGCTTCATAGGCGATCTTTTGCTCTAAGAAATCCACTTGATTATCCTGTATCCTTGTGAAAAGCTCTCGCAATAAATGATTTCTCTCTGTGGTATTACGCGGTTTAAAATGTCGCATATCAATGTCGTTTATAAAAAGGATTCTATCCCCTTTTTTTAGCTTCGAGAAAGGTCCTTTGCTTGGGACTTTTTGCACGATTAAATCATTTGAAATAACAAGATTAAATCTCTCTAAAAAGCTATCTGCAAGTAGCATTCCCCCATATCTTTTCTTTGCTTTTACTTTTATATTCTTTACATTTTCACCGCGTTTAATCTTTATTTGTGCGACTTCATCGGGCATAAGGTTTGAGATAATTAGCTCCAATTCAGCCCAATCTTTTGGTGCAATATCATTAATTGAGATTAAAGTATCACCCCTTTTAAAAGGATTTGATGGAAAGAATGGGTCTGAAAACTGCACAACAAAAGTTGCATTCTCCGCACTTGCTACATCAAAACGCACACCAATATCGCCATGATAGGGTTGCTGTTGATTAAGAAATCTATCAATATAAGACTTTTCAATAAAGCCATTGCCACCTACGCTTAATCCATAGATTTTATAGCATATATTGCTTATTACGCCATTTTTTTGCGTCGGAGCAGAAAACTCTGCGTATTTCAAAAATCCTGCTTGGTGCGTCTGGAATCTGCCCGGCTTTGCTCCATTAATACCTGTGCTTGCTAACTCTCTGCTTAAAGCATAATCATCAATAGCAGATAACTCATACGCATATTTAGAATCTACTCTGCCGCTCACTTGAAATAAGCCTGTGAAAGGATCATATTTTACAAGGTTTTTTAACTGCGGACGAGTTGGATTATAGCCGATAATCTCACCACTTTTAAGCTTTATGGCATATAAGCCTTTGCCTAGATTAAGACTTGCTTGTTTGTAGTAGGCGGCACAATGGGCGTAATCTATCTTTTCTTCAGTTTTACTTTTGCCATACAGATCGATTACTTCTAGCTCATTGCTCTCTAAGATTCCATTCTTTTCTCGCACCTGCACTTCTTTAGTATTTACGATATTTTCATCTGGTGTGCTAACTTGAGATGGGGTTTTGGGCTTACTTAGACTATTAAACTCGCTTTCAAGCACATTTGCATAAAGACTTGTGCTAACACAAAGGCTAAAAACGCTTGAAACAAAAAGTGATTTTATCAAAAAGCCTTGCTTTGTTTTTGATACAGAATCTCGCTGAAGACTATTTGCATTGGGTAAAAATCTAAAAGATTGCATAAGCACTCCTTTAAAATTTAAAAGGATTCATATTTTTGATTTGCTCAAATACATCATCTTGTCTAGACTCTTGCATTTGCTTATAACCTTCATTAATAGCACTAATAAGTAGAATCTGCAATGACTGCTTATCTTGCAGTAATTCATCATCAATCTCAATGTCAATGAGTTCTCCAGCTCCATTAAACTGCACATTAATAAGCCCACCACCGCTTTTTGATTCTATAATCTTTTCTTTTGCTTTCGCATCCATTTCTTTTAACTGCTCTTGCACACTACCAAGCATATTTTGCAAATCTTTAGGGTCAAACATTAATGCTCCTCTACAATACGATTTTTAGAATCTACTAGCACAACTTGTGGTTTAAAATCTTTTGCATACTTCATTTTCATACTAGCATACGCGATAATTATTACAATATCACCTTTTTGCACCTTGCGTGCCGCTGCACCATTAAGGCACATAGTGCCACTTTTTGCCTTTGCTTTTATCGCATAAGTGCTAAATCTCTCTCCATTATTGACATTTACAATATCAACTTTCATTCCCTCAATGATACCGCTAGATTCCATAATGCTTTCATCTATGCTAATAGAACCTACATAATTAAGATTTGCATCAGTAACGACTGCCCTGTGAATCTTTGCATACATCATTTCGACATAGCAGCCTTTTTGAATTTTATCTAGTTTGATCTTATCTTGTAATAGATTCTTATCTTCTTTTTTCTCTTTTGCCATCTCTATCCCTAAGTTTATGCTTATAATATGGAATCTTTTGTGTAAATAATCTTGCTATTGTAACACATTTTATTTTAAGTTACCACATTTTTACATTCAACACATACTTTTGTATTCTCTTTTGTCTTATGCCAGCATAGCATACCGCCGCATTTATCGCATTTCTCATTTGTTGGTTCTGCATTTGTGATAAATTTACATTTTGGATAGTTCCCACAGCCATAAAAGATTCCGCGTTTAGACTTTCTCTCTAGCAGCTTTCCGCCACATTTAGGACAGGCTACACTTAATTCTTTTGGCTTTTCAAGCGGTTGTGCGTTTTTACACTCTGGATAGCCACTACATGCTAAAAATTTTCCCCTTTTACTCATCTTTACTACCATAGGGCGACCGCATTTTTCACATATCTCATCGCTTGTTTCTACTTCTTGCTTTTCTTTTTTTATGAATTTACATTGTGGATAGTTAGAGCATGATACAAACTCGCCATATCGTCCATTGCGTATAACAAGCTCGTTGCCACACTCTGGGCATAACTCACCTGTTGGCTTCATAACCTTTTGAGATTCTATGCTTGTTTTACCTTTTGTGATTTTCTCAATAAAAGGTTCATAAAATTCCCATAAAACCTCTTCCCATTCTAATTTATTTTCCGCAATATCATCAAGTTTAGATTCTAAAGCTGCACTAAAACCGCTATCAACGATTTCTTCAAAATTTGCTTCAAGCATAGCAATTACATTAAATGCAATATCTTGGACTATAAGCTGCTTTTTCTCTAACTCGACATATTTTCTATCTATTAAGATTCTAATCGTTGGTGCATAAGTGCTTGGACGACCTATACCTAAACTCTCAAGCGTTTTAATAAGCCCTGCTTCTGAATAATGCGGTGGTGGCTCTGTTGTCTTTTGTATGCTTTGAATGTCTTTAAAATCTATTGCTTGACCCTCTTTAAATTGCGGTAATAATTTATCTTTATCCGCATTGCCTAAGATTTTATAGAATCCATCAAAGACCAATCTTCTACCTGTAATCTTAAACTCGCTCAATTCTCCCATAACACTCACACTAAGGCTTTCAAAAATGGCATCTTTCATTTGTGAGGCTATAAAGCGATTAAAAATAAGTGTGTAAAGCTTTAACTCATCATTGCTAAGATAGCCTGCTGCAATCTGTGGTGTGAAAGAGAGATTTGTAGGGCGTATCGCTTCATGTGCTTCTTGTGCGCCTTTTTGTGTCGCGGTATAGATTTTTGCCTTACTTGGTAGATAGTCTTTTCCCATATTTGTGTTAATAAACTCTCTAGCATTATCTAGGGCTTCTTTTGCGATATTTAAGCTATCTGTTCGCATATAGGTTATAACCCCAGCTAGTCCATCTTTTGTCTTTACACCCTCATATAATTTTTGTGCGATACTCATCGTTTTTGTAGGGGAGAATCCAAGTAGATTTGAGCTTGTTTGCTGCAGGGTTGAAGTCATAAAAGGTGGTGGAGACTTTGTAACTCTTTCTTTTTGCTGGATAGATTCTACGCGAAATTTTTCTTTTTGCAATATTGCTAATATCTCTTCTACTTCTTTTTTATCTTGCAATACTAGCTTTTCAATCTTTTTATCTTTAAAGCGGACTAAATCAAAGACTAGCCTTTCTTCTTCTTTTGCTTTAGAATCTGCTACAAAGTAGGCTTCAATAAGAAAATAATCCTGTGGATTAAAAGCCCTTATCTCTTTTTCTCTATCTACTAGAATCTTTAATGCACTAGATTGAACTCTCCCAGCACTCAAACCCCTGCCAATCTTTTGTGATAATAAGCCACTAAGCTTAAAACCTACAATCCTATCTAAAAGTCTTCTTGCCTGTTGTGCATTCACTCTATCCATATCAATTAGTCGAGGATTATCTAAAGAATGTGTAATGGCTGATTTTGTAATCTCATGAAACACAATGCGTGGAAATTGTGATATATTGCCATTTAATGCTTCCACAATGTGATAGCCAATAGCCTCACCCTCTCTATCCTCATCGGTTGCGATATAGGTAACTTCTGCACTCTTGTGTAAATCCTGCATTTCTTTTACCAATAACGCATGATCCTTTGAAATATCATAGGTTGGTATAAAATGTTTATCTTTAATTGTTATTCCAAAGCGGTGTTGCGGTAAATCTCTAATATGCCCTTTTGAAGCAATCACTTCATAATCTTTACCTAAGAAAGTCTTAATTGTTCTTGCTTTTGCGGGAGATTCTACTATGATTAGATTTTTAGTGCCACTTGATTTTTTACTAGTTGCTGTTTTGCTAGTTGCTTTTTTATTGCTTGTTTTTGTATTTTCTTTTGTAGTCGTTTTCTTTGCTTTAGCGGTCGCCATAAATACACTTGCCTTTATCTTGGTTGTGAAAATAACTTGCAATTCTAGCATATATTTCAAATATTTTTTATTATAATACGAAAAAGATTCTGTTCAAGGAAAAAACTTGCTATTTGGCTCACGCATTACAACTCATTTTGATTATGTCTTAATTCTTTTAATTTTGCCACTTGTTTTTACAAGTTTGTATCTCTTAAGTGAGACTTCACAAACGCTTCTCATACGACAATCAAGCTATGCGTTTTTGGGAATCTTTATATTTTTATTTATCTTTTTTATCCCTTTTCGCTATTTATATAAAGGTGTCGTTGTATTTTATATTATTTGTATCTTGCTTTTACTTGCTGTGGAAGTCATAGGGACTACAAAGCTTGGGGCGCAAAGGTGGATAAATATCGGTGGATTCTCACTGCAACCAAGTGAGCCTGTAAAGATTGCTGTTGTGCTATTTTTAGCACATTATGTGCAAAAAAACCCACCACCACAAGATGGATATGGCTGGATTGAGTTTTTAAAAATTAGCGTATTTATCCTTATCCCTTTTTTTCTTATATTAATTGAACCAGATTTAGGGAGTGCTATCATTGTGCTTGTTATGGGCTATGGTATGCTTTTTATTATTGGAGTGCATAAGAAAGTATGGCTTACTTGCATTATTGCTGGTTTGCTTTTCTCGCCTATTGCGTTTAAGTTTGTATTAAAGCCTTATCAAGTAGATAGAATCATGAAACTTGTAAGTGGCAATACAAGCTCTCAAGTGCAGCAAAGCCTTATTGCCGTAGGTAGCGGTGGTTTAACTGGAAGAAATTATGAAGACGCAACGCAAGCAAATTTGAAATTTTTACCCGTTGCCACAAGTGATTTTATATTCGCACATTTTGCGGAGCGTTTTGGCTTTCTTGGATCATGTGCCTTAATTGCTTTGTATTTATTTATAGTGCTGCATTTGCTTTCTTTTTGCTTTTTAGATTCACAAGATTATTTTTTAAAGGTTATTGCAAGCTGTCTTGCTATGCTATTTTTTGTCTATACTTCTGTAAATATTGCTATGACTATTGAGTTAGCCCCAGTCGTTGGGATACCACTGCCACTATTTAGCTATGGTGGAAGTAGCTTTATTACCTTTGTGATACTCATTGCTATGTTTGAAAATGCCACA
The DNA here is from genome assembly GCF_900198625.1 of Helicobacter rappini. Lineage (GTDB taxonomy): Bacteria > Campylobacterota > Campylobacteria > Campylobacterales > Helicobacteraceae > Helicobacter_A > Helicobacter_A rappini. The sequence goes on along the minus strand of NZ_FZPK01000011.1, from coordinate 19,294 downwards.
ACTTTTCGCTTTAGCTTCAGCAATTTTAAAGAGACTACACCATTTGGTAACTTCATGCGTATTCCTAAGAGACGAGCAAGGCGTAATATATAACAAATCCTATGGAATTCTGTAGAGATAAGTTCCATGCAAATAAGCAACCATTTATCTATTATGACAATATGTTCAAAAATTCCAAAAAGCAGATTCAAAATAGGTGTAGAAAAATTTTGGTTGGTATTTTGATTCAATAATAGCCATTAACTTGCATTTTACCAAACAACCATCTAGAAAAATAACAGCTAGTTTCCAAAAATCTCAAGGCTTTATTAGTAGAAAGTCAAAAAGATTATCAGAATCTCCAAAAATTAAAACATAACATAATGTGCCACCACACTTTTGCTAGATTTGTCAAAACGCAGATATTACTTCCTGCTACGAATAGTATCATCAATCGTTGGCGCGATTTTTTCCAGTGGTAGTCTGTATTGTTGATATTGTTTGCTTTGCTCTGTGCTTAGTTTTTGCCATTCAAATGCTTTACTTAATACATAATAGGAATCTAGAGCGCCTACAAAATCGATTTTATCATTTCCTTTTGGCACGATTTTGCCATGATATGTTTTACAATTATAAAAATTATAAATTGCCCCATCTACAAACTGCCCTTTCTTATTTTCTGTGTAACCATATCCAAATACAACGCCCACACTCTTTCTTTCGCGTAGCTCGACATTTTTATTGCATGAATCACTTACTGGTTCTGCCTCAAGATTCTTTAGTCCATAGACATAATATTTGCCATTATGCTTAAAAATCTCAACGATAGCCTGACCCCCTTCAGTGCCTTTATGTGTTAAATAGATACCAGAAATATCCCCCGCATACACAGCACCAAAAAGTCCCCATAATAAGCACACTCCATAGCGTAATAGACGCATATTGCCTCCTAATTACAAGATTTTACAATATAAGATTCTAATAATGTTTTTGGGACTTTTGCTACTATTTTATAAACTTTATTATCCGCAATGTTCTTGTGTTTTAGCCCGCCAGCATGCACATCATTTGGGAAAAATACGCAAAGACACGCATTGCTTGAAATGATTCTATGAGTAGATTTTTTTGATTTATATACAATCAAGTCCTTTTCTGCATTATATGATTCTATAATCTTAAAATCTTTAGAATCACCTATCATAAAGCATTCACTACCATGGATTGTAAGCTGAAAATCAACATATTCTTTATGTGTCTCAAAAAATGCGCGTTTATATGGTTTTAGCTTGTAGGTTTGCAACATAGCAAAAATGCCAGAATCCAAATCAATGCGAATCCCATTTTCATAGTCTCTTTTTTTATACTTTCCCTGCAAACAAGTCTCAAAAAACCTATAAAGCTGCTTTAGTGCTTCATGCTGACAAAAAAGCCACCCACAATTATCAAGTTTTGAAATAATAGCCATTCAATCACTCTCCCATTCCCATTAAAACCGAAACTCTATAATAAACTCTCTTAAAAATCGCTTTAAAATAAAAACTAATAAGAAAATATCACCATGCATTTCTATTTTTACACATTAGATATAAATGTATTGTCATTTTATGATTATAAAACTCATCGTGCCTTTAAATGTATCCAAGGGCAAGTAACAAGCTTTATATTTTTCAGTTATAATCCTTACAGAATATGTTTCTTGCTTCACAAAAAAAGTTAGCGTTATTTACTCTACCATATCATTACAAAATGTCAAGTTGTTTTATTGTAGTGTAGTTTAGACTAATAGCAACCAAGCAAAGAACATGTTTTCATTTTATTCAAGGAGCAATTATGGCTTGTGTTTTACAGATTGGTGCAGGTGGAGTTGGCGGTGTAGTAGCGCATAAAATGGCGATGAATAGGGAGAGTTTTACTCGCATTATCTTAGCTTCTCGCACCCTTAGCAAATGCCAAGCGATAGCAGATTCTATCCGCCAAAAGGGCTTAGGTGAGATTGAGATAGATTCTGTGGATGCCGATAGCGTAGAATCTGTGGTGGCTTTGATTGAAAAATATCGCCCAAAACTTGTGGTAAATGTCGCACTGCCCTATCAAGATCTAGCAATTATGGAAGCCTGTCTTCGCACAAAAACGCATTATTTAGACACGGCAAATTACGAGCATCCAGATTCAGCGCATTTTGAGTATAAAGAGCAGTGGGCGTATGATACACGCTATAAACAAGCAGGGATTTTTGCGTTGCTTGGCAGTGGCTTTGATCCGGGCGTTACAAATGTGTTTTGTGCTTATGCGCAAAAGCATTATTTTGATGAGATTTATAGCATTGATATTTTGGACTGCAATGCGGGGGATCACGGCTATGCGTTTGCTACAAACTTTAACCCTGAAATTAACTTAAGGGAGGTGAGCTCTAAAGCGAGATATTGGATAAAAGATATTGATTCTAAAAAAGTGGATTCTAATGTGGAATCAAATAGCCTTGTTTCACAAGCTGACCTAGCCTTGAATCCGGATTTAAAGCAAGATACTATTTATCGCAAGTTTGAGAGAGATGAGAAGCATTTTGCACTAGATTCTAATACGCAGGATTTAAAAGTAGAATCTTACTTTAACGGACAATGGCGAGACATTGCACCCCTAGCTTTGATGAAAGAGTGGGACTACCCAGAAGTTGGCGTGAAAAATAGCTATTTACTCTACCACGAAGAGCTAGAATCACTTATCCGCAATATCAAGGGCTTACAGAAAATCCGCTTTTTTATGACTTTTGGCGAGAGCTATCTCACGCATATGAAAGTGCTAGAGAACATCGGCTTTTTACGCATTGATGAAGTGGCACACAAGGGCGGTAAAATCGTGCCTATTGAAGTGCTAAAGACGCTTCTACCAGACCCTGCAAGTCTAGCCTCTCGCACAAAGGGGCAAACGCACATTGGCTGCTATATGAAGGGTGTGAAAGATGGAAAAGAACGCACGATTTATATCTATAATATTTGCGATCATACGGCTTGCTATAAAGAAGTCAATGCACAAGGCGTGAGCTATACGACAGGTGTGCCAGCGATGATTGGGGCAAAGCTGATATGTGAAGATAAATGGGGGCTAAACCAGCCAAAAACGCCAAACAACGCAGATAATAGCGATATGCCAAAAGGTGGGGAGTATCAGGGGATTGATAATGCTATAGAAATCGGAGATACAAACCCTAGTGGCAATTTATCAGCAAAAGACATTGAGAAATTACGCTATGAGGCAGGAACTGTTGGGTGTTTTGCATTTTGTGAAGGAGAGCATTTTGACTTTAAAATTGGTGAAGATACTTTTACTTTCAAGGTGAAAAAGTGGCAATATAATAAATGGAAACATACAGAAAAGCACTATATAGAATTACATAGCCAAAAATATGGTTTTATGTTTGAGTGTGATTTGGGGAATTTTGATGCCAAACTTGATGAATGGTTAAATCAATTCTTCTCAAATGCAACGCAAGGAGCAGGCGTGTGGAATATGGAGCAAAACGACCCCGACCCCTTTATGTGTGAGCTAAATAAGCAAGGACTCCCATACATCGTCTGCGAGATAGAATCTAATGGCAATTTAAAAGTGCTAGAAGATGGGAGAGGGTAGAATCCCAAAAATACAAATAAAAACATTGTGAAAAGCAACAAGCCACGATAAAAAGGAGTGGAAATGGCAGAAATGAGAGCAGAGCGCAAAACAATATTTGATTATCTTTCAAAAAATAAATTTTTGATTCCAATGTATCAAAGAAATTATGTCTGGAGTGAAGATGAATGTTTGCAGCTTTGGGAAGATGCATGTAACTTTTTTGAAAATAAAAAAGAGGACGAGGAGTATTTCTTAGGTTGTGTAGTGGTATATAAGGAAAATTATAGACAAAACATCATCGATGGACAGCAAAGAACCACAACGCTCAATCTCTTAATCCGCGCATTGTATGAGAAAGCAAGGGGGCAAAATGGTATAGATAAGCTTAAAAGTGATTTAGCGGCGTGCTTATGGGATAGCAATGCACTTACAGGACAGATTGATTTTGATAAAGTGCATTTAAAAAGTGAGGTGGCAACAGATTTTGATAACCAATCTTTAGAAAATCTTTTTAAAGATACTTTAGATATTAAGAGCAACATAAAGCTTTCTTTATATGAGAAAAACTTTTTGTTTTTTCAAGGAAAAATTGACGAATTAGCAAGAGAAAAGCCTGTAGAGTGGTTTGATTTTTGCTTATGCCTTTTACGCTCTTGCGTGCTTTTACCCATTGAATGTGATAACAGAGATAAAGCCTTGCGCATTTTCAATACACTCAATAATCGCGGTGTAACTTTAAGCCCTGCGGATATTTTTAAGGGTCTTATTTTTGAGAAAAAGAATGAAGAAGAGAAAAAGATTTTTGCTAGAGAGTGGAGAGAACTAGAGAGCAAGATACAAAGCTCTTCCCATCTAAAAAAGGAGGATATTAGCTTTCTTTTCACACAGTATGAGCATATTATCCGTGCGGAATATAATGATGTAGATACCGCGATACCAAGCACGCTAGATTTTTGGACACAAAAGCATAAGAAAAACACAAAAGGTCGTGATGTCAATTACGCGGCAAATGATGATATGTTGAGCAAGGAATCTACTTTTATTTTTATCCAAAAATTAGGTGATTTTTGGTGTAACCCTTATGAATATTTAAGCCAAGATTCTAAAAAATATTTTGCACTTTTAGGCATATATCAAAATAAATTGTGGCAAATGGTTGTAAGCGTGTGCTTTTATAAACACCATCAAAACAAAGAAGCATTACAAGAAGTGCTAGACATTATCTTGCCACAGGTTGCAGCGTATTGTGCGATTGGATTATTGTATGGTAAAGGTGGAGCTTCAGGCTTGCTTTGGGGCTTTATGAAGGCAAATATCCATATCCACAATAACAATATACAAAAGATTTTTGAAACATCTACAAATATTCCCAATTTAGTTATGCCAAGTTTGGAGAGTTTTATCCATTTTTCCAAAAAGGCTTTACCTAGACATATACGCTACATCTTAGCTCTCTACGCACTTATGCTAGATTCCAAACAAGAGCTAGAATGGAATCTAAATGGCAAAAACTACACGCTAATGAGTGCAGAGATTGAGCATATTTTGCCTAGAAAATGGCTGGAAGCTAACTATAACGGCTGGGACAAAAAGGATGCACAAGAATTTTTAGAACATATTGGCAATAAAATGTTGCTAGAAAAGAAAGTCAATATAGAAGCAGGAAATGGTTATTTCCACCGCAAAAAAGAGAGCTACAAAAACTCTCACTGCAAAGAAGCACAGCTCCTAGCACAAAATGAGCAAAAAGATTGGGCTAAGACTGATATTGAAAAAAGAAATAGGCACATATATGAGAAATTTAGAGATCTTTTTACAAGAGTGTTTTAGGCTTGATGTGTGAAAAATTCAGTAAACAAGGATAAACAATGGAATTTTTATTTATCATTTTTGTTGTTAGTATTGCTTTTTTGTTACTATATAAACCAAAGCGAAAAAAGTTTGTAAAATCTAAAGATTATGCGGTGGATTATGCTGCCATAAATAAGCAAAAAGGCGATGATTATGAACGACAGATTGGCAGATTCTACCAACAGCAAGGCTATAAGGTGTATTTTAAGGGAATCAAAGAAGGGCGGAGAGATCAGGGAATTGACTTGATCGCCTATAAAGGCAGAGAAGCGATTTTGATTCAATGTAAAAATTGGGAAAACACACAGGTAAAACAGGAACATTTAAGAATCTTTTTAGGGGATTGCACTGCATATTTGGAGCAGAATCAAAAGATTTTTGCAAAAAAGAATGTCAGCCGCGTATTTGTAACAAGCTGTGAAAACCTAGATTATGGAGTGAAAAAATTTTTAGAAGAAAATAGTATGGAGTATAGGATTATCCCCTATGAAAGAGTGTAAAAGCACAACACAAAATATAACTCTAAAAAATAATACAATAGCATAAGGGCAACAAATACAATGTATTTTTTTACACAACAATCTCGTTGTCAGCCGTACCTTAATGAATGGTAGATTTTCCACAAACTTATGAATTTGACGATTTTAAAAATACGCTAAAATTACCCTGTCGAAAAAATATGGAAAGAAAATAAATTTTAATCAACAGTACAAAGATTAGAAGTTAAAATACAATAATAGCGAGGTGAAAACATTGCATAGCGACATAATTGAAAAAGCACTAGAGCAAGGCTATCTTAGTTTTGAAGGGGATAGTATCATCTATCACACTAAGAATCCAAGTAAGCAAAACTACACAAATCCAGAAGAAAAAGTGCGCGCAGAAGTATTTGCAAAGCTCATTATTGAAAAAGAGTATCCACTCTCTCATATTGCCATAGAAGTGCGTGTTACACGAGGTAGCAATAAAAGTAACACAAGAGCGGATATTGTCGTTTATAAAAATGCCAAGTATCAAAAAGCCTTCATTGCCATAGAACTTAAAAAGTCAAGTCAAAAAGACTTGCGAGAGGCAAAAGAGCAGGTTTTAAGCTATGCAAATTTTTTGGGAGTAGATTACGCGCAAGTAACTAATGGCAGAGAAAAAATCACGCTCTACATTAAAGAGAATGGTAACGATTTGATTGATGATATTCCGCGCTATGGTGGTAATGCACCATTATGGAAATACTTGCGAGATTCTAAGAATAACAATATTGCAAAAATAACAACCGAAGAGCTAAAAGCACTTTTGCAAAAAATCCATAATTATCTTTGGAATGGTGGCAAAAGAAATCCAGCCGAAGCCTTTAGCGAATTTAGCAAAATCATCTTTACGAAAATAATGGACGAAAAAATCGCCAAAACTGACACAAGATACAAAATTGAATATTACGAGTTTCAAAAAAATCGTGATGAAGATAAATTTGCCCTAGAAAAGCGCATTAAAGGGCTTTATGAGAAATACAAGAAAGAAGATAGCAATGTCTTTGATAATGCACTCATTTTAGATGCAGATGAGATTAAATTTTTAGTAGAGAATCTTGAAGGCATTGGCTTAAGTAAAATAGAATTAGATATTAAAGGGGAAATCTTTCAAAACTTTTTAAAAGACTTTTTTAAAGGCAAGGCTGGGCAGTTCTTTACTCCATTTAATGTTGTGCGTTTTGTGATAGGGTGCTTTGACATTACGCAAAATGATTTAGTGCTAGATCCAAGTTGCGGAAGTGGAGGCTTTTTACTACGGACTTTGCTCTATATGCGAGAAAAATGTGAAAATCATTACAAGGATAAGAATGACGAAGTGCAAAAATTCTTATGTTGGCATTCTTTCGCGGAGAAAAATCTCTATGGCATAGAAATTAACGGAGGCATTTCACAAGCTGCTAAAATGCAAATGATTATCCACGATGATGGGCATACGAATGTCATCACAGCCGATGGGCTTGACTCTTTTGAAAATTTCATAAGAAAAAATAATAAATTTCAAAAAAACACCTTTAATTTCATCTTTACAAACCCCCCTTTTGGCTCTAGCATACCTGCAAGTAAGCCCTATTTTGAGGACTTTTCTTTTGCAAAAAGTGAAGTGCATTTCATTGATAAAATCATTGATAAAAAATCGCCTAAAGATTTAAGCGGACAAAAAAGCGAGATTTTATTTTTAGAGCGGTATTTTGAGTTTTTAAAAGAGGGTGGCATTGTAGCTTGTGTCTTGCCTGATGGAATCTTAACAAATTCTAGTTTGCAAAATGTGCGTGATTATCTTTTAGAACGCTTTTATTTACTCGCTTCTTTCTCTCTACCCCAGCATACCTTTTCAAACTATGGCGCAGGGGTAAAATCTAGCATTTTAGTCCTAAAGAAAAAAGACAAAAAGGCTATGAAAGCATTTTTAGATAAAAAGAAGCGATACAAAATGCCATTACCCACTTATGCTAACTCATCATTATATAAGCTACAATATTACACACAAGCATATAATTTTTAAAAATTTTTTCTAGCTAACTCTTATAAATTTACGAAACTAGAGAAAATATCGGTTTTTTGAGAATTTGGAGGCAAATAAATTACAATTAAAATGAGCGGACATTTTGCCAAGCCCACCTTTTTTATTTCAACTTAGAGTAAATAAAGTAACTTGACAATGAAAAAATGTCGGTTAGGATTTTGGGGTGGGATTTGGATTCTATAATATTGATAAATATTAAGACTTCATAGCCAATAAACCTTAGAGAAAAGTCCAAACAAAGTTTAAGCTATGGATTGTCCCTAAATCTAAATCATTAGACTTGCAATAGATATTTGCACGATAGGTAATATCGGTATTGACTAAAAACGGAATTATTTTTAATAAGCCTAAGCCCACTTCAATATATGCTCCATTTGCTTTGAGATTATGCGTCTGGCTAAAGTTTGCTCCAGCACCAATTATAAGGTGAATTAAACCCAAGCCCATAAGTTCTTCAGGGTGGATATATAGCACTCCGCCCACAGAGTGAGTGGGGGCATAAGTGTCCATATAGAGATATTTAATCCTCGCACCAATGCCTACATTCTCATAAGTAAAAGGAATATCTATGGAAGGTTTTAAATAAAAATGATTATCCACAAAGAAATTCCACCCTACACTTGCACCAATGATTCCGCCAAATCTATCTTTAGCTACTTTATTTGAATCTATCTTGTTTAAATCTGTGCTAAAGCCATAGTGAAATGAAGCTATTTGAAACCAATTTCCTATTATATGTGGTAATTTCTCCCATCCACCCTCAGCCCTTAAGCTCCCACATATCATAATGCTAAATACAAAGATTCTGAATAGTCTCATCGTTTTATCCCTTAAAAATGATTTACTTACAAAATGTTTGTGAAGGCAAAGTTTATTATATTAAGATTCTTGTCATTTTGAAATTCAAGCGAAAAATCTTTTTTGGATTCTAAATTTTTAGATACTCGCCTAAAGGCTTAGTTATGATAATTACTATATTAGGATTCTAAAACAACGGCATTTTAACATAAGATTTCAGCTATAAAGGGTTTTATAATAATACTGTTACTCTACATGTTTATATTTCATAAAAATAGAAATCAATCATATTAAAAGGCATATTTGCTTCAATACCGCAGTTATAAAAAGCATAGATTCTAAAATTTTATTTGCATGATTTATGAGGGTGCGTGTTAATCGTTTGCAAGTGTATTTAATTGTTTAAACAAAATTTATTTGTAGCTTGTTGTTTAAATTATTATTCAAGCTATATAGTTTGTTCTATATAGCCTTTAAATAAAGAGTATTTGAGTAAATAGGGCTTTATTACATCATGCCGCCCATACCACCCATTCCGCCCATATCAGGCATAGCTGGGGCTGGTTTGTCTTCTTTAATATCAGTGATAGCTGCTTCTGTTGTTAAAAGTAGGCTAGAGATAGAAACCGCATTTTGAAGTGCTACACGAGTAACTTTCAATGGGTCGATAATACCTTCCTTAAACATATCTACATATTCGCCATTACTTGCATTAAAGCCTGTTTTGCCATCTTTTGCTTTGCTTACTTCATTAATAACAACACCAGAATCATAACCCGCATTTGTAGCGATTTGTGCTAAAGGCGCTTTTACTGCTCTATGGATAATGTCAAATCCTATATTTTCATCACCTTTTAATGAAGCATTTTTTGCATTTACCTTGCTTGCTGCATGAATAAGGGCTGCACCACCACCGATAACAATGCCTTCTTCAACCGCAGCTTTTGTCGCAGATAGTGCGTCATCTACTCTGTCTTTTTTCTCTTTCATCTCTACTTCGCTTGGCGCACCAACTTTGATAACTGCTACACCGCCAGAGAGTTTTGCAAGTCTTTCTTGCAATTTCTCTTTGTCATAATCGCTTGTTGTAGATTCTATTTGAGTGCGGATTTGTGCGACTCTTTCTTCTACTGCTTTTTTCTTACCCTTGCCATCAACGATTGTTGTATTGTCTTTGTCAAGCACGATTCTCGCTGCTTGTCCTAAATGACTCATATCAATACTTTCAAGCATAAGTCCTACTTCCTCGCTAATCACATCGCCACCTGTAAGGATAGCAATATCTCTTAGCATTTCCTTTCTTCTATCACCAAAGCCCGGAGCTTTTACAGCAGCTACATTTAACACACCGCGAAGTTTATTGACTACAAGCGTAGTTAGGGCTTCACCCTCTAAATCTTCTGCGATGATGAGTAAAGGGCGACCACTTTTCATTGTAGCTTCCAAGATAGGCAGAATGTCTTTCATTGAAGTGATTTTTTTATCAGTGATTAGGATATATGGATTCTCAAGTTCTGCACTCATTTTATCCGCATTTGTAACAAAATAAGGACTTAGATACCCTCTATCAAACTGCATACCTTCAACTACACTTAATTCATCATTAATACCTTTTGCCTCTTCAACGGTTATAACACCATCTTTGCCGACTTTCTCCATAGCATCAGCGATAAGCTTACCTATGTTTTCATCAGAGTTTGCAGAGATTGTTGCTACTTGTGTAATCTCTGCTTTTCCACCAACTTTTTTACTTCCTTTTTTAAGCTCTTCAATGATTAAAGCACTCGCTTTATCCATGCCTCTTTTTACTTCGATAGGATTAGCCCCAGCTGTAATATTTCTTAAACCTTCTTTAAAAATGCTATGTGCTAAAACGGTCGCTGTTGTAGTGCCATCACCTGCTGCATCAGCAGTTTTACTTGCCACTTCTTTTACAAGCTGTGCTCCCATATTTGCAAGTGTGTCTTTAAGCTCAATTTCTTTTGCCACACTTACACCATCTTTTGTGATTGTAGGCGCACCATAGCTTTTTTGAATCAGAACATTGCGCCCTTTTGGACCCATTGTAACTTTTACTGCGTTGCTTAATGCACTTACACCTTCATAGATTTTATTTCTTGCTTCATCGCTAAATTTAATATCTTTTGCCATAGTTGCTCCTTATTTCTATTATTTTAAAACGCCAAGAATGTCTTCAGATTCTAATACGATAAAATCTTTATTATCGATTTTAACCTCATTGCCCTTATATTTGCCAAATAGGACTTTATCGCCCTTTTTGACTTCACCATCTTTCTCAACTTCTTTGCTTACTTCTTTGATAACACCAATACTTGGTTTTTCAGTCGCATTATCAGGAATTATAAGTCCAGAAGCTGTCTTTTTTTCCTCTTCAATTCTTTCAACCAATACTCTTTTTCCTAGTGGTTTAAAAGCCATTGTCATTCTCCTTATACAAAAAGTTCATAATTAGCACTTAAAAATTTTAAGTGATAGAATCATACTCATTTTTTGGTTAATAAGTCAAGATTTTATAGTGATATATTAAATAATATTTAGTGTATTAGACTAAATATTATTAAGCTTTATTGTATAAATTAGCACTCTTTCTCCATAAAATAGCAAAGCAAAGCACATAAAATAGGCAAAAACAAGCACTAGCAAGTAAAATCATAGGAGTATCCATATAATAATATGTTACAACAATAACAAAACATGCAAAAAAAGTGTTAATGATAAGTGCCGCTGCATTTCCAACATATCTTTGTAATATATGGTGTAAATGCAAATCATGTCGTTGCCACACGATATCAACCAATATAGCTATATTTTGTTTTCTAGTAGAACACAACTGCATAATGAGACTTGCAAATACACTTGATAGTATAGAGCATATAGGATAAAGCATTAAAGCCATGCAATACCACATATTGATTCCATAATATAGCACACATAAAAGTAGTAACGCCCCAATGCAAAATCCAAGCAAAAATGCTCCACTATCACCTAAAAACATCTTGCCAAACGGATAGTTAAAAAGCAAAAAAACAAATAAGATTCCAAGCAATACGCTCGCAGCAAAACCAATAAAATTACTCTGTGTTTGATACGCAATATAACATAAAGCACACAATACAATCATACTATATAATGCCGCATTGCCATGTATGCCATCTATTGTATTCATGCCATTTGTAGTCAAAAAAAGTGCTATATAACATGGCAGCAATAGAAAAATTAAACTATAATCGTGATTCATATCTAGTGAATAAAAGAGTAAATGAAGCACACAGAATCCACATATTTGTATGCAAAACACGAGCCATAGAATCATTTTGCCATAAATGTCTTTTATAATGCCACTGCAAAGCACAATAGAGCATGCAATATAAAAATGAAGCCCGGCATATTCGTAAAAATCGCCAACATTTGTGCTTGATATATGATTGCCATGAGAATTAAAAGGTATTTCAATCCCACCCAAAACTACAACTACATAAGCAATAAAAATGCTAATGCCACCACAAAGCGGCGTAGTTTTTGTGTGAAGTTTAAAGCTTTTTGTATCGGGTTTATCCTGCATAACATTCATGGTTTGCGCGAGAATGTATGAAATACCCATAGTGATACAACCGCAAAATATCCCAAGATTTGCAAAATATAAAAGCGTAGAAAACTCCATAAACTTACTCCAAATATGTCTTTATAGGGATAAATTATAGTAAATCTTATAAGTATATTAAAAGCTAGGCTAGTTAAAGATTTATGCTAGTAAGAATTATAAAGAATAACTATAAATCTTTCAATCCCATTCAAACACATAGATATTCTAGGATTCTCATGTTGAAGTTGCAAAAATCTGATCTCATATGGATTTTAGTCTCTTCCAAGATATGATGATAAAATAGCATCTATAGACCATTAACCTATATCATTTTTTACGTGAAAACGAAAGAATCACAAGCATATTGCAATAATACCATTGCTTAATGATACCAAGTCTTTCATATAGTTTTTCCTGCAAAAGATCACACACAACAAAACATTTTAAAAACTCTTTTTATTCACATCTTCTAGAATCTCTGTTGCAAGATTTGCGACATTATGGCTAATCTCTTGTGCTTCGTTGCTGACTTGAAGATTATCTTTTGTGAGAATCTCAAGCTGTGAAACTTGTTCGTTAATCTGATTCATACCGCAAGATTGCTCTTCAATAGAGTTTGTCATATCGTGTATTGATTGTGTGAGAACATTGGCATTAGATTCTATCTCACTAAGTGATTTTTGCGTTCTCTCTGCTAACTTTCTCACCTCATCGGCTACGACTGCAAAGCCTCTGCCATGCTCTCCAGCCCTTGCTGCTTCAATCGCTGCGTTTAATGCAAGTAAGTTTGTTTGCTCAGCAATTTCTTTAATCACAACAACGATATTTTTAATATCTTCACTTTGACTTATCACTTCATCACTACGCGCACTAACACTTGCCATAGAGCTTGTAATCTCTTCAATAGCACTTGCAGTTTGATGCAATGCACTTGCTTGATTCTGTGTGCTTTCTTGCAATCGTATCACTGAAGTATTCAATAAATCGCTTTGCGTATTTAGCGTATTTGCTAATTTTTGAGAAGTTTGTAACATTTTTGAGATATTTAGAATAAGCATATTGACACTAACTTCCATGCCGATAGGATCTATGATTTGATTTTTGAAATTACCCTCATTTGCTTCCTTAAATACACTGAGAATGCGTGATAAATCCATAGTGATCGTCTCGCATAACGCCGCACTCATTTCATTTATAGAATTACGCAAGGAAATCATATTAGGATTTTTAGAATCTATTATAAGCTGTTTGCCAAACTTACCTTCTTTAACCTCCTGTATTACTTCATGAAAACCATCTTGCAATAATTTCTCTTGCTTATGTAATTTTGTAATAAATTCCACATTTTCATTTATTTCGCTTGACATTTGACCAAACTCATCATTACTTTTTATATGTGTCGGCGTGTAGGTTTGAATCTTATATTGCAGATACTCAAAAAACTGCCTTAAATTCTTCCTTATAATATCCAAAGGACTTAATATATAACGGATAATAAAAGTCATAATAGCTAATGCGATTATGATAAAGCCTAGCGACCACAATAATGTATCAATAGCTATGTTTTTCAGTGCTTCATCATAGTCTTTTGTCGAGTTGGTGATACAAGTATTCCAGCCTATTTGAGTTTTACCACATGCTGCTAATCTTTCTTCATTGTCTAAAAGAGAGATGTAGCGAAATGGGCTTATCCCATGCTTTGCAATCCCTTCTTTCAATGTCGCAACAAAAGGTTTCCCAGAATCATCCATAATATATTTTCCGGGTGTAACATAAAATAGATCTTCAAATATTAATGTGCGTCCTGTCGGCGATGTCTTAAGAGACTGCACATCTTTAGAAAATTGGGATAGATATAAATCCCCTACAATCTCTGCTACAATCTTACCATTTACTCGTATAGGTGCAAAAAATGTAATAGCCAATTCCCCTGTTACAAAATCCACATACGGCGTAGAAACTCCAGCTTTTCCTAGAGATAGCGCATTTTTAAACCAATCTCTAGTATTTGCATCATATTTGCCACCATCACTCCCCATGAGAATCTTAGGAAAGCTATATTGCTCATCTTTTCTACTCATAATCGCTTCACCATCACTCACATAAGCGATATAAAATGCATCAAAGCTAGACATTCTCGCGGTTTTATTTAAAAAATCATAGATTTCATCGCGATTTAAAAACTTTGGATTCTGCTCTAGCGTTGTGGCAACACTCGCTAATTTATCGCTTTTTTCTTGTATATAGTCATCTATGTAGAGTAAAACTGCTTTTAATAGAATTTCTTTTTGCGTATTGGAGGCTTTCATAAAATTTGCTTTTGAATCAAGCCATTTATACACCCCAAATATACCAAGTATAGCAATAAGCATAGCTATTGTTGATAATTGCAATTTTTGTGTAACGCTTAACTTCATATATAATCCTTCTATGGTTTGTAATTATGAAAACATTGTAACAAAAAAATCAAAAACAAAGCAATATAAAATTAAATATAAATGTTGGCTTAAATCAATAAAAAGCAACCAAGTAGCTATCAAACAATATATTCTATTGTATTGGAATTATGGTATGTAGCAGAGAATAATGTTAATCCCAATGTAATGTTGCGGTAATTTTAAAAATTAATACGGCGGTGTATTTTATGCATTAAGATTCCCAACAGATATTTGAAAACATGCTTGTAATGTGGGAAATATGGAAATTGTAGATGATTTATAAATCTACAAATATTACATTACAAAACATGCATTTACTTGAAATAAAGTTTAAACAGGGCATTCTGGTAGTGCGTTAAGAAAATTTACAATACAAGGTTTTCTCAATACTGCAAATCTTACTACTTGCATGACACACAAAAATGATACAAAATTGCCATAAGCAATACATCTCTACAATTACTATTTCTAATGCAAAAAATGTCTTTTGCCAGAAAAGTATAATGCGATATTATGTTTATCTGCTTCTTGTATCACCTCATCATCTCTTATACTTCCACCCGGCTCAATAACTGCACTTACGCCCACACTTGCGGCGAGTTCTATGCTATCCTTAAAAGGGAAAAATGCTTCACTTGCAAGCACACAGCCCTTTAAATCTAGCCCCATTTCCCCTGCTTTTTTAATAGCTGCATGACTTGCATCAACGCGGCTTGTCATACCCATGCCAATGGCGACAAGGCTGCCATCTTTTACATAAGTTACGCAGTTTGACTTTGTAAGACTTGCGATTTTATAGGCGATTTCTAAATCAAGCATTTGGGCTTGTGTAGCCTTTGCTTTGCTCACACATTTAGAATCTCTCACTTCATTTGGTGTGATAAAATCGCTATTTTGATACACAAAACCACCCTCAATATGTTTAAAATCCCATGTATCTCGTGGAAAATAAAGGCGACTATTCTCCGCATTACTGCAAGTAAAGATTTTAATCCGCTTTTTATGACTAAAAGATTCTAAGGCTTCAGGGGTTACATGACTTGCTACAACGACTTCAATATAGCTTTTTAGAATCTCTTTAGAAAGATCTACATCTAGCACACCATTAATCGCTACAACACCACCATACGCACTCACACTATCACATTGCAGGGCATGGCGATAAGATTCTATAAGATTGTCTTTGAGACTAAAACCACAAGGATTCCCATGTTTTACAACACACACACAATCTTTATCACCAAACGCACTAGCGATTTTTATAGCCGCATTCATATCGGTGAGATTATTAAAACTTGCTATACCTTTTAAGCTTTTAAAATGCTTTGAGTAAAACTCATTATATTCATAGAGACTGCCTTTTTGATGCGGATTCTCCCCGTAGTTTGTATCCATGACTTTTTTACCAGTGATAAATACAGAATCTCCAAAGCCATCACAAAAGCGACTAGACATATAGTTTGCTATCATGCAGTCATACTCAGCGGTATGACTAAAGGCTTTTATCATTAAATTTCTGCGAAACTCTAGCGTATTATTACTTTTTAGATTCTCTAAAATATAGCTATAATCCTTAGAATCTACAACGACAACTACATGCTGAAAGTTCTTAGCTGCTGCGCGTATCATGCTGGGACCGCCAATGTCTATATTCTCAATGATTGTATCAAAGCAATCTGTCTTTTCTATCGTTGCTTTAAATGGATAGAGATTCACACATACAAGGGATATATTAAAGATTCCATGTTTTTCTGCGGTTAGTTTGTCTTCTTTATTATCTCGTCTATGCAGTATTCCGCCATGAATCTTTGGGTGCAGTGTCTTTACCCTACCATCAAACATTTCTTCACTCTGTGTATAGCTACTCACCTCGATAGATTCAATACCATTTTCTTGTAAGACTTTTAGAGTCCCACCTGTGCTTAGAATCTTATAGCCTAGCTCTATTAGCCCCTTAGCAAAAGGGATAATATCAGTCTTATCACTCACACTCAAAAGTGCGTATTTTTGTGTCATTGCTTTTCCTTACATAAAATAATGAAAGCGTATTGTAGCCAAGTAACAATAAGGTTTAAATAATAGCCCATAAATTACCCCCAAATATCAAGGCTGTTTATATAAAGCAATGGGCGTATCTTAGGGGGGATATTTTGGATTCTATATTTTTCTCTCTCTTGTTTTGGAATCTTTATAGAATCTTTTTGTATTAAATTATATAAATGCTTTATATTGCAAGGTAGTTGTATATATTTTTCCCTTCTTTTCTCTAAAAATGCCTTTATAAGCCATCTAATCTCAATGCCTACAAATATAAAAGATTCATTCTTTGCAATTACAATTTTGCCACCCATGACACACGCCCCATTTTTTAAAAGTGTGCGTTGCAATTCATCTTTTTGTTTGCCACTCATAATGTAGCCAAGTCGCTTTGTAAGCATATCTATCGTGTGAATCTCGTGTATATGACTTTTACATATAAAAAGATTATAATCTACACATACCACAACATGCGGATAAAGCCTAGCCCTCTCTTTCTCTAAATACGCAAAGCTTTTTTTTACCCCATTGATAAAATCCCTATTCATTAGCCCAGAAAGCTGCTGTCTAAATAGATTGCGTTTATAGCTTATATCGCTATTGCTTGTATCGATGAAGTATTTGATATTATTTGTGTGATTGTAGTTTAGAATCTCTTGCTTTGTGTAAGTGATAAATGGTCGCACAAGATAATATACTTTGTTATGTATCATGCGTTCTGTTATATCATGAAAACCTAGCAATGTATTTAGCCCAGCACCACATGAAAGCTGCATGAAAAACCACTCAAGTCTATCATCAAAGTGGTGTGCTGTAATGAGATTATGATAATCATGCGTGATTATAATCTTATGAAAAAAGTCATAGCGAATGTTTCTTGCATTATGCTCAAAATCTTTTGTAATAGATTCTGAAATGAGTGTATAGCATTGCTTTTTATACTGCTTTGCAAGGCTTTTAGCATATAGCACTTCATCTTTACTTTGAGATCTTTTGCCATAATCAATGATTGCAATATCAAACTCTATTTTATGCTCCATTAACACAAAAAAAAGTGCAGTAGAATCTATCCCACCAGAAAAAGCAAGTAAGTTTTTATTTTTACTTAAAATGGCATATATATGCGGTGAAATGGTAAGTGTGTGTGTATCTTTGTGTTTCATTGGTGTTCTTTGTAATATATTTGATATTAAATGATTTTTTAGGCTTTAATTTGTTTTTAGAATCCCTACATACTTAATCAAGGAATATCCCCTTAAGTCTTTTCAGATTATAAAAATTCCATTTATGATTTCTATGGTATAGAAATTCTCAAACAATCTAAAATGAATTTGAAAAAATAAACATAAAAACTTAAGAATCATATACAAAAATTATAACACAAGTTTGCTTGTAATATGTTTTTGTTTGCATGGCATGAATGGGTTGCTTTCAAATTTTCTGAACTTACCTTTATACTCTCTTTTACATTTTAAAAGAAAACTTAAACTTATCGTAATAATCCAAATCTAACCTAAACAAAACTCTCATCATTAAGAAAACTATTTTATGAAAGTTTCCACAAACCCCCGAGTTTTTTATCCCATTCGTTCGGGGTGAATTTCTCTGTTCCCCCGCCGTGTGTAAAGGTAAGCTCCCCAACTATGATTTTGCCTTGAATGTTATACAAATCAACTCTTAGCATCGCAAATGGCATAGAAAGTCTTGTAGCTATCGTAAGCATTACCATAAAATTGAGTGGCTTACTAGGTGGCATTGTTGATTGTGGATAGCAAAGAGAGAAAGGCATAAGATTCCAATTCTCATCAAAAACACTTCGCGTATGTTCTACAAATCTATCGGTATCCACTTGTATGTATTGTGTTTTACCAAAGCAGTGGATTTTATAATCACTTGGCACTTTAGCTTCCCCATTTGCGTTAGTCTCAAGCAACATCTCCTCCGCAAAGATTCTAGGCTCTATATCTTTATAATGCCATTCTCTATAAAGTGTGTAAAAGTTTGTGTTTAAATGATTTGTGAGTTTAGTCATAGCTTCATTAAAGCTTTTAGAATCTTTTAAAAAAGATTCTTTATCTTTCACTAAGACTACACCACCACAATCGTGATTTGTCTTTAATACAAAGCTTTGTGGAAGTTTAGAGAAATCAATCTCATCTACACTTTTATAGATTCCATAGAGTTTTGGTAAGTATTGACATTCATTTGTATTAAAGAGCTCTTGTGTGAGTGTGTCAATAGGTTGGAAAAGCAGGGAATCTTTAGCAAGAAGTGAGTTTAGATTCTGTGTTGCTTGGTTGGGTATAGGATTTTTTGGTGTGTTTTGTGTGGTTTCTAGATTCTGTATTGCTTGTGAGAATTTATTACCAGATTCTGTGTTGTTTTGATTTAGGCTATATTTGCCCCCCCCCCCCCGTAGTTATATGAG
>NZ_FZPK01000083.1 GCF_900198625.1 Helicobacter rappini | reverse complement strand
TCCATAAAATATTTTTTTCATTTTAACTTCCCTTAATTATTAAACTTTTTTATTTTGAAACAAGCGTGGAAACCCTTTTGCTGTTTATTATTTTTGTTATCAAACTTAGGATAGAAATCTAGTAAATCATATTTATCAAAGAATCTTTTTGCTTGTGTGGGGGTAAATTCGCCTTTTAATTTCTCTGGGTTTAAAAGTATTGTGTGGTCAGGAGTTACATAGCCATTGTAGGTAGAATCTAAAATATCATAGAGGGTTATGCTTCTTTTTTCTTGTGTCTTGTTTCTTTTGTTATCAAAGTTCTTCCCCATTAAATTAAAATAACCATAAGCTGCCATTGCTAGTTCAGCATAATCTTTTAGTTTGCTAATTAATATTTTATTTTTCATTTGCTAACCCCAAACACGAAATAATTTTATGGTTTTCATCAAAACAGGGAATATTGAATATATAGCCTACCCGTATAGCTTCCAATCTGGCAAAAAAGCTATACATAAAAATACATAAAAATATAAAATTAAATATTTTCCATATTTTAAAATTTTGAATTATATCCATTAAAATCTTAATTGTTACATAAAGGATTAATATGGCAATTATATAAATAAAAAATATTCTATAACTAATAAAAAATGTTATCCAATTGGGCAATATGATTGGTCTTTCTATCAAGTGAAATATAACAAGATAAAAATACATAAAAATACATAAAAATATAAAATTAAATATTTTCCATATTTTAAAATCTGGGAATGTATCTATTAAAAGTTTTATGATTGTATATAGAATCAATGATGGAGTTATCAATACAATAAAGAAAAGGGTAGTTTCAATATCAAATGATTTTCTCTCTCCATAGACATAACCATAAAATACTATTGCCAAACAACAAAGGGCATATATGACAAATGGAAACATAAAAAATATATCTACAATATCCATATATTTTTTAAAATAAATAAATAAAACCAAAGAGATTACGATAAGAAAGAGTATAATTAACATTAAGCCACCCGTTCATTTGCAATCAAATTCTTAGAATCTTTAATAACTTCATAGATTTGCTTAGAATCTAGCATGATATGCGGTTTTAGATTCTTCGCACCAGGTGCATTAAAGGTATACACTTCATTAATGATAGAATCTTGATTGAATTCAGTAGCCAAAACATCAGGATTCTTAGCAAAACAGAGGGCAAATATTTGAGCCAAACAACCACCTAGAGAGTGTCCTACTATATTTAAGCTTTTAGGCTTAGTAATCTCTGGATATTGTTTAGCACAAGATTCATAAAAAAGTATCATTGCATGGAGATATTCAAAAGGTATAGTAGAATCTTTAAGGAGATTCACAAAGTCTGTTGTGTAATCAGCAGAATCAAAGCTTCCTCGTATGGCTAAAGTATATTCTTTAGATTCTTTATCTTGAAATAAACAAGCGTGGAGGCCTTTGGAATTGTCTTTAGGATAATAGTCTAGCAAATAGTATCTTTTAAGGAATTCTTTGGTTTGAATATCGCCAAATTCACCACCAAGTTTATCACCATTAAAACTGTCCTTGGCTCTATTTCTCATTTTCGTAAAAATATCATTGCTTTGCTCTAAATTCACTAATACTTCTTGGTTGTAATATTTTTTGTTTATGATATGCTCCAAATTAATTGGTGTTTCCCTGTATTCTCTAGGATAGTTTTTATCTTTTATTTTTTGTCCTTGCTCATCTAGTTGATAAATCTTTCTAGGAATATTACTAGAATCTTTTAGTAAATCAAAATAAAAATAGGAAGCCCAAGCTAGTTCCGCATTATCCCTAAGTTTTTTAATTATTTCTCTATTTGTCATCTATTTTTCCAAAGCTCAAAAAAAATTGAGATAATATATAAGCGTAAAAAATAACATTAAAACTAAATTTATCAATTTCCATACCCTAAAGCTTTTTATTATTTCTATAATTAAAGATATGGTAACATATGGCATTAATAACCAAATCATATAAAGACAAAAATGCACAATAGCTTTAGGCATATCTGACCCAGTTCCATTGAGCCCATAACCGAGTATTGCAAAAAATCCAGCCACAATTATACATACTATAAAATATAGTAATGCTATTTTATTAGAAGTTCTCATATAACCCCTTATCATTATAATTCTGTGCCTCTAAAGGCTAGGATATAGTTTGTATAACCATAGTCATTAGTGTATTGTGTTGCTTTAGATTCTGTATTCTTTTGTTTTCTTTTTTCTCCAAATAAAGTAGCAGAAAAGCCTGATTCTGTATTTGGTTGGTGGATAAGTAAATCATAGCGTTCAAAAAATCTTTTAGCTTGGAGTGGGGAGAAGTCGCCACCTAAGAAATGTTTATGATACCAAGAGTCTTTCGGTTTGCCATTTTTATCAAGATAGTATTTATAGGTTATGTCTAGTATGTCGGTATAGGTTAAATCCCTTTGGGTGTCATTTGGTTTATATTTTTTAAAATTATCTTTAAACTCTTTTAATCTCTCTTTATCGTTATCATCATGTTTATACTCTTTATCTGCTAAATGAAAATACCCATACGCTGCCCAAGCAAGTTCTGCATTATCCCTAAGCTTTTTGATTTGTTCTTTATTATTCATTGTTCCCCTCCCTAATATTTACCAATTACACAATATTCTGTTTTTGCTGGTATATAAAAGCTTCCATCAGTGCTTATATTCCAACCAATATTACCCTTTAGCAAGTAACTTTGAAAGTGCAACATTTTTCGCACATCAATAATGTTTTCTCTAGTAGGTTTATGCTTAAATAACATATAACCATAACCATACCAATATGTATATATTGGCGAAAGTGTATCATACAATTCTTCATTATTAAGAGCATCATAGAAAAATTGTGCCGTCTTTTTCTCTAATGCTTTTTCCTTCCCTATCTTTTCCCAATCTAATGTATCTAAACTTAGTCCATAATACCCTAGAATCTTATTGTATTTCTCTTCATTATTTGGAAGCTCATTTAAAGCACACATTTTTTTAAATTCATAATAGCTTGGTTGAAAATAATATGAAATATTAAAAACGTGAAAACTTGATAGTATAGCAATACCTCCAATAAATACTAGAAATTTAGAGACTTTCTTTTGCGATTTAAATACTTTTCTATATATAAGTTTGAATATGAAATATGAGAGAGTAAGAGGGATAATGAGATTCCACAATATAGCTAAAAATAATACCATAGACATATCCTTTGAGATTTTGTTAAATGAAAGTATCCATAACTAGCCCAAGCTAGTTCTGCATAGTCTCGTAATTTCTGTATTTGTTCTTTATTGCTCATTGTTAATCCTTGTAGATGTGCAACTTCTATAAGCTGTTTTAAATACAAGCTCGTAAGAAGCTATGCTTTTTGTTGTGAGATATTTTCTTTTAGTGTCCCATCTTGCAAAAAAATATGG
>NZ_FZPK01000031.1 GCF_900198625.1 Helicobacter rappini | reverse complement strand
CTATATATCAAAAAAGTGATAAATTAATCGTAATAAATTTCAGTCAAGCCTATACATACTTTCTTGCTAAAACCTTACTGCTTGAATACACAGACTATGTAAAACCTTTACTAGAATTTAGTGATTTCTGCAAAAAAGAAATAAATCCTATAAGAGCTTTAAAGCGAGAAGTTCATACAGAGCCAATCAAAGCAATACTTCGCTACATGCTTACACATAAAGGAAATAATAGTCAATATAAACTAGATTCAATCTTTGAGCAATTACAATTTGAAAAAACACTATCTAAACGACAATTAAGCGAAATAAAACAAGATTTAAAAGAAACAAAGATTCAAGATTTTCTTATTCAAAACTTTGGAATCACTCTCACAAATAACAATGAAACCCTAAGCTACAATCAAAGCATAACAAACAAAGCAAAGTCTATACTCCCTCCACAGCAAAAAGACATTTTTACGCTCATTTAAAAAACCTTATTTTTACGGCGTTGGAAACGCATTTTTTTATTAAAAAGACAAGCTTGCTTGGCGTTTGATAAAAAGACAATGTAGGCTTCTTTAGAAGCCATACCTTTTACGCACCCTTTATAAGATTTTATAGAATCTTATAATATATTATAGAGAGTAGGGGAAAGTTCAACAAAAATAGGGGAAAGTTCAACAAAAATAGGGGAAAGTTCAACAAAAATAGGGGAAAGTTCAACATTTTATGTGCTAAATAGACAAAAATCTGTATTTTAGTCATGGGGTTTTGAATAAAATGAGTTAGATTTAGATTCTAAAATCTAATAGTGCGGATATTGACACAACGCTGTCAATAGGATTTATCTCGCAATGTTTAATAAAATTTGTATATATTTATTAGGGGTTAAATATGAAAGCAAAAGTATTTAAAAGTGGCAATTCACTTGCGATAAGATTACCAAAGGCATTAAATCTTACCAAAGATTGTGAGTTTAATATAAAACAAATAAATAACAACATTGTTTCAACACCAGAAGGGCGAAATAAAGCGAGATGAACTTATATTCCAGGATAGAGAATGGCAAAAATAATGCTTGATACAAATATATGTATTTATATTATCAATAATAAACCACAATATATTAAAGATAGATTTTTACAATACAGAATAGGCGATATTGCTATAAGCTCTATCAGTGTAGCCCAATTTACTTTAGTGTAGAAAAATCTCAATACAAAGAAGCAAATACAAATGCTTTTAATATATTCCTAGCAAACCTTGAAGTCATAGAATTTGGCTATAAAGAAGCACTTGCATATGCTAAAATTAGAGCGGATTTAGAATATAAAAAGTCTCTAATAGATGCTATGGATATGCTGATTTTGACAATGGCTCTTGCCAACGATTTAACACTTATTACAAATAACACAAAAGAATTTCAAAGAGTTGGGAATCTAAACATAGAAAATTGGGTGTGAGTATTGATAAAGATTTAGCGTGTTTGTGGAAATTTATATATAAGCATTATTTTATTTATATTAAATTAATATTATATATATTATTAATAATTTATTAGAATATTATACAATTATATAAAATTTATTATTTAATGATATAAAACATACTATACAACCATTTTTAAATAATATTAAATTTATATTTTATTATCTATTAGTGTATTTTAAATATTTATATGATACAAGGGCTTATTATTCATATTATGTAGTGTATTACTATATTTTTACCATAATTTATGTGAGGCTAAGCAGTTTTTTATATATTTGGCAGTGGTTGGTAAGGGTAAAAAGTCGTATTATTTTGGCTTTAATGCGTTGTTGTTAGAAAGGTTGTAAAAGTTGTTAATGTGTTTGTTATGCGGAATTGTGTTTTTAATATAATTTAAACGCCCCTAGCAATAGGGGCAGACATCTCAAAAAAGGACAGGCTATGAAAAAACATAGCTTTGAAAGCATTATACATTAAATTTAGCCTTTTTAGGTTTAAATTAGTAGTAATGTTAAAAAGGTAATGCTTAAGGGGAAGTAATTCCCCCGCCCTTTAAGAAGTGGTAATCTCTAATAAAGTTAGTCAGCTCTCACAAGTTTTTATTCTTTGTTGCTTCTTACCACTCGTTGCCTTGACTCAAAATGCAAAAAACTCACCTAAATGTATTTTATGAGATACAAATAAGATTCTGTGAGAGCTAAACACAACACTGAAAAAATAGCACTAAAACTATAAATATTTATGAAGCTTCACTGCACCATAAAAATTATGAAAACTTATAATCATTATTCGCATTATTATATAATTTATGAAAATACACTCTATTTAAATGTGATAAAAAGCCGTAATATAGGGCATTGAACGCATATTTGTAATAATATGAAAATAAGCGTTTTCATATTATACAGGGGTGTAGTTTGTGAAAGCTGACATCAAACAAAACAATGGGGGAAAGATATCAAAAGTATATAGGAAAGCTCATAAGCGTATAAAAGATAATAAAGAGAAAGAAGCAATCAAACAAAGACAATGTCGGCAAATTTAACAATCAACAGATAGTGGCAATAGATAATGATAAAAATTATTTAATACCATTCAATATTAGTAGTTCATCATCTCATACAATTCTGGTGCTTAATAATGATAATAAGCTCCTTAAGATTTTATGGAATTATAGATATTTAGCATGATTTTAAGACTCCAAATTTCTACCTTTAATATTCCTAATTTGTCGTTTTAATATACTCAATTAAGAATCTAAGGCATTCTCTATAGCTACATAAAGAACACTTAGGATACTTGCGAAAATAGCACCAAATGTTAAATATTCCTTTGTTTAAACCTTTTCTTAAAAGGAAAAATACCGCTCGTTTCAAATACACTTAAATCATCATAGCAGAACCGAAAAGCATTTTAGGGCAAAACACCCACAAAAAATTCCTATCATTCTAACCTTTTTACCTGTTTTAGATTCTTATATTTCTTTTAGTAAGTGAATTATATATTTAGCTTTGTTACGATTAGAAACTAGAAAACAAAAAAGGTTGGTATCTAAGGATATTTTGGAAATAAGCTAAAGTTACTAGTGTGCTATATTAAGTGATAATTCTAAAATCGATAACAACACAAAAAAAGGGGGGGGGGGGGATGTAATTCCAATACTAAAATCCACTTTTATAAGATTCTATCCCTAAGTTTGAGAATTTTTAAAGGTTTGGATAGTCTTGCATTTATATGGGTATCACTGTTTTAATTCTTGCTTTATAAGATTTTTATCTTTCTGTAAAGTTCTATCTGTAAATAAATGTGTTAAATCATGTTGTTCGCCTATATCTGTTACATCAAAGTTCTGCACACAAGTAGAGAGCCAAGTAAATTTACGAGAAAGTCTTTTTGTGAGTAGCTCTATGGAAAAATCATCCATTACCTCTTTAGAAGCATAACCTGAATATTGTCTATGTGTAAAACCATTTTCAAGCATAAAATCTTTTATTTGACTATAAGCTTCTGCGGTATTGTTAAAATGCTTTTTAAGCTCATTTGTAGATAAATCAAAATTTATAGCCTTACGAGAGAGACTCATTGCCAAATACCCTCCCCCTCTTTTTTACATCTACTTATTAAATCACTATTCCCCTCTTTTTCACTTATCCAATTCCACTCTTTAACATTTAAGGTGAACCAATCATATTCAACTAAATGATGTAATACAAATATCCCCAAACATGCTAAATCTTTATCATTACCCTTGCAATGATAAGTATATTTATCTATCTTTATAAGACCAGAATCTTTCGCTATTTCATCAATAAGCTCATACATTTTATTTAAGTCATATTTATTCTCTCTTAGAATCTTTTCTTCATCTAATACAATTCTAGTGCCTAATAATGAGCGTTTTTGTGTTTGTTGTGTAGGCATAGCTGTCATAATAAGCTCCTTTAAGATTTTATGCTATTTTAATGTGATTATAACGAGTTTTAGTATATGTAATAATTTTAATATATTCTCTCAATTATCCCTCATATCTTATTAAACTCAATCTTTCACTGCCATATCTCTTTTGCATGGCTTCTCCTTGTGTGTTTGCTTTTCATGTAGAAAATAAAGCAAGTTTTACAATCAATCCACAAAAAAATCTATGGTATTGCTTTGGCTGTGGAAATGGTGGAGATACAATAAAGCTCTACATGAAAATAAAAGATGTAAATTTTATAAAAGCTATTGATGAGTTAAGTAGATTGGCATAAGCATAATTAAATATATAAGATTTATGTATAAATAAGGCTTATATATTACATTTAAGACAAAATAGACACTACCTTAACTTTAAAAAAAAAGGGGGGGGGGTTGTAGAGAAAAGAAAAAGCTATGCTATTTTGGCTTTACAAGAAAGTTAAACATGCAAAAGAAATTCCACAAGGAACTTCCGCAAATAAGTATAGCAAAAAATAAAACAACAAAAGCATATTGTTAAACTCGTTTAAAGCAAAGGCAAAATTGTGATTATGGAAATGGTATTATTTGGTAGTATATATCTTTGTGGTGTTGGTTGTTTTTTGCTAGTATAGCATTAGTATCAAAAAACATATAAGGTCAAACATGCCAAAGCCAGATGGATTAAAAGAAGAGTTAAGTTATTTTAAATTTTTCTTTGGTGTTGTTGTGGCTACTTTTATCACGCTTGTGGGTTGGATGGCTACAAACTATGATAAAGCAGAATTGTGGCTTGTGATACTTGCCGTAATATTTTCTTTTGTATTTGCAATAAGTGCTTTTTTTATTAATAAGAAAACGAGAAAACTTATTAAGCAAATATATAAAGCTAGCAAGGAATAAATATGGAATATTTTGTATTTGGTGTCATATTTTTAGGTTTTGGTATTCTAGCATACAATACAACAAAAGAAAAGGATTGAGACATGAGACAAGAATACGAAGTTATTGAATCAAGAATAGTAGATTCTATACACTCATTAAAAGCTATCTTTTCAAGAGAACTTGCATATTTACAAATAGATATAGGGGAGCAGGAAAAAATAGTTGAGAGTATAAAGAAAGAGATAAAAGGGCTAGAAAATGTTGTGTATGAAAATATACAAAGATATATTGAGTGGCAAGAATATACAAAAACACAAGAATACCAAGACATGAATAAAGAATTTGAGTATACAGAAACCTTTTGCTTAGACATGTGGCATGAAATATATGAAATACAAGAAGCACCAGATTTAATCCCAAAAGTCAGCATGGGATTTAACACAAGAGACAAAGATGAAGCGTTAAGAAAGGCAGAATATATGCTAGTTAGCACAGGATATAATAAAGGCATTGTTTTTAATCGATATGAAAGCATACATATAGTGCTAAAAGATGAAACAATAGAAATTATTCAACACATTAAGCATACAGACACAGAAAACAAAGGAGGGGAAAATTAGGGAACAGAAAGGAAGCAAAGCGGAAGCAGGGCTAAAAACACCACGCAACCCAGCCCCACCCAAGCTTTGTGAATAGGAAAAGCTATTTTATGATAACTTATGATAAAATATCATAAACAATGCTTTTGTATGTATAAAATCTATCTAACTATCAAGCTTTCATATTTACATGCTTTTGAATCTATCATTAAATATGTATCGCATTACTACATATTTGCTATAATATATGTATTGCATTACATATATTAAGGATAAGGATTCAAATGCTAGATACTCTATTTATTAAAAGTCAAGATTTTGTAAGATTAAATAACCTGCCTTATAAACGCTACTTTATCCATACACATACTTTTCAACCTCAAATCTCTATTATCTTAGGGGCTAGAGGGATAGGTAAAAGCACTACTCTAGCACAATATATGGCTACACATTATAAAAATGATGAAGCCTTATATGTGAATTTAGATGATATAAGCTTGGAATCTAGCATTATAGATATAGCACACAATCTTTATAATATGGGCGGTAAGCTCTTATGCTTAGATGAGATACATAAATATGAGAATTGGGCTATTGAGCTAAAGAATATCTATGATTTCTATCCTAGCTTAAAGGTTATTGCTACTGGCTCTGGAGCAATTCAGATTCACAAGCAAAGCCATGATTTAAGTCGCAGGGCTATTGTGTATTATATGTGCGGTATGAGTTTTAGAGAGTTTTTAGAGCTAAAAATGGGGCTTAACTTTATGCCTATAAACCTTGAGACACTTCTAAATAATCACACAGAGTTAGCAAAAGATATTGCTACACAAGCAAAGCCTATTTTAAAGCACTTTAAAGATTATCTAACCTTTGGCTACTATCCATATCACATACAAATGCCACTTAATCTTTTTAAAATCACACTTAATCAGCAAATAAACACAACTATTGAAAACGATTTACTGAGTGTTAATCCTAAATTAAGCGGTGTAAGCATTAGAAAAATAAAGCAATTACTCGGGGCAATCATACAAAATGCTCCATTTACTCCAAATATAAGTAAAATCAAAGAAAGTGTAAAAATCAGTGATGATAGGACATTGAAAGAATATTTATATATGCTGGATACAGCAGAGATTATTAAGCTTTTAATGGCTGATAGCTCAAAGTTTAAAAATATGGATAAGCCTGAAAAGATTTATCTAGCAAATCCAAATTTAATGCAGATTAAAGAGGCAAATATTGGTAATCTAAGAGAGTGCTTCTTTTTTAATCAATTAAACAACTACTATACAATACATAATAATAATGGAATCTATACGCATAAAAGTGGAGATTTTATCTGTGAGAATAAATATATCTTTGAGATAGGCGGTAAGAATAAAAGCTTTACACAAATTAAAGATATAAATAATGCTTTTTTAGCACTTGATGATTTAGAGATAGGCTTTGGAGCGAAAGTGCCATTGTGGCTCTTTGGGTTTTTGTATTGATGGCTTTAAATGATTTTAGATATGCTAGTTGGCATAGGATATGATAAAGGCATTGTTTTTAATTTTATGATTATTTATCATATTTCATAATTCTTTATGATACTTTGTAACTATTTATAATTTATAATCATTTATGATAACTTATGATAAAGTATCATAAATAATAATGTTTTAACATAAATTACATGCAAAGGATACACATGACTTTAATAATTAAAAATGTAAAAAAGAGTATGTAGAAGCATTTCAAGGATTAGCAAATGGTGTTAAAGCAAATATGAAAACACTTGTAGAATGTGATAACAACAATGCTACCACACAAGGCACAAATGATGAAGTAAGTCAAAATCATATAAGTGAGAATCTTACAGAGAATGGCTATACGAACAAATAAGTTAGTAACATGAAAGAAAGGAAATAGCATGACCTTAGTAATTAAGAATGTAAAGCAAGAGTTTGTAAAGAATTTCAAAGATTTAGCAAGTGAAATACATGCAGATATTGAAATATGTGAAAGTAGGCAAGGAATAGAAAGTGAATTAGAATATACAGAAAATGGCTATCCAAAAGAATTTGAAAAGCAAATATTGCAAGATATGCAAGAAGCAGAAATGCAAAGAAAAAATGGCACTCTTAAAACTTATAATACTATCAAAGAAGCATTTAAGAGTGAGGGTATAATCTAAAATAAACTTTACTTTAATATAATTGCACCGCTTTTATCTGTTAAGAGTAGAACATTTAGTGTATTTTTCTCATCTACAATTATACATTCATGTTCCCCACAAACTCTACCAACCTGAATATCAAGCTTTTTTGAAATAACAAATCGTTGTAAATCATTTGCACTTTCTATGGCTCTCTCTATGCGACTTAATTCATCTTGCTTTATATTTACAAACCAATCTCCAACAAAATATATAAAAAATATACTAGAGATAAGAGCTGAAAAAATAAAGCCACCAGCAAACATGCTCCAAAGAGTCTTTTTGTTATGTTTCCGTATTGCATTATCGTATGACTCCAAATTCCTATACATTATTTGTGATATACTTCGTGCTTCATCAACTAGATTTTTTAATTTCATATTTTCTGGTATCATTTTATTTACATTGTCGCTTATATAAGATTCCAACAATGGAAAACTACTATTTCTTGCTTTATTCAATACATCATCATATTCTTTTTTTAACTTTTCTGTTACATTAGATTGTTCATTAATAACATTATTTTTCAAGTTTGTGAGAAATTGAATGAGTGCTTTTATCTCTTCCTCAAGTTGTTGTTGTGTATCCTTAGTTGCTTGTAAAACTGCTTCTTGCTTTGATAATGTTGTATTTGATAGCTCAAACAATTCAATAATATAGTCCATTTTTTCATCATCAATATGAAGTTGTTTTTGATTATTCTCCATTTATCTCTCCTTGTGTTTCTTTAGCTTTAGTTTCCACCTTATTTCTTGTTTTTGTCTTTATATTATTTGACTTACAGAAATTTACAAATGTTCCTACACTCATCTTAACACTATATACACTTTCAATACTTTTCACAATTTGCTGATTGCTAGAGCCACTCTTAATGGCATCTATAATATCACTTTTTATTAAAAGCAAAAATTGAGTAAGTGGTGTTCTTTTATTTATTTTCTCTTTTGGCTTAATTGCCATAGCCCTAAACTCTTTTCGTTTAGCCTCAATCTGTTCCTTTGTTGGGAACTCTTGTTTTTGTTTTTCATTAACAATAAAATCATCATTCATCACGCATTCCTTATTGATTAGATAAATTGAAAAATTATAACATAAATAAAAACTATAACATAAATAAAAACAAAGTATGCTAAAATTATCAATATAGGCACACCAGCCTTTGTATATACGCTACGCTACTATAAAAGGCGTGTGCTTTAAGGGCTTTGCCCTTAAAAATCCCAAGCGTTTATGACGCAATAAAGTAATATTATGAAAGATACAACTATCAATCTACGATTAAGTAAAGAGCTAAAGCTTATACTAGAGAATAAAGCAAAGGAAGCAAATAAAACAAGCAGTGAGCTATTAAGGGAAGCGATTATAAATAACAAAGTATCACACAATAACTCCAAGCACATATCCCAATTAATAGCAAGTATAAATAAGATAGGTAACAATGTTAATCAAATAGCACATAACCTAAATATTGCTAGAAACGCTAATAATATTGATGAAATAAGTTTTGAGAATTTACTCCTAGAATTACAAAATATAAACTATCATTTACAAGATATATTGAGTGCTGTAAAATGTTAGCAAGAGTTACACGCAATAAAATTGGATTGAGTGAATATTTAGAAAGTGGAAAAAGGAAAGATTCTGAATTTTTAAGAAATGAAAAAGATAAAGTAGTGTCTATTTATGGTAACCTTGATATATTTAAATCATGCGAACATTTTCTAAATACTCATAAAAATTATTCAAATAATTATCTGCATATAACACTCTCATTTAATAAAGATGATATAGCTATGCTAGATAATTTAGAGACAGATAAAAAACAACATCTATTACAAAATTTAGTGCAAGACTATATTACACATTACACAAGTGGATATGATATAGATAATGAAGTGATTGCTTATGCTGAAATGCACTCACCTATCATCAAATTCGAACATGATAAAGAACGATTACCACATATTCATTTAGGTATAATGCTTTATAATCCACAGACAGATAAAAAGCTAAAACAACATTTTTTTAATCAATACATTGATGAAACCTTTAAGAGCTACACCAATGAAAAATATAACCTAACACAACCAAGAGATTATGCAAGACAGAGAAATAAAAATACACAAATTCTACTCAATAGAAAAGCTTTAATAGAACAAACAAAAAATATACACACGAAGCAAGAATTGCTAGATTTTTTAACACAAAATAATTATCAATTTAGAGAGATTAAAACAAAGAATAATCATTATTTTAAAATTATAAATCCAAATGGCAAGGATATAAACTTAAGAGGAAAGGGATTTGAGAATCTAGATTTTACTCAAAAAGAAGCTCTCCCATATACAAATAAAAGCTTTTATGAAAAAGAACAGATATTAAAGAGCTTTTATGAAAAAAGAAAAATGGCTATGCTCCCAAGAAGACAACCAAAAAAAGCAACTAAAAAATCACAAGAGGTGCAAGAAAATAGCTTACAATTCTATCAACAAAAAATTGCTTTTAATATTTATCAAACACGATTACATACAAATTTAAGCACTTTTTTCATTGATACAACACATAAAAGTAAGATTAGATTTATAAGCAATGCTAAACATATTGAAGTGCATGATTGTGGCGATAAGATAATTGGCAAACATACAAGCAATATACAAGAACAAGTTGCTTTAATGCTAGATATTGCCATTGCTAAAGAATGGAATCTCTCTACACTTAAAATAAGTGGCACTAAAGAGTTTAAAGAAGAGTGTGAAAGACAAATCGCCTATAAGTTACAAGCCAAATATGAAGCTCCACAAAGAAAACAAACAAGACCAAAATCCCCACTTGATTCACTACTCCAAACAGAACAAGACAAAAAAGTAATAAATAATACAAATTTAGATGTATTAAAAAGAGAGCTTAACGCACAAAGTGTGCTAGATTATGCTATAAAGCACTACAAGCTTAATACACATAATTATGAGCTAACAGAAGATAATAAAATCAATAATATACAGAACAGACAAAAGCCTAAGAATATCATTGATTTTTTCTGCCACGAGCTAAATATACAAGCTAATGTAGCCATAAATATTTGTAATAATCTTTACAAACAACAATTAGATATAAAAACAACAGATATTGCAAAGACACAAGAAACACCAAAACAACAAGATTGGAGAGAACGCTTTAAGAGAATGCAACAGCAACTACAAGGAGAATCAGTGAAGCTAGATATGAATATTTCAATTTGTGATGATAATACAAATTATGCTACAAGTGGTTGGAGAGTAAAACATGTAGATAGCCTTGAGAGTTTAGCCTATGTTGTTAAAACTCATCGCTACTCTAATGCAACATTTAAAGATGATTATCGCAAAGGCGAAAATGTAAATGGATTTCACAACTTATTGATTTTTGATATTGATAATGATGAGAATATGCCCTACTTTAGCATTCAACAAGCAGTCAAACATTTTAAAGATATAGGTATTAAAACTCTCATAATCCCAAGCAAGAATCATCAAAAGGAAAAAGGCGATAAAAAAGCAGTAGATAGATTCCGCATTATTATACCTACACAAACACCTTTATCGTTATTAGATTCTAAAACCTTTAGAGAATTTCAATATCTAAGCACAAGGGCTTTAAAGATTGAGCAGTTTGTAGATACTAAAGCTTTAAGTGATAAAGCAAGATATTATGACAAGAGCTTACTTGGTGCTACTCCACATGTTATTCAAGGCGAACGCATAATGAATATTAAAAACCTTGAAGCACAAGCCATTATAAATGTGCGTGAGAGAGAAGCAAAAAAACAACAAGAACAAGAAAAAATTGCAACAATACAATCAAATCCTAACGCATTTAAAAACATGCCACTATTAGACCAAACAAAGTCTTTAAGCTATCTTAGTGAGAATGGATTTAAAGCTATTATAAATACACCCATTACTACACTCATAAGAAATTATGAAGTCATTAAAAATGAATACAATGATGGCTATGATATGATAAAAACAGCACATGCAAAATATGCAGTCATTAAAGATTCTAATCTAATCCATGATTTTAAAAGTGGGGAAACCTATAATACCTATACCTACCTAAGCAAAGTGATAGGCAGTAATAATGCAAATACAATCGCACGAGAGTTTGAGAATCTAAGCGGGGAAAAAGTGCTTGAAACAAATATTGCTCTTGTGCGTGAGAGCATAGCTATTGCGTTAAAAACTGCTAAGAATGATAAAGATCTTGAGATGAGTTTAAAAAAATATTTTGGTGTAGATTATGTAAAGTTTCACTATGGTAATGCAGAGCCACATTTAAGAATAGCTGATAGAACGATAACGCAAGAGAATCTAGATTTTCTACAAATAATTAAAAAGATGAAAGAAAATAGAGAAAAAGAATTACAACAAAGCAAAAAAACAAAAGGTATGGAGAGATAGATTCCGATGTGTATAGGGGGATATTTTTATGCCATTTTCGCAAATAAGATAAGAAAACTCAAGCAATACTTTTTGATACAAGTAAAATCTATATACACGCAACATATATTTCTAAACTTGAAATATAAATACTCTCACTCCATACACGCTAAATTCATTCATACAAGAAAAATTTTTGATACATGCAATATCACACAATATACAAGTAGAATCTAGATTTATGAAAAATTGACAACTCATTTAAGTCCATATTATAGCCTTGTATCTGTTTATAGACAATTACACTGCTTTGTTATCATTGCTTAATACAGACTCTTTATTATTTTTATACGCTTTAGACCTTGCAAAAAATATTCATCACCAAACTCTTAGACTTCTTGTGTAAAAAATCCAAAGTTAATAAAAAAATATGAAAAATTATCAGCTTCACGCAAAAAACCCTTGACTTGTTTTTTTTTTTTTGTAGTATCGCTTTTTCGTGTGTTGCAACACATAGGAATAATTCAGCTATCAAGGAGTTAAAATGGCAAAGTTTAAACCAAAAACAAGAAATGAGCTAAGGGCGTTAGTAGATGATTTGAAAATAAACTTAGGTGATATCGACACGAGTCTCGTTACTGATATGTCATGGCTATTTTGTGGCA
The DNA here is from genome assembly GCF_900198625.1 of Helicobacter rappini. Lineage (GTDB taxonomy): Bacteria > Campylobacterota > Campylobacteria > Campylobacterales > Helicobacteraceae > Helicobacter_A > Helicobacter_A rappini. The sequence goes on along the minus strand of NZ_FZPK01000031.1, from coordinate 9,781 downwards.
CAAAGAGAACAGATTTTAGCGGTATAGAATCTTGGGATGTAAGTAATGTAACTACTATGCGATGTATGTTTAAGGAAGTTGCAAGCTTCAATCAGCCTTTAGAAAAGTGGAATGTATCTAAGGTAACTGATATGGGTTATATGTTTAATGGTTTAACTTCTTTTAATCAGCCACTAAACTCTTGGAATGTGTCTAAGGTAACTAATATGGATGGTATGTTTGCTGGAGCTACAAGTTTCAATCAGCCTTTAGATAAATGGGATGTGAGTAAAGTAGATGATATGAGTAGTATGTTTTATGGAGCAAAAGCCTTTAATCAGCCACTAAACTCTTGGAATGTGTCTAAGGTAGTTAGAATGGGCTATATGTTTGGAAATGCGGAATCTTTTAATCAGCCTTTAGATAAATGGAGTGTATCTAATGTAACCGCTATGGATGGGATGTTTAGTGGAGCAAAAGCCTTTAATCAACCACTAAACTCTTGGAATGTGTCTAGGGTAAAATGGATAAGGAATATGTTTGAAAATGCTACAAGTTTCAATCAGCCTTTAGATAAATGGGATGCAAGTAGTGCAGCTGGTATGGATAATATGTTTGAAAATGCGGAATCTTTTAATCAGCCACTAGATAGCTGGAATGTAAGTAGAGTAAGTGATATGAGTAATATGTTTAGTGGAGCAAAAGCCTTTAATCAACCACTAAACTCTTGGGATGTGAGTAGTGTAAGTGGTATGAGTGGTATGTTTGCTGGGGCTACAAGCTTTAATCAATCCTTAGATAAATGGGATGTTAGCAATGTATATGATATGTCTAGGATGTTTGAAAATGCGGAATCTTTTAATCAGCCACTAAATAGCTGGAATGTAAGTAGAGTAAATGATATGAGATGTATGTTTAAAAATGCTACAAGCTTTAATCAATCCTTAGATAAATGGGATGTTAGCAATGTGGAATACATGTCGTTTATGTTTGCTGGGGCTAAGTCTTATACACACAATAAAAATCTAAAAAATAAAGATACTAACAGCAAAACATTAAATATGCGACCAGAAACAAAAGATGAGTTAAAACAATTAGTAGATAACCTTGAAGTAAATCTAGGCGACATTGATACAAGTCTTGTTACTGATATGTCAGGGCTATTTTGCGACACAGAGCGGACAGATTTCAGTGGTATAGAATCTTGGGATGTAAGTAAAGTAGAGTATATGAGTAGCATGTTTGCTGGAGCTACAAGCTTTAATCAATCCTTAGATAAATGGGATGTGAGTAATGTATATAATATGTCTAGGATGTTTGAAAATGCGGAATCTTTTAATCAGCCACTAAATAGCTGGAATGTGAGTAAAGTAGAGTATATGAGTAGCATGTTTAAGGGAGCAAAAGCCTTTAATCAGCCACTTGATTCTTGGGATGTCAGCAATGTAGAGTATATGGATAATATGTTTGAGGAAGCTGTTTCTTTCAATCATCCTTTAGAATCTTGGAATGTGAGTAAAGTAGAAAACATGCGTAATATGTTCTGTGGGGCTACAAGCTTTAATCAGCCTTTAGAAAAATGGCAAATAACTAGAGTAATAGAGACAACTGAAATGTTTGAAAATGCTACTTCTTTCAATCAGCCGTTAGAAAAGTGGAAAGTCAATAAAGTAAAATATATGAAAAGGATGTTTAAAAATGCTACAAGCTTTAATCAGCCTTTGAATAAATGGAATGTAAGCAAAGTGATAAATATGGTAGGCATGTTTAGTGGAGCAAAAGCCTTTAATCAGCCACTTGATAAATGGAAAGTGGGTAAAGTAAGAAACATGAATGATATGTTTGAAAATGCTACTTCTTTCAATCAGCCACTTGATAGCTGGGAAGTTTTCTATGTAGATAATATGAATAGTATGTTTAAGGGTGCTACAAGTTTCAATCAGCCTTTAGAATCTTGGTCTTTATCTAGTGTAACTGATATGAGTAATATGTTTGCTGGGGCTACAAGCTTTAATCAGCCTTTAAATAAATGGAAAGTCAATCAAGTAAGATACATGTCTAGCATGTTTGAAAATGCTACAAGTTTCAATCAGCCTTTAGATAAATGGGATGTAAGTAATGTAACTGCTATGCGTAATATGTTTGCTGGGGCTACAAGCTTTAATCAGCCACTAGATTCTTGGGCTTTACAAGCTAATGTAAGCACATTGTGTATGTTTGATAATGCTACCTCTTACACTTACGAGAGAGATTTACAAAAATAATTAAAAGATTTAAAGGGCTAATATGGCAAAGTTTAAACCACAAACAAAAGATGAGCTAAAAGAGTTGGTAAATAACCCTGAAATTAATCTAGGCGACATTGACACAAGTCTTATTACTGATATGTCAAAATTATTTCTTCAAACAGAAAGAGAGAAATTTGATGGGATAGAATCTTGGGATGTAAGTAATGTAACTGATATGAGTAATATGTTTGCTGAAGCAAAAGCTTTTAATCAGCCACTAGAGAAATGGAATGTAAGTCAAGTAACCAACATGAGCGGAATGTTTGAGAAAGCCATCTTATTCAACCAACCATTAGAATCTTGGGATGTATCTAATGTAACGGATATGAGTAATATGTTTGCTGAAGCAGAAAGTTTTAATCAGCCATTAGAGAAATGGAATGTAAGTAATGTAGAAAATATGAGTTTTATGTTTGGGTGTGATAAATTTACACCTGATTATCTACTAGAAAGCTTTAATCAACCATTAAATAACTGGGATGTATCTAATGTAACGGATATGAGCGGAATGTTTGCTGGTGCTACTTCATTCAATCAACCTTTAGAATCTTGGGATGTATCTAATGTAACGGATATGAGTAATATGTTTGGTGGTGATTATGAGGATATGGCTGGAGCTAAAGCTTTTAACCAACCGCTAGATTCTTGGGATGTATCTAATGTAGAAACCATGCGTTGTATGTTTTGTGGAGCTGAAAGCTTTAATCAACCTTTAGGATCTTGGAATGTGTTTAATGTGGGGGATATGAGTGATATGTTCTATGGAGCTAAAGCTTTTAACCAACCGCTAGATTCTTGGGAAGTAGATAGCGTATGGAATATGAATGGAATGTTTTGTGGGGCTGAAAGCTTTAATCAACCATTAGATTCTTGGTGTGTTGGCGAAGTAACTGATATGGGTCGCATGTTTGCTAGTGCTACAGCTTTTAATCAACCTTTAGATTCTTGGTGTGTAAGCGGTGTAACAAATATGGAAAGTATGTTTTATAATGCTACAAGCTTTAATCAACCATTAGCAGATTGGGAAACTGAAAGTGTGGAAAATATGGAAAGTATGTTTGAGGAAGCTACCTCATTCAATCAACCACTAGATTCTTGGGATGTAAGCGGTGTAGGAAATATGAATGGTATGTTTAGAAATGCTACAAGTTTTAATCAATCTTTAGAATCTTGGGATATTAGCAATGTAGATGAAATGGAGGATATGTTTGAGGGAGCTAGTGCCTATACCTATGGGGAACTAGAAAAGTAGTAGGTTTATAATGGGTCTCTCTAAAACACTTTATCAATATTATCTGCAATGCCCTAAACTCTTTTGGCTTAAACTCAATCGCAAAGCCCAAAAAGATATATTCACACCAAATAAAAGCTTAGATTCTATAATGGAGAATGGAATCTTAGTAGGTGAGTTAGCCTGTAGGTTATATCCAAATGGCACAAGGATTAGCTTTGAAGATTCTAGCTTTTTTCAAAAAGCAGAAATGACACAAAAGCTTATCAAAGAACACACAAAATATATCTATGAAGCAACCTTTATCTATGATGATATTGTAGTAATGGTTGATATTTTAGAAGTTTTAGAAAATGGCAGTGTAGTTATTAATGAAGTGAAGTCTAGCACAAAAAAAAGCAAACTAAGCGATGATAAAAAAGCTAAAGAAAAATATCTCACAGACATAGCCTTGCAATATTATGTAATACAGAATCTAGGCTATAACATAGCGTGTGCTAATCTCATACGCATAAATGCAAACTATGAGAGATATGGGGAGCTAGAGTTAGAGAAGCTTTTTGTAATTGATGATGTTACACAAGAGATTATAGACTTACAGACTATAACCACACAGAATCTACAAGAAGCAAAAAGCTTTCTACATACACAAAAAAGTGAGCCACAAACTACAATAGGACTTCACTGCTTTACCCCTTATGAATGCGAAGCTAAAGAGTACTGCTTTTATAAGGTGCTTGAGATTCCAAGACAAGATACTATTTTTAATATTGTGGGAGACCAAAGCTTTACTAAAAAAAAGATGTTTGAGTTATATAAACAGAATCTATTAAAGCTAGATGATATTAAAGATACAAGTTGTTTTAAAGATAAGCAACGCTTACAAATACAATCTTTTCAAGCTAAAAGCAGAGTGGTAAAAAAAGATGAAATAAAAGACTTTTTACAAAAGCTAACCTATCCTATCTATCATTTAGACTTTGAAACATTTAGCCCTGTTGTTCCACTATGGGATAATACAAAGCCAAATATGAAAATCCCTTTCCAATATTCCTTGCATATTGAATATGAGAATGGGGACACAGAACACAAAGAGTTTTTACCACAAACATTTTGCGACCCACGCTTAGAGCTGACAGGACAACTTATAAAAGATATTCCACAAAATGCTTGTGTCCTTGCTTATCATATGAGCTTTGAGAAAGATGTATTAAAAAGTCTTGCGGAAACATTTCCACAATATGCCGAGCATTTATTAAATATTATAGCAAATCTAAAAGACTTAGAATCTCCTTTTAAAGAGCGACATTTTTATGATTATAAACAAGGTGGGTCTCACTCTATCAAGGTAATCCAACCTATCCTTGCCCCACATATTGAAAATGGCTATAAAGATTTAGCAAAACAAGGTGGTATCGCAAATGGAGGAGACGCAATGCTTGCATTTCCAGCTATGGAATCTATGGATAAAGATTCTATCTATAAAACAAGGCAATCGCTTCTAGCCTATTGTAAGCTAGATACACTTGCTATGGTAGAAGTCTTAAGAGGACTTAGAAAACTCGTAGTTTAATTTATTTACACAAGGAGAACACAATGGCAGAAATGAAAACAGAGAGAAAAAGTATTATAGACTATCTTTCTAAAAATAAGTTTTTAATCCCTATTTATCAAAGACCTTATGCTTGGGAGCTTGAGCATTGCGAACAAATGTGGAATGATATTGTAGAATTTTTTAAAAGTAAAAAAGACATAGATAAGTATGATGAGGATGAGTATTTCTTAGGCTCTATTGTAATGTATAAACAAGATGGTAGGCAACATATAATAGACGGACAGCAAAGAACCACTACGCTTACGCTACTGCTTAAGGCAGTCTATAATGAAACATTGCAATACACTAATAATGATAAGAATCTAGCGGGATTAAAAAGGCGGATTGAATCTTGTTTGTGGGAAATTGATGAAATAACAGATGAAGCAGATAAGAACAAATACCATTTGATAAGTGAAGTAGCAGATGATAAGGATAAAGAAATTTTAGAACAAATCTTGCAAGACACCTACACTTTACCTGAAGACATAGATAAAACAATTAGAGATTCTAAATCCGCTTATGAGAGAAACTATCTTTATTTTGTTTTAAATACACAAAAAGACACATCGGGTGTTAGAGTGCATTGGTTACAATTTTGTCAAACACTGCTTAAACAATGTATTGTTTTACCTATTGAATGTGATGGGGCAGATGATGAGAAAAAAGAAGAAAATGCGTTAAGAATCTTTAATACTCTCAATAATCGTGGTATGGCACTCAGTGATCCTGATATATTTAAGGGCATTATTTTTAAAACTAAACAAACAAAAGAAGAGAAAGCCGCCTTTGGAAAAAAATGGAAAGAGATTGAAGAATCCCTTAAAGACAATGGGAATGATGATATAGATATGAAGTTTATCTTTAGAAACTATATGCACTTGATACGAGCTAGACAAAAAAATAATGGCAACGAAATGGGTTTAAGGCAATTTTTCACAAAAGACATTTTACAACAAGATACAACGATGAATGAGATTGAGGAATTGAGTAAATTTTGGAATGGCGAATATGACAATCAGTATAGCCAAAAATCCTTGCAATTTTATGAAGTGCTAGAGCATATACCAAATGAATATTGGAAATACCTTGATAGCGTGTATTTTATGTATTGTAGAGACAAAGGGCTTGATTATTTTAAAAACCACGAGCAGTTTTTAGCCAAACTCATTGCAAACTTCCTTGTAAAGCTTATCAATAAGCAGTCTTTATTTGAAGTGCGACCGATAGTCTTTAATGCTTATGTATCTTTATATGAAAAAGGGGAGCTAGACTTTAAAACAAACACAAAGGGACTTTTAGAAAATGAGATTCTATTTAAAGAGCAATTTTTTAGAGCAAGTAGCCTTATAAAAAGCCTTTTAACGCTTTATTTGCACTTAGAATACCCAGAGCAAGAAGTGGGTATTATTCAAGGCTCACATATAGAGCATATTTTCCCACAAAAATTTAGAGCAGAGTATAAAGGCTGGGATAAAGATGAAGCAAAGCCATTTATAGAATCTATTGGCAATAAAATGTGGCTTGAGAAAAAGATAAACATACAAGCAAGTAATGACTATTTTGATAACAAGAAAGAAAGATATGCTAAATCAAAATTTTTAGAAGCACAAGAATTAGCTAAATATCCTAAAAGTGATTGGCTAAAAGAGGATATAGAAAAACGCAGGGATAGAATCTATGAAAGGCTCTTAGCATTTTTTAAAGAAAATATTAATAAGTGATAGCCTACTCAAAGGGATATAAACAATCTTGTAATAATCCTTATATCCTTTCTGCTTCATTAGCTTCATTTAACCAAATTATCTAATGTGCTAGGATTATGAGTGCAATCATGCAAAACATTTAATGTCGCATTAGAATCTAAATCTAGCACAGATCTAATAGCCTTTATCGTTTTTTGCATTCGCATTTTCTATCAACAAAGTCATATAAAACCCCAAAAAATAGCATACAGAACGATTATAACAGAGCGTTCAAACAAAAGAGTAAGAATTGCCGAACGAGCAATATTTTTTAATACAAGTAAAATTTATATATTTATTACATTATTTAATAATATATTAAAAATTGATTATATATACATTCAAAATATATTTTTTATATTATTTATAATAAATTTAGAATATATTTAAAATGTATATATAATAACTTTTATATGTTTTATATATTATTATATTGTTTGTGATAAAATCCTTAAAATATATTTTAAGGATTCCAATGATAGTAGCAATAATAAATGAAAAAGGTGGCAGTGGAAAAACTACATTAGCTATAAATCTAGCATGTAAGTTAAGTAATGAGGGCGATAGTGTCTTATTTGTAGATAGCGACCCACAAAAGAGTGGAGAGGTTTTTGTAGAGATACGCAAAAATGAGGGGTTAGCTCAAGCATTTAAATATATAGCTGAAAAGGACAATCTTATTGCTCTCCTTAAAAAGAGTGTAGAAAAATTTGATTCAATAGTTATAGACACTGGCGGTAGAGATAGTAAAGAGATGAGAGAATCTTTGAGTGTTGCTGATATGGTATTAATCCCTGTATATCCAAGTCAATATGATTTAAGTGTATTAAATAACATGTTATATCTGATTGAAAAAGCTAGAGAAATGGGTAATAAAGATTTGAAATGTTTTATTGTAATGAGCAGAGCTTTTACTAATGCGAGTCTAAAAAATAAAATAGCAGAGTTCAAAGAGCTACTTTCAAGTAAAGAAAAACAATATATTACACTCTTAGATTCTGTGCTTTATGATAGAGAAGCTTTTCGTATGGCAACAACTCAAGGATTAGGAATCACTGAAATGAATGCACCACAAAATAAAGCAAAAAATGAATTTAATCAGCTTTTTAAAGAATTGTTAAACAAGTATAAAAATGATTAAAAATATATGATATATTAGTTTTATATGATTTTATCATATGCAATATAGTAATATATTATATATGAAAAGAATATATAAAATTTATATTTAATACATTTAAAATTTTTTTGTTATAATTTTATAATCATTTTTAAAATAATGAAAGGATACTATAAGATGTCTGTATTTGATAAAGATAAAAAAAGCGTATTTAAAGATATTTCTGCTAATAAATCTTTTGTAGAAAATGCAGAAAGCTCTACTATTCCACCTAAGAAATCAAGGGGTAGAAATAAAATTACCAATAGGCGAGATAAAACCTATACATTCTATTGCACGCAAGATGAGCTTAATGAATTAGAAAGACTTGCGAGTGAAAGACATTTAACAATGGCAGAATATTTTCGCATAAAATTATTTAATTAATGATTGATTAAAATATAAAATTGCAAGTAGATAGGATTCCATGTTTAAATATATTCAACATTCAATAGAACCAATGAGTAAAGTTGCAATTCAAGAGCAAAGCTTTTTATGCCAACATTTTGTGCCACTTTGCGAAAATGGGCTTACAATGATTAGTGGTAATGGCGGTAAAGGCAAATCTTTCTTAAGCATTCAAATAGCATTGCAGCTTGCACTTAGCCCTGAAAGAATAAAATCTCTTTTGTGGTTAAGTGAAGATACAAAAAGCATTTCAACAGAAAGGGCAAACGCAATACTTCAAAATATCATTAAAACAGGAGCAACTTATCCCCTTGATTTAATAAATATATGCGATGAAATTCCACCAGCACTAAATGAATCAAACCTTGAGAATTATATAAATCTTTTTAAACCCTTTCAATTTATTGTAATAGACCCACTCATTGCTTTCTACAATGGAGATGAAAATAGCAATACACAAGCAAGAGCGTTTATGAATTGTCTTACTAAGATTGCAAGAATAAATAAGCAATCAATCCTTATAACACATCATAACACAAAGCAACATACAAATGAGCCAAGCAAGAGCAGAGGAGCTTCTGCGTTTATTGATGCAGTAAGATTAGCATATGAAATAGATTTTATAAATGATACACAAGATAATCCTAGCACACAAAGAATACTAAAAATCACAAAAGATAATTTAGGATTAAGAGCAAGAAAAGAATGGCAAAATGGCACAAAAATAATAGATGTTATTCCAACTAAAAAGATAAAGACAAGACCTAGAGTAAAGATACAACCAATAAATAATACTGATAGATTTATAAATATTATCAGTGAAAGCGATGATGAAACTAAAAAATGGGAAGAAGCACAAAAGCAAAACAATCAAGGCGTTAATCTCTTTTAATTTAAAATAAGGATACATCATGTTAGCTAATGTTGATGATATGCTACATATCTTAGAGCAATACAAAAAACACTTCACAAGCACTAAATTTGAAAACTTCTTAGGATTATTCCTGCCAAGCAAAAACATTACAAAAAGCAGAATCTATAAAACATTTTTAGAAAACAATCAACAATATATTCTAAGAGATGATTTATTTATGCGGATTACTATCACAGGTAGATTACTCACACAAAAACATAAAGACATTTTAGAATGTATCTTTACTAACATTAAAGGCAATGGTGAGTTCAATCTCTACAAAGATAAAGCTATATGTCAAATTGTAATGAGTCCATACAATCTAAGAAAATCTTACACAACAATGAGTGGCAATGAAACAAAGATAAATTGGATTTATGAAAAGCTTACTGAAATATCAAATTGTGGTGTAGAGCTACATTTCAAAAATAACGATGAAAAGTTTTATTTTACTTTTATAGATT
>NZ_FZPK01000089.1 GCF_900198625.1 Helicobacter rappini | reverse complement strand
TAAGCATTGTTTGTAAGTGTGTTAATGTTTATGCTTTGCTTTGCATTGCAATTACTTTATAAGCCTTTGCATGTATAGCTTTATATTGCTTTGCTTAGTTAGCTTTGTTTGCATACTAAGAGCCGAGCATAAAAGCACATTTAAGCCTTTGCAAACACATAACACATACATATTTAAAACCTTAATGTATCGTTATCATCATTGGTAGGATTTAATACATATAAATCACTATTATTTACTACTTGTTGTAATGTGTTTTCATGTGCTAATTTGTCTATATAATCTGCCCAGAATTGCATTAATTCACGCCTTTCCTGCATTCTTTCACTATGGTTATAACTTTGTATAACCATATTTCCAACACTATGGGCTAAACACATTTCAATAATTGTAAAATCTAGCTTATGCTTAGGTGTTAAATCATATAATATAGTTGAAAATGTGGAGCGGATTCTGTGTGGAGCGTTTAGCTTGTGTATGTTTAGATACTCTTTATAACTCCAATATAAAAGCGGCTTGTTATATGCGTTATCTACTGACTTTTTATATTTATCTTTTATATCGTTGTCTTTTTTGTAAGCATATATAAAGGTGTTAATATTTGCATAGAATATTTTATGCTTTTTAGCTAACCTTGATTTTGTATTTCTAGTGATTAAGCCTCGTTTTTTTCTAACTCTAAATATTCATTACATGCCTTTAATGTTTGTTTTTGTATTCTTATCTTATCACTCAATGCCTTTGAAAAGTTTTTTAGGGCTTAGGCATTATGTTTAAGTAAAAAATAAACCACAAGTATCTATAAAAGCAGTAAATTCGTCGATTTAATGTATCATTTTAGAAAGGATTATGCATGAGAAAAAAGGCTGCGGCTCTTGCCTATGAGGAATATAAAGATCATGCTCCACGCATTGTTGCAAGTGGGCAGGGGAAAATCGCAGAGGCGATTATTGCCAAAGCGCAGGAATATCAAGTGCCACTTTTTTGTAATGCCGAACTTGTTGATTCTCTTATAAAAATGGAAGTGAATAGTAATGTGCCTGAAGCATTGTATCAGGCCGTTGTAGATGTGTTTATATGGCTACAAAATGCAGAAAATACCGCACATATTAGTAAAAAATTAGAGTAAATGTAATCATGCTTACAAATTCTTTCTGCATAGATTCTCACTTGGAATTATGTTTTATAATTCACCGGTAAAACGCTCTTAAAATTCTCCCACAATACACAATTCACACAGAATCTATTCCTACATTTCTAGCATTATTTATTGCAATATATACATAAAATAGTCTATGGGGTTAGACTAGATTTTAAAAGCATGTTTAGTAGTGTTTGCATGTAAGGGTATTAATGTTTTTGCATTGCATACTAAGAGCCGAGTATAAAAGTATATGTAAGCCTTTGCATGTATATTAATGCCTTGCTTTGTTGCATGTAAGCCTTATAACCTCATCAT
>NZ_FZPK01000009.1 GCF_900198625.1 Helicobacter rappini | reverse complement strand
GCATATAAGTTTGAAACAGAAATCTGGCCATGGGAAGCAAGACCACACCCATTTGAGTTTTTAACTACTTATAGTTGCTAGTTTGCATTAGTGCAAAGCATTATGGTATAAGTCCCTTGTGAATATTTACATGACACTAGATTCCATGCTTAGAATCTAGTGTAAGCAGATTTTAGTATGCAAATTAGAAATTGTAAAATCTTTTTGTAGATTCTAATCCTGTCTTATCTCTACAAATTTACAATAAGCATCAAGATTCTAGCTATTTAGAATCTTTATCCCTACCACATTTTCTTAAAATACATATCAAAATTTATAACTATATGCTTATAAAATAGTCATAATTGCATAAAATCTCTGTGAAATTCAAAAAATAATGTAAAATATAAGAAAGACACAAGGAGAGTGGTATGCAAAAGGATAAACAGACAAACGCAGAAATCGCAAAAAAAGACATGTATTTTAACCGCGAGTTGAGTTGGCTAAGATTTAACACGCGCGTTTTAAATGAGGCAAAGAATACAAAGTTGCCCCTACTTGAGCGACTAAAGTTTCTAGCGATTTATAGCACAAATCTTGATGAATTTTATATGATAAGAGTAGCTGGTTTGCAAAGACTTTTTGCAAATGGTGTTATTGAGAGCGGGGCTGATAAACTCACGCCTTTAGAACAGCTAAATGCCATACGCACATACATCAACAAAGAAAAAGATATTATTGCAAGTCTGTATAATGATATTAAGAAATCACTTGCGACAGAAAAGCTTATTTTGCGTAATTTTGATGAGCTTGATTCTAGAACAAAGCAGGAGATGCACAAATATTTTAAGACTTATTTATACCCCATTATCGTGCCTATCGTTGTAGATTCTGTGCATCCATTCCCCCATCTTAATAATCTAAGCTTTGCCATAGCCCTAACACTAAAAAATAAGGAAACAAATGAGATAAAGTATGGCATGGTGCGTATATCACGCGTTTTGAAGCGTTTTGTACGTGTGAATCATGACTCTTTTGTATTTACTGAAAGTATTGTTGGAGAGTTTGCAAGTGAGCTATTTGAGGGCTATGAGACACTTGCATATTTGCCATTTAGAGTTACAAGAAATGCGGATATGGAGATAGAAGAAGATGAGGCAGATGACTTTATCGCGCTTATGAGCGAGGGTTTACGGGCAAGAAAAAAAGGCGAGATTGTGCGGCTTGAAGTCGGTAGTGCAAACAAAGAGAGTGAATATACAAAATTGCTAGATTTTATCAATACGCAGCTAAAAGTGCCAAAAGAAGATGTCTATACATATAAGACGCCTATTGGCATGAATGCCTTTTGGGAGCTTGTAGGATTAAAAGAATATGCATATCTTACCTTGCCACAATATGTAGCAAAGACTTTGCCACCACTTGATGATTCTGTAAATATTTTTGATTGCATTGAAAAAGAGGATATATTGCTATTTCACCCATTTGAGAGCTTTGATCCTGTCGTGCAGTTTATACAACAAGCAGCAAAAGACCCTGATGTGCTATCTATCCGCATGACACTTTATCGTGTAGGGGCAAAATCGCCCATTGTTAAAGCCCTGACAGAAGCCGCTGAGGTGAAGCAAGTAACCGTGCTTGTTGAGCTAAAAGCGCGCTTTGATGAAGAAAATAATCTTCACTGGGCAAAGGCTTTAGAATCTGCTGGGGCGCATGTGATCTATGGTGTGCCAAATCTAAAAGTGCATGCAAAAATAGCCCTTGTCATTCGCAAAAAGGGGGATAAATTGCATGAATATGTGCATCTAAGCTCTGGTAACTACAACGCACAAACTGCAAAAATTTACACAGATGTGAGTTTGCTTAGTGCAAATCCAGCCTTTGCAAAAGATGCGGTAAAATTCTTTCACTCACTCTCTGCAGGTAGCTCTAAACGCGCTACACTTGATACGCTATATAGTGCGCCAACGCAGATAAAAAAGCACCTGTTACAATTAATCAATGATGAAATCGCACATAAAGAACAAGGTAAAATCATTATGAAAGCAAACGCATGTGTGGATATTGACATTATAAATGCGTTATATAAGGCATCACAAGCGGGGGTAAAAGTGGATCTCATCATACGCGGTATATGCTGTTTGAAACCCGGAGTTGCGGGATTGAGCGAAAATATCAATGTATATTCTATCGTTGGCAAATATTTAGAACATGCTAGAATCTATTATTTCAAGCACGCAAAAACAAACATTTACTTTGCAAGTGCAGACATTATGCCAAGAAACTTGGAGCGTAGAGTAGAGCTACTCACACCAGCGATAAATAAACGCGTAGCAGAAAAACTCATGCAGATTCTGACCTTGCAGCTAAATGACACTATGCAAAGATATGAATTGAAAAGCGATGGTGAATATCAAAAAGTCCCAGCAAAAGATGGCGGACTCTCATCGCAAGAAGCATGGGAGAGAATGACTACACAAATCCACAATGCCAACAAAAAAGTTGATGAAAAAATGAAACGACTTGTAACACGCATGATGGGCGAGTCGTAATTCATAAGCTTTAATGATTTGTCTCCACAAAATGTGGTATTCTAGGCAAGGAAAGGCATTATAATCTTTGCCTATCAAGTTACAGCAACGCACATAACAACATAAAAGTCTTATGAACTATAACCTGTAATATAATAAAACATAAAGAAATATCCATGCAATAAAACCCTAAATAAAAGATATTTTGACAATCATGTATATTTTTGATAGAATCTAGCCTTTTAGCTATTTACAATAAGACATAATATTTATGGCACTCCGTTGTCGCATTTTAGATTCTATAAGGTATAACATGCAAAGTAATATTCGAAATTTCTCTATCATAGCCCATATCGACCATGGTAAAAGCACCATTGCTGATTGCTTACTGCAAGCATGTGGCAGTGTATCTAAGCGTGAAGTAAGCACACAAATGATGGATACCATGGATATTGAAAAAGAAAGGGGCATTACTATCAAAGCCCAAAGTGCGAGGCTTTTATATCAGCAAGGGGGGCAAACCTATATCCTAAATCTCATTGATACGCCCGGACATGTGGATTTTAGCTATGAAGTGTCGCGTTCATTGAAGTCATGTGAGGGTGTGTTGCTTGTCGTTGATGCAAGTCAAGGCATACAAGCCCAAACTATCGCAAATGTGTATATCGCCCTTGAAAATAACCTTGAGATTATCCCTGTGATAAATAAGATTGACTTACCAGCCGCACAGCCCGAGCGAGTTATCGCAGAGATTGAGAGTATTTTAGGGCTTGATTGCTCTAATGCGGTGCTTGTGAGTGCAAAGACTGGGCAGGGTATAGAATCTTTATTAGAAAGCATTGTTACGCTTATTCCGCCGCCACACATTGATGATTCTAAACCTCTTAAAGCCCTTGTGTATGATTCATGGTTTGATAACTATTTAGGTGCATTGGGGCTTATTAGAATCATGGAAGGGCAAATAAAAAAGGGTGATATGGTAAAAACGATGAGTTCAAATAATGCGTATCAAGTTTTAGGACTAGCCTATCCACATCCGCTTCATAAGCAAAATAGCGAGATTCTAAAGAGTGGCGAGATTGGGATATTAAATCTTGGGTTGAAAAGCGTTACAGAAATGGCGGTTGGCGATACTATTACTTTGCTTGAGAATCCAACGAGTGAAGCAATTGAGGGCTTTATGCCAGCAAAGCCCTTTGTATTTGCGGGTATCTATCCTATTGATACAGATAAGTTTGAAGATTTGCGTGATGCTTTGAATAAATTAAAGCTTAATGATTCTGCCTTGCAGTTTGAGCCAGAAAGCAGTGTGGCACTTGGCTTTGGGTTTCGCGTTGGGTTTTTAGGGCTTTTGCATATGGAGGTTGTCAAAGAGCGATTAGAGCGGGAGTTTGGACTTGATTTAATCGCATCGGCACCGACCGTTGTATATGAAGTGCATTTAACAGATGGCAGCATGGTTATGGTGCAAAATCCAAGCGAGTTGCCACCAGAACAAAGAATTGCTTGTATAAAAGAGCCATTTGTAAGGGCTACTATCATTACGCCAAGTGAGTTTTTAGGTAATATCATCGTGCTGCTGAATAACAAGCGAGGCGTGCAAGAGAATATGGAGTATTTGAATGAAAATCGCGTTATGCTGACCTATGCCCTGCCAAGCAATGAAATCATTATGGATTTTTATGATAAGCTGAAATCACAGACTAAAGGCTATGCGAGTTTTGATTATGAGCCGATTGAGTATAGAGAGGGTAATCTCATAAAGCTTGATGTGCGTGTGGCAGGGGAAGTTGTTGATGCTTTAAGTGTTATCGTGGATAAAAGCAAGAGTTATGAGAGAGGCAAGGCGCTTGTATCTGCGATGAAAGAGATTGTGCCAAGACAGCTTTTTGAAGTGGCTATTCAAGCAAGTATTGGCAATAAAGTAATCGCAAGGGAGACCGTGAAATCTATGGGTAAAAATGTAACCGCAAAATGCTATGGCGGGGATATTACACGAAAAAGAAAACTTCTAGAAAAGCAAAAAGAAGGCAAAAAACGCCTTAAAGCAATCGGTAAAGTCGAAATCCCACAAGAGGCATTCCTTGCGGTATTGAAGATTGATTAATAGTCCAACTCATTAACTTTAGATTTCAATTTTTATATCACATTTTGATTAAATATAACTTTTCTGCTTTGACAGAATGGCTGCTTGGTTATTAAACTGAATTTTACTGCTATATCAAAATAGATTCTAGTAACTCTCATATACATACTTTTTGCTGTTGATTCTAAATTTATGCATTATTGGCTTCATCCTTAATATCATTAAGCTTTGTGTTTATTTCATCTATTTCTTTTTCTAATGATCTTTTTATGTGGACTGATTCCCAAAAAGCATCATCAAAATCACAACCTAGTGTATCCATATCAGCATCACCACAACATTCAATTTCCTTAAGATACATTTGCTTTATTTCTAATTCATTCTCAAGTTCTTTAATCTTCTCAAATCTGTCAAGTTCAGTTTTAGGTATCTGTTGAATATTCTCTTATCTTGTAGGAAACTTTTGTCGTTCAAACCATAAAATCGCATACACAAAAGATTGTGTTGTAGGGCATTTAGAATCTTGTAAGAATTCATGTATAAGCTCTCTTGGCACAAAGATAATGTCAATATATTCTTGCTCATCTTTATTACCACCGCCCTCACTCACTCTGTCTTGTTCGCTTACTTCTGCATAAAAGAGATATTGACGCGCTCCATTCATACCTACGCTGCTATAAAATTGATTGATTAAAACTAGCTTGTTTGCTTCTACATGATAACCGCATTCTTCCTGTATCTCTTGGACTGCAATCTCGTTTGGGCTAATATCTTTATCGCATAATCCTGCACATAGCTCATACATAAAGCCATGCAAGGGATTTTTCAAAAATACACTCACTCTAAATTGTCGCACAAGGATAAAGCCATCTTTATCTCTATTATAAAGCAAAATTGCAACGCTATCATTGGCATTTGCAATATCCCACACTTTTATATCATTGTTTTCTTTGAATCTTACTTGTTGTAGTTGCAGGTATTTTGAAGTTGTGAGTGGGCTTATACTAAGAATTTCTGGTGTGTTTGGAAGTGGCAGGGGTGTGTCTTGTCCTTTGTAGTAAAGCATGTTTGTTGGCATAGCATTCCTTTATTGTGGAGTATTATCGCTTGTGGTGTCGCTATACTCAATCTCATCAGAATCTTCATCTAATGAGTCATCGTGGATAAGAGTTTTTTGTATCACAAAGGTATTGTTATTAAATGTCGCATTTTTCACAAATGTATCAAGTATTTCTTTTGCTTCCTTTGCAAACTCGCTAAAGGCTTTTTTATCCTTTCCGCTTAACTCACTGCGTGCGGTTTTAATCTGTCCTAATGGATTAATAGGCTTGTTATTCTTATACACGCCAAAATGTAAATGCGGTCCTGTGCTAAGTCCTGTGCTACCGACATTGCCGATATAAGTCCCCTGCCTTACATAAGTGCCAACACGACTGCTTTTTGCAATTTTACTCATGTGGGCATATAGGGTTTTAATCCCACCAGAGTGATTAATCTCTACAACCTTACCATACCCACCTTTTACCCCAGAAAAAGTAATCCTTCCCTCACCTGCTGCATAGATTGGCGTGCCTGTAATAGCAGCATAATCCACGCCATAATGCGGACGCACATAGCCTAAAACGGGGTGTCTTCGCCCTGATGAGAATCTAGAGCTTATTCTGCGATATTTTACCGGTGTAATTAAAAAGAAGTTTGCCATCTCTTTTCCATCTAAATCATAATAGCGGTTTTTATATCCAAATAGATATTGAAATTTCTTATTAGATTCCACAGCAATGGACTTTATATCGGGAGCACCGATTGGCTTTCCTAGTCTGTATTGTCTTAGATAGACTGCTGCGATTCTATCGCCTTTTTGCACGACTTGACGCATTTTATATGCGGCGATGAACTCTTGATTTAGCTTTGGGTCTTGCGTTGCTCCATATAATGCGCTTGATGGTCCGCCACCATCTTGGATTTGTGCTACAACTTTTTGTTCTAATTGTATTGAAATAATGGGGATAATCTCAAGGCTGTATTGCTCTTTTGCAAAATCATAGAAAATATGCACCTGTGTGTCTGCATTTAATGACAAAAAAGCCTGCACCAGATTCCCTAAAGAATCACGCACAACAAACACATCGCTATCTGTTTTTACATCAGCGACTAACTCTTTATCTTCTGGGCTAAGGTTATAATATGTCTTTTCAGAGATATTATTTTTTGCTAAAAAGCCCAAGAAAGTTGAGCCATACTCCCATTTATACTGCTCTGTGTAGGTTGCGTAGAATCCATTTGTTTTTGTGGGCTTTGAGACTTTAGATTCTATCTCTTTTGTGCTATTATCTGCATTTTGAGAATCTCTACTTGATGAATCTTTACCTAATAAATCTTGGCTTTCTGTGCCAAATACTGCTATATTCATCGCAACGCAGTATAGAAGTATGATTTTGCAAAAAATATTCATTATTCTTTTACTTTCCTTTTTTAAAATACTTCACAAAAAAATTAAAATATGTTAGAATTTTGGTATTATATTTGCTAACATTATGTTTGAGATACTCTTATTTAAGAGTGTCATAAGTGAAATAAAGGTTAGATTATATCTTTTTTTTGTATATAAATCTTAATTTCACAAGTTTAAAGGCTAGAATGTGCGAAATTGGATTTATCCTACCATAGTTTTTGTGTGTTTTCTTTACGCAATGGCGTTTATTCTCTTTTATACATATAAGGGGGCAAATTCATATAGCGGTGGAAAATCACAAGGTGGCACGACTACGGTGGAGAATTTTCAATCAGAAATGAATAAAAAGATTCAATAAAATTTCAGCACAAAATTCAGTAGGACACTTGAATTTTTTATATTTTAGCCGATTTAGTAAGAAAATCTTTTGTAAGGAGACAAATATGAGAATTGCTAGCAGTATAGCGGCTTCCGTTCAGCAAACTCAAGCAAGAGAACGAAATGATATAAACCGCAATTATGAAAAAAGCGTTGAAAATAAGCAGCAAGAAAATAATCTATTCTCAAATGTTGGCGATAGAAAGCATAGCGATAGAATCGCCCAACTTAAAGAAGATATTAAAAATGGTAACTATCAAGTCAATTTAGCTGCAACTTCTGAAAAAATGGCACAAAGTTTGCTTAATCTCTAGTATAAGGACAGATTCTACATCATGCTAGAGTATCTAGGGAATTAGAGAATCTAGCAGATACAGAGAATAAGCTTTTTAGCTTCACTAAGATTTTTAAGATTCTGTTATTTAAACTTTAGATGACAAGTTTAGCAAATCTTAGATTCCATATATCTCTACAAATTTTAGTTTCTGTCTGTTTATTACTAGGGTTGGACTATGATAAAGACAGAAACACTACACACATATCTTACTGATGCAATCGCTAAGTTACAATCACTCATTGCTTACACACATAGTGATATTGAAGATGTAAAAGCGGCAAATCATGAAGTAGTTTTTGAACGCGGTGCTTTAAAGGCTTCAACAATTAGAGAGTTTGAGCTTGCAAAAAGCATGATAGACCAAGAGATGTTGCAGCTTACACAAAACAATCCGCATTTAAAATTAACAGAGATTCTAGATGAGAGGGCAAATACACTTCTAGCAGATATGCGTAAAACATTAGAAGAGTTAAAAAGCATTAATACGCATTATGCACGCATGGTTTTTGCAGTGAGTGAGTTTTACACTTCTATTGCTGATAGACTTATCCCGCGTGAAAAAGCAGATTATAAAAGTCGCGTAGAACAAAGCCAACTATTAAGAATCCAAGCGTAAGGGGGACATTATGGGCGGTATTTTATCATCATTACACACAAGCACAACGGGTTTGCATGCACATCAACTTATGGTTGATGTAACGGGCAATAACATTGCAAATGCAAGTGATGAGTTTTATACAAGACAAAGGGTTATAGTCCATCCTGAAGCACCGCTTTATTTTCCAGATTATAATCTTGGTCGTGGGGTTAATGTTGATTCTATACAAAGATTACATGATGAGTTTGTATTCTCTCGCTATTCAAAGGCAGCAACAGAGCATAACTTTTTTGATACAGAGTTTGTTACCTTGCGTGAGGCAAGCACATTCTTCCCCGATGTAGAAGGTGTGGGAATCTATAATGATTTAGAAGAGTATTTTAACTCATGGAAAGATATAGCACAAAATCCAAATGATACCGCACAAAAGCAGGTATTAGCAAAAAATGCGATGATTCTCACACGAAATCTTAATGATACAAAAGAAAAGCTTTTAATCTTACAACGCAAAAAAAGCGAAGAGATGGAAGCACAGATTAATGACGCCAATAAGCTTGGGGCTCAAATCGCTGAAATCAATAAGAAAATGAAAGAAATGGAAGATAGCCTTACTTTAAAACAAGCAAATGAATTGCGTGATAGAAGAGATGAGTTAGAGTTTCGTTTAAAAGAGATTCTAGGCGGTAATGTTTTTAAAGGCAAACTAAAAGCAAATAACCTTGTAGGATCTCAAGCAGCCGACTTTGATGAAGATTATAACTTTAGCGTAGGGCATGGCTTTAGCTTTATTGATGGGGCAAACTTTCACCCTATTGTGCTAAATAAAAGCAATAATGCAGCAGGGCTAAATAGGCTTTATATACGCGGTTATGACTTTAAAGATGTAGATATTACTGATCGCATGGACGAGGGAAAAGTCGGTGCTTTGATTGACTTATATAATAATGGCTATGAAGGGACAAAAGTCGGTAAATTGCAATATTATATGAATTTACTTGATAGCTTTGCTAGAGGACTTATAGAATCTACAAATACGATATACGCACAGAGCGGGACAGATTCTATAAAAAGCGATATTTTAGAAATCGGTAAAAATGAAGCTTTGCGTGATACAAACTATAATATAAAAATGGGTAAATTTACACTCTATGCGTATAACGCAAATGGTGAGGTATTGGCAAAAAAGGACATTCACATTGATGTGCCAACGACTATGCACGATATAGTCAAGCAAATAAATGCAAACACTGATGATAACAACAATAATAACGCCCTAGATGACTTTGATGACTATTTTCAAGCATATTATGATGATGATGCAAGGCAGTTTAAAATCACTTCAAAATATCCAACAAAAGGGCTTTATGTTGGCTTAAAAGATGAAGGCACAAATTTTACAGGTGCATTTGGCATCAATCGCTTTTTCTCTGGGAATGATGCCTCTAGCATTAATCTTGAGAGAGAGTATAGAAAAGATCCAACAAAGATTCGCCCATGGCTTATGCCAGTTAGTGGTAACTTTGATATAGCAAATATGATGCAACAACTCCAATACGATGAGGTTGAGTTTTATCAAAATAAGCTTGATAAAAAGCACATGAAGCTAAATGAGTTTTATCAATACACAACAGGTGCAGTAGCCAATCAAACACAAGAGGTAAAAATCACACTTGATACAAAGAAAAGTGTATTAGAAGCGATTAAAAAAGAGCATTTAGCAATCTCACAAGTAAGTGTTGATGAAGAGATGGTAAATCTCATAAAGTTTCAAGGCGGCTATGCAGCAAACGCAAAGGTAATCACTACTATTGATAGAATGATTGAAACCTTACTTGGTATTAAACAATAGTGTTAAGCAGTGATTTATGCGGATTCTATTTACACTTCATAATGTTGCATGCAAAGGTGGGAGTGAGAGAGTTGTTATTAATCTTTGTAATGCACTTTGTGAGATTAAGGGCTATGAAATAAGCATTGTCTCATACTATACCGATACAAGTGAAAAAGAGCCTTATGCCTATCCTATTAATCCAAAAGTAAGCGCAAGCTATCTACATAACTTTGATGATATACATAAGGGTTATCGCGGATTAAAGCGGATTTTATGGCGTTGGATAAAGCCTTTAGTGATTAATTATCGTATGAATAGATACAAGGATTATGATATTATTATAGAATCTGATTTTGCTTTTTTCTATCCACGATTTAGAGTTAAAAACACAAAATATATTAAAATCGTGCATTCTGTGATTAAAAAATGGAAGAAGAAAAATAATCTATTTGACTGCATTGTATTCTTAAACGAACAAGAATTGCTAAAATGGCAAAAAAGCAGCAAACATATCGTAAAAATACCAAATTTTATTCCTATCCTGCCTTTTGAAGACACATTGCCTAAAGTTTTAGAATCTTTTATGAAGAAAGATGATATAGATAGTAACCTGCATGCTTTAATAAAATCACATTATGAAGATATGCTAGATAAATCTTTCTATAACGACACACAAAGATTTATTATAGCAAGGTCTATATTAAAAGCATGGAAATTACAGAATCTAGATTCTAACAACCCTCACACCAAACACAAACTCATAGCCGTTGGACGCATGGATGCAGTAAATAATCATAAAGGATTCCCACGACTAATTGATGCGTATAGCAAAATCGCACATAAATTCCCCTCATGGCAATTAGAGATTATAGG
>NZ_FZPK01000025.1 GCF_900198625.1 Helicobacter rappini | reverse complement strand
TACACCTACATTTAAGGTATAAGAGTTGTATTATTTATTCTATGAAGTTGGCACAAGACATAAAGACAGAGGCACAAGCGATAAAAATAAATTGTATATCGAAAACAATACACTACAAGGAAAATCCGCACACAATATAAATAGGCACTATGTCGTAACTCAAATACATAGAAACTTATCTTACAAAAAGGATTAAAATGAAAAAATAGCATTTTGCTTTTGGTAAGGAGCATATATGGCAATGGTATAGGGTAGATTGCGCATATAAGCAGAATATAGAATCATTATTTGAACATTGTAGTCCTTTAGAACAAAAATTTATAGAAGAGGCAAAAAAGAATACGATGGGAATAATTGGACAGAATTGCAAAAATGGGTTGGTTGTAGCACTCCACAAAGAGTGATTATAAAGACTAAGGATATACAAGAAGCCCATGAGGCTTCTATTCAATATATGGGTAAAGAATGGCTGTTTAAGAAACTTCCGCTACAAAACTTTAAAAAAGACATAGGATGATAACTCTTGTGTCAAACTTGTATGGAAAGGCAATACATATTTGGAAATATACTATGGTTTTGATATGAAAACTCAATGTGATTATGTGTATTTTTTCGATATGGGTAATGACAACATTGCTATCGTAAAAGGGTAGTGATGTTGCTTGTAAAAGAAACTTGTCATAACCCAAATTAGAAAGAATATACAACGAAAACAATGGTTTTACTCTGTATCTACCTATGTGGGTTATATGCAAATAATTTGGATATAGTAGATTCTAAAGGTAGGAGTTTTTGGGACAAAAGATTTGTTATGTATGACACAAATACATCATTGATGATAAAAACTTGTGAGAACAAAGAATGGTTTGAGGAGCAGGGATTGCAATTTGATAGAGAAAGTAGGAGTATAATAGCTTATACCCCTATGGAACGCATAGTTTTGGAAATACAAGATTCTACAGATAATATAATACTTCAGGGAAATAAATTTATTTTTCTGTTTGCTGATGTTATGAAATATAATCCTAAAGATAAATATGGTTTGGAGTTTTTAGACGATAATTTAATTCAATGGTGTATGTTTGGGAAGTGCGAAAAATATGTGCTATGTCCGAAATAATGATAATAAACAAAGTAACATAAAAACACTTAATCAAGGCGGTATCTCAAAAATACTACGGGGAGATAGACAAAGACACGGGGTAAACATAATATCCCCTATCTATACCGATAAAGATTGCACAAATACAATAGAATCCACTACGCAGAGAGAGCTATGGCGATAATGGCGAGATAGATGTGGCTAAAAAAGATACAAGATTCTTTCAAAACTTAGAATCTTTAAAGCAAGAATATAAAGAAGTTTTAGATTCTATGCACTATAAATTAGATTAAAACACAATATCCAAACCTAATTGTCCAATACGATACAAAGCAAAGTCATACTTTATTGGGTCTTTAGAATCAAAGGATTTTAGTGTATGCGTGATTTCTTTTACTGCCTTTAGATTATAAGATTTAGTTTTACAAAGTCCAAGTTGCTTTGAGATCTTAAAAGTATGAGTATCAAGAGGTAAAAGCAAATGCGATGTATCTACTTCGTGCCATAGCCCAAAGTCAAGGTTATCCTTGCGGATTAGCCATCGTAAAAACATATTGTATCGTTTGCGTGTGGATTGCATATTGCAGGGGTTACCAAATAAAAATTGCAATCCATAACTCTGAATCTTGTGTGCGTTTATATAGTCATTTGCTAGTTTTTCAATACGATTGATGGCATGTAAAATATCAAAATGTTTTGTATAAGATTCTAAAAATAGCGATTTAATACCGCCTTTTTTAATAAAATCAGCAATGATGAGAAAACAATTTTTAGTATCTTCTCGTGTTTGGAATCTGTAATATGGAAACAAATCTAGTGGCATATCTTTTATAGAATCTGCGTCAATCAAGCAAGAAAAGGGCGTATAAGAGAGATTTTTTACAATCATTTGTGCGTTACCATAGGCATATAAAGCACAGATCAAGCACAATTCATCAAAATATATAAAATCTCTATGTTTGTGGGCTATTTGCAATGGGTCTGGGTGTGAATGCAGGTATATTTGTGCGTTAAAAAGAGAGTATTGTGCGTCTAGGAATTGTTTTAGTTTCCTGTTATATTGCATAAAATTCCTTATCATTACTAGAATCTATAAAATTTTATCATTAAGTCTTGACTATTAATAAAATTTTCTATATAATTATATCTTTATTTTTACTTCATTCCGGATTAGCTCAGCGGTAGAGTAGGTGGCTGTTAACCACTTGGTCGCAGGTTCGAATCCTGCATCCGGAGCCATTCATTATCCCCTTTTTTGACTTCAAATTTATTTGTTACAATTTTCTATGATATTAAATCAAGATAAAATTTGTTATACACTATACTTTACATCTAAGCACGATCTTATTGCCATTACAAACAATATTGAAATATTCATTATTAATAAAAAGACTGACGAATCTAAAGTCTAAAAAGAGCGACATTAAAACATGTCGCAAATATTTGAAAGAGCTAATTATATATTAGCTGTTAGAGGGGATAACAGAAACTTTTTTTCTGTATTTATCTTTTTGTTGGAAACTCACAATACCATCAATAAGCGCATAAAGCGTATGGTCTTTGCCCATGCCGACATTATTTCCTGCATGCACCT
Organism: Helicobacter rappini; assembly: GCF_900198625.1. GTDB lineage: Bacteria > Campylobacterota > Campylobacteria > Campylobacterales > Helicobacteraceae > Helicobacter_A > Helicobacter_A rappini. The sequence goes on along the minus strand of NZ_FZPK01000025.1, from coordinate 27,015 downwards.
TTGTGCCTCTTTGTCGCACGATAATATTCCCTGCTCTTACAAATTGAGAACCAAATTTTTTAACACCCAACCTTCTTCCTGCAGAATCTCTATTATTCTGCGTACTACCCTGACCTTTCTTGTGTGCCATCTAACATTCCTTACTTAATGATATTTGTTACTTTTACGCGTGTAAAGTCTCGTCTAAAACCTCGTTTTGTTTTGCTGTCTTTACGCCTTCTTTTCTTAAAGGTAATAACCTTTTTGCCTCTACCTTCATTAATAACCTCTAATTCCACTTTTGCATTTGCAATAAATGGATTCCCTACGACCAAATCCTCACCATTTACGATAGCAAGGACTTCACTAATTTCTAGCTTTGACTTTGGCTCAAGGCTCAATTTATCAAGCAGAAGTATATCTCCCACTTGTGCCTTGTATTGCTTGCCTCCGTTCTTAAATATAACTTGCATAGCTATCCTTTAAAAAATGTAAAGCCGCTATTATACTATCATTTTCTAATTTTTACCTTAAAAAACACAAAAAAATGACACAATCATAGAATCTTTATTGCACAGAAACTCACAAAAGAATCTATGCAAAATCAGCATACACTAACGCACTTCCCCATGTGAAACCAGAGCCAAAGGCATCAAGCAATAATAAATCTCTGTGCTTAAACTTACCACTTGTATAAGCATCATCAAGTGCCATAGGAATGCTTGCTGCAGAAGTGTTGCCATATTTTTGCACGGTGAGAATAATTTTTTCATCAGGTAAATTCAGCGTATTCGCAACTGATTGTATAATGCGTAAATTCGCTTGATGTGGCACGAAATAATCTAGGTCTAATGCGCTCATATTATTGTGTGCTAAAATATCTTGTGCGTCCTTTGCGATTGTCCTTACTGCTACCTTAAATACTTCATTGCCTTTCATTTTTAAGACTTGATTTTTACTCTCTTCTTCATCTATGCTAAACATGCTTAGAGCTTCGTTTTGTGTGAAAGTATTGAATCTTTTTGGAGTGCAAAGCAGGTGTGAAAACTGCCCATCAGAAGAAATGTGAATATCTTTAATGCCGACTTTATCCCCTCTCCCAACGACACAAGCCCCAGCCCCATCACCAAATAAAACGCAGGTTGTTCTATCGGTAAAATCAAGCACAGCGCTCGTCTTTTCAGCACCTATTATAAGGACATTTTTATACATTCCGCTTTCTACATATCCTTTGGCTGCAGATAAGGCATACACAAAACCCGTGCAAGCTGCAGTTATATCAAATGCAGGGACATCAGCAATGCCAAGCTTTGTAGCGATAATACAAGCGGTTGAGGGCATGGCAAAAAAGTCTGGATTAATGGTCGCACAAAGGATTAAATCAATATCTTTTAGACTAAGATTTGCTCTCTTAATAGCAATCTTAGCAGCTTCCACGCCTAAATCACTACTCATCTGTTCTTTATCTGCAAAATAGCGTGTTTTTATCCCTGTGCGTTGTGTAATCCACTCATCATTAGTATCTAAGAATTGCGTAAAAAAATCATTCGGGACACAATTGCTAGGGACATAAGAGGCGATAGACTTGATAGAGGCATAGAACATATCTTCTTCCTTAAAAACACTTGTAACGATACATATTGAAGCAAAAAATGAAATGCTTACAACACAATGGGCTTTAAAACAATAGCCATTATATTATCACTTTTTATCGTTGCATAGACTGAAATGCTTCTGCAATTTTATCACATATTTTTGAATCACACGCTTCAATAGCCTGATAAATTGCACATTCCATAGCCCTAGCATTACTCTTGCCATGACTAATAATTACAGGCTTTTTAATGCCAAGCAGGGGAGCACCGCCATATTCTGCATAATCAATCTTTGTTTTCAACGCTTTGAATGCTGACTTTGCAAAAAGATAGCCTAAAGAACTCATAAAAGACTTTTTAATCTCAGCCTTTAATATCGTGCTAATAGAGCTTGCGACACCCTCACTTGCTTTTAGCACAAGATTCCCCATAAAGCCATCACACACGATAACATCAACAGAGCCATTGAATATGTCTGATCCTTCAACATTGCCTTTGAAAAAGTTATATTCTCTCAATAATTGAAAGGTTTGCTTTGTGAGTTCATTGCCTTTAGAATCCTCCTCGCCATTTGATAAGAGTCCAACGCTAGGTGTTTCATAGTGCAAAACATGTTTTGCGTAATGAAAGCCCATTAATGCAAAATCGACAAGATATTCAGGCTTACAATCTGTATTTGCACCTGCATCAAGTATAATGCTGCATCGATTCTCTATCGTTGGCATACAAGTGCATATAGCGGGACGAGAAACGCCTTTTATCCGCCCAATTTGCAAGGTGGCTAAACTCATTGTAGCACCACTATGTCCTGCGCTGACACATGCGACTGCTTCATCATTCTTTACAAGCCCAATGGCATGATATATAGAAGTGGTTGTGCGTTTATTTGCATCGCTTGCTTTCTCTTCCATACGCACATAGTCATCAGTATGCAATAACTCAATGCGTTGCAATATATCACTCGAGAGATTCTTAGAATCTAAAGAAGTTTTTAGCAACGCAGTATCGCCTACTAAATATGCCTTAAAATTTCTATTTTGCAATGCTTGCAACAAACCACACACGACAGGCTCAACGCCATTGTCAGCACCCATTGCATCTAATGCAATCTGTAACATAATGCCCTAACTATAAGATTGTGTAAATTTATTAATATGGTGCGGTAGTTTCCAGCTACCATCTTTATCTTTTACCGGTGTCGCTAGTCTTACTTTGTAGTGCGTTCTTCTCTTTGCCGCTCTAGTTTTACTCACTCTTCGCTTAGGAACAGCCATGACTTACTCCTTAATATTATAATCTAATCGTATAGATTCTATCTCGCTCGCTAAAACAAAATCAAAATCTATGAAACCATCAAAAAACTCAATCACATCAAGCGAATTGATGACTTTTGATTGGCTTTGTGCCTCCCAGATTCCATCTGAAAAATACAAAACCAACGATTCATCAATTTCAGCATTAAACTCATTTCCACTCAAAGAGCAAATAAGCTGCAAATTCCCCTTAATATTACCACGAAATACCGCAAGTTTAGAATCTTGCCGCATAATCTCGCCTTGCAATTCTATATGTTCGTTTTCAAATATAACTTCACTTTGCTTTTTATCAAGTATTAAATGGATTTGCTTTGGCTTTTCTGTGATTTTTCTAAACTCAATCCGCACAAAAACCGCCTATTTGCCAATATGCTACAATACCTTATAGTATCTTACTTTTTGCGAAGAAAAAGGCTATCTCAATAGCTGCATTTTCTTTAGAATCGCTCCCATGCACTGCATTTGCATCAATGCTATCTGCAAAATCAGCGCGTATAGTCCCGGGTGCTGCTTCTTTAGGATTTGTAGCACCCATAAGCTCTCTATTTTTCGCAATCGCATTATCTCCCTCTAACACCATAACAACCACAGGACCACTTATCATAAACTCCACAAGATCATTATAAAAAGGGCGGTCTTTATGCACCGCATAAAACTCTTTTGCTTCGCATTTGCTTAACTGCACTTTTTTTGCTGCCGCAATACGCAAGCCATTGTCCTCAAATCTTGTGATAATCTTACCGATAACATTCTTTTTCACCGCATCTGGTTTAATAATAGATAGTGTTTGTTCCATAATTTCCCTTTAATTCACAAATATTCATCAGTCATCACTAGACTGATAAAAATTAAAAGTATGTATTCTACCCTAAAAAATGTTAAAAATCAAGATATGCCGATGATAGACACTTCTTTTTATGGAAACATTATCTAGTTATAGATTCTTAAAGACAATAACACAACTTTACTTTTTGTAAAACTTAAAATAGACTATCTAACAGATCAAAAAATTCCTTTAAAGATGGAATACTTTTTTTGCCTTTTTGGCTTTCAAAACCAGAACATATATCAAGCAACATAGGTTTGAGTGTGAGTATAGTCTGTAAATTTTTAGCAGAGATTCCACCTGCTAACCATAAGTTCCCCTGCAAAGTTTTGTGTTTTGCTAGAAAATCTTGTATAGCCACAATATCTATATCACACCCACTACCCGCACTACTATCCCATAAGGCAAAATGTGTTTGCAATCCTTTTTCTACATGCAATAGTTCCTTATAGTTGATAGATGGATAAAAGGGTAAAAGCCCTGCATTTAATCTCGCATAAAGTGTATGCAGGGGATATGGTCCATAAAAAGATTCAATATCTTTTACAATCTCACTTTCAATGCAAAATGATATAGGCATATCATGCAGTTGCAAGCAGTCAATAAGTCCTTCTTCTAAATATTTTACACCGACCTCAACACACTCATCCGTAACCACACCGACCCTTAAAGGTATAGAATCTTTATGTGTGTTAAACGCTTTTTGTGCTTCTTGTAGAAACTTTCTATCCACATAACGCATACTCTCTGGCGTTAGGATAAAGCCTAGCATATCAGCGTATTTCACACTCTCTTTTAAAAACTCTAAATCATTAATACCGCATACTTTAATGAGTGGTTTATAGCACTCTTTTTGCATTGAGTGATTTTTTGTATAGAATCTTTGTAGTAAAGTAGAAAATATAGCCTTATTTGCACCGATACTGAATGCTTGTTTGAATCCGTGTATGATGCTATGATGCGGTGTATGTTTAGAATCTACATGATAAGACAAATCTAAATCCCCACTAGATTCTAAAAAAGCTTCTTTTTTATCAAGCTGCTCTACTAAAAAACTGCCGCATAAAATCCCTTGAAATCCACCACTCCCAGCCATAAAGCTATCATACTCTGATTGTATGCCAGATTCAAAGATAATGGGTATATGCTTTGGAATCTGTGCGCGTAATTTCATCGCCTCCATTTTATTGATTTGAAAGGTTTTGAGATTCCGCGTATTAATGCCTACAATAGCTTTTTGAAGATTTAAGTCCTTAATCAGATTGTATTCAGCAAGTGTGTGAATCTCTATTAATGGCGTGAGATTATAGGCTAAGAGTTCATCATATATAGCACAAAAAGATTCCATATCATCAACAAAAAGTGCCACTATAAGCAGCACCATATCCGCCCCAAAGAGATAGCTAACCCTTGCTTCATCTTTATGTAAAATGAAATCTTTACGCAAGATACAAGCCTGTGGAAATGCCCTTTTAATCGCATATAAATCCTGCAAACTTCCTTGAAAGTAGTCTTCCTCACAAAGCACAGAAATTGCATTTGCCCCTTGATTTATATATATCTGTGCAAGTTTTGTTGGCTCTGTGATGGTGCTGATATGTCCTTTTGTAGGGCTTTTTCGCTTCACTTCAGCAATGACAAATGGGGCAGATTTATCATTAAGCAAAGTGGGGCAAATCAGTGGAAACTCCCTTTTTTGCGGTAAATCATATCCAAGCGATATGCCCTTTTCCTGCATTTTTCTCTTTTTTGTTTCGCATATTTGAGTGAGAATCTCAATGCCATTAATTTGTGGTTGCATGTAATCCTTTGCATGTATAATAGAAATCTTGAAACAAAATTTTACACAAACTTCGTTTGTAAATACAACTAATACTATATATTTTATTCACACAAATCACAATTAAAAGTATTTTGTTATAATCTTAGCATGTAGCCCGTATTGTCATGTTTGTATGATACATCTGTGATTGGGCTACAAATGTTTATAATTATTAGGAGAGGTATATGCAAGAGTTAAATCATAGCAATTTTTCTAGTATGACAAGTGAAGGTGTGGCAATAGTCAATGTTGGGGCTAGCTGGTGTCCTGACTGCAAACGCATTGAGCCGATCATGACAGCATTAGAAAATGAATATAAGGATAGAATCCGCTTTTTTAAAGTCAATTTTGACACAGAAGAGCAACTCAAGGATTCACTACAAATTAGAAGAATCCCAACACTCATTTTCTACAAAAATGGCAAAGAAGTCGCTGAAAGACTAGTCGAGCCAAAAAGTCAAGCAGAGATTGAAAAAGTCGTGCAACAAGTGCTATAAAAATAGCATGATAATAACACTTTGAAAAATCACTCATTGTGTTAGCAATAGGCGGATTTTCATTGTCATATTTTAGCCTGCGATTGAGAAGGTAAGATTTGCTCTCATTTCTGTAGTTTAACGCCAAAAATGTGCGAATTTTATTTATTCTAAGCTATTGCATCTATAAAGATATTTTTGATTATTTGTTCTTGCATTTTCTTATAAGTCATGATTCTATAAGATTGCATTTTTATAAATTATTTGCATAAACATGTATTTTTTTTGTTAAGATACAGCCTTTATAGAATCTTCGTAAATCTAATAATAAAGGCATATAGTGAAAAGCGGTAAAAAAGGGGTAAAGCGGATTATTGGGGCTTTCTTTTTCTCTCTAGCGGGATTAAAAGCTTGTGTGAGTGAAGAAGTCTCATTTCGACAAATCCTTATTGTGTTTGTGTTATTTTTCATTATTGCGTGTTTTTTGGGGCGTGATTTTTTTGAGATTGCTTTTTTAGTTTTGCCTTTGTTTTTTATGGTATTTGCGGAGTTAGTGAATACAGCTATTGAAAAGATTATTGACCTAGTCCAGCCTACATTTCATCCACTTGCACGAGATGCAAAGGATATTGGCAGTAGTTTGCAGTTTGTTTGTATGTTGTTTGCTGCTTTTATTTGGGGTGGCTACTTGCTTGTTCGTTTTGTGTTATAGAATCTTTAAGGATAATTTTTGTTTATTTCAGATGATGAGAGTAAAGCAATATGTGCGCGTTTTAATACTATGAAGCCACCTTCAAATGCCATTATTATCGAGGGGCATTGGGATAGCTTCGTGCAGCAAGCCTACATTACTGCCTTGCGCGCTCAAGTGCAAAAATACACAGGCGATATTCATATTGTATTTCAAAATGCAAGGGTTGGCATTATCTTCATGCTGCTTTTGCGTAATACTTTAGAATCTAGTCAAATAGAAGATGTATATATCTATGTTGATAGTATGCAGACTACGCGTCTTACTTCTTTTCTCTTATCAGAGCGTTACACGCTGCTTCTTAATGGTGAAGTCTATAACGCCATAGAAAATAATGACAATGCCATAATGAAAGAAGTATTAAGCACTCCATATAGACCAAAAAGGCTTAATATTTTTTCTAGCTTTTTTAGCTTTATAGGGCAGTGGTGTGTGAGTTTTTATCAAACCGCTTTATCGTTTTTTAACTTCATGGGTATGTTTTTACATTTCTTTATGCTTGGTTGTTTAAAGCCATCAAATTTTCGTTTTAAATCCCTTATTTATCATATCTATGAGCAAGGCTTTAAGGCGTTGCCTGTCGGGCTTATGACTTCACTTATTATTGGTTATGCAATCACACTGCAAGGGGCATATCAGCTAAACTCTATGGGTGTGCCGATTATGAGCGTTGATACGACTGCAAAGCTTGCTTTGCGTGAGATGGGACCATTTATCCTTGCCTTAGTGATTGCTGGTAGAAGTGCATCAAGCTTTACCGCACAGCTTGGGTCTATGCGACTTACAGAAGAGTTATCTGCTATGAAAGCTATGAATCTTAATATATTCTATTTTCTCATTATCCCTAGAATCTTAGCTCTTATTATCGTTATGCCTTTAATGGTATTTGCTGCTGATGCGATTGCACTTTTTGGTGGTATGGTAGCGATTAAGACAAGCATTAATATTGGCTTTGAGACTTATTTAGAAAGATTCTATGAAACGGTGTCAATTACGCATTTTTGGATAGGCGTGGTAAAAGCCCCTGTATTTGGTGCGATTATTGGCATTGTTGGGTGCTTTCGTGGGTTGGAATGCAGGGGCGATACACAATCCATTGGCAAAATGACAACCATGAGTGTTGTGAATGCGATATTTTGGATTATCATGGCAAATGCGATTTTCTCTTTCATTTTCACAAGGTATAATCTATGAGTAATATCGTTGAAGTTAATAATCTCACTACACATTATGGCAATACGCTGATACATGATTCTATAAGCTTTCATGTGAAAAAGGGTGAAATTTTCTCTATACTTGGTGGCAGTGGAAGTGGTAAAACGACACTTTTACATACGCTTATATTCTTGCATAGACCAACTTCTGGGAGTATTAATATCCTTAATACTGATATTTGGAAGTTAAAAGATTCTAAAAAGCATACTATCATGCAAAAAATGGGCGTTGTATTTCAGTTTGGCGCTCTCTTTAGCTCTTTAAATGTGCTTGAAAATGTAACAAGTCTGCTTGAAGAATACTCATATTTTCCATCAAACTTGTATCCTGAAATAGCAAAGTTTTGGCTACATAATGTGGGGCTTGATTTAAGTGTGTGTAATAAATATGTGAATGAATTAAGCGGTGGTATGAAAAAAAGAGTGGCACTTGCTAGGGCATTATGCACAGAGCCTGAGATTTTATTCCTAGATGAGCCAACAAGTGGGCTAGATCCTGCTAGTGCATGTAAATTTGATGATTTGATCGCTTCTTTAAAAGAGAAGTTTGGCGTAACGATAGTTATGATTACACATGATTTAGATAGTATAAAAGATGTAACTGATAGATTTATCTTGCTTGGTAATAAAAAGATTGAGTTTAGCGGCACACTAGACGAGTTTGCAAAAGAAGCAAATAATGGTTTGCATCAAAATAGCCTTTTTCATTCTACGCGTGGTGAGAAATATTGGAAATATAAATAAAGGATTTGTATGGAGAGAAATATTAATTATACACTTATTGGGCTTATTTTTTGTATCTTAACGATTGCAATGATTGCGTTTATCTTTTGGATTGGTCGCTTTGGCATTGATGATAGAAGAGTGAAGATTTATCATGTCTATACACAAGATGAGGTAGGGGGCATTAGTGTCAATACACCTGTAAAATATAAAGGCATTAGCGTGGGAAGTGTAACTCACATGGGATTTAAAAAAGATGATGTAGGTGTCGTGCAAATTGATGTTGCTATTAATAAAAAGATACCTGTTAGAGAAGGGTCTGAGCTAGTAATAGATTCTGATGGATTTGTAGGTATGAGCTATCTAAAACTAAAACAAAATGAAAAAGGCAATATCATTAAAGATGAAGATGAAGCCACACTCTATCTAGCAAAAAATGCCATTGGTAAATTGCTAGAAAACGCACAAGGCATGACAAATGATATACAAGATATTGTAAGCAATGTGAAAAATATCACAGATAGCAAAAACATTGAAGATATACGCAATATGCTTATTTCACTGGAAGGCACAAAACAGAATCTTGATAAGACTCTAAATAGTGCAGATAAGCTTTTAAGAGATTTAGACAAGGCATTATTACGCGGTGATTTTAATGTGAGAGAGATTCTAACACCACTTATTAATAAAAGCGGATATAGTTTGCAAACGCTAAATTCTTTCCTTGAGAAAGCAAGTCTGTTTATGGATAGAATGGAGCGAGACCCTTATGAAACACTACTTGGAAAACGAAACTAAAGGAGTAAATATGCGATTAAATCTTATGCAAGGATTTTATATAATCTTAGTTGTAGCCTTACTACAAGGTTGCTTAAATGTGAATCTAAAGTCAGTCCTGCCAGACCAGACTTTTTATAGCCTTGATAATGTAGAGTTAGAAAATCAATGTAAAAAGAAGCAAGATAGCTTTGCTTTACAAGTGAATGCCCTCTCACCCTATGATAGCAAAGATATTTTACTCTATAATGAGAAAAATGAGATTAAGGTATTGCCAAATTATAAATGGATTGATTTGCCAAAGAATATGACACGAAATGCTTTCATAAAGATTGCGTCAAATCATTGCTTACAAATAGATCAGAATCCACCTTTAAGTCAGCGGCTAAATACTCTGCGTATTAGCATTAATGATTTATATGTAAAAGGCACAAGTGATTATGAAGCAAAAGTATATCTAACTTATGAGCTTTTAGGCTATGATATGAAACGCATAAAAGAAGGCAGCATAACAACCTCTGCAATGGGAGAAAATCCAGCCATCACCCTGCAACATGCTATGAATGAAGCATTACAAAAAATCGCTAAAGAGATAAAGAAATAGCATTTTAAAAAAGTATTTAATAAATAACAATAAAATTGCAATTATTTTTGAAGGATTCACAAATGACACATGAAAACTATAATCCAGCCGCAATAGAATCTAAATGGCAGAAAATATGGCAAGAAAGTGGCGTATTTGAGCCAAGCAATGACTTTTCAAAACCTAAAAAATACATTCTCTCAATGTTTCCATATCCAAGTGGAGCAATCCACATGGGACATGTGCGAAACTATTGCATAGGCGATGCAATGGCTAGATATTATCGCATATATGGTTATAATGTATTACACCCTATCGGCTTTGATGCCTTTGGTATGCCTGCTGAAAATGCCGCTATAAAGCATAAAATCCACCCAAAAGACTGGACTTATAGCAATATGGAGGTTATGCTAAAAGAATTACAAACTATGGGGTTAAGCTTTTCAAAAGAGCGGGTGCTAGAGACTTGTGATCCAATATATAGCAAATATGAGCAAGAGTTTTTCATAAAAGCATGGCAAAAAGGCTTAGTCTATCGTAAAAAAGCCTTTCTCAATTGGTGTCCAAATGACTTAACCGTGTTAGCCAACGAACAAGTCATCGATGGTAAATGTTGGCGTTGTGATACCCCTGTGGTGCAAAAAGAAATGTATCAATACTATCTTAAAATCACAGACTATGCAGAAGAGTTACTCAATGATTTAGAATCTTTAGAGGGTAAATGGCCCCCACAAGTCTTAAGTATGCAAAGAAATTGGATAGGAAAATCTAGCGGCTTATCATTTGCATTTGAGTTATGCAAAGATTCTAAAAATCTGCTAGATAATAAAATCAACACACTTGATGTTTATACCACAAGGGCTGATACAATCTATGGTGTGAGCTATTGTGTCATCGCACCGGAACATAGCATAGTCGATTGTCTTATTGAAAAAAATGTATTAGCAAAAAATGATATAGAAATAATCAAAAATATCCGCAATCAAGCTGAAAAAGAGCGATCAAAAGCTGATAAAATAGGCATATCTCTCCCCATTTTTGTCTTGCACCCACTCACACAGAAAAAGATTCCTGTATGGATTAGCAACTTTGTGCTTATGAGTTATGGAAGTGGTGCTGTTATGAGTGTGCCAAGCCATGATGAAAGGGATTTTGAGTTTGCAAAAAAATATAATCTAGCCTTACTGCCCGTCATAGAAGCAAAGGGCGAAAATGATGGCATACATAAGCCAAACACAGAAGATGGAATCTTATGTAATAGCGATATATTTTCAGGGCTAAATAGCAAAGAAGCAAGGGATAAAATCATTGCCCTTTTTGAAGAAAAAGGCATAGGCAAAAAAACTACAAACTACAAATTAAGAGATTGGGGCATATCACGCCAACGCTATTGGGGGACACCTATACCACTTATCCATTGCCCACAATGTGGTGTGGTAGAATCTAGCGTTTTACCCGTTGAATTACCACATGACATTGAGATAACAGGTGAGGGCAATCCGCTTGAAAAACATGCAACTTGGAAATATACAAAATGCCCCAAATGCAACACAGATTCTACAAGAGAGACTGATACTATGGATACTTTTGTAGAATCTAGCTGGTATTTCCTGCATTACACAACGCCAAAGGAATTGCGTAAAGACAAAGCCTTTTGTGCGGAATCTCTGCAATATTTTATGGAAGTTGATGAGTATATCGGTGGAATTGAACATGCGATTTTACACCTTTTATATGCGAGATTCTATACCAAAATGCTGCGAGATCTAGGCTATATTAGCTTTAGTGAGCCTTTTTCACATTTGCTAACGCAAGGCATGGTGCTAAAAGATGGCGTGAAAATGTCAAAAAGTCTAGGCAATGTAGTAGAACCACGACATATTATAGAATCTTATGGAGCAGATACTGCAAGGTTATTTATCCTTTTTGCTGCACCATCTAGCTATGCGCTTGATTGGAATGATAATAGCGTGGTTGGGTGCTATAAATTTATTTGCCGTCTCATTGATAGAAAAGTGCGCGTGAAAAAGTGTGAGACACTGCCAAAGATAGACACACAGAAACTAAATAAAGATTCCAAAACCGCAAGACTAAAAGTATATGAAGCCCTGCAAAAACAACAAAATATGTTTAATAAAAAGATTGAGGGCTATCCGTTTAATGTCGTAATTGCGGCATGTATGGAAGCACACAATGCCTTGTCTGCACAAGATGATGATTTAGTTTTCACAGAGGGCTATTTTATATTGCTTCATATTTTAGAGAATTTTATCCCGCATATTGCAAGTGAGCTTAGTCAAGAGTTGTTTAATCTCGCAAATTTTACGCCCATTGAGATTGATGAAGATGCTTTCAAACAAGATGAAATCACCTATGCAATCAGTGTCAATGGAAAGAAACGAGCTGAAGTTATGATGCCTACAGATGCCACAAAAGAAGAAGTCATAAATGCTGCTAAAAGCGTAGCAGAAAAATGGCTTACAAGCGACATTAAAAAAGAAATCTTCGTGCCAAATAAATTAGTCAATTTTGTGGTGTAGAGTTAGATTCTAATAAGTCGTTATATGAGGCAAGGCAGAATATTATGTAACCCAAAAACATTTAGATTCGAAAAAAAATTTTGTCTATGGTTTGCATAATTCTACAAGGATTTCTACGGATTTTTGTTTGTGGCTTCATTATTGTATGCCTGTATTTGTAAGCTAGCAAGAATCTACAATCCCCGCAAAAGGACATTTATGCACACAACCCCAGCTCAAAGTGAATTTTTAGAATCTAGTGCGTTAGCCAAATATCTCTCAATGGATAAAATCGCCCTGCTTGATGATTTAATACATAAGGCAAAAGAAAATAATCTCAAAAGCAAACATTTATACAAAGCATTTAATGGAGTCTTTGCGCGTGGGCATCTATCCCTACTCAAAAAGCCAAAAGTAGCCATCATTGGCACAAGATCGCCAAATCAATATGCAAAACAAATAACTACACAACTAGCAAACACGCTTTCACAAAAAGGCTTTGTAATCGTTAGCGGTGGGGCTATTGGCATTGATTCTATCGCACATTTAAACGCGAATAATAACGCCATTCTTATTTTGCCCTGCGGTATTGATGCAATCTATCCTAAAGAAAATGCTACTTTGATTAATAATCTAGCACAAAATGGGCTGGTTTTAAGCGAATATGGCGGCACCTATAAGCCCATGAAGCATACATTTTTAGAGAGAAATCGCTTGATAATTGCATGGAGTGATATCATAATCATCCCCCAAGCAGATATAAAAAGTGGCTCAAGCTCATCGGCAAATCTAGCCATAACCCTGCAAAAGCCCCTTTTTGTATTGCCCCATAGATTGCATGAAAGTCGTGGCACACAAGAGTTGCTACAAGCACAGAAGGCACAATGTATCTATGATATAGAATCTTTTGTAAAAAATGCTTGTGAGATTCACAATATCGCCTATATGCAAGAGATAAAAGACCCGCTCCTAGAGTTTGCATACAATAATGGATTGTTTGAAGATGCCTTAAAACTTTTTGGAGATTTAGTCTTTGCGTATGAACTAGAGGGTAAGATTAAGCGCAATGGTTTATATATTGTGCCTTGTTAATGTGTGCTAAGCAAAATGCGGTTTTAACTAAGCAAGGGCTTAAATAATAGAATCAAATCCTAATTTCCATACATAGCTAGATAATCTAGCAATTATTTACTATCATTATCGCCGAGTTGTTCCTACAAAATATTCAAAATAATGATCGCAAGTTTTATGACAATGCTGAGTTTGGCCATATTGCAATCACCACAGAAAAATCAAAAGCATAGAATCTTTGATTGCCAATGAAAGTTCCAAACACTAAAAGACAAAGATAAAAACCTAACAAAAAACAAGGGCTAGAAACAAGAACACAAAATTTCACAAGCAACAAGACTTTATAAACTTCCTTAATGTCAAACTCAAAAGAGCGTATATTTAGCAAAGTGTGACACATTTTGTCCTAGATGCGATAAAGCATATTGAGAAAGCTATACTCTCTAGTATAAGATTTTGCTTACTTTCTTGTAAGTTTTAATAATGTGCAACACTATGGTGCCTACCCCCCCCCCTCCATAAAAATGCAGTGATTTTAGAATCTTTTATGCAATTGCTTTGCTTAAGTAATAATGTTAAGCAAGGAAAGATTCTGCTATACACTAAGATAGTTTATTGATGTTTCAGTAATGAGAATCTTAAATGTCTATTATACTATCTTGCCAACATGTCTTTATCAATCTTGCATTTCTTTGTAATTGCAATATAGTTTGTAGTGATAAACTGCTCATCGGTTTCCCTGTAACTATCAATGTGATATAAAGTCGCATTAGGCAAGATTCTATAAATTGCCATATCATTTTTACTGAAGAAATACCAAAAATCCTGAAAAAATGTGCGTGTGTCAATATTGCAACCACCAAACTCAAAGGTAACCATATCAATAGCTTTGTTTGCAAACATAACTTTCGCACCATCTAATACATCAAGCTCGTGTCCCTCCACATCAAGCTTCAATAAATCTATGTGCGAGATGCTTTGTGCTTTGCAATATGTATCAAGTGTGCTAAGTTGAATTTGCTCTGTTTTGTTAAAGTCAATATTAAAATGATCGAGTCGTCTTTTTGTAAGACTTGCAAGTCCTGAACCATCGGCATTTGAATATAGGGTTGCTTTGGTTTCAGCATTTGATAAACCAAAATTATTAAGAATTACTTTTTCGTTATTGCTATGTGTTTGTAAGAGTTTTTCAAAAGTATAGCGCGATGGCTCAAAACAATGGATTTTAAAATCTAGCGTATTCTTATTTTGAGAGGTGTTTGCCCCCCCCCCCCATATGTCGCAAACATAATGTTGTGTATTTGCCCACATTTGCACCTACATCAAAAATACAAAATGAAGTCTTATTACTAAAATATGAATTTTTAAGCAAGATATTAAAAGCTATCTCTTCCCCGCTATCAAAGACTTCTCCACCAGAGCCAATACCTAAGGCATTAAGTGAGCGATCAAGTATCTTTGTGTGCTTACGCATTGAATAAAACTTATGAAACATAGAATCTCCCTTAAACAATAATTAAATAATAGTAAATAAAATTATACTATATTAATCTAAAAATAGATTCTACGATCTCCAAACCCCATACAATCTACTTGCATTGCCCACAACGCTAATAGAGCTAAGGCTCATAGCAAGGCTTGCAAGCATTGGATTTAGCATAACTCCAAAAGGGCTAAATACGCCCATAGCAATGGGTATGCAAATGATATTGTATAAAAATGCAAAGCCTAGATTCTGTTTGATATTATGTAGTGTTTTTCTACCTAAATGCAGTGCTTCCACAATGCCTAGCAAATCATCTCTAAAATAGATAATATTGCCATACTCAATGCTTACTTCACTCCCACTTGCCATAACGAGTGAAAGATCAGCCTTTGCTATCGCAATAGAGTCATTTGCCCCATCGCCTATCATAATCACTTTATGCCCTTTTTCTTGCAGAGATTCTATATATCGCATTTTATCTTCTGGCAGACACTCTGCCTTATAAGGAATGCCTAAAATATCAGCGATATAGCTCACATTTTCTTTCATATCCCCGCTTAGAATCTCACATTGAAAACCGCCTGTTTTAAGCATAGTTATCATCTCTTGTGCGTATGGTTTTAATGCTTCTGCTAGATATATACGCCCTAGTAAAATCGCCCTATCCTGCATAATCTCAGCGATATACACACAAACACAACCCTTTATAGAATTTGTCTCAACAGATAGCCCTGCCCTATCCTTTAAAAGTTTCGCATTCCCGATTAAAAACACTCTCTCTTTAGAATCTATAAGCAGTTTAGATTCTATCCCTGCGTTCATATAGTGTTTAGAATCTAGCTGTTTATAGAGTTGTGTATCACTAGATTCATTATGAAAACTCTCACAAATTGCCTTAGCGATAATATGATTGCTTGAAATCTCAATAGAAGAAGCAATGCGTAATAGCTCATTTTCACTTATATTTTCCTGTAAGAATATGCTATGCAGACTAAAATCCCTTTTTGTTAAAGTGCCTGTTTTATCAAAGACTACATAATCTGTTTTGCTTAGATTTTCAAGGCTTTGTGCGTTTTTAAAAAAGATTCCAAAGTGATTTGCCCTAGCGTTTGCAAAGAGTATTGCCATTGGCGTGGCAAGTCCTAAGGCACAAGGACAAGAGATAAGAAGTGTGCTAGAAAAATATAGCATAGCACTCTCTAAGTTTTCATATATAAACCAAAAGATTCCACTACAAGTAGCAAGAAACATGACAAGCGGGACAAAAATGAGTGAGATTCTATCCGCAAGTTTTGCTATTTGTGCCTTGCTCTCAAGGGTTTGCTCTAATAAGCTTTGCATTTTGCTGATTTTAGAATCACTTAAGGTATGGCTAACACGAGCAATTAAAGGCGTATCAAGGTTTAGCGTCCCTGCAAAAAGCTGCATGCCCTTTTCCTTTTTGATAGGGATACTCTCACCGCTAAGCATACTCTCATCGATATGAGATTCATTTGAATAAAGTATAGAATCTATGGGGATAAAGCTGTGTGGAAGTATGTGTATATAATCGCCTATTTGAAGATTATAGGGTGAGATTTCTTCAGTTTTTAGGGCGGCTATATCGTGTGGATTTATGATTTTTAGGGCAATCTCACTTTGTCTTTGCAAGAGAGATTTTGCGTTATTTATAGCTTTATTTTTTGCGTTTTCTTCTATAAATTTCCCAAGCATAATAAAGCTTAGAATCACGCAAACACTCTCAAAATATAAATGATTCTCTATGCCTTTTAGCATTTGTGCTAAGCTAAAGCAGCTATATAAAAAGCCTGATAAACTCCCCACACTCACAAGTGAATCCATATTAGGTCGCAAGGCAAACAACGCTTTTAATCCATGAAAATATATACTCCGCCCAAAGTGCATAACACAAAGTGTAATAAAAAGCTGTGTCAAGCCATTATGAAAAGGATTATGCAAAATTTGTGGCAAGGGAAGGCTAAACATATCATGTAGCATACTTATATACACTATCACTAGAGATAAGATAATGCTAAAAACTAATCGCCTTTTATCGTTTAAAAGGGTGTGTTCTATGTAGTGATTTAATTTTTGCAGAATGTTTTGCTGCGGTGTCTCTTGCATGCTTTTGCGGGAATCTGCGGCGAGGGCTTGGTCATGTATTTTATATACACTCCCTTCGCCCTCACCTTGATAACCCACAAAATCATTGCAAGATACTTCCGCAGTGTTTTTATTGGTATTTTTTGTAGATTCTGTATTCTGTAAAAATTCGCCCTTGTCTATACAATTTGAACGATTGAGTGAATTAGAGGGGCAGTCATTATCGCTTAGATAACTCCCACCCTCTAATTCACTCAAAGCCTCCAAAGCCATAGAGCAATTACTAGAATTTGTGTGTTTGTTTGCGTGGTTTGTTAGTGTAGAATCTAGAATCTTGTCATATTGAGCCTTTGAAAAAGGCGAAATATCTTTACTAGATTCTATATCGTTATTTGTATGAATTGTAGAATCTAAATTATCCATTGTTTTAGATGTTTCACTTCGCTCAACATGACAGACAAAACCTGTGCTTTTAGATTCAGATTCTATAAAAGTTACTTCATGTTTTTTAGTATCATGGAGATTAGATTCTATTGCATTATTTTGGGTAGATTCTATATTCTCTATTTTTTGTGTTTTAGATTCAGTGGCACACTCAAGCGGATTAGAATCTTTTAGCATATTGAAAGTGGGGCTAGAAGTTGTATGTAATGGTTTTAGACTAAAGTTTGTATTTGCTTGATTTTTGTTATTTGCTAAAGTAAAGCTAGAATTTGGGGCAAGTTTTGCTTTAAAGCCTAAAGATTCTATACATGATATTATGGAATCTATATCGCAAGTTTCTTTATCAAATTTTATTACTGCTGTGTTATTTAGGATATATACATTTGCTTCTTTTATGCCCTCTTTTTTTCTTAACTCATTTTCAATACTTGCAGAGCAACTCGCACAACGCATACCAGAGATAGAGAGTCGTATAGATTCTAGAATCTTTGATGTTTCGCTTCGCTCAACATGACAAGTAGAATCTATATTTTGTGTAGAATCTGTGCTTATACTATCTTTTGCTAATGTGTGATTTATCGGCGGTGATAGTGGTGTTTGCTGTTGTGAATTATTTGCTTGGCTAAATCGCATATATTTTCCTTCAAACTACTTAGCTTGTGTTTCTTTACCTTTTTTCCCATCAAACTTTACCTTAAAATCTCTATAAGGTGCTTGCAATTTATAAGTATGAATGTATTGCGGGATAAAGACTTCAAGCTCATTTATCTTTCGCATAATATCTATATAATAGGCTTGGGCTTGTCTATTTACATTCTCTCTATTTCTCCACGCAAAGCCTTTGTTATAAGACTTTATGATTTTGTGTAAGTCGCCCTTATGGACTTTATGCCAATACCGAAGATTATCTAGGGCAATAGATGATGCAAACATAGGATCAGAAATAAGCATTTGCCCCACAACATTACGCAAAAATGAAGAATCTTGATAGCTTGTATATTTTCTAATCACATTGGGAATATGTGCGTGATAAATCCCAGCAGATGGATCAGAGAAATTCAATAAATATTCACCCGCACACGATTCTTTCCATGCGATTGCTGCCATAAGATAGCCAAAGCCATGATCTCTACCATAATAATAAGCATACATTAATACATCTTTTTGGTCTTTAGTAAAGTCTTGTAATGCGACACAAGTGCCTTCTATCTTTATAGTGATTTTTTCTTGGGCGACTAGATTCTGACACAATAGCACAGAGATAGCATAGCACCAAATCGTAGTGATAAATATTCTTTGCACCTTTTAGCCTTTTTCACTTTTATTTGCTAAAATTATACAATCAATTTAAAAAGGCATGAGTATAATGGCAGAATTATTTATTGAAATTTTCACAGAAGAATTACCCGCAATTCCACTTTTAAAAAATCTAAGCAATATCAAAGAAAATTGGAAAAAGATATTAAAAGATAGTCATCTTGACGCCCCTTTTGACTTTTTCTACACACCACGAAGACTAAGCTTTATCCATAAAGATTTTGCATTAAAACAACCTGACACAAAGACACAATCCTATGGACCACCACTTGCTATTGCCTATGATTCTAGCAATAATCCCACAAAGGCAATGCAAAGCTTTCTGCAAAAAAATAATATCACTAAAGATATGGTAAAAACAGCGATTAAAGATAATAAGGAGGTGCTATTTTATGAAAAAGAAGTAAAAGGAATAGAATCTAGTAATCTTTTAGAATCTATGGTGATTACTCTGCTTCATTCACTGCATTTTGGTAAAAGTATGCGTTGGGGTGATTGCAAGGATAGCTTTATACGACCAATACGAAATATTTGCATTATGCTAGATCATAAAAATATCCCTTGCAATGCTTATAATATTCAAGGAAACAATCTTATTTTTGCACATAGACAAGCAAAAGATACAAATGGAGAACAAAAAAGTCATTATGCTACAAGTATAGAATCTTACCTTGATTTTCTCTCACAAAATGGCGTGATACTAGACCAAGATAAGCGTAAAGACTTAATACTACAAGAGATAAAAGAGCTTGAAAATAAACATAATATAAAAGTAGAGATTGATACAGACTTATTGCAAGAGATAGTAGCGATTACAGAATATCCACATGCAATGCTAGGAATCTTTGATGAGAAGTTTCTAAAGATTCCAAAAGAAATGATTATAACCTCTATGAAAGAGAATCAAAGATATTTTGCGGTATATAAAGATTCAAATCTTTTTCATGGCTTTGTAGTTGTGAGTAATTCTTTTGGCGGTGATTTCTCACTTATTACAAAGGGGAATGAAAAGGTATTAAGGGCAAGGCTTGAAGATGCTATGTTTTTCTACACACAAGATATAGATTCTAAAATGGAGTTTGGAAGTCTAAATTCTATTAGCTTTATGGAGGGGGCTGGAAGCCTTGCAGATAAGATTGCACGAGAGCAAAACATGGCAAATAGCCTTATAGCCTTACTCAACACAAAGCATATAGAATGCAGTGAAAATGAAAAAGCCCTTGTAATACAAGCTTTGAAATATGCAAAATGCGATTTATTATCCCAAAGTGTGGGGGAATTCCCCGAGTTACAAGGCATTATGGGATCATACTTTGCAAAAGATTGTGGCATGGAATCTGAAGTTTGCCTTGCAATAAGAGAGCAGTATCTACCAAATGGCATACAAGCAACACTTCCTAGCAGCAAAATCAGCGCACTTGTAAATATGGCAAATAAGCTTGATACCATTTTCACACTCTTTAATATTAATAAGATTCCAAGTGGCTCAAAAGACCCCTTTGCACTAAGACGACAAGCTACGGCGATTCTAAAAATCGCACATCAATTTGGCTTTGACTTAAGCATAAAAGAGATATGTAATCTAGCAAGTAAAGATTATAACAACGCAAAGCAAAATATGCTTATAGACTTTATGATGGAGAGAATATATGGAATCTTTCCGGGCGTAAATCCTAGCATTGTGCGTTGTGTGCTACTTATGGGATTTGGCATCACACAAAGCTTTGATAAGATTCTAGCCCTTGCTTCATATTTTGAAAGCGTGGATATCAAATCTGTGATAGGCACTTTCAAGCGAGTAGCAAATATTTTAGATAATGCAAATCTTACTAAGGACATAACGCTAAACACAAGCCTATTTGAAGAGAGTGAGACAAAACTTTATAATAATCTCATGGCATATACAAAAAGCAAGAAAACAGAAATTACAAACAATACTCTAGATTCTGAATCGTATTTAGCACAGATAGAGAGCTTATTTGCACTCAAAAGCGATTTAGATTCTGTATTTGATAATGTCTTAATAATGACGGATAATGTAGAGTTAAAGCAAAATCGCATTGGCTTAATCACACTTGTATTTAAGGCATTTATGGAATTTGGCGACATGCGTGAAATCGCGGTGTAAATTTAGAATCTGTTGTGATTTTAGCACCAGCAAATCTAAAGCTCAATTCCAAAATCAAGGGAAAATCATCTTAGATTCTTAGCCCTATTTGATCACAAAAGGTTTAAACGATACAAAAGACACATTAAGTCTCTCTAATTTTAGAAACTTGATATACAGACATAAAAAAACAATAGCATACTAAAAGATAAATAGAAAAGGCTTTATGTATCTATTTGATAAATAGGTAATATATTATATTTGCTGTCATTTCATTGCTTTCTATTATTTTACTTGTCTGTATTTCACTCATCTTTTGCAACCAAAAATCTGTCAGTGTAGTTGTATGTGCTAGTGTGTATTGAATCTTGTTTTCATTTCTATTAGACTCTATCATAGCTTTATGCACTATATCTTCATCTAGATTAAAGGCGGGGGCAATATAACCCATAATGCAATCAATTGGCATGGCATTCTCTGTCTCTATATCTTGCAGCAATGAATTAAGAAATGCAAATCCCCCCTCAATAATCTTAAACCCACTACTTGGAATCTCCCTAGTAGATCGAATAATAGATACATTTCTATGGGCTATATTATAGTTTTTGAGATCCTTTTCTTGCATAGTTTTACTTAAGATTAAAATCTTTGGATTTATAGAATCTTGTTGATAAAATGGCAGTGAAAAACGCGTATCAAGCAATGGATTATCATCTCTCAAAGTAGCCCCAGATATGATAATATAATCAGCGATGCAACGCATATTATGCGTAAAGATTCTAGAATCTTCATTGCTAATAATGCCATTTTTATAATCGCCATGCAGTCTATGTGCGATCTTAAATAGAGTAAAATTTCGCTTTTTTTGCCATTGCAAAAAAGGAAAAAGAAGTTTATGTGCTTCATCTCTTAAGATTCCATGTGTAATGGGAATATGTGCCAATGTGTTAGCCCCGCCACTTGCTTTTGGTGTGCTATCTTCATGAGCGATAATAATTCGTTTTGGCGCTATCGTCTTTAAGAGTTCTGCACAAGGTGGTGTTTTGCCATAATGATTGCATGGCTCCAGTGTTACAAAAAATTCGCAATTATGAAATATACCACTATGATAAGCTGTGATAAACTCATGTATATGTTTAGAATCTTGCATATTTTGTAATGTATTTATAAGATACGATAAAATATTATCTTTATTTAATCCCTGCTTTTTACAAGATTCTAAAACTGCTCTTTTAGCTACTTCATCATGTGTAATTTTATACAAAAATGCTTCTTTGCATGCAAGCACTTCAGCATGCGGCGATCCAGCCTTTTTGTGTGTTTGCAGTGCAATTATTGTATTATCACAAAGCACAAGCGACCCAACACAAGGATTTGGCAGTGTCAATGTCTGAAAACTCCACGCATAATCTAGTGCGATACGCATAAAAAAAGAATCTGAATCATACTTCATATCTATACTCCATGCTGGAATTATAAATTAAATTCTTTCTAAAAACAAGGGTATGTATATATTACATTCTCGCCATAAACGCATAAGATTTACATTTTACTGAGATTTTATCTCACACTCACATTTGACAGATTCTATACTTTTAAGAGAGCAGTTTATTATTTTACATACACAAATGTAGTGGTATTTTTAGAATCTACTAGATATTTTTCCGACCACATCTTACATGTGTGAGTAAGTCTTTTGCCCACAATTGCTAGACTCTAAAACATACCTCGCAAGCTAACAAGTAAGCACAATAATCATTTTATCCTTTAGATTTTTGGTAAAAATTTGCTGGATAAAAGGTAGCTGAAAAATCTTACCTTGCAATACGATAGTATCATGTGTTGTGTCTATAATCTCAACAAAGGCATTTGCTAAATCACACGCCATGCTATATGCTAATCCATACATATCTAACCCACCTATACGATATGCCATAGCAATGGATAATGCCTTTGTATAATCAAGCGTGTAGCCTTCATCATCTTTTTTAAACTTAAAGCCTAGCTCACTTATATGTGGGAATTTAAAATCTTTTGCGAGTTGCAGTATATGTGTGGCTTGAAGCTTTTCACTTAAGGCATTAAAGCTAGATTCTAACCACGCATTAATCATATTTAATTCACTCTCAAGCAGTTCACCATCATCTAGAATCAGCCCAAAAAGGCTAAATATATCATTGATATTCTTGCTTACTCTTTCAGTATCACTAAGTTTCATTAGACTTTCATAGCGATTTTTCATTGTATTTTGATAGTTTGCATATAGCCTTTTTCCTTGCTTATTCTTGCTTTCATAGCTTTGCAGTGTTAGCTTTGGATTGAGTGAGATAGAGCAGGTTAATAGCGATTTATATTCATTATTTTCATAAGTTATCATACTGCTTTCATCTGTATTTAGGTTTATAAATAGGCTTTTTGTGCTTTTTAGTGTGTTTGCAAAATCGATATATTCTTGCGTATTTTTTATAGGAGATTCTAACTTTTTAAGGATTAGGGGGATAATTTTTGGCATGAACTTTTCATTAAGAGTAAAAAAGCTTTTATTGCTTAAGGGCTTTTCAATATTGCCAAAATTATCCCAAAAGTTTGGCTCACTGCAACCAATACAGCCATGTCCGCCTTGCACAGGCCAGCTTGTCTTTGCGTTAAATTTCACTTTCGGGCAGTTATTGTAAGTATATGGACCTTTACAGCCGACTTTATAAAGACAATAGCCCTCTTTCATATTAGAATCATCAAAAGATTCTACAAAATCACCAGCCATAAAAGAGCTTTTTCTCTCACACAAATCATGCACACTTTTGCTATACGCCCATAATGGTCGTTTCAGTGTATCAAGGCTAGGAGATTCTGCAAATAAATAATAATAAAGCAGTGTTGCTACAATGTTTTTATCACTTGGCGGACAGCCCGGGACATTAATGATTTCTCTTTCAAAAATCTCACTTAAAGCATGTCCATTTGTAGGATTTGGATACGCACTCTGAATCCCACCAAAGCTAGAGCATGTCCCAATGGCAAATACCGCTTCTGCATTATGTATTAAATGCGAGATTTCATCATAGCCATTTCTATCCCCAAGCGTGATATAATCTTTTGCAAAGCCCATAGGAATGCTGCCTTCAACAAGCAATACATACTTTTCATGTGAGTTTGCATGCTCTAATGCAGCAACTGCCCCATGTCCGCTTGATACCATCACTAAATCATGATAGACAATCTTAAATATATCAAAGAGTAAGACTTCAAAGCTAGGCGTCTCTGTCCTCAATAAACTCTCACTACACCCCGTGCATTCTTGTAAATGTAGCCATACCACCTTTAAATCGCCCATATATTCTAGAATCTCTACGCAAGTATCAAGCATGGTTTTTGGCACACTGATGAGTGAGAGTTGCTCTTTTAGCCATGCTTTTGTGGAATCATTTTGTAATATTGTGCTTTTTGTCGTGTGTGATAGAGCTTTTAAGCGATTTTGTAACTTTGCCTCAATCTCTTCTTTTTGTAATGCTGCCATTGTCTCTCCCTAATATCCATGGTATAGAATCTGTAATATTGTATCACACTTTCATGTATTACAGATATAAATTCCTATAAGCTTGTATGTGGTTTTCATGCGTTATAAAAGATTCTAAAAGTCGGTTTGCCATAATTACTTCATCTAAAGTCTTGCATTTATGATAAAATATCGCATTTATAGCACTAAACAATAAAAGGCTTGTTTTGACACAAAACTCACAACAACACACAAACAACACAATATATAACTTTTTAAAGACATTCTTTATAACATGTAAAACAAAGCATTTTCTTGTATTGCGACATGCGACTACATATTTACATACTACTTCTTTATTACAAGTTTTATTTTGCTATCCATTTTATATTTTTTCCCCATTACTACTTTCTAGGATTATGCAAGGTGGGGTTACCCAAGCAATACCTACACAAACATTAAAAAAGCAAACAAGATTCAAAAAAATATTACATAAAGCAATGGTGGGTATATGTTTTGGCTTTCTGTTTTGGTTGCCATTTTGGTGCTTTATATTAGAATCTATTCTGCCACCTATTTTGTATGGAATCTTTTGTGTTTTTTTAGTGGCTTTTATGCTGTATATCTGTGCTATACTGATACGCCTAAAGGTAGAATCTCACAATAACACACTAAGTAAAAAGCCCCTAATTCACGCTAAAAAATATGTCGTTGATACTGCATTACCCTTTTTTCTTGTATTTATAATACTTTGTGTTGGAATCTTTTCTTTACTACATAAAAATACTTATATAGGTGTTAGCCTGTGCTATCCATTAAGCATTGCTATATTTTTATTCATGCCGCGAATGTATCGCTTTTGGTTTGGGTTTTTTGTGGGGATTTTTGGATTCTATTGGATGACACTTAGCTTTCGCTTTGAGGGTTTAAGTCTGCTTATACCTTTTATTGTTATTTGCGTGGGAATTATTTATGGTTTGTTTTTTTGGATTCTATTATATTTTCAGAATCTAGTATGGCGTATCATCGCTATGGCATCACTTTTTATTCTTCATCCGCTTGATTTTAATTGGTTGAATATTGCGTATTTAAGCTCATATAGTGTGTTTGAAGCATCACTTTTAAGTCTCTTATGCGTTGCTTTTGCGTGTTATTTTATCATCACAAAAAGTGCCCTACAACTCCTTGCCCCATTATTATTACTCATGTCTTTAGACTATGATATGACAAGACAAGACCCAAAACTACAAGCAAAAATCATAGAAACGCAATACAAACAAGATATGCGTTGGGAAGAAGAAAATAGAGAAAGTATAATCGCTAATAATTTAGAAGCTATACAACAAGCAATAGATGAAGGCTATCCGCTTGTAATCCTGCCTGAAACAAGCTTTCCTTTAATTCTAAACACACAAACAGAGCTGTATCACAAGCTGCTTGATTTAAGCAGGCATATCACTATTGTAACTGGGGCTATGCGTGTGCAAAATATAGAACTTGGTAAGTTTTTAGATTCTAGTCATTGCGATACAAACAACACAGACTTGACACAGAATCTAGATTTTAATGCTTGTCATGTTGAGCAAAGCGAAATATCCAAAAGCTTGGAATCTAGCAAAGATATTTCAGCTATGGCTCAAAATGACAATAAACAGAATCTAAATTCTAAAACAAACTCAAAAACTACATACAACAAAATAGATTCTATAAACACACATAAAAAGCATTCATCTCTTTTCACACTTGATACTTTACAGCAAAGAGAAAAAACACTAGATTCTGATTCCATAGAATCTAGCTATATCAATACGCCGACTAAAGATTTTGGCTATTATAATAGTGTCTATATTTTCTCAAAAGGATATAGTCTCATCGCAGATAAAAACGCCCTTGTGCCTTTTGGGGAGACACTACCATTTAATGCTATTTTATCGCCGATTTTTGAAGAGATTTTTGGCGATAGCTTTGGATTCAATAAAGGTGATGAAATTATATCCTTTATCACTCAAGGCTTACATGTGGCTATTGCAAACTGCTATGAGGGGACTATGGAGCTACCCTATAACACGGGGGCAAAATACATTCTTATGTTAAGCAATAATGCGTGGTTTTACCCATCAACACAACATTTTATGCAACAAATGATTGTAAAATATTACGCACGAAGCTTTCAAACCTTTATCTATCATTCTACAAACTACACACCAAAGGCTATTATTACACCAAATAATGGCAGGGATTAGATTCTAAAGTTTTTATAGAGTTTTAGTGTTTTGTGTAGCGTATTGCTAGATGTGTTCTGTGCCAAAAGAGATTCTAGTTCTAAAATTACGATCTAAACTTCGTAGCCCACACAGATTTGTCAGAGAACTAGAATCTGTATCAACTTGTTTGTTGTATTATTGCACAC
>NZ_FZPK01000023.1:71024-71683 GCF_900198625.1 Helicobacter rappini | reverse complement strand
GTGTGCAATAATACAACAAATTGCAAGGTTATAGCTAAATTTAACTCAACAAACAAGTCGATATAGATTCTAGAATCAAAGGGCTTTATCGACCTGCCTTATGAAAACTATCTAAGCATTGGGGCTCAATACTGGTTTTCATGGATGCAGGATATGGTAGCAAAGCCTAGTCAGTTTTCACAGCACACTCTCGCCCTTTTTGCAGAAAATGAATGGGAAGCCTTTGATGGATTTCGTTTTACTTTAGGGCTAAGGGAAGATTATAACTCACGCTTTGGTTTTAACACTTCGCCAAAGGCATATTTGGTTTATGAGGCAATCCCTGATTGGCTAACGCTTAAAGGTGGCGTAAGTATGGGGTATAAAGCACCATATCTTAATCAGCTCATAGATGGACAATATGGTTTTGGCGCACAAGGGCAACTCGCATTTTTAGGGAATCCAAACCTAAAACCTGAAACAAGCCTCAGCTTTGAGCTAACCGCTCTTACAGATAATGACTATTTTGAATCTGGAATCACCTATTTTTATAGTCTCTTTTGGGATAAGATTAGCTCGGAGACTTTAGCTAGTCAAGCAAATGCAAGTATATGTGGTAGTGCGGAATTCACTAGAGGTTGCTCTCGTGCGATCAATGTCGATAAATCCTATATACAAGG
>NZ_FZPK01000023.1:0-70913 GCF_900198625.1 Helicobacter rappini | reverse complement strand
TATAGACAATATGGTTGGGAGACTAGCGGTAGCAATGGCAGCAGTTATACCGGCAATGCATTGGTTGGCAATATGTATAACTACATTGCCGAAGGCAGAAGATATTGGTTTAGTGTGAATATGGATTTTTAGATTCTCTGTTTGGGTCTGTATCTATTTCTGTATTGCGGGGGGATACTTGTAAGGATAGGGGGTTGTAGATTCTAGAATCTAGATTCTGTAGTGTTTTGTTTGTGTTATGTATGGAATCTTTATTTTGAATAGATTCTGCAATATTGTCATTTTTGCAAGTGTGGGCAAGAGCTTTGCTCGTGCGAGTGCGTAAGCACGAAATGTCTTTGCTAGATTCTATACTGGATACTTCGCCTAAAGGCTTAGTATGACAAGCTGTTTTAGATTTTATGCTTTTAGATATTTTGCTACGCTCAATACGACAAGCTATCTTGTTAGAATCTAAAGATTGTTTTAAATCTAAATGCGTTGCGTGATTTAAGTTATAATCTTTAGAATCTAGATTCCAAGAATTGCACCCTAAACCCTGCACCCGCCCATTTGGGGGAGAATCTAGATTCCATATCGCTTCATTTATGCTGCTTTTAGATTCTATGTCTATCATATTTTCATGTCGTATTTTAGCGATAGCAGCTCTGCCTATCATTGCGGCATTATCACTACAATATTTTAACTCACTCATTAATAGCTTGTTATCAAATTGTGCGGCTAGGGATTGTGCCTTCTCTCTTAGCATAGAGTTTGCGCTAGCCCCACCTACGATAGCAAAGTGCTTGATATGGCTATTTTGCTTCATATAGGACCTGCATTTTTGGATAAGGTGCGTTGTCGCACTCTCTTGTAGTCCTAAGGCTAATGCCTTTGCTTGTGTGCTATTTTTTATATCCTGTGTTTTAGAATCTTGTATAAGGGTTTTTAACTCCATTTTTTCAAGCTGCAATCTAAACGCATTTTTTAACCCCGAGAAACTAAAGCTTTGTATATTTTGATTTACAAGCGGTATGGGTAAGGCTATGGGGGCAATATTTTCTTTTAATGCCATTTGTGCCATAGAATCTATAATCATACCACCCGGATAGCCAAGCCCTAGCATTTTGGCTGCTTTGTCATAGCATTCCCCAAAGCTATCATCAAGTGTATTTGCAATCACTCGCATATCATTGTAGCTATAACATTCAAGTAGCATTGTATGCCCACCTGATACAAGCAAAACGCAAAGTGGCAAAATCGCTTCAGATTCTATAAAAAGCGAGTATATATGCCCTTTTAAATGATTTATGCCAAGTAGAGGGATATTTAGAGATAGGGCTAAAGCCTTTGCCATCATTACCCCCTCTAAGAGTGAGGTAGATAAGCCCGGCTCGTTTGTTACTGCGATATGGGTTATGTCCTTTAGTGAAAAATTTTGCTTAAAATTTTCTAATAGCTGGACTAAATCCCTTGCAAAAAGCCTTGAGGCAAGCTCTGGCACAACACCGCCATAATGACTATGCGAGGCTTCTTGCGAAATCTTTTCATGCCATAAAAGCTTTGTATTAGTGCCATCTGTGTATGCTAATGCACTATCATCGCAACTTGATTCAATACTTAAAATCCGCATATTTTCTCTTTAAGTGTTATGTTTTAATGTATAATTGTATCAAAGAAGTAAGTATTTGTAAGTCTTAGGAGGTAGAACATGTTTGCAGAATGGGAAGAGCAAAAAGGGATCGTGCTTATTTATCCGCATGTATTTTGTGATTTTAATGCGAATCTAGAGGAAGTGCAAGAATGTTATGAGAGCTTGATTACAGAGATTCTAAAGGTTGAGCCTTTATTTCTCATCGTGCATCCAAAGGATAATGGTGCTAAGACGAGATTGCAAGATTTTCTATCCACACTTGAGACAAAGGCATATCCATGCAAGATTATCGAGCTAGAGAGCAATGACTTGTGGGCTAGAGATAGCATTGCCATTTCTGTGAAAAAGCAACACTCACAAGTTTTAGCACAAATCACAAATGCTATGCTAGGTAGTAAAACCAAAACCAATAAACTTGGAATCCTAGATAAAATCATCAACAAAGAAACAGAAGAAGAGCATATCTATGCAAACTTTGGATTCAATGGCTGGGGGCTAAAATACCCTGCAAATCTTGATAATAAACTAAATGCTAAACTGCATGAAATGGGGCTTTTTGAGAATATGCAGACCTATGGCATGATACTTGAGGGCGGAAGTATTGACTATAATGGCAATGGACTTTTGCTTACAAACACGCAATGCCTACTTGAAGCAAATCGCAATCCGCATTTAAGCAAAGAAGAGATTGAAGAAAATCTTAAAAGCACATTGCAAGTAGAAAAGATTCTATGGCTTAATCATGGATTTTTGCTTGGTGATGATACAGATAGCCATATCGATACACTTGCTAGATTTATCAATGAAAACACCATTGCCTACATTAAATGCGATGATTTAAATAACCCGCATTTTAGTGCGTTAAATGCTATGGAACATGAGCTAGAATCTCTTGCAAAGACACATAATCTAAACCTTGTGCCACTTCCATTTTGTGATTATGTAGCAACACAAGATGAAGATTCTATAAATAATAATTCGCTTGTAAATAATCTATCTAATGATAATTTACCTACTAACAACCTGCCCGCAAGCTATGTCAATTTCTTATTCTTAAATCAAAAAGTTTTACTCATGCCAACTTATAATAAACCAACAGACCTTACCGCACTACAAACACTAAAGAAAGCCCTACCAGACTATAATGTCATAGGCATAAACTGCGAAGTATTGATACAACAACACGGAAGTTTGCATTGTGTTAGCATGCAGATACATTAGTTGGGGTTAGATCCTATTCGCTTGGGCGATACTGGATTTTGATGCGTAGAATTTGTGAATGTATAGTTTCTAAGCAAAGAAAGTCATCGTAAATTCGTGCGAGAGTAATCGCGTTAAATGATAACACCCAAACTCATAAAACAAGTTATAAGTTAAAAGTCTTAAATAAAAGCTTAAGCTCCAACAGACTTCCACTCAAGTGGAAACACAAGACATACATCTTTAGAGATATTATCAGAATCTATTATTGCAGGGAAGTCTTCACTCGCTCGACTGAAAGTCTTTGCAACCTCTTGTTGCACTATCTCATCACTCAAGTCGCCTGTTTTTTGTAAAATTTCAATACTGCTAAGTTCTACTTCCTTGCCGCTTAGACATACCTTTGCTAATGCTTTTGCACCATAGCCATTTATAACCCATTCTTGTGGATAACGCATCGCATTTTTCATAATGTAGTGATACAAAGCATAGTTTTGCACACTCTCATTTTCCTTTGCGTGTCGCTCCATGCTATAAGGGAATTTATCCCATTTCTTTTCACCAATCTTTTTTGCCGCGTTATCAGCAAGCATTGCTAAAACAATATCCATGTGTTACCTCCTTTCAACCGCTTAAAATATTCCTTATTGCTTTAAGCTTAAAAGTGTGTTTAGAATCTGATCTGATGTCGTAATAGCTTTTGAGTTTGCTTGGAAGCCTCTTTGCACGACAATTAGTTGTGTTAACGCTCTACTCAAATCCACATTACTCATCTCAAGCTTCGACCCACTCACACCGCCTCTTCGTCCTGTGTTTGCTGCACCTATGATTGGCTCACCGCTATTGCCTGTTTCAGAGAAGATATTGTTTCCTTCTGCTTGCAAACCTGCACTATTTGCAAAGTTTGCTAAACCTACTTGTGCTAATGCTAGAGTTTTACCATTGCTAAATGCACCAAGCAAAGCACCATTTGCATCAAATCGCACATCCATCAAGTCCCCAGCGTTATAGCCATTTTGTGCTATGTTATAAGTTTCTGAACGCTTATCTACGCTTGTTAAGCCATCAAAAGTTTGATTTTTACCAAAGTTTAGCTCAATTCTCTGTGGAGATTCTGCACCATTTTTTGGATCAAACTGCAACATAGGGGGATTCATACCTGCTAAGCTACCATCATTATTAAATGATACTCTGCCGCCCTCAAACATATTTGGATTATCCGCACTGCCACCTATAAATTGTGCTGGTTCTGGCACGATAGCTCTAAATGTCCATTCCTTACCACCACTTTTTATAAACTCAAATCGTATAGTATGCTTTGTGCCTAAAGTGTCAAATAAATCAACACTTGTAGCATGTCTTGCATGTGTGAATTTACCACTTGCTACACTTGAGCCACCCTCAATAAGTGAAGCTGTATTTAACGCACGCATTGCATCACGCAATAATATATTGCTTGATACTTGCCCTGAGCTATATGCACTTGCCATAATCTGCAAGTTATCTGTTACACCATCATCATTATCTTTGTTTGAAATCTCAAACATACCAAAGCGATTAAGCGTAACGCTTACACTTGCTGTGCTATCTTTATATTCTTTACCCGGGCTTTTTATCATATTTGCATCGTATTGCATTAATGCGCGTAAATCTTCTGTTGTTTTAAACTGCCCTGTTGTAGAATCTGGGTCATTTGACTTTGTATAGCGATAGCGGAATGCTGTAATATCTTTATCACCTTCTACAAAGTTTGCAAATGCACCTGTCCCACTTTTTGTAACGATAATGTTTTTTGTATTCTCATCGCCATCCATTTCATTGCGGTTTTCAAGTCGTAATTGCCCATTATCTACATAAGCCTCAATGCCTGTTTTATCTCTCACTGCATTAATCGCTGATACTGCTGCTGCAAGTGTGCTTGTGCCAGATAATCCAGAATCATTTGTAAAGCTTACTTTTTGTCCGTTAAGATACAATACGCTTGGCTCTTTTGTAGTAACTACATTATTCACAAGGCGTGAAGTCTTATAACTCATCCAAAAGCCTTGATTCTCATTCAATGCAAAAGAATCACCATCAGCATTAAATAACGCACCAAAATCTTCTGCCATTTGAGTAAGATTCCCTTTAGAATCATACTTTGGACTAATGCCATCAGCTGCTGTATAAGTTGTAGAATCTAGAGCAGAGACATTTACCACATCATCTACATGTCTTCCTGCACTAAGGTTTGCTCTAAGCGTTACCTTGCTTGTAGGGCGTGCAGGCATAACCATACCGGGATCAATTTGAATGCTTTCAAGTGGTCCTGTATTATCTACCTTGAAAAATTCATTATCAGTCATTGTAGAGCCAGAGCCTTGATCGATTGGCGGTCTATTCCAACCTTGCACTACATAACCACCATTTGTTACGAGATTCCCTTTTGCATCAAACAAAAACTCACCATCTCTGGTATAGTTTTTTGTCTCACCCCTATCTCTACTAATGATGAAAAAGCCATCTCCCTCAATAGCTAAATCAGTCTTTACATCTGTATTTTGTGTGTTACCTTGTGAGAAAACCTTTGTTGTCGCATTGATACCAACACCCATACCAACTGAAAAGTCGTTTTGCCCTCCAAGTCCATTTTTATAGGGCGAAGTAGCAATTTGTTTTACTTGAGAAAGCATATCTACAAAAGATGCACGAGAGTATTTAAAGCCAACGGTATTCACATTGGCAATGTTATTACTCTCTACATCTAATGCAACTTGGTGAGCTTGAAGCCCACTCACACCTGACCATAATGAGCGTAGCATAGAAATCCTTTACAATAATTGAAATTTTGATATGTGAAGCAAATAGAGTTCCAATTGGTCTGTTAGGTGTAAATATTCACATATAATATGAGAATTCTTGGAGATGAAAAATAAAAATACAAGAATAAACAAATCTAAGGGTTGTTAGCAATGTTAAAATGCCACACTTATACAAGTAAGAAACCTTAAAAACTTATACGATGTGTTATAACAGACGAATACAGCAAGAGCAAAATATATAATTAAGTTTATTTTAAGTTTAAATGAATTATAATGCGAAACGATGTTGAAAAAATGCCACATTCTATATCATGAAGTCCCATAAATACGCAATTTCATAGATTTTGGTTTAGCACAAAGCACAGATTTTATAAACAGAGATTCTAACATGCAATCTATACCACAAACTAGCAACGCATTAAACACTGATACTAAAGATTCCATAAACAGCAATAACACACAAAAAGATTTACAAGATACAACCGCAATCCCAACACATCTTACAATACAAGTTGAAAGTCGTAAATTTTGCCTAAGTTTAGAAAAGCTAGATTCTATCTGTCGTCAAAAGATTGTAAGCATATTCGCACAAAAGCAATACACGCTAGAAGAGCTATTAACACTTTTTGTAACAACTCTTAGAGATCAAAGTGCCGCAGAACAAGAGCTTATGCGTATCGTGCAAGCTTTAGAATCTTAGTTTCATTGTATTATGTGCTTTATTGTCGTTGCAATTATTAATAGGAATCTTGCACCACTTACTTATTATACGCATGATGAGGTTGTGCTATATGATATTATGCAGGTAAGCGTACGCAATAAAATGGAGCTAGGCATAATCGTGCAGATAGTATCAAATCAAAACTTTGAGTTTGAGATACTTGAAGCTAAAAAATCACATTTTAGTTATACACAAACACAACGCATTTTATTGCCCTTTATGAGTGCTTATTATATGCAAAGCATAGGCATCACTGCACAAGTTTTTACGCCAAAGGATATGAGATTAGAATCTAACATTCACTCAAGTGGGCTGCCAAATTTTAAGCTGCAAAAAAACGAGGATTTAGAATCTAATCATCATATTAAATGTAAGCAAACATTTGATATGGAATCTAAATATGACAAGAATCTAGATTCTAAAAATTACGCCCTAAGCCCCGTATCTCACCCAGATTTGACAGAGAATATAGAATCTAATCTCCCACAAACAGAAATCCTATGCAATCTAAAAACCCTATCAAGCAATCAGCAAGAAATCTTTACAGAATGTAGCAAAAGGTCCCTAAGCCTTATTTTTGGCACAACAGGTAGCGGTAAAACTGAGATTTATTTCCATGCTATTGCTAAAACTCTCAAAGAGGGCAAACAAGCCTTACTACTCATGCCAGAAATCTCACTCACACCGCAAATGCAAGAGCGATTAAATACCGCTTTTCCAAACCTAGCTGACACATGGCATAGCAAACGCACAGCTACACAGAAGCAAAAGATACTACAATCCCTGCAAAATGGGAAGCTAAAAATCATTGCAGGGGCAAGAAGTGCCTTATTTTTACCATTTGAGAATCTAGGCTTAATCATTGTCGATGAAGAGCATGATGACTCATATAAATCACAGAGTAACCCAAAATATCATGCAAGAGATCTAGCCATTTTCCTAAGCACAAAGGGCATTCAAGTGATATTAGGCAGTGCCACGCCAAGCCCTAAAAGCTATTATTTAGCTAAAAAGCATAACTATTTATTGCATTTGCAAAATAAATTTCATAATAGCACACAAACACTGCATTATGATGAAAGTGAGCAAATTGGCATAAGTTTGCATATACTTCATGCTATCACTAGCACACTTGAAAGGGGAGAGCAAGTCATTATCTTTTTGCCAACACGGGCGAATTTTAAGATTCTATTATGCAGGACTTGCAAGCAAAAGATTCTATGTCCAAATTGCAGTATTACGCTTAGTTTGCATAGTAAAAAGAATGCGCTTGTGTGTCATTATTGCAACTTCACAAGTCAAATCCCCCGAGTTTGTAATACATGCGGTAGCGATATGCTAAGTGGTGTGCGTATGGGGACAGAAGAGTTTAAAAAAGAGTTAGAAACCGCCCTTTTATCTCATAATCTCACGCCAAATATTGCCATCTTTGATAGAGATAATGTTAGCACACAAAAAAAACTCACAGCCCTACTACATGACTTTGGAGAGCAAAAAATCGATATTCTAATTGGCACACAGATGATAGCAAAAGGGCATGATTATCCCAATGTTACTTTAAGTGTGATTATTGGCATGGATTATATGCTGCAGATTCCAGATTATAGGGCGCATGAGACAAGTTTTTCACTTCTGTATCAAGTCGCAGGGAGAAGTGGGAGAAAAAAGCATGGAAATATTTTAGTGCAAACAAAAGATTTTGGGCTTATAAATAATCTATGGGGCGATTATACAAAAGTATTGCATTATATATTACATGAGAGAAACCCATTGTATCCGCCTTTTTGCCGCCTTGCCCTGCTTCGCTTTGGACATAGCAGTGAGAAAAAAGCACATAATCTTGCAAAAGAATTTGCTTCTATCTTACATAAGATTCAGTGTGAAAATGACTATGCTTTTGAGATTGTAGGTGTAAGTGAGGCAAGTATCTTTAAAATAAAAAAGAAATATTATTATCAAATCCTTCTTCGCGCATATAATAATCTCACATTACAAAAAGCTCTGCAACATGCACTAAAATATGCTACAAAAGATATAAAAAATTGTGTTGATATTGATATAGACCCGCTTAGTTTTTGATGTAGAATACGAAGTTTATGGGGCTTGGTGTTTATTTTACTATTATATTTGAACCATATTGATGGCAAAAATAAAATGGTTAGCACGAAAACATGGTTTTATAATCATCATCTCATGTTGCACAAACTTTCACACAATTCAATCATATTCAAATTATCATTTGTCGTAGTTAAGTGAAAGCCCCTGACTCAAACTATCAAGGCATATAAATATTTACATGTAGTGTTGATAAAAATTGCATTATTAACTTAAATAAAAGATAATAAACACTTTTATATTATATAAACATGGAGATCGACAATGACTTACGAAGAAGCACATAAAATTTTTGAATTGCCATTTATGGAATTACTCTATAAAGCACACACTCTGCATAGAGAGAACTTCAATCCAAACTCACTGCAAACAAGCACACTTTTAAGCGTAAAAACGGGTGCTTGCACGGAAAACTGCTCATATTGTGCGCAATCAGCCCATTACAACACAGGCACAAAAAAAGAAAATATGCTAGATAAAGAACAGATTCTAAAATACGCAAAGGCTGCAAAAGAGAAAGGAAGCTCTCGTTTTTGCATGGGGGCATCTGGCAGAAGCCCTAGCGATAAAGACCTTGAGGTGCTTTGCGAGGTGATAGGCGAGGTGAAAGATTTAGGTATGGAGACATGCGTAACTTTGGGTTTATTGAATGAGAATCAAGCGCAAAAGCTAAAAGATTCTGGACTAGACTTCTATAATCACAACATTGATACTTCAAAGGAATATTATAGCAATGTCATTACTACGCGGACTTTTGAGGATAGACTAAATACCATCAAAAATGTGCGTGATGCAGGGCTTAAAATCTGTGTCGGCGGGATTTTAGGTTTAGGTGAAAGCAATGAAGATAGAATCAATATGTTAGTTTTACTTGCAAATCTCCCCACGCCACCAGAATCTATACCGATTAATCAGCTTGTAAGGATTCCGGGCACACCGCTAGAAAATGGCGAAACGCTTGATTGCTTTGACTTTGTAAGGATTATCGCCCTAGCGCGCATTCTTATGCCAAAATCCTATATTCGTTTATCAGCGGGTAGAGCGCAAATGGATGATTCTTTGCAGGCTTTATGCTTTTTTGCAGGGGCTAATTCAGTCTTTTATGGTGATAGATTGCTTACTACCGAGAATGCCGCACCAACTAGAGATGATATGCTATTTGCAAGGCTTAATCTTTCGAAAGAAGTTTTTGTTGAGGCAAAGGCGTAGAATTTAGCAAAGCAACTTATGTTTAAGTGAGAAGTAAGCAAACCTATTTCCAGTACAGTCTAATACATTGACAATTCTCATCTTAGGTTATCGTAAAGATTCTTACTTTAGTGGCTACATATCCCCGTAAGCATTTTGCCCAAACTTGCAAAAATGAAATGCTGTTTATCTTACCAGTATTTCTAAGAGTTGCGATACTCTCTGTCTCATAGGCTTTTAATGCTTTATATCTTTGGTATCTTTTACTTTTTGTATTAATTTCTTATAATTTTTAATGCATTCATCGCTTGCAAATTTATTGTATCCCATTGCTAAATCTTTGCATATAGTCTTTTTGTATTGTAACATACAAAATCTTACACAACAAACACTTAAAACAACGGCATATCCATCTCGCTTGGGATAGGTATCTCCATAAGCTTTAAGATACTTGGGGCGATATTGCTTAATGCTCCATTTTGTATAGAATCTACGCCATTAGAATCTACAAAGCAAAAGACATCGCCTAGCGTGTGATTTGTTAGCGGTTTGAGATTGGCATCTTTCATTTCTTCGCAATTGCCATGGTCGCTTGTCATTACTATGCTATATCCTTTTTGCTTGGCAAGATTCCATATCTTTGCGATTTCGCTATCGACCGCTTCAACAGCTTTTATCGCTGCCTCAAAATTGCCTGTATGTCCCACCATATCGCCATTAGCAAAATTTACTACAATAAAATCATAGCCTTTATTGACAAAATCACACACACCATCGCCAACTTCCTTAGCACTCATCTCTGGCTGTAAATCATAGGTTTTCACCTTTGGCGATGCTACTAAAAGCCTTGTTTCACCCGCCCATTCTTCTTCCCTGCCACCATTGAAAAAGAATGTTACATGTGCGTATTTCTCTGTCTCTGCAACATGGGCTTGTTTTAGCCCCCTTTTACTTAGAATCTCAGCAATGGTATTTTGCACCTTATCTTTTGGAAAAAGTATAGGAAAAGGGAAACTCTCATCATACTCACACATACAGCCTATAAAAAGATTGGGGAAAAACTTTCTAGGAAATTCACTAAAATCCCTTAGCCCCAAACTCGCAATAATCTCTCTAGCCCTATCACTGCGATAATTTACAAAGATAAAGCCCTCTGTGTTAGAATCTAGATTAGTTTCATTGATAAAATTCTGCGTATTATCACTATTATACGCCTTAAAACCCTTATAGCCATTAAAGCTAGCAGGTTTTATAAACTCATCAAATACGCCCTCATCATAATGCTTTTGTATATAAGATTCTATACTGCAAGTCTGCGGATTATCCCCATAGGCAAGGACTTCAAAGGCACATCGCACCCTATCCCATCGTTTATCTCTATCCATCGCATAGAATCTCCCGCAAACACTAGCTATCTGTATGCTATTACACAGAATCTCTTGCAAAGATTCTAAATAGGAAAGAAAGCTTTGAGGCTTTACATCTCTGCCATCTGTGATTAAATGCAATAAAACTCTTTTTTGTCGCTCTTTTGCTAAGAGGGCTAAACCCTTTAAATGATTAAGGTGTGAATGCACCCCGCCATCACTTGCTAATACGCATAAATGCAAGGTTTGTATAGAATCTAGTATGCTATTTAATGCCTTATTAGATTCTATGCTTTTATCTTGCAAGGCATTATTGATTTTTACCAAATCTTGATAAAGGATACGCCCACTGCCTAAGCTCATGTGTCCTACCTCAGAGTTTCCTATCTGCCCTTCTGGTAGCCCTACACTTAAGCCATAAGTGCTAATAAGTGAATGCGGGACATGTTTAAATAAATAATCATAATGTGGCTTTTTCGCATGAAAAAAGGCGTTATACTCTGTCTTTTCACTATGCCCAATGCCATCTGTAATGATAAGGACTACTTTTTTCATTCTTTTTCCTTTTTGTGAAGCTAGATTCTCAAACAATAAAGTAAGATTATAACAAAAAATATAATATCTATAAGCCCTATTTGGATTATTTACTTTCTATATCTGCGTAAAACACTTTCGCAACACTCAAAAATCTTGACATATTGAGCATTACGAAAAGGCGAAATATCTTTTAATGATTCCATATTAGATGTTTCAGCACACGCCTCAACATGACAAGGATTAGAATCTAGTTTCTATAAAGTTTGCACCCTTACACCCTGCA
The DNA here is from genome assembly GCF_900198625.1 of Helicobacter rappini. GTDB lineage: Bacteria > Campylobacterota > Campylobacteria > Campylobacterales > Helicobacteraceae > Helicobacter_A > Helicobacter_A rappini. Next base: position 59,068 of record NZ_FZPK01000023.1, on the reverse strand, counting down.
CCCACCCATTTGGATTAGAATCTAGATTTCAAACTATTGGGTTGTCATTTTGAGCGTAGCGAAAAATCTAGCATAGATTCCTAAAAACTATCTATATTCTTCTTTTTTCATAGAATCTATTTCTTGCTCTTTTTGAAACTCTTTTTTATACCACACAGGGATTTGCTGCATACCAGAGCGATATAGCATTTTTGTTTTATTTTTTACCTTGCTGATATTCCACATGCTTATATCTTGATTAAAGGACTTTGCATTATGAAACATATCACGCATGGTTAGCACCTTTTGCGTGTCCCATTTGTCTAGCGGCTGATTAAAACTACTTGCCCCAGCAAACATACTTCCCATGCCCTCCACATTGCTGACATTCCATGAGTTTAGCGGCTGATTAAACGCCTTTGCATTGAAAAACACGCCAAACATAAAACGCACTTTAGACACATTCCACTTGTCTAGCGGTTGATTAAAGCTACTTGCTTCATAAAACATGCCACTCATACTTACCGCATTACTCACATTCCAATCATTAATATTGTGATTAAAAAACTTCGCATGAGAGAACATATAGCTCATATCCACCACATTAGACACATTCCAAGATTCTATACCGCTAAAATCCTTGCGAGTCGTATTCTCAAAAAGTCTGCTCATATCTGTAATATTACTTGTATCAATCGCACTTAAAGGAATGCTTGGGTCTTTCAATAAACGAATAAGATATTCTTTTGTCTTTGGGGCATATATCTCTTGTGCCACTGCCAAATGACCACACATAAAACATAACAGATAAGCACACATTATAACCATAATATTTTTTCTCATATCACACCTTTAAATAATCTAAAACTACATTATAGCAGAAGCTTATGGTTTTCAAAAAAACACACAAATGGCTACATAGGATTCTATTATTTAGCATACTTATATAAAATTTCTAAGTATTATGAATAAATAAAGTTTATATTAATTGACTAAAGTTTTTAAAAATTTAGCAATTTTTTATATCAAGTGCTAATTATATTTACTTTTTATGCTATAATACCACTCAAATTTTTGCAAATAAAGGTTTTGTATGAGTATGAAGAGAGAATTACTCATAGGGATTATAGAAGAGTATATTAAAAGCAAAGAGCCAATTGGTTCAGAGTTTTTAAAATCAAAGCAAAATCTCTCTATCTCATCAGCCACTATTCGCAATTATTTTAAGGTCTTGGAAAAAGAAGGTGCATTATTCCAGCCACATATTAGTAGCGGTAGAATCCCGACAAATGCTACTTTATATGCGTATTGGAAAAATGTATTGCAATATGTATGTCAAAGTGATGTAGTGATAACTGCAGCAAAGTTGCAAAGCCTAAGCTCACATTATGGAATCTACTGCATTGTGATTCCAAAAAATGATAATCGCTTAGAATCTGTAATCAACACTCATGGCTATCTTATCTTACAATTTAGTCGTGGCGAGACATTGATACAATATTCTGAAGCATTAAGTCGTTTTTTAGAATCTTTTATGTTAGCAGATATACATGATATTTTAAAGGTTGCAAATGAAGTTGGTGCGGGTGAGTTGAAGCGGAAACTTATGGCGTTATTGCAGGTAGATTCTGAAGAGCATTGCTTTCAGTGTGGGAGTGAGTATATAAGCACTATCGCACAAAGCAATGCTACACAATATCTTAATGCGATACAAGGCAGGACGCTTTTATCATGTAGTAACGGAATCTACTTTGAGGGCATAGTATCAAACGGGCATTTAGCAATCATTCACGATGTGTTGTATATGAATGCAAAGACACAAAGCACATATCAAGCTAGAATGATGTGTATCGGCGATTTGCTATGTGATTATAAGAGTTTTTATGCAGAATTAGGATTTAGTAATTTTGCATAAAGATTCTTTAAGTTGTTTTTCATAATGAAAGTAGCTTAGAATCTTTAAAAAGAGAAAGGAGCATACATGGATAAAAATGAAGAAGTATCTAATGACTTAGAATCTACTCAAGCAGATGATGAAGCAGACACTTTAGAATCTACACAAGATTCCGAAGAGATCGCAAAGTTTGAGCAAGATGAGAGTTTATTAGAACAAAAGATAAAAGATTTACAAGATCAATATTTACGCACACACGCAGATTTTGAGAATGTAAAAAAGCGACTTGAAAAGGAAAAGGCACAAGCCCTTGAGTATGCAAACCAAAATATCTTAAAGGACTTGTTGCCTATAATTGACACGCTTGAAAAAGCTTTGGAATCTGCAAACGCATTGCCTAGCGGCGATAAGATTGCAGAGGGATTAAATCTTGTGCTTGGTAATTTTAGCAAAGTCTTAGGTAAGCATGGAGTAGAGGCTATCAATACAGAAGATGGCTTTGACCCAAACCTACATGAAGCTATCATGCAAGTAAAAGATGATGAAAAAGAAGATGGTGCAATAAAGCAAGTATTGCAAAAAGGCTATAAGTATAAAGAACGCACATTGCGACCAGCGATGGTAAGCATTGTAAAGAATTAACTTTGTTGAAAGGATAAAATATGAGTAAAGTTATAGGAATTGATTTAGGCACAACAAATTCGGCTATGGCAGTGTTTGAAGGAAATGAAGGTAAAATCATTGCAAACAAAGAAGGCAAAAATACAACCCCTTCAATCGTTGCATTTACGGATAAAGGCGAGATATTAGTTGGCGAACCAGCAAAAAGACAAGCCATCACAAACCCACAAAAAACCATTTATTCTATTAAAAGGATTATGGGACTTATGTTTGATGAAGATAAGGCAAAAGAGGCAGAAAAAAGACTGCCCTATAAAATCATTGATAGAAATGGGGCTTGTGCGGTAGAGATCGCTGATAAAATCTATACACCACAAGAAATTTCTGCAAAGATTCTAATGAAAATCAAAGAAGATGCAGAAAGCTATCTTGGCGAGAGCGTTACAGAAGCAGTCATAACCGTGCCAGCATATTTCAATGACGCACAAAGAAAAGCGACAAAAGAAGCAGGGACAATCGCGGGGCTAAATGTGTTAAGGATCATTAATGAGCCAACTTCTGCTGCCCTTGCCTATGGTTTAGACAAAAAAGATTCTGAAAAAATCATGGTATATGACCTAGGCGGTGGGACATTTGATGTTACCGTGCTTGAAACAGGCGATAATGTCGTAGAAGTTTTAGCAACAGGTGGTGATGCGTTTTTAGGTGGTGATGATTTTGATAATAAAATCATTGATTGGGTAAGCGAAGAGTTTAAAAATGATGAAGGCATTGATTTAAAAAGCGATGTTATGGCATTACAAAGGCTTAAAGATTCTGCAGAAAATGCGAAAAAAGAGCTAAGCAGTGCGACTGAAACAGAGATTAATCTCCCCTTTATTACGGCAGACGCAAGTGGTCCAAAGCATTTAGTTAAAAAGCTTACAAGAGCGAAATTTGAGACACTTATTAGCAGTCTTATTGATGATACGATTAAAAAGATAGATTCTGTTATCAAAGATGCGGGACTTGATAAAAGCGAGATTAGCGAAGTCGTCATGGTAGGTGGCTCTACAAGAATCCCAAAAGTGCAAGAAGAGGTAAAAAGATTTATCGGCAAAGAGCTGAATAAATCTGTGAATCCAGATGAGGTTGTAGCAGTCGGTGCGGCTATTCAAGGTGGTGTATTAAAAGGTGATGTAAAAGATGTGCTTTTACTTGATGTAACGCCTTTAAGTCTTGGTATCGAAACTCTAGGTGGTGTAATGTCAAAAATCATTGAGAAAGGCACAACAATCCCTGCGAAAAAATCACAAACTTTCTCTACTGCTGAAGATAATCAACCAGCAGTGTCTATACAGATTTTTCAAGGTGAAAGAGAGCTTGCAAGGGATAATAAAAAGCTTGGAAACTTTGATTTACAAGGCATTGCCCCAGCCCCAAGAGGTGTGCCACAAATTGAAGTAACACTTGATATTGACGCAAATGGTATCTTAACCGTTTCAGCTAAAGATAAAAACACAGGTAAATCACAAGAGATTAAAATCACAGGCTCAAGTGGTCTATCTGATGAAGAAATCGAAAAAATGGTAAAAGATGCAGAATTGCATAAAGAAGAAGATTCTAAACGCAAAGAAACGATAGAAGCAAGAAATCAAGGCGACAATCTCGTCTATCAAGTGGAAAAAAGCCTTGAAGAAATGCGTAAAGATGAGAATAAAGGCAAGGTTGATGAAAGCGTATTAGCTCAAGCTGAAAGCGTGAAAGACTCACTCAAAGAGATTCTAAAAAATGAAGCAGCAAGTAAGGCAGATATAGAATCTAAAATCAAAGAGTTAAACGAAGTCTTTGCAAAACTCGCAGCAGCTCAAAGCACAAACGCTGGAGCAAACCCAAATGCCAACACACAAGACACAAAGAAAAAAGATGATGATGTCATTGATGCCGAAGTTGTCGATGAGAAGTAAAATCTTTTGAGCCTATTAACCCCTTGAATCTAAGATTGATTTATTTAAATTGATCTTAGATTTTTAAAGCTAGTTGGTATATTCCTTTATTACACAAGGGTTAGGTTACTAGCTGATCTACAATAAAACTTTTTATAATCTCTCTCATTTATAACTTTATAATTTTAATTTAGCTTATAAAGCAGTCAATTTTACAATGTCATCAGATACTCAACAATACACAATGTTTTGTTATAATCTCTACTTTTTATTTAAGGACTACTTTTTGGAAACGATACTAAACCTACACAATGTCAGCAAACATTATGATGGAATAATAGCTCTTGATAATATTAGCTTTACGCTAAATAGTGGCGATATTTTCGGGCTTTTAGGGCGAAATGGCGGTGGTAAAACCACAATGATTAAAATCATTACTTCAATGCTTACAGATTTTACTGGCGACATTGAGTTTTTAGGACATAATCTAAGGGATAAAAAGAATCTCATCTTTTTTAAGCAGCATATTGCCTATTTGCCTGATAGAGATTTTTTATACTCACACATGAATGGCTTGCAAAGCATTGCATTTTTCAAGGATTTTTTCAGTGATTTTAATGATAAGAAGGCTTTAGAGATTTTTCAGCTATTAGATGTAGTGCCGACACAAAAAATTAGCACAATGTCAAAGGGACAAGCAGAAAAGTTAGCCCTATCACTCATGCTTGCAAGGGAGGCAAAACTCTATCTTTTTGATGAGCCTTTAGCTGGGGCTGATGTGATTAGCCGTGATGAGATTTTTAAGCTGATTGCTACATATTGTAAGAGTGGGGCGACTATCATTGCTACGCATTTAATCTCTAGTGTAGAAGCCATTCTCACTAAAGCCTTGTTTTTGAATAAAAAGGCTATGGCTTATGGTAGTAAGGAGGAGTTATTAATAGATTTTAATAGCCTTGAAGATAGCTTTAGATATTATGCGAGTGATAGCACTATAAAGCCTTTAAAACAACTTGAAAATACAGAATCTAAAGAGTAAGGAATATCATGCAAATAGCAAAAACCCCATTAAAAACGCATATCTCACACGCCCTAAAAATATGTAAGCATGAGTTTCTCATGTCTAGAATCTTGCTTATTATCGTATGTATTATCATGGCGATAAATCTGCTTATATTTATCAATAATGATCCGCATTCTGCTACATTTTTCATTTTGATAGGGATTCAATATTTTGCGTTTTTTATATGTAGCATCACCTATGTGCTAAGTGCGGCTATAAGCTTTTATCAAGGTGTCTTTGGGAAACACGCCTATTTAACACATGCTTTGCCTGTGAGTATTGAGAGCATTATTGGCGCAAAGATTCTCATTTATTTCTTATGGTTTTTAGTGATTTTTGCAGCTTTCATATTTGCCCTTTATGCAGGCACAAGTGGCATATCATCGATACAAGAGCTTTTAGTATTTTTTAAAAAGACGCTAGATTTTATATGGAGACTTATTCCACTTTTTATACTATCTGTTTTACAAGAGATTGTGTTTATATTTATGGTGGTAGCCTTAGTCCATCGTAAAAAAACTTACACTTTATTTATTGGCATTTTGACTTATTTTGGAATCAAAGTGCTATTACTCATACTTTTTGGAATATTATCTAATTTAATGCCAGATAACATAGAAGAGAATACAATTTTATTATTACTCTATCTTTATAATATTGTATTGCTTTGCTTGTTTTACTTTATATGCCATAGAATCATTAAGTATAAATTAGCACTTTAATTTTTCGTGATAATAAGTCAGCGTTGTTTTTAGGTTTTATACATACATAAAGAAGTGATGCGAGAAGCCTAATCGTATAATCAAAAACTAGATTTTCAGTCTAAACTCGAATGGAGTGTGCTATTTTAGGATACAAGATAGAAACCTATATGTTAAATGTTTGCTTACAACCTTGTAAAAATAAATAACATGTGAATCGCCAATAAGATATAAAAAAACAACAAAATGCTAACTTTTTGGCTATCTTAAATAAGCTAGGAATCTTCATTTTTAAGATATAATACGCAATTTATGGAACAAATTATGCTTTAAATCAAGTGTGTTGTGGGTAGCTTCATTTATGTCTAGTTGCCTAAAGACGACAGAGATTCAAAGGATTGAGTATGTTGAAGCAAGAGAATTATTTGAGTTTTGCTATCGTAGTAGGGTTTTTTCTTGGATTAATGTTTGGTATCGCAAAGTTTGATGAACCAGAGCTTATGGTGCTTTGGACGATACTTGCTACAATGGGGATTTACCTTATTACGACGGTGTGTATATCGGCGTATTATTTGTTTATGGATTCTCATGGCACAAAACTTCATAAAGAGCGTTTAGAAGAAAGTCTTGAGCATTACCGCAAAGAGTTTGATAAGAAAGAGCAAGAGGCACAAAACATTCGCAACTTTATTAAAGGGTTGCAAGGTTCAGAGAGTTAAAGCTAAGATAATAAAAAGGATAAGGTATGCAACAAGCTTTCAGTGCGGCAGCAAGAGGTCAAGATGCGTATAATCAGTATTTAAAAAATACGCAAGATGAGCTTGCTTTGCAATACTTGCCTGCAGTTAAGGCTATGGCGTTTCGCTTGAAAGAGAGATTGCCAAGCTCTGTTGATATGAATGATTTAGTTTCTATTGGGACTGAAGAGCTTATCAAACTTGCTAGACGATATGATTCTAATAAGAATGATTCCTTTTGGGGTTATGCAAAGACGCGCGTTAATGGTGCAATGCTTGATTATTTGCGGACACTTGATATTGTTTCAAGGTCCTCAAGAAAGCTTATTAAAGCGATTGAGGCAGAAGTTTCACGCTATTTTAATGAGTTTGAGGAAGAGCCTAGTAATGAGTATCTTGCAAAGGTGCTAAATGAAGATATTGAGAAGATTCATCAAGCAAGACTTGCAAGCGATATTTATGCGGTTGTCCCGCTTGATGAGCAGTTTAACGCACTAGAAGATGGCGATATTTTGCAGTATTGTGAGCAAAAGGAATTAATGGAGATTATCCAAAAAGTCTTAGCAAAGCTGACAGAGCGAGAGCAGCTTATTATCCAGCTTTATTACTTAGAAGAGTTAAGTTTGAGTGAGATTAGTGAAGTTTTAGATATTACAGAATCTAGGATTTCACAGATATCAAAGGAAGTGATTAAAAAAATCCGCAGAGAGATAGGAGAAGCAAATGGCTAAGATTCTAAGTCAAGAAGAAATTGACTCCCTTTTAAATGTTGTCGATGAAGAAGGTGCGGTCGATGAGGCAGAGCAGTCAGAGATAGTTACTGAAAAGCAGATTGTAGTCTATGACTTTAGACGACCTAATCGTGTGAGTAGAGAGCAGCTAAGAAGTTTTAGATCTATCCATGATAAAATGGCAAGGAATCTTTCTAATCAGATTTCAGCGATTATGAGATCTATTGTTGAGATTCAGTTACATAGTGTGGATCAAATGACTTATGGTGAGTTTTTGATGAGTTTGCCTACACCTACAAGCTTCAATGTGTTTTCTATGAAGCCTATGGATGGTGCGGGAGTTTTAGAGATTAACCCTAGCATTGCTTTCCCTATGATTGATAGACTTTTAGGCGGTAGGGGCGATCAATATGATGATACAAGGGAGTTTTCAAATATTGAGCTAAACCTGCTTGATACAATCTTACGGCAAATCATGCAGAATTTAAAGGAATCATGGGCGGCAGTCGCAGAGATTTTCCCTAGCATTGATGCGAAGGAATCAAGCCCAAATGTCGTGCAAATCGTGGCACAAAACGAAGTTGTCGTTATGGTTGTTATGGAGATTGTAATCGGGCATAGTAGCGGTATGATGAATATCTGCTATCCTGTTATCTCACTTGAGACAATCCTTAGCCGTTTAGCAAGTCGCGATTTAATGATGAGTGAGACAAGCGGTAAAAAGTCAAGGAATAGAGAATTGCAAGCCTTAATCGGTGGTGCAGATGTGCATATTGCCGCTATGCTTGGTGGGACGCAGCTAAGCTTTAAAGAGATTTTGGAGCTAAAGGTTGGCGATGTAATCATGCTTGATAGAGTAGCCGATGATACCGTGCATGTTAGCATTGATGGCAGGGATAAATATCGTGCAAAGATTGGCTTACAAAGATTTAGAAAAACAATACAGATTCTAGATGAGATTAAAACAGAAAAAGATCAAGTCAAAGAAATGATTGAAATGCTTGAAGCACAAAGAAAGAGCAAGGTAACAGACCTACAAGATGAAGGATTTGGCAATGAATGATTTTATTGAACTCTTTATACAAGAAATGGTAGCCACTATCGATGGCATGATGGGTAGAACTGCAGTCGTTACACACACTGGAGATACAGAAGTAAGCGATAGTTTGCTTGGCACGCCATTTGGAAAAGTTGTGGTAAATGTATCGCTTGGGGCTTCACAAGTTAGCACACTTTGCTTTATCATGCCAGAGAATCTTGCCACTGCCCTGCCTGATTTAATGATGGGTGGAGAGGGCGATACTGGCAAAGATATGATGGATGATGATGATAAAGACGGCTTAAAAGAAGTGTTTCAATCTATCACAGGAGCACTTGCTACCGCACTTGGCGGACATGAGAAGCTGCCGCATTTCTCTTTTGCTATCGCCGATGTGAGTAATGTTGAGAGTGAAGGGAGTTTAAGTGATTTTGATACTGCAAGTCGCTTTGATGTGGGTATAGATTCTGTAAAATCAGAGCTTATCATGCTTACAAAAAATGATCTTTTAACACATGTCCCAAAAGATTTAAAAGCACCAGCTAGCACAGCTAGTGGAAATAAAGATGTGAGTTTGAGTGATAAAGAAATGCGAAATATCGGCATGTTGCTAGATATTGGACTGAGTGTAAAGGTTCGCATTGGGCAGAAAAGAATGCTTTTAAAAGATGTTATTTCAATGGATATTGGTAGCGTTGTGGAGCTTAATCAACTCGCAAGCGATCCGCTAGAAATCTTAGTCAATGATAAAATCATAGGAAAGGGCGAAGTCGTTGTCGTAGATGGTAACTTTGCTATACAAATCACAGAGATTGGCACAAAGAAAGAGAGATTAGAGAGTTTGAGAGGTTAATTGGCTTTTGTTCTTGGTCGTTTTATGTTGGTCTCAAAAACTACATGAAATCTTTTTAATGCTGTTAAAGAATTTGTCGTAATGGAATGGGTATATTGCCACATTTTGTTGGATTAATCTTCACTCTGAAAGAGGGATTTGTGCTATTGTATTAAGGATTTATATGGGATTTAAAGATTCTAAAAGTGTGAGAATATTGAAGGAGTATGGGATAAAGCCTTTCATGTCGCATTGTCTGCATAAAAGCATAAAATCACTCAATAGACGATCTATTTTTGTGTTGTTGCAATTCTATCCCAAAATAGTTTTGAATAAAAATCAGTTTAAAACTTTCAAGCTAGCTTATCAACATTTTGAAGAAAATTATAGAAATATCATTGCTATTAGTCCATCATTTTTTATAAAAAATCTTAAAAAACATATTGCTTGGTTAGAATCTGATATATTTAAAAACCAATATGGCGATGTTGAGAATCTAGAAAATATTAGCAAAAATACAATAGGTGCAACTTCGTTTTCTATACAAGAAGATTCTAAAATAAATACATTTACCCCCCCCCCCCCANNCCCCCCCCCCCCCATTGTGTCAAACTCAATGCAATGAAGAATCTAGCGGTTTAGAATCAAATGCTTCATCTACTCCAACATATAAAGATAGTTATCAATTTTATCCACCTTTATTACAACCAGAAAGCATAGACTATTCTACAATAGATTCTAAGATAGCATTAGAATTGCGTTTGCCACCCGCAGTGCCATATAAGTTTGTGTTTGTGCGTTATAGTTTATCAGGTAGTCTTGCGTTGCAAAGATTTTTTGAGCGATGTAATGTATATCCATGTGAATATATTGATTTCTTAAAAAGTAAAAGCGCTATACATAAAAACACTTATTTTGATATACAACATTTCCACACATACGAAGCCATGCAAGACAATAAAAAGCTGTATTGTTTGAAAACACAAGACACTATTATTTTACTTGCAAGAGATCCTATATCGCGACTAAAAACGCTTGTAAATCATGGTTGGTATGTCAAACATATACACAACTTAGATCATAGCTTTACTATGCAAGAAGACCCCTATGATGTTGTTAATAGAAAAGGATATCATAATGAGCATTATAAATTTACTTCCAATAGCCCTTTCGTTACAAATGGCTTGTTGTCGTTCTTCTTTTCTACATGGTCGTTTGATTATAGCTCTGTTGTATCTAAGTTGGCTTTACATCAAATCATAACCTATGTTGATATGCAGGAGATTATGCCAGAAAGGGCATTTGACACTATGACAAAACTTGCTAAACAATTTAACTTTACACTACCTAACGAAAAAGACAGAGAATTCTATCGTGCAATACGATTTGATAAAACATCGTATATCCTGCCTTTAGCGTGCATTATTCCTATAAATCATACACAAAAAATCGCATTACATATCACATCTTTATATGAGAAAAATAGTGATTTTTTGAGTGCAAATAATACTATATTTGACACACCCCACCCTTTGCTAGACCAAGTTGCTTTCAGTATGAGTGAAGATGATTTGAAAGCCTTGCAAGATGACAAAGAAACACTAGGTAAAGTGAAGGCATATATGGTGAGATTCCTAGATGAACTAAAAAAGCGTATAGATTATATACAAAGAAACAACAAGCATGAAAATGATGTGTTGGAGATATTTAGGGGCGATAGAGAATTGTGCAGAGAATTTAAAGCTATGCTTGATAAAGAACTCATTCATATAAAAGCACATAGACCAGATATTATTGCCTCGTGGAAATACTACCAAGAGTTTGAGAGAATATGTATAGAAGAACATGGGATTAATTAATATATTATTGTGTTTTACACATTTGGTATGGCTTATTTGCTGGTTGAAATTGTTTCGAGATTGCATGATAGATTCTAACCAATTTTTTAATTTATCTGTCTCTATCATAGAGAATCTAAAATGCCAGAAATAGCTGTGTGATAAATAGCAGAGCAGATATGTTGTTATGAAGTTTTTCTGTATTTCCTTAATCTATTACACAAAGAAAACTCATGAGACCTTTCGTTGCTTAGCAGTATGTCATAATTATTATTCGACTAAAACAAATAAAAAAGATTTTAAATCTTTCAATAAATTAGACCATAGGTTTATTTTTATTAAGGAAACTATGTTAGAATTTTTGACTAAATTATTAAGCATAATTAATTTATACCCAAGCAATGCACAAGCATTTAAAAAACACAAAAGCACCGATAAGATCTTATTGAATTTTATGAAAGTTTGTGAGAATAACAGATTATTTAACACAGGATTCTTTATGGGTTGGGATTTTGATTGTTAGAAAAGCAAGATAAAAGTATTCTAAATTACAACGGAAAACACAAATGATGACAAAAGATGATATTTTGCAAGTTGCCATTCCCATGCTGTATCAAAAGGGTATTTTGTGCTTTTCACTCAATGAGTTTTTGCAGGTTCATCATATTTCCAAAGGCTCGTTTTACCACTTTTTCAACGATAAAGATACGCTCGTGTATGAAGCTCTCTGCAAGGATAATCAAAACTACCGCTACAAAACAGAAAGAGAACTCTATACTCTAAAATCTCTAGAATCTAAAATGTGTAAAATCTTTGAAGTGTATTGTGTGGATAATGCGTATAATAGGCAGCTTTGCAAGTTTTATGAGGATATGTTTTTGTATGCCATCACATCTCAAAATACGCTTTTTATGCGTTATATACAAAATCTCAAAGAACACACGCACTACCTTATCTTACAAAGCATTGAAAGCACACAAATAAGCAAGGCAAAAAAGGGAAAAATGCGTGATTTAAGTGAGTTTTTATCACTCGGGATTGATGGCTTTTGGTTACTACAAAGCGTAATGGGTAAAACTTGGGAAGAAAAAAATGTTGAGGTAAAACATCTCATTCAGTCGCTATGTGTGTTTGTAAGGCAAAAAGATTCTAAAATATAAAAAAGGTGCAAAAATGATTCAAAAAATCATCATAAGCAAAAATCTAGCGTGGCTTTTAATCCTAATTGGTGGGATTTGTGAAGTGGCGTGGGTGAGTGGGCTAAAGTATGCCGACACACTACCGCTAAAAGCTTTGACCGGTGTTGGCATTGCCTGTTCTTTCACTTGTGCGGTGTTAGCGATGAAAAGGCTAGAGGTTAGCATTGTGTATAGTGTGTTTGTTGGCATTGGCACGGGTGGTGTGGTGGTGGCTGAAATTGTGCTATTTGGCGAGGAGGCATCACTCATAAAAATCGCTCTTATTTCAACGCTTATGCTTGGAGTGTTGGGGCTAAAATGTAGTGTCAAAGAGAGTAAAACCGCACAAGACATACACGACCATTTGCCTGAGGAGCTAGAATCTTTGTTTATAGAATCTAGCGATACGCAGGATTTTCAACACAATATTAAGCAAGATTCTAAAAATGGTTCAAAAAAAGCTGAATCTAGGGCTTCTAATACAGATTCCACAAAGGATAAATAATGCTACATTGGATTTTACTTTTTATTGCTGGGGTGTTTGAAATCGCTGGTGTATGGACGATGAAAAAGCTCATTGATACGAAAAATAAAATCTATATCTTATGTCTTGCGCTGATTTTTGCAGGGAGTTTTACCTGCCTATCTATTGCTATGCGAGAGATTTCTATGGGCGTGGCGTATGCGATTTGGACGGGCATTGGTGCGGCTGGTGGGGTGCTTGTGGGGATTGTGTTTTTTAAAGAGGATAAGTCATTTTTGAAGCTTTTTTGCGTATGTGTGATTATTGCTTCTAGCGTGGGATTAAAGGCGTTAGGTTAGATTCTTAAATGTTTGAAGTGTGCTGTAGAGAAGTTTAGATTCTATATATTAAAATATCAAGCCCTAATTTAAGCCTTTTATATGTTTTTCTTGGGAATCTCACAAACTTAGATTATATAAATATACCCATAAAAACACAATTTCATTTTCACATATTTATGGTTCTAAGAATAAAGACTTGCTTAAGAATCTTAAATGAGATTCTAAGCAGATTTCAAACCTATCTTTGCTCTCAATGGGATATTGTGGCTAATGCTTTGGTGTGGCGGTTGCTAGATTCCAAAATCAGCATTTATAAGATTCACTAGTAAAGAGATTTAACCCCATTCCTTTACACTCAACACGCCAAAACAATCCCTACATTTCCAAAATCTGCATGAGTTCGCTAGATTCTATAATCTTAATGCCTAATTCTTGTGCTTTGGTGAGTTTTGATCCAGCTTTTTCACCTGCGATTAGAAAGTCTGTTTTAGTGCTAATACTGCTTGAGACTTTTGCCCCAAGTGATTCTAGCTTTGCTTTTATAGAATCTCTGCTTAAAGCAAAAGTGCCGGTAATAACGCAAGTTTTTTGATAGAAAATAGAATCTGTGTTTATCTGTGTAGTTTTTACTTGTAATTGTGGCTTTAGTATCTCTTGCATTTCGTTGATAAAATCTTTATTATGGATACAAAAGTCATAAAAGCTTTGTGCCATATCCTTGCCAAAGCCCTCAATCTCTTGTAATTTTTCTATATCATAATCAAAGATTTCATAGCCATAGCTTGCGAGTTTTTTACTCGCTACTTCGCCTATGTGTAAGATCCCAAGTGCGTGGATAAATCGCCAAAATTCCCTATTTTCTATGCTATCTTTAATCGCATTGATAAGATTTTGTGCCTTTTTCTCTTTGAATCCTTCAAACCTTAAAAAGTCTTCTTCCTTTAAGCTATAAATGTCTTTACACTCTTTAATCACGCCATTATCAACTAAAAGCTCGATAATGCTACTGCCTAGCCCATCAATATCCATACATTTTTTTGAGGCAAAATGTATTAACTTTGCTTTGATTATCGCATCACAATTTGGATTTGTGCAATAGATATAAATATCTTCATAGCTTAACTCATGACTGCATATAGGACAATGTGTAGGCTTTGCTATCTTTATCTCATCACCCTTTCTTCTTTCATGCAATACCTTTGTAATCTTTGGAATCACATCGCCACTTCTAACAAGCAGACAATAATCGCGTATGCGTATGTCTTTTTGGTCTATCTCTTTGTAGTTATGCAGTGTCGCTCGACTGATAAATGCCCCATCTAGCGGTGTGGGCTTAAAGTTTGCAACGGGTGTAATGATACCAGTCCTGCCAACTTGTGGTGTAATAGATTCTATATTTATTACCACTTCTGTTGCGGGGAATTTATACGCACAAGCAAACCTTGGGGCTTTCTGTGTAAAGCCTAATTTATCTTGCAAGGCTAAATCATCTAGCACAATCACAAAGCCATCAAGCATAAAAGGATAGTTATCCCTATCATTTAGAATCTTTTGATATTCACGCTCAATAGATTCTGCATTCACTCTTTCTAAATATCTAAAGGGGCTAAAGCCAAACTCTGGTAATAGCATAAGCATATCATAAAAGCCCAAATTAGATCTTTTCGCATATTTCTCTAGCTCTTTCATATCAACACTGCCTATACCCCATGCTACAAAGCTTAGATTTCTCTCTCTTGTGAGATTAGAATCTAATTGTCTCATACTCCCTGCGGCAGCATTGCGTGGATTTGCAAAAAGGGCTTTATTATTCCTTTCTTGCTCTTTGTTTAGTCTCGCAAAATTCTCTTTAGATAGCACGACTTCGCCCCTTATCTCTATGCTGCCTTTAAAGGGGATTGTATGCGGGAGAGAATGCAGGGTCTTTGCATTTTGCGTAACGACTTCGCCTATCTCGCCATCGCCCCTTGTAGTTGCACTTTGCAAGATTCCATTTTCATATAAGAGATTAAGACTCATGCCATCATATTTTGGTGAGATACAAAAGGCTAGATTGTTTATAGAATCTATTTGTGTTTCTGTATCAAAAAGCGTTGGACTTAATGTAGTCTTTTGGACTCTAGCTATCGCATTTGATAGCTTTGTAAGCCACTCATCTAAGTCGCTTGGGTTAAAAATATCTTCTAAACTCCACATACGCTTTTTATGCTTATTTTTACTAAAATCTTTTAGAATCTTATCGCCTATTCTTTGCGTTGGGGAATCTTTTGCGATTTTGTCAATATTATTTTCTTCATAAAGTTTCACTGCCTTATATAGCATATCATATTCAAAATCACTAGCAATAGGGTCATCTAGCTCGTAATAATGCTTCGCATAAAGGTTTAGCGTTTTAATAGATTCTAAATATTCTTCATGGCTTTTAATCTCTTGCATAGTTGCCCTTTATTTCTCATCTTGGTCTTGTATCTTTTGTATCAACACTCTTGCGAATTTTTCTTGCCCATCAATATGTGGCATATATTTTGTTTTTCTAGCTACTTTAAAACCACACTCTAGCACGCCATTAAGAATCTGCCTAGCAGAAACCGCAAAAGGCTCATCATAATCGCTGGGGATATAATTATTATCCACCGATAAAATCCCATCATCATCAAATCTTTTATACACATCTGGAATCTCAATTAGGGGCATAAACTTTAAACGACTTTTAGTGGGGCGATCTTTTATAGGAAAATTTGTAAAAAAATGCCCTGCTGCTTGGACTGGGACTCTTTTAGGATTTAGATACCAATCTACACGGGTATATCCCGCCCATACTTTTTTAACCATAAAATAATGGATAAAGGCAGTTGTTACACAATTTGTAATATTTGAGATAATAATAAACTTTTTCTTGCTTTTTATCAAAATATCCCAATACTCTATTGCCCTTGAAAATGGCGGATTGGTGCAAACAATATCTGCCTCTTCGTTTAGAATCCTAAGAGATTCTGCTTCTTCAAAACCACCATTATAACCTTTTGGTGTATTTAATAGTTCTCTTGCCCCTTCTTTTGTAAAGATATAGCCTTGTGTCCCTGCGTTAAATAAATCCGCTCTACTTCCATAATGAGTGCATATAAGCTTTTTAAGCTTTAGTCTAAAAAAATGTTTTATAAAATAAAGTGAAAAGGCTGAAGAGTCTGTATAATCTCTATTACTGCCTATCGCATCATCGCAATTACAAAATACAACTTTATCTTTCCATATTTTAGTAGGATACATTGAGAGTTCTTTCTCTACATCTTCCATGCGTGTATAAAACTCATCATCTTTTATTTTTCTAGCTTTATCTAGCAGGGTTTTGCGTGTAACGCCCCGCTCTTTCATCGTGGGCGTATTAGCAGGCTTTATAATTGTTTGCTTTTTAGATTCTTTGGTGTTTGACTTTGTAAGAAAGCAAGGGTGTGATTGAATAAAATCTACATACATATCAAACAAACTTTGATTAAAAAAGTAAATTTCTCGGCTGCGATACTCACGCAAATGCGGAAATTGATTTTTTATATCTTGCTCGATTTGACGCATATCGCTCACTTCACAAGTAAAAAGATAGCTATATGTATTATCCAGTGATATGCCTGTAATGCTGTTATATTCTTTCAATCTCCGCTCTAAATCATTTGTGATTCCAATCTTGCATTTGCTTGGCTCTTTACTTGCTTGAATAATATAGAGATATTGTTTCATAGATTTGCCTTTATTGAAAGCTTTTAAGGGTTAGTCTGCTCTACTTCTGTAAAGACATTTGTTAAACCAAAATATTGTAATGCTGCCATGATTTCTACAAACTGCTGCACATTTGCATCTTTATCCGCTTTAATAATCACGCTAGTTTTAGAATCTAAGCTGCGTAAATAGCCCTGCATTGCTACCTTATCAACCTGCTGTGTGTTGATAAATATCCTGCCGTCTTTATCTAATGCAATATGAATGCGTTTAGATTCTAAGCTATTTTGTGCACCTTCATCAACTTGGGGTATTTGAATGGGGAGTTGAGATGAGACGCTAAAAGAAGCTGACATTAAAACAATCACAAGCAATACAAGCATAATATCAATGAAAGGCACAAGGTTTAGTGAATCTATCTTTTTCATGCTAGTCCTTTTTGTCTGTTGTTGTTCTAGATACTATATCTTTCATCTCTAGTCGCTTTGCTTTGTGTATGCGGTCTTTGAGATTAGAATCTGTTGTATAGCTATATGGCTTTGGTCTTTTATCTTCTCTTAATTGATTGCTTGTTAAATCTTCTCTGTAATCAAGTCGTGGATTATTCTTTGTATTTGTGTTTGGATTTGTGAAAATATCCCAATTTGTTAGAATCACTTCTGCTTTTCGCACTAAAAGGTTATAAAACACAATGCTAGGTATCGCTACAACAAGTCCCAATGCAGTAGCCCTTAATGCCATAGCAAGTCCTACCATAATGCCCTTTGTATCAAGCATACTATTTGCCCCAATGCTAGTAAAAGTTAGCATAATGCCAATAACAGTGCCAAGCAAACCAACATAAGGTGCGTTTGAGCCAATCGTAGCAACGAGTGTAAGCCGCTTGTGTAAATCAAGCTCCAACTCCCTTTTATCGCTATAATCATCAAGCCGAATGATTGAATAAAACCAAAGTCTCTCAATCCCAATGGCAATAACAAGCAAACTCAAAAACACTAAAAAACCAAAGATTCCATAATCTATATACAGCGCATAATCTGCTACCTTTTCCATAATAACCCTTTAATATGTATGATTTTTCATATTTGCTCTAGCTTCTCTATCTAGCTCTTTTCTTTTTATAGTCTCTCTTTTGTCGTATTCTTTTTTCCCTTTTGCAAGCGCGATAAGCATTTTTGCATAGCCTTTTTTATTAAAATGCACTTGTAGCGGCACGATGGCTAAACCCTTTTGACTGACTTGCCCAAAGAGTTTATCAATTTGCTTTTTATGTAAAAGCAGCTTTCTTGGACGCTTTTCATCTGGCTTAAAATAGGGATTTGTAGTGTGATGATAGGTTAGGTGCATACCAAATACAAAGGCTTCATTATTTATAATACGCACAAAGCTGTCTTTAAGATTCGCCCTGCCATTACGCAAAGATTTAACTTCACTCCCTGCTAATACAAGCCCTGCTTCAATTTGCTCTAATATAAAGTAATCATGATATGCTTTTTTATTGCGGATAATACTACTCACGATAACTCCTTTAGATTCTTAAAGTAGCTCCTTTGAAAGCACTTTGTGCATTATGTCAAACGCACTTTGCTTTGTTATATAGACATAAGACAATGCAAAATTGATAGAAAAAGATTCTGTGTGATTACACAAACACCTAATACATTCTATTATATCTATTACGCATGGCAAACCATAGAAAACTAGTCTTGAGAATCTTGGCTAGATTTTCTATCTTTGTTCTGTGAGTTTGTGCTATATGTGTCTAAAAACTTTGTATATACTATTTCCCATAAGTGATTTTTGCACTATCACGCATTTTTTTCACTTTTTCTTTTAGCACTTCTTCCATTTTTTGTTGTTTTAAAAGCTCAACAAGCTGTCCTTTTACAGAATCAAAAGTTTGTGTTGCTGGCTTATCAAGCTTTTTAAGATAGATTATGTGATAACCATAACGAGTTTTTACAGGATTTTTTGTATAAGTTCCTGCACTCATTTTTAGCACTTCTTGTGCGAATTCTGGTGCGATTGCTGGGCTATTGATAGGCAATTTCATAAGACCACCATTGTCCTTTGAACCCGGATCGATTGAGAGTTTTTTAGCGAGTTCTTCAAACTTACTTTCAGTTTTTGCTTTAGGCACTTTATTAATCTCTGCGATAATGTTTTTTGCATCTTGTTCTTTTTGCACTAGGATATGTCTTACCTCAGCATTTTGCGTTACAAATGCTTTTGGGTTTGCATCATAAAATTTCTTTGCATCCGCAACGCTTACATTAATGGTTTTTGAAAGGCTATCAACTTGTTTTTTAAGCCATAAGCCAGATAGCATTTGCAAATTTGCCATTCTGTATTCTTCACTTTTATCAAGCCCTTCTTTTTTTGCTGCATTCGCTGTAACTACACCATCAATGATTTCATCTAATAATTGCTTTTTTTGTGCTTCAGGCAATGCGTCATAATTAAAACTTGGATTTTGCTGCTTTAATGCTGAAAAGATAGAATCAGAAATCTCAATCCCATCAACATTAACAAGAACCTTTGCATTCAACGCCATAGGCATAAGGCAAAGACTAGAAATCGCCGCCACTTGTGCTACACGCTTTAAAACAAAACTTTTCATCACTACTCCTAAACTTAGAATGTCAAAAATAAGCTATAATTATAGCGATTAATTGTAAATTCGCTTATAAATACCCTAATATCACATTTGAAACACATAATAAAGGATTTAAGCATGTTGAATGGAGATAAGGAATACTATAAGGTTGTTATAGATTTGCTCAAAAACATCATTACCGCTTTGTTTGTAGCAGAACTTGGATTAATTGGGTATTTTTTCACAAATAATAATGAATATACTATTTATGGCATAGGGATTGTGTTTATTTGTCTTATTTTTGTTGGTATTATTTTCTTTAATATTGCTGAAAATTTGAGAGATTAAAGGGGTTAGTTATGAAACATGAAATTTTAGCGTTAATTATGTTATCAATGGTTGGACTTTTGCCCGTAGTATCCGGGCTATATGTGATTTATAGAAGCAAAAAAGACAAAAAAGCAACAATAAAAAAGGATTAAAATATGAATATATACATAAAAAGCTTTCATCATGCTAAATGATTCTAAATGATATAAGGAAAGCGTAGATGAAAATTAATATTAAGCCCAATTATGCAAGGACTATAATCACACAATGCTTTAAACAAGCATGGCATAGTTTGCGGTATAGATACATATTGCTTTTAAGCTTTTTACCATTTTGCTGCTCTATTTTGCTATGGGTAGTTGTGATTACTTTAAGTATTACGCATTTTGATTGGTTTTTACACCAGTTTCCTAGCATTTGGATTAATTACGCTTTGAGTGAAGGAATCTTGCCTAAAATCTCATATTATCTACTCATATTTTTTGCGACTATTTCTTTAGTGCTATGCGGTGTGGTTTTAGTAGGTATTTGCATGAGTATTATAAATGCGTTTTTAGCCCCGCTTGTAGTGCAATTCGTGCATAAGACTTATTATCCTTATATACGGCTAAATGCACCAAATTTTATGGAATCTCTTCGTTTAAGCTCTATGTTACTTTTAAAAACCTTGCTAAAATTTATCATCTTTTCACTTGGGTGCTATTTGCTTTCATTTATCGGTTTAGGTTTTATTGGCTTAATACTTGGCATTTTTGTATATTTTCAGTTTTATTGCAAGAATCTAAATCATGATATTGGCATTAGCATTATGTCAAAAGATTCTTATAAGCTATTTTTACAGACAAATAGACTGCCGCTTATTGCTATAAATATTTTTATCTTTATCCCGCTTTATATACCTGTGCTAAATTGCTTTATTGCGACATGGCAAATGCTTGTATTAACGCATTATATGTTTGCTTGGTATGGTGAAAATCATAGTGATGAAGCAAACGCATATATTGAAGATGCGGTTATTGTTGAGTAGATTTTATGCGACTTGATTGCTTTATCACACAAAAATATACGCATATCACAAGGCAAAAAGCTCTCGAGCTTATAAAACAAGCCCAAGTTAGCATAAATGGCAAAATTATCTTAAAACCAGCTTTTAATATAAGCGATACAGATTCTATAAGCATAAAGCAGGACTTTTTTATAGAAAGTGAGATTTTTTGTAGTAGGGCAGCATTAAAACTGCAAAGATTTTTACATAATACGCAATCTCAAGCCTATTATTCTGTATTCTATAACCCCCTGCTTTTAACAAAAGAAAATAGCTTTCTATCTCATTTCACAAAAGATTTAGTTATATGGCAAAAAGCCCATGATTCTATAAAACACAATATGGAATCTAGCCTAAAAACTCATATCACAACAAGCCTAAAAGAAATACTTCCTTTACTCATAAAAGATTCTATTATCCTTGATGTTGGAGCAAGTGCTGGGGGATTTAGTCAAGTGCTACTCACTTATAAGCCAAAGCTTATAGTCGCACAAGATATTGGTAGCTTACAACTAGATTCTAATCTATCCAAAAGAGATGAAATTGTATCGATTGAAAATGTAGATATTAGAATCTTTTCACAAGATTTTCATATCTATAAAGAAAAGATTCTAGAACGCATAAAAGATTCTAAACATAGAGCCTTGAAAGAGAATCTATTTGATTTTTTAGTATGCGATGTGAGCTTTATCTCGCTAGAGAATATTTTAGAATCCCTTCTTAATCTCTCAAAAACCATGCTACTTTTATACAAACCACAATATGAAGTCGGCATACAAGCAAAACGCAATAAAAAAGGTGTAATCAAAGACACGAAAATAATCTTAGTATGTTTAGAATCTTTTCTAGCATTACTAAAAGCTAAAAACGCACTCTATATTTTTGTAGAGAAATCACTCTTAGCAGGAAAGGAAGGTAATGAAGAGTTTTTTATCTTTTGTCAATTCTAAGCTACCTTATGAGCGGGTAGCTATTGGCAAATTTGATGGTATGCACAAAGCACATAAATATCTACTAGGACTTGTGGGGACAAATGGCTGTGCCCTAAGCATTGCTTCAGTCAAGCCCCCATTTATAACCCCGCCAAAAGAGCGGACAAAATATACGCATATCCCCTTTTTTCGTCTTCGATTTGAGAGTATTAAGTCATGGGATTCTATGCAGTTTTTGCAATTACTTTTTATGGTTATGCCACATTTGAAGTGTATTGTCATAGGCTATGATTTTCACTTTGGCAAGGATAGAATGAGTCATGCAAGTGATTTATATGGACTATTAAAACGCATGGGTAAAGCTGAAGTCCAAATAAAGATTATAGCCCCACAAACTTATCTCAATATACCATTGCATACAAGCATTATTAAAGACCTTTTAAAACAAGGCGAGATACAAAACGCAAATGCTATGCTTGAGCGATTCTATCATATCAAAGGACGCATTATAAAGGGGCAAGGCATAGGCAGCAAGGAACTCTATCCTACTATTAATATGAAAAATACGCTTTATTTCGTGCCAAAACATGGCGTATATGCCACCTTTGCTTATTATAATGGCATGCTTTATAACGCAGTATCATTTGTTGGCAATCGCTTCAGCACTGATGAGAGATTCTGTATTGAAACCCATATTATTAATGAAACTATAAACACAAAGCATAATGAAGTAATTACGATCTTTTTTGTAGCCTATTTGCGTGATAATAAAAAGTTTTTAAACCTTAACGATCTAAAAATACAAATAGAATCTGATATAACAGATGCAAAAGAAAAACTAAGCACACATGATAGGACATATTGTAAATAGCGTGTTGTGTATGGTATAGAATCTAAGGTGGTAATAAACTAGATTCTGTTGCTTGTATTGTATCCGCTAATAAGGCTTAGAAATTAGATTTCTTGCTAAGTTTTTGTGAGTGTAAGCAAATGCAGTCTGCGTTCATGACTTAGTTTCTAGCTTAAGTAATATGTTTGAGAGCAATCATCACCACAACCTTATAAGTTTGGCATTATGTAGCATTGTAGGCACGCTTGCATGATGGGCTGGTGGGGCTATACCTGTGTTTATATCTGCATAGATGATTTCTTGTTTTGCACCACCGATTATAGCGGCGATATTTGCACGATTGTAGTGTTCGAAATGATTAGCGATATAGATATTTTCCCAAGATTCTATATGTTTTGGACGATGAGTGATTTTAAAGTGTCCTACACAATCAAGTGTTATAAGATTCTTTAAATAAATCGCATTAGAATCTAAACAGCAACGCAAGATATTTTTCGCACCCCAGCTATGTGCTATCACAGAGATATTGTATCCTGCCCCACTTAGCTTTGGTAGAAAATCAAGCAAAAACGCATAGCAATTAAAACTCATATAAAGCATACTATATTGCTTCTCTTTTTTTCTTTGTGAAAACAAGCTCTCACAAAATGCCCTCCACACCACTTTATAATAAGTATCACAGAATCCACCGATAAAAATTAATAGCTCTTTTGTATCAGTCTCTAAAAAATGCTTGATAGATTCTATATCTTCATGCGTGATATTTCCGCTATATGTATCATAAGACATATTTGTATATTGTGTGAGAGAGTGTGGCATGATAACAAGCGGTGTTTTAAGCATATAAGATTCCCTAATAATTTATGATAGAGTGCAATCCATCATCAATTACAATAAATTTATCACTTTTATAGATATGCAGACTGCCTACAAGATTCTCTCTTTCATAAAAGCCAATCTCTAGTCTATCTTTAGTTTTCCAAGCGTATTTTATAGTGGTTTGTTCGTCTATATATTCATAGTTTTCATTTGGTAAAGTCTGCGGTAAATACTCCATTTTTGTAAGCTCTAGCCATGTAGCATAAGCGTATTCAATCTCGCTAGATTCTATAATATAACGATTAAAATCAATGTCGCTAATATTACATATATAGATACAAATACCGCCTTTGCATTGTTCCTTAAAACAGGCTAAGTTAGTAGAATCTGTTGCAAGTTTATTGTCTTTTGTAGCGGCTAGTGCAATAGAAAAAAATGTAAAAAATAGAGATATTAAAAGCCTAGACATTATGCTTCCTTGTTTTGACATGCTTTAGCATAGAGTTTTTAAAAAAAGTTCTTGCAACTTAGCATTATAAGATTCAAGTTTTGCTTCATCATTGCCCTCAAGTAGAATGCGGATTTTATTCTCTGTGCCAGAGTAGCGGACTAGATGGCGGATTTTATGAGATTCTATCTCTTTTAGAATCTCATTTAAGCCTTGTATGGAATCTAGTGGTAATTTTTGCTTTATTTGAAGATTACTTTGCTTTTGTGGTGCAAGGGCGAAAGGATTTAGTGCATCTTTGCTTGTCTTATTACTCTCTAGCACAAGGGCTGCTACTTGCAGGGCAGAGACTAAGCCATCGCCCGTTTTTGCAAAGTCTGAAAAGATGATATGTCCGCTTTGTTCCCCACCAAAGTTAAAGCCACATTTAAGCATTGCTTGTAATACATATTTATCGCCGACATTGCATCGCTCTAGCTTAATATCATGCACTCTTAAGAAAGTCTCTAGCGCGATATTACTCATAAGTGTCGCTACTATGCCATTATTATGTAGCAACTTTTTCTTTTTTTGATAGAGAGCTAATGCCCCGATTAGCTTATCTCCATCGACTAAATTACCTTCATTATCAATCACTATCAATCTATCCGCATCACCATCAAGCCCAAAGCCAATATCCGCACGAAGCCTTTTTACCTCATCGGCTAATACATTTGGGTGCATTGCCCCGCAGTTTTCATTAATATTTGAGCCATTTGGAGAATCACTTAGCACAATCACATCAGCACCAAGCTCTTCAAACACGCTAGGAGCGACCTTATATGCCGCACCATTCGCACAATCAAGCACGATTCTTACCCCTTGCAAAGTTAAATGCTTAGGAAAAGAGTTTTTAATATGCACGATATAGCGACCGATTACATCATCAATCCTTTTGCTTGCACCAATCTCTGTGCCGATTTTATAATGTCTCTCTAAGTCCTTGCTATGATATAAAGATTCTATCTCTTGTTCTTTTGTCTCATCGAGTTTAAAGCCATATTTATCAAAGAATTTAATGCCATTATCAAAGTAGGGATTATGACTAGCACTAATCATAATGCCCGCATCACAACGCATATCTTCAGTCAAAAACGCAATAGCGGGTGTTGGCATAGGACCTACTTGTATCACATCCATACCAACGGCAGTAAGCCCGGATACAAGCGCATTTTCAACCATATAGCCGCTTCGCCTTGTATCCTTGCCAACAAGGATTCTATTCCCAATAGAATCTCTTTGGAAATACAATCCAGCAGCAATGCCAAGCCGCAACGCAACCATAGCGGTAATATCCACACCAGCCTTACCCCTCACGCCATCTGTGCCAAAAATCTTCATATACTTCTTTCCTTAATGCAATAAATCATAAAATTTTAACATACTTTAAAGATTTTATGTTAAAATTAAGGCTTTTAATTTTTGTTATTTTATTTAAAAGGAAAAACATGGCAAATCATAAGTCAGCAGAAAAACGCATTCGTCAAACAGAGAAAAGGACAGAACGCAATAGATATTATCGCACACGACTTAAAAACATCACAAAAGCAGTGCGTGAAGCAGTAGCAAGTAAAGACCTTGACAAAGCAAATGAAGCTTTCAAAATCGCAAACAAAGAGATCCACAAGTTTGTAAGCAAGGGAATCTTAAAGAAAAACACAGCCGCACGAAAAGTAAGCCGACTAAATAGTGCGGTAAAAAAGCTTAGCCAAGCAGCGTAACGCGTATTTATTAGGGGAAAAGAATATGGATAACAAAATGAGTAGTGTCGAGATGATGGCAACCTATAATGCAGAGTGGTATGGCGATCAAGGAAATGAGAGTTACAAATCTGCAAAAGCAACACTTGATTCTATTGCAGAGTTATTGCCGAACTTAAGCGATGGTGTAACGAGTGTCATTGATGTTGGTTGTGGTGTTGGCACATGGCTTAGGGCATGGCAGGAAAAATATGGCAATATTAGCATTTGTGGTATTGATGGCAATAGTGTGGAGGGCGAACGCTTTTTCATTCCATACAATTTTTTTCATAGAATAGATTTGACTGCAGATTCTAATGCGATAGTAAGCGAGGTTTTAGAGCATTGTAAAAATGCAGATATTAAAACTAATACGCAAAATACAAATGACACAAATAGCGATACGCTTGATGAGACAATGGGGGGGGGGGGGCAAACCCTTTAGTATCGCACAATCCTTAGAGGTTGCCGAGCATTTATACGCAGAATATGCAGAAAATTTTGTTCGTACTCTAACTTCCCTATCTGATATTATTCTTTTTTCCGCAGCAATTCCCCATCAAGGTGGCACACATCATGTCAATGAGCAACCACCAGCCTATTGGGCAGACATTTTTAAAAAATATGACTATGTATGTTTCGATATTGTGCGTCCAAAGGTGTGGGAAAATACAAAAATTGCACATTGGTATAGACAAAACATAATGTTGTATGTTCATAAGGGTAAAGCAGAAATCTTTGAGGCATTAGGCTATAAAATCACGCCAAAGCCGATGCACTTGGTCCATCCTTTCATTTATGGATACATGAGCGATTGTCAGCTAGAGATCGAGAGATTAAATAAGAAGTTAAATAAAACATTTTTTAGACGATTAAATAGGTTGTCTAAAAAACTAAGAGGAAAATTATAATTCATAATTAACAGATAAAATTGATTTCTCTATGGATATATTTTCAAGCGTGTATTACTCACCATATTTTTTCCACACCAGAGACTCTAGCCAGAAAATAGTCTCCATAAAGTTTTAAAGCATATTGCCTACAAGACAATGCAAAATGTTCGACTAAATCTAAGTCAAAAAGAAAAATCCACAACTAATGACCACGCCTGTAAATGAGAGAGTTATAACACAATATCCCATAATGTCTTTTGCACCAAGTCCGGCAATAGCAAGAGCAGGTAATGCCCAAAAAGGTTGTATCATATTAGTCCATGCATCACCCCATGCGATAGCCATAGCAGTAACTGAAGGATCGATGCCTAGTTTCAGCCCAGCAGGTATCATAACTGGGGCTTGGACAGCCCATTGTCCACCACCAGATGGCACAAGGATATTTACAAATCCGGCACTTAAGAAAGAAAACACTGCAAAAGTATCTGCGTTAGCAATGCTAATAAAAAAGTGAGATAGCATACTAGCGAGGCTTTGTCCGCCATTCTCTGCGGTCCCTACCATCATGCCGATAATTCCGGCATAAAATGGAAATTGCAGTAAAATACCAGCTGCGTTTTTTGCTGATTCATTAATCGCTTTTATATAGGAAGATGGCTTTTTATGTAATAAGATTCCAAGAAACAGAAAAATCATATTTAAAATATCAAGGCTTAAACCACCGCCTTTTGCAAAATGATTAGCAATATAGATAAACCCAATAAGGCTAATAGATAAACTCACTAAAAAGCTATTCTCAAGATATACAGCAAGTGTTTTATCATGCTTATGGTCTATCATTTCCACTTCTTTATTTTCTTTTTCTAAAAGCTTTTTATCTATCACTATGACTTCATTTTTTGCGAGATGAATAGTCGCAAGTAAAAATGGCAAAACGCAAATAACAATTCCCAGTATAATAAGATTGTATGTTGAAAAAATAGTCATTGAAGTAGGAATGCTTTCTGTTAAGATTCCAGCAGTACTTTTTGCTAATGCCTCCCCACCACTTGCTAAGGTCAAAGGAATAGACCCAGATAATCCACCATGCCATACCACAAAGCCAGAATAAGCCGCTGCAATAAGCAATCTATAATCTACATTATCAACCTTTTTTGCAATCTCTTTAGCAAAAATTGCCGAAATGACCAATCCAAAACCCCAATTTATGATATTTGCTAACATACCAAGCAAACTCACCATAACAATCGCACTAAAATAGTTTTTTGGAATATCTGCTAATCTTTGCAAAATATTTGAAATGATTTTTGCACTCGCTAAGGCTTGTCCTAGCACTAAAATTAATGCCATTTGCATAGAAAATGCAAGCAAACTCCACACGCCATTCCCCCAATTTTGAATAATGCGTAAAGAAGTCTGCTCTGTAAATCCTAGCACAGCTAAGAAAGCAAACACAGTGAGTATAGCAACAAGCACAAAGGAATCAGGCAACCAACGCGATGCAAGATTTACACAAAATTTAGTAAAATCTCTTAGCATATTAACCTCCTAGGCACACTTCAAAACTAGCTTCAGTCTTTTCTTTGACTTCTCCTAAACTTACGCCTTCCATTAATTCAACAAGCTTCATACTCCCATTTTTAAACTCAAATACGCCAAGTTCTGTAATAAGTTTATTGACTACATTTTTACCAGTTAAGGGCAGCGTGCATGCTTTTTTAAGCTTACTTTCGCCATATTTATTTGTATGCTCCATAACAACAACGATGCTTTTTGCCCCGCTGACTAAATCCATAGCCCCACACATACCTTTTACCAATTTACCCGGTATCATGTAATTTGCTAAATCTCCATTTTGAGATACTTCCATAGCACCTAGAATTGCTAAGTCAATATGCCCTCCGTGTATCATGGCAAAACTCTCTGCACTATCCAAAGAAGCTAGCCCCTTTTACTGCTGTAACAGTCTCTTTTCCCGCATTAATCAAATCCGCACAAACTTCATCTATTGTAGGATATGCTCCAATACCCAAAAGCCCATTTTCTGATTGTAAAAAACTTCTAATTCCATTTTTTCTATCTCATCAGCAATAAGTGTGGGGATACCTATGCCAAGGTTAATATACATACCATCTTTAACTTCTTTTGCCGCTCTTTTTACAATGATTTCTTTTGACATTATGAATCCTTTCTTGTAATAACTTTTTCCATTCTTTTTTCAAAATTATTTCCCTTATAAACAAAATCTACATAAATACCGCTTAAATGTATGCTATCTGGGCTAATCTCATCGACTATTTCTTCTACTTCTGCTATTGTAGTTTTACCCGCCATAGCACATAAAGGATTAAAATTTCTAGCGGTTTTATTAAAGATTAGATTCCCATATTTATCTGCCTTTTGTGCTTTTACTAAGGCAAAATCCCCCGTGATAGCATGCTCTAATATATAGGTTTTACCATTAAAGTCTTTATGCTCTTTATTTTCCGCTACTAAAGTGCCAACACCTGTTGGGGTATAGAATGCGGCAATACCTGCTCCACCTGCCCTAAGCTGTTCTGCTAAAGTGCCTTGCGGGGTGAGTATCACTTCTAGCTCACCACTTATAAATTGCTTTTCAAAAGTTTTATTCTCACCAACATAAGAAGCAATAATAGTTTTAATCTGTCTATCATGCAGTAATATACCTAAACCAAAATCATCAACACCGCAATTATTACTCACAACGACAAGATTTTTTATCCCTAACTCTTTTATCTTTGCGATGCTATATTCTGGTATGCCACATAATCCAAAACCACCGACTAAAAGTGTATCGCCATCTTTAAGCTGCTTAAATGCTATATCTAGGTTATCAATTATTTTATTCATTACATTCTCCCATATCCACCATACTATCTCAACCACACATGCAATGCCCTGTCCACCGCCGATACATAAGGTAGCTAATCCTAAATTCTTCTTATTTGCTCTTAACGCATAAATAAGGCTAATTAAGATTCTAGCCCCACTCGCACCTATTGGATGTCCTAATGCGATTGCACCACCATTAATATTTACTTTATTTATATCCGCGTTTAACTCTTTCGTTGTTGCTAGGCTTTGTGCTGCAAAGGCTTCATTTGCTTCAATAATATCCATATCATTGATAGTAAGTTTTTGTTGTTGCAGGACTTTTTTAGCCGCAAAAGCCGCACCTATACCCATAATTGTAGAATCTACACCTACACTTGCAAAGCCTTTTATATTCGCTAATATAGGCAGATTTAACTCTTTTGCTCTCTCTTTTTCGCATAATACAAGCATAGCCCCAGCATCATTAATACCTGATGAATTACCCGCTGTAACGCTACCATTTTTATCAAATGCGGGTTTTAACTTTGACAAAGATTCTATATTACAATCTTTTCGCACAAATTCATCTTCACTGAAGATTATCTCTTTTTTTTCTATCATACACATTTAAGGGCAGAATCTCATCTTTAAATCTTCCCTCACTGATAGCCTTAGCTGCCCTTAATTGCGATTGCAGAGCATATTCATCTTGCTCCTACCTTGAGATATTATATTTCTTAGCTAAATTTTCCGCAGTAATCCCCATGCGATAGTCGTTAATAGCACACCAAAGCCCATCTTTTATCATGCTATCACTTGTTTGCTGATGCCCCATTCTATAACCATTTCTTACATTTTCTAATAAAAATGGCGATAAAGACATGTTCTCAACACCACCGCTAAGAATCATATTTGAATATCCAAGCTTTATAGAATCCTATCCTAGCTGGATAGCCTTTAATCCAGACCCACAAACCATATTGACAACAAAAGCGGTTTTATCAAGTGGAATGCCACTATTTAAAAGCACCTGCCTTGCTAGATTCTGCCCTTGTGCGCTTGCAAAACATTGCCTAAAATCAGCTCATCTATATGGCTATGCTCTATGTTTAAATCTTTAATCAAAGCCTTGCAAAGTGTAGTCGCCATATCCCTTGCAGAAGTGTTTTTCAGTGTGCCTAAAAATGAACCAATAGCAGTCCTTTTAGCTGCCACTACCACAATTTCTCGCATATTTTTCCTTTAAATACTAATCTGTTTCTACAACAAAAAAATAAAGTTAATAACATTTGCGTTTTAAAAAAGTAATCCATAGAATATATTTCATTTTTTCCATAATGTTATATTTTTTATGTGTAATGGATATTCTCATAGGTGTTTCGTATGCAGAATGCTTGTAGTTAAGTGGAAATAAATATAAGATTCTTAAATCTAGATCTTATAGTTGGAGTGCTGACTTACAGGGTGTAAAATAGTCGCTAAAAGCTATAATAATTTGATTTTTGTGTGATATTTCATAAAATATGTGCTTATATGGGGTTATGTAATGCGTAGTTTCATTATTGTTTCACAACACGCAAACATTATGCTATTAATAGCTTGTAAGAATCTTGACGCAGGGCTTTGTGTATTGCCAAAAGACTAATATATCTGCACGACATTTTCAGCTATGACTTTTGCATTGATTGTGCGTTTGCTTTCAAGATTTTCAATCTTAATAGTATCGCCTTGCACGCCATTTTCTAATGCTCTGCCGCTTGCACTTGCTTCAATGCCATTATCACGGAATATAATTTTGACATTAGAATCTTTAGACACAAGCATTCTTTTAGCAAGTTTATTACGATAGATTATGGTATTGACTGGGATATAGACTTTTGCACTTGACTGCAGTATCTCATATCTACTAGCAGGGATTAGGGCGAGTGATGAGAAGTCCTGCGTTTTAGTCATAAAGCTATTTGTGGTTATGTTGCTACCTGCTCGAATACTCTCTGTGGCGGTGTGAATCTGTATAGAACCATTTATACTATAGCGTATAGAATCTTGCAAGACTTTTCCATTCTGTCTATACTGCAAAGTGAGATAGCCATTCGCACTTTTTGTTGTATTTAGCTGTTTTGATACAATGCTCACTGCATAAAGATCGAGTGTATTTCGAGTAACAAGCGATATAGATTCTATGGTGAGTTCTGGATATATGCGTTTATATTCACTAGCAATATAGCTTTTTAGTATAGAAACATTATCATTAGCAAAAGCATGAAGAGAAAAGGCAATATAAAAAAATATGAGAATCTTTTGCAGCATTCTACTTCCTTGTCTAAACTTTTACACAATTATAATGCAATAAATACAAAAATAAAACTTTTGTGTTTTATCTTTTTTATTTTTTGCTACAATGATTGTGTTGTGTGGTTTGGGAATCTATTTTGCTTGACTTTATTTACATTAAATGTAAGGAGACATTATGAAACTTGATACGACTAGCACTATGAGTTCATTAGCACAATCAAAAGAGAGTGGCTTAATCAAGGATTTAAAAGCAAAGGTTGATGGCAAGACGCTTGAGAGTGATAAGGCATTGCGAGAACAAACTGATAAATTTGAGGCAATCTTTATTAAAACCCTGCTTGATACAGCATTAAACCTTGATAATCCATTGTATCCTAAACAACCCGGTAGTGATATTTATAATGCTATGTTTAAAGAGCAGCTTTCAGAGAATTTGAGTGGTAGCTTTGGATATAGCGAATTACTTTTTAATTACCTTAAAGACCAGCAAAAGTTGAAAGGTTAGAAAGCATTGTAGCAATCTGCTAAAATGCTTTAAGTTTAGCTTGTATGTAAGCATGTAGTTTTAGATTCAATCAAATGCTTGAAATTAGAATACACTATACTCTCTTATTCCTACACTCACCAATAATAACACCGCAAAGCGTTAAAATAACCCCTATGATTCCATAGAATCCAAGTCGCTCATCAATGGCTATCATCGCCACGATAATCGTAATAATGGGCGTAAGATACACATAAATATTTGTCTTAATCGCACCGATAAGCAAAGTCGCCTTGTTCCACATTAAAAAGCAAAGGGCTGATGGAAAAAGCACAATAAAAATGAAATTAAATGCTACCATAGGTTCTAAAAGTTCGTGCCATTGCGGCTTAAAATCAAATATAAAAAAGCCCGGGATTAAAAATAAGATTCCATAAAACACTATCTTTCTTGTCGCAATGATGATATTATATCCCCTATCCATAATGCTAACAATCGCCACAGAATACGCACCCCAGCCAATAGCCGAGATTAAAGCCAACATATCGCCAAATGGATTAAATCCTACCGCTTCACCATCGCCATAACTAAGCAAAATAATGCCTATGATACACAGCATAAAGCCTATAAAAAAATTTCTATAAGGCTTTTCAATCCTAAGCATAAAGGCAAAAATACCTGTGAAAAGTGGGGCGGTAGCGATGATGACACTCACATTTGAAGCATAGGTTTGCTCTATGGCAAGATTTAAAAATAGATTATAAATACTAATGCCACATAAGCCCGCAATGGCAAACATTACTTCTTCTTTGAGTGAGATTCTAAGAAAAGTCGGCTTCATCATAAATAGCATAATATAGCCAAATACAAATTGTAAAATAAGCAATTCAAAAGGCGATAAATAATCTAGTAGAATCTTCACAGAAACATAAAGGGCTGACCAAAAAAACACGCTACTAAAAGCTAAAATATGTCCGCTTATTCTCCCCATATCATACTCCCAAAGACTTATTTTTCGCAAGATTCTGTAATAAAGTAAGATTGTTTTGGAATCTAAAAAGATAATCTCTTCCTAAATCAATGCGATTATAAATCCACCCCCATAACGCCCAGATATAGTTTGCCATAAGTGAGCCTTCAATCACACTTTGAAAGGTAAGTGTTTGCAAACTATTTTTATTGGAGTTGTTTTTATTGCAGTTATTTTTATTGTAGTAGTGTATGATATGCTCTATTTGTGCTTGAGTGAGTTCTAACTCTGCGACTAGATTCCCAAACTCCCATTCAATGCAGCTAAAGCCAGCATATTCAAAATCAATGAGTTTTATCTCACTTCCATTAAAAAGGATATTGGGTAATTGCAAATCTCTATGGCATAAGACCCCCCCCCCCCCATTGTCAAGCTTTCTTGCCACTTCGATGACATATTTATGCTCTTTTGGCGTTGTGAGTGCGATTTTTGCTAATTTCTCATATTTTAGAATCTCATTGTAGAGTTTTATGGACTTATACTCTGTATTATCTTTGTGTGGTATGCTGTGAAGTTTTAAGAGTGAATCAAGGAGTTTTTCTAATACTTTTTCTGTGATTTGGGCTTTTTCTAAGCTTTTATAATCGCATAAAAAATCACTCATTTTTATGCCACTACCATAAAATTCACTCTTAGGTGTAATATCTAGATTTTCTATAAGCTCTAAAATGCTTCGCTCACCTTGTCTGTCAATCACATTTTCTGTCCCACTGCCCGGGATTCTTATCACTTTTTGTTTGCCTTGAAATGTAATGAGATAATTAATATTTGTAATACCTGCTAAACGCACTGCCTTTTTATCGTCAGCACACTGAATCGCAATCTCTTCTGGCGTTAAAAGTTTGTGATAAAGCGCATCAGCAAAGCTATCAATCTCTGTGTATAAAGTATCACAAGGAAAGGCATAATAATTTATAGAATCTAAACTTCTTAACACCGCATATTCCCAATATTCATCACTATCGCATTGCTCTAATTTTTCTTTAAAAACTTCAATATCCTGCGTATTATCAAAATATGCAATACCATCTCCATAGCCACTTGTCGCATTTGTATCAATATCTAAGATTCTATAATTTTCATCAACAATATAGCCCCACGCAGTCGTATTATCTGGAATCTTTTGTGCTAAAAATTGCGATACCCCACTTTTAAAGAATCTGCAAAAATCCTCTGTAATATATAAATCACCATTTAAGATGATTGTGCCTTTTTGGATTCTATGCTTTACATATAAAAGCGATTGAGAGCTATTACAAGTCGCATAGTCATCAAATACGACTTTTTCAAAATTAAGCTTTTTTGATAGAGAATCAAACAAATGATTCTTATAGCCTGTTACAACGATAATATCTTGCACCCCACCTTTTCTTAAGATAGAAATCATATTTTCTAAAATGCTTTTCCCGCGGATCTCTAAAAGCGGTTTGGGCTTATTTAGGGTCATTGGCTTAAGTCTTGAGCCAAACCCTGCTGCTAAAACGATGGCTTGCATACATATCCTTTTGCAATTACTCTAGTTTTTATGTGTAAAAGTTATTATACAATATTTTAATATCAAAGTTAAATCTATGATCTAATACCTAGAATCACAAAGTGTCCATGCAAAGAGTGGTGTGTAGCTATTTTGCTTAACAATATCACTTGCTTCAAGTAGAGTTTGCCCTGTGGTTATAATATCATCAACTAGAATCACAGCTAAATAATCATGCTTAAAATGAAATGAAAAGTTTCTACCAAGCGTCCGTCTCTCTTCTTTTGTAAGATGAGAGAAATGGCTATTATTACCTATAATTAAGGCGTTATGAAAGACTTTGAATCCGTATGTTTTAAAACATTGTGCTAAAATCGCACTATGAGAATACATACCAATAGTCTTATTGCGTATAGATAGAATGGCTACTTCTTGCTTCTTTAATTTGGCTAAATCTTTATATCTTTCAAAAAAATTTGATAACGCATAAACACCTAGTCGTTTGAAAATTCTACTACCAATAATGTTATTCTTACTTGCTAGTAGTAGTTTTAACTCACTAAAAGCAAAGCTACTAAAAACTTTTACTCCATTATCAAGCACTCGCTTAGAATCTATGTATTCTAAATGTTTTAAACACTCTTTGCATATAATGTGCCATGTAAGCTTTCCACACATTGAGCAATACATCTAGATTCCAAAAAAGCTGCAAATTCTTTTGTGTATATCTTCTTTAGGCATGGCAGAATCTAGTGTTAAAATATCTGGCTTTTTTATGTTGGGGTTAGATTCTATAAAGTTTTCATCTTGTAAATACGCTAATATCTCTTTAAAGTAGCTTTGCGTGTCAAGTAGGTATTGTATGCCTTTTTGCTCTATATTATCAAGGCTTTTTGCATTAAGGCGGCTTTTTAGCGTGTCTTTTGAAGTTTCTAAAAAGACTATTTTTTGTGGCAGGATTCCCCCCGTTGCAAAGAGATTAAGATTCAATGCTTCACGCATATCAATCGCTCTAGCATAGGCTACACCAGAGATAAGGCTTCTATCAGCAATGATTGTATTTGATATATTTTTTAGTTGCAAAAAGAGTTCAGCCCTTTGAGCTAAAAAGAGTAAAAATGAGCTTTTTTCATTTATCTGTGTTTGGCTATCTAGTAGAATCTTTCTTACAAGATTCCCAAGATATGTGCTGCCGGGCTCATTTAATACGATGATAGAATCTTTTATGGAATCTTTATAGTTTTCTAAACTCACGCAAGGGTAGTTTTGCTTTATGAGATTACATTGTGTTGTTTTGCCACTTGTATCAATGCCCTCAATTACATAATACTTCATTATAACTCTTTTGTGTGTAATTGCTGTATATAGGAATGAATGCTTTCTGGCACAAGATGGCTAAACTTACCACCATGCACGATAATGCTACGCACAATTGATGAGCTAATGAAAGCATTCTGCAATGTTGGCATAAAATATATTGTATCAAGCGAGTCATTCAGCGAGGCATTTGCATAGCCCATTTGCAATTCATACTCAAAATCACTCACTACGCGTAATCCCCTTATAATCACCTTTGCTTTCATATCAGCAGCTAAACTTGCAAGTAGATTACTAAAGGTAATGCAGCTTACATTTGGAATCTCATCTTTGTGTTCTTCTAATGCAAGGTTTATCATTTTCTCTCTTTGCTCTAAGCTATAAAGCGGATTCTTGCTTTCAGAGCTTGCTACTGCGACTACTACTTGTTGAAACATTTTGCTACTGCGTTTGATAATATCTAAATGTCCGTTTGTAAGTGGGTCAAATGTCCCCGGATAAATTGCTAGTTTATTCATATCTACTCTTAGAATCTTATTTTTTCTGATCTTTTGTTTTAAGCACTGTGGCTATGGCTACGGCTATTTTCTTTGCATGTGCTGCATTTTTATCTTCTAATTCTTGTCCAAACTTTGCTATCGCATCTGTATCCCAATGTGTTGAATTTGCTAATTCTTTAATACACTGAATCCATAAA
Organism: Helicobacter rappini; assembly: GCF_900198625.1. GTDB lineage: Bacteria > Campylobacterota > Campylobacteria > Campylobacterales > Helicobacteraceae > Helicobacter_A > Helicobacter_A rappini. The sequence continues at coordinate 22,192 of NZ_FZPK01000023.1, read as the reverse complement.
TCAAAGTTTTTCTCATCAGCTAACACACCATATTTGCCCTTAAACTGCTCCAGTGAAGCGGTAAATGCGGCTTTTGTCTGTGCGCCTTTTATGATATTAAACATGATTTGCATTGTATTTTCAACTTTCTTTGGTGGCTTATTACTCATAAATACATAGATAACGCCCACAATAAGCACAGGTATAACAAGCACAAAGCAAACTGCCCACATGATGATATAAAACAAATGCGAATACATACAAAGCCCTCTAGTCCAAATATAGTTTAAATATAAAGCTTGATTATACTTAAAAAATAATTTCTTTTAGAAATTTTTCTCACAAATGTGAGAATCTAGCAAGAATATGAACGCATTATTTTTGGCAATTTTTTGCTATAATTTCGCTGATTTTTACAAAATTTAACGCATTAAAATCATATTCTAAAACATAATCAATACAGCATGATAAAAGACAACAAAAAAGGGTGGTAATGGCACAAGAGAGTTTAGAAACAAAAGAGATTCACACACAAACTAATATACAAGTAACATTGCTACACTTTACCCCTTTAAGTGTTTGTAGCAGGGCGATACGAACCTGTTGGGATAGTCATAATAAAAGCGATAATGGTGGTGATATTGATAAAGGCTTAATATATCGTGTAGGAAATGTAAATAAGCATAAATCTACGCTAGAGCATTTATATTATAACTTTGAGATTAAAGGTATAACAAGGGCATGTCTGCAAGAATTAGCTCGTCATAGAATAGCAAGCTTGTCAGTGAAAAGCACAAGATATACGCTAAAAGAACTCAATAAAGAAGAAAGCTTTTTACCCTTATGTGAAGAAAACTATAAAAGAGCAGAAAAATATATCATGCTTTCAAGCAATGAAAGAGTAAAAGACCAAAGTATAAAAGCCTTAGAAAATCTGCGTTTAGCAGTAAAAGATGGCATTGCTAATGATGTAGCAAAGTATTTAATCCCTGAATGCTATAAGAGCGAATTAGCATGGAGTATTAATGCTAGAAGTTTGCAAAACTTTTTAGAGCTAAGGACTGCAAAGGCTGCACTAAAAGAGATTCGAGAGTTAGCCTATACCATTTTTAAAGCTTTGCCAGAAGAGCATAAATATCTATTTGAAGAATTTTTATGTAAAGACCCTTTATTTATGGAATCTGTAAATAAGAATTAAAAGAAGCAATATAGGCAAATGTTATGACACAATCTCTTATCACAGAATCTTTACACACCAATCCCTATATTCAATCACAAGACTATTTTAATACACTAGATTCTAATGCCAAAAAAGATTTTTTAGAATCTCTTTATACATTACTCACCACGCAAAAAGCAATAATCTTTTCTAAATTTATAGAATCTCACCCCTACTTTGAATCTTATCTTATGCAAAAAGACTTGAGCGATAGATATTTATCTCTATTATCAAGTAGCTATCATATTATCCATGCAACCTTACAAATACCACAAAGCTATCTCCCAAATATAATTTTTTATGATAAGCATAAAAGCACAGATTCTGTATATAGACTTGGTGTATTGCCTTATGAGCCTTTTAGTGCGAGTTATAGAGATACACTTACAAAAAAACTGCAACAAAGCTATAAAGAAGAATTAATCTTTTATCTATGCAAACAAGACTTTCTAAAAGAAATAAGCCTTGCTTTACAATTACAACAATATTGTCAAAAAGATGAATTGCAAAGCAATTTTGTAGAATCTTTAGTTAGCTTTGGGCTTACTATGCAGGCAAGCGATATTCACTTATTCCTGCAAGATTCTAAAGCCTTCTGTCTATTACGCATTGATGGAATCTTGGTGCATTTTTTGGATATAAATACTACATTATTTGCAAAAATCTCACAGAAACTAAAGCTTTTATGCAAACTTGATATTAATGAAATGAGATTACCACAAGATGGACATCTAAAGCTAGAGAATCTTATCTATAAAAACGATAAGAGAGATTGTGATGTGCGATTATCTTTTATGCCGACATTACGAGGTGAAAGCATTGTATTGCGTATCCCACATGCAAATAAACGATTTGAAAGCTTAGATACTTTAGGATTATCAGTAGAGATTTTGGAGATTCTAAAAAAAGCTTTGCTTACAAAAAGCGGACTTATCCTTATTAGCGGTCCAACAGGAAGTGGCAAAAGCACGCTGCTTTATAATTGCCTTAGATTCCTACATAATGGCACAAAAAAGATTATAACAATAGAAGACCCCATCGAGCAAGAAATACAAGGCATCACACAAACGCAAGTCAATGAAGAGCTATCATTTGACTTTGCAAAGGCATTAAAATACATATTGCGTCAAGACCCAGATATTATTATGATAGGCGAAATACGCGACAATGCGACATTAGATATTGCTTTGAGAGCGGCTTTGACAGGGCATTTAGTCATGGCAAGTATCCACTCAAGTGATTGTAAAAGTAGCCTTGCTAGATTATATGATCTTGGTGCAAAGGAATACATTTTGCAAACCACACTAAAGCTTATAATCTCTCAAAGATTAATACAAACACTCTGTCCTGCATGTAAGGAAGAAATACAAGGGAAATTTCACGCACAAGGCTGTCATGAGTGCTATGGACAGGGCTATGGGAAGAGAATCTTATTGCAAGAAGTATTTGATTTTAGCATTCATAAAAAGTTAGATTCTAAAACTTTGATGCTTGAAGATGAAAGCTTTATAGAATCTCTTTATCAAGGCATACCGACACTAGAGAAACAAAGTCAAAAATTATTCAAAGATGGAATTATTAGCTATGAAGAAAGTTTGCTTTAATATGCGTTTGTATAAGGTTTGTAAGAGAATGGATTCTATAAAAAAGCTATTATATTGCCTTAGTTTTAGTATATGCTGTGCTAATGATTTTAATGCTTTTCCAAAAGATAATACTGCTAATTATTTGCAACCACTAAGCACCGCCCAACAACAAACAAATATTTCTGTGCAAAGAGAGACTAGCTTACCAGAAAAAACGCCAAAACAGCTCTCACTACTCAAACAAGCAAATAAAGAGAGAAATGGCATGTATGTCATGGTTGCACTCAATATGATACCCACTCAAAGATTGCTGAATAATAAGCCCTCTTATGTGTTTAGCATGGGAATGGGCGTTAGAGGTGGAGTTATCAGCTACCTTGATGAATACATAGGTATGCGTGGATATTTCGCCCTAGATTTTACAAATGACAATCTTTCGCCCATACGCACAGATGCAAATGCCTATGATGGCACTTTTCTTATGGCAAGTCTTGGGCTAGATATTATGGTGGATTTTTTCATTGATAAAAATTATAAAAATACACTAGGATTTTTTGCTGGTATTGGGGCTGGGGCATTTATCTATTTTGATATGCAAACGCCCATTATTACGCCATCATCACAAGAAGTAAGCAACTTTAAAGCAAGTGGTAATGTAATGGTGCAAGGCGGATTTAGTGCATTAATCGCCTATCATCATAGGATAGAAATCGGCGTAAAATTCCTACCAACTCAATCGTTACGCGTAGAGCAAGATGGCTTGGTAGCAGACTATAACCCTTACATTGCGTATAGTTATAAGTTTTAGGTGTTGAACTTGTGTAAAAAGATGATTTGGATTTTAATTGTTTATATTTACACAAATTAAGATTAGATTTACAAACTAATCCACCTGCCCAAAATCACTTAATTTTTGTTTTTTAAATTCCTGCCATGTTTGATTTATTATTGCTTGTCGTGAATCTTTTAAAAGCGTAATGTAAAAATGCAGGTTGTGGATACTTGCAAGGCTGTGATAAGTAATCTCATTTGCACGGAATAAATGATGTAAATACGCCCGTGTAAAATTTAAACAAGTAAGGCAATGACACTTAGAATCAAGCGGTGTGAAATCATTCTTATAACATGCTTTTTTGATATTTAGTCTGCCTTGATTTGTAAAAATACTCGCATTTCTAGCATTACGCGTAGGCATAACACAATCAAACATATCCACTCCTCTATCAATGCCCTCCAAAAGATTCTCTGGTGTGCCAACCCCCATAAGATAACGAGGCTTTGTCTCTGGTAAAAAATCACAGGCATAATCAAGGCATTCATACATTTCTTGACTACTTTCACCAACGGCTAAGCCACCTATTGCATAGCCATCAAAGCCAAGTTCTGTAAGCTCTGCTGCACTTCTTTTACGCATTTCATAATCTGTGCCACCTTGCATAATCGCAAAGATTTTATTCTTTAAATCATGTTTTTCTTTCTGCATATTGTGATATTGAATGCTCTGCTTCGCCCATTTTGTCGTGCGTTTTACAGAATCTAGAAGTCGCTCTTTTGTCGCTGGTAAGCCCACGAGATCATCTAAAATCATCATAATATCAGAGTTTATCGCATATTCTATATCAAGCACTTTTTCAGGGGTAAAAAAATGCTTGCTTCCATCAATATGTGATTTAAAAGCGATACCGCAATCATCATGTCTAACATTTTCGCCCAAACTAAACGCTTGGAATCCACCGCTATCGGTCAAATAATTACCATGAAAATTTGCAAAATTATGTATCCCGCCCGCCTTTTTTAGTGTCTCTATGCCCGGTCTAAGATAAAGATGATAGGTGTTTGCAAGAATGAGATTTGTTTGCAAGATATTTTTAATATCAAGGGAGTTTAGCCCCTTAATCACGCCTTGTGTGCCAACAGGCATGAAAATGGGCGTCTCTACCTTGCCGTGCGTTAGAGTAAAGCTGCATGCCCTTGCCTTGCCAACTTTTGCTTGGATTTGAAACCGCATAAAATCCCCCTTGTGATTCCTAAATATTATTATGGAATTATAAAAGTGAGATTCTAATAAAAAAATGAGAATCTTTTGAGTAAAAGCTTGTAAAATCCTTGCAAATACATAGGTTATGTTGTATAATTTTGGCTTACCGAAAGTAAAGGAGAATATATGCAAAACACAATGACAAGACGAGAATTTGTAAAGATCGCAGGTATAGCTGGTGGTGCAATGCTACTTGGACAAAGCCTATTGAATATAGCATTTGCTGCACCCCGTGTTGATATACAAGGTTTTTTTAGCACACAAAAGTTATCTAATGGCGTAGAGATTCCACGCTATGGGATTGACTCATGTGCACATGCTTTAGGTGGCACAAAAGAAGGCGGACAAGTTATATTAGAGGCTTTAAGAGCTGGTTTCAAATACATAGAAGCACATGGTGCGACAAGTGAGGCTGGAGATGGATATGTGCTTAGTCAGCTTCCACGACAAGATGTATTTTTATCATTGCAATTGCCAAAGGGCATTTCAACAGAAAGTGAAGTGCTAGATGCTTTCAACGAGGGACTTGCAAAGATGAAGACAGATTATCTTGACCTAGTCATTGTTGAGGTTGCAGAGGCAAAAGGTAGGGCTTCATGGCTAGAGATTACAAGAGAAGTGTGGCGTGCGGTTGAGAATCTATATAAGCAAAAGAGAGTGCGATCCATCGGCATTGCAAACCTTAAAGCAGAACAATTTGATGAGTTTATGGAATCATGCGAGATTAAGCCTATGGTGAGTCAGCTCAATATCAGCCCATTTACACTGAATCATGCAAATAAAGTATTAATAGAGAGATTCCAAAATAGAAAGATTGCTGTAAGCACGACAACAGCACTTGGGGACTTTGAAGGTTCTGTGTATGATCCAATCTTGCAAAAAGTAGCACAAAAACATAATAAAACAGGTGCTCAAGTTGCTTTGCGTTGGAGTTTGCAAAGTGGCTTTATCACATTACCACCAGCAAGTAGCGTAGAACAAGCAAAAGAGTATGCTGATATTTTTAACTTTAAACTTGATGCAAGAGATATGAAAGCTATATCTCGTGTGCATGAGAAAATGAAGAAATAAAGTTTTCTATTGCCCATATGTAGAATGAAATGAGATTCTACATAGCCCCTCCCCAACACCGCATTAAGCTCAGAACAGTGGTTGGTTTCTACATGTTACTTATCGCTGTTAGGCGCAATACGCCCTAATATGGCATCAAAAAAGTTTTTGTTTGCAGTTTAAAATGATACTTTGTGGTCAAGTAGGCGAAGTCAATTTAATTTTTATCTCATGCTCCCACACCCAAAAGATCGCAAATATCATGAAAAATGTTTAAAGCCTTTAGAAATTAGCAACACAAAACACTTTAAATTTTCACAAGTTTGCAAAGAATCCATAGATGAATATATTAGAAAGATGAGAATTACAGGGATTATTTCACTGCGTGGAAATGGTAGGTTTATAGACTTTAACACTTTTGAAATATCAAAGATTGATTATGTGTTAAAGCATTATTCACATTATAAAAAATTTGATGACAAAAAGGCTTATTTTGCATATATGGGCGAAATAGATTCTCATACACTAGAGCTAAAAGAGCAAATTGACACAAACAAAGAGAGCTTAAAGCAAAAAATGCTTGAATCTTTTGCCGCCCAATATAGCAAAGAGCAAATTTACCACGAATTAAGCGTTTTAACTAGCAAAAACAAGACAAGCAAAGATGAGATTCTAAGATTTATCCCAGAGCCTGTAAGATTTGAATTTCTAACCGCCATTGCTTTAAAACAGCATTTTGGGGACTTAGAAGTTATGCCAAATTATAGCATTGATGATGAGGGTTTGCCAAAGTGCTTTGCAGGTGGAAATAAGCCTGATATTATTTGCAAGGATAAAGAGAGTGAAAGCATTATTGAAGTGAGTTTAATTTGTGGCAGGGGGCAGGTAAATAATGAGCTTTTGCCGATTACAAGGCATTTAAAAGAAATGATAGAATCATTGAAAGATTCCCCTACCAAGCTTTGCTATTTTGCCATTTTTATCGCTCCAAAGATTTATGAAGATTCTAAAATTTATTAAATTAAACATATTGTTTTGCTTAGTTTGCATACTAAAAATACATAATAAAATTAATGCTTATACATGTTTTCACAGATACAAATATTACTTATACAAAACTACAAAATGCGTATCATACTTGACATAAAATTACTTTTAAGGTGTTACAGACTTATTAATGCTTTGATATAAAACACAACAATGTAGGGTAAGCAAAAAATATTTTAGTTTTTACATTCTCTCTGCTTAATGGTATTTGATAGGTTTCAACATGTAGTTGTATATGCTTTCTTAGCGCATAAAACATGCTTTAACATGTAGTAATGTTTTGTGTATCCTTTTTTAGAATACATTCAAAAATACATGTGTAGAAGTAAAAAAAAAGAATTACAACAATTATAAAGTAGCTTGTTATAAAACCCCTTTATATAAGGCTTTTATGTGCTAATGTGTTTAAGGGTATTCTTTGTGTATGAAATTTTCAAATCTTACCATTTAGGGATTTTATATATTTATTTTTCGTAATTTTATTACAGAGAGATTGTATGTCATACTAAAAGAAAAAGTGTATTTGCGTGAAAGCAACATGAACTACCAATTAAGGCTTGCATGTAAAATTGCATGATAGAGTTGCTGTGTGGCTTGTGGGGTTTTTTTGAGTGTAGATATTGTGAGTTTGTTTTGAGTTTTTAGCTTGTGGTAGTCGCTCTTGTTTAACTTATCGGCTTTTGTGTAAATTTGCAGAAGTTTGCAATCTTGTCTAGATTCTACAATCTTTTGCAAAAATCTTTCAATCTCTGTATCTATCGCTAGATTTGTATGACGGGAATCGATTAAATGGCAAAATAATTTAATGCTCTGCCGCTTGTAGATAAAATCAGTCAAATGCTTATCCCACACTTTCTTTGTATCTTTGCTCACTTTTGCATATCCAAAGCCCGGAAAGTCGATAAATATAAGTGGGATTCGCATAGATTCTGTTTGTAGTAAATCTTGATTATTTTGCATGGAATCTGTTTTGCATTGCATTGCAATGCTTTCATGTGTGTTGGGCATAGAGTCTTTGTTAGTAGTTAGCTCCCAAGTGGTGCTAAAAAAATTAATGAGCTTTGTTTTGCCCGGTGTGCTTGAGCTTTTTGCAAGTTTGTGATTGAGTAAAAGATTTATAATCGAGCTTTTGCCTACATTGCTTCGTCCTAGCATGGCTATCTCAGTGCAGTTTTGCGGTGGGCAATCTTTTATTGTCTGGGCTGATTGCATAAAATGCGATTGCAAGACCTTAATGTGAGTGTTTGGCTGAATGTGTGGCGGCATAGATTCTATACTTTTTGCTTTGTGTAAAATTACTTCACAAGCGAAAATTCACCAATTTCATGGACCAATACATCAATAAGATTGTTGGGTTTAAACATATTGCATACTAGAATTGGCAATTTATTGTCTTTAGCAAGAGCTATCGCAGTATCGTCCATAACTTTAATATGATCTCTTAGTGCTTCATCGTAAGTTAGAGTAGGCAGAAGTGTCGCATCATTATATTTATTGGGATCTTTATCATAAACGCCATTTACTTTTGTAGCTTTCACAATCACAGCAGATTCAATCTCAATAGCACGCAATACCGCTGCAGTGTCGGTTGTAAAGTATGGATTCCCAGTGCCAGCACCAAAGATTACAATCCGCCCTTTTTCCAAATGTCGTAAAGCGCGTCTATGGATATAGCTCTCACAAACTTCTGTTACATCAATGCCGCTTTGCACTCTCACATCAAGCCCCAAACTCTCCAAAGCTTCTTGTATTGCTACGGCGTTAATAATAGTCGCAAGCATACCCATATAATCCCCACTTGTGCGTTTGATAAGCCCACCTTGGGCTGCATTCACACCGCGAATGATATTGCCACCACCAACAACAATGCCAATTTCCAATCCGCACTCATAGAGATTCTTAATCTCTTTTGCAATAAACTTTAAAATATCTAAATCAATACCAAATCCACCAGCCCCAGCTAAAGCTTCACCAGAAAATTTAATCAGAACGCGTTTTTTCTTTTGCATAATAAACCCTCATAAAAGTAACATAAACATATAAAATCGCATTATAAATAATTTATGTATATAGGACTTTAACAATAAAGGGAAAATATTTTGAAATAGTATGAATTTCGCATTGTGTTACTTGCCACTTCTTATAAATAAAAATCTTTATAATAATTGAGAATAATTTGTTAGTAGATATGAAAATACGAAGTATGGCTTAAGATTATAACAAAAGGCTAAAAGCCTTTAATGTTTTAAGAAGGGATATAAAAAAGCACAAGTTAGACTAAATATTTAGAATCTTATTGTGCTTCTTGCTGTTGTATATTTCCACCACTTGCGATAATATCAGCAATTTTATTAAAATCCATGTGTAACGCAAAATTCTCTTGAAAATCTAAGAAATGATAGAATCTGTCTGTTGTCGTGTAGATATACCCAAGCATCTGCGTTTTATCTCTACGCATAAGATTCTCTTTAAAATATTTCTCAACATCAGGCAACATCTTATCAAAGTCGTCTGTGCCCGGGAATCTGCGTCCGCTTGCAAAAACAAGTCGAATCTTATTGCATTGCACTCCTTTTACTTTAAGCATATAGAGTGCTTCTAGCCATGTTGTGCTACTTGGCTCTATAGATAATAGACGAATATCATACTTCAATAAGTCTTTTTCATAGTTAGTATTCTCTACAACTCTGCCGATAAGCCCCTCTTCTTCATATTCCTTATTAAACTTATCGATCTCATCATGGATAATCTTTAGTGTAGTGTCAATGCTTTTTCGCTTCATTTTATACTTTTCTTCCAAACTCATATCAGTTGGATCTAACACAGCTTTTGACAATGCGACATGCAAACCGCAACGATCTTCTCTGCAAAAATCCAAATAGCGATAAATATTGTTCAGTATATCATCTGTGTGCGTGTTCCAATCGGGGATATAAAAGGCAAATGGCGGTTCTTTTCTTGCTGGATTCTTCTTTGATTCTGCAACGAGATAGCGTAAATATACATAACGATAGGAATCAAGCATGCTATAAATCGTTTTATCTTCAATCGGCAATACCTTGTTATACCATGCTGGTTCTACTTTGACTACTTTATTTTCCCATTCTACAGGGGTTTTGATAAAGGGGCGATTAGTCCGAATGGGTCCTGCTACAGAATTACTCATTTCAATAAAAGGGATTTTTGGGTCATTTTTAATATAGCGATAATGTCCATCAAAAGACATGACATAATCTGGTGTTTGGGAGCAAAAATGCGTTAAAAGCTTTGTGAATGGAATCTTAGCAAGCACATAAGGCTCAATCTCTGCGTAATCATACTCGATTGAATCATGCTTAGCGATATATTGCAAAAAGGCTTTGGCGAATGGACTTGTGTTTGCAGATGATAGGCATAATAGTTTCACAGCCATATTGTATCTCCCATTTGGTATTAACTTATTTTCAATGTAAAAATAGTTTATTATAACATGATTTTTATTGTTTTAAAATAATTCATTCAAAATATGCAAAATTCCTAGTTAAAACGCACAATGAAATCGCATAATTTAATAGCCATCTCACATATAACAAATATATGAATCTCAGTAAAAAATCCACAAAGATTCTATCTAGGCATTTCTTTTAGCAATGGTGGGTTAAATTTATCCCTTTCTTCACGCCAATTTGGTGCTAATGTTTCTTCTTGTGGTGGCAGCATGATTTGTGGTGGTATGCCTTGTGATTGCGGCGTGTCTGTTTTTGGCGGTGTATTCATGCTATCTTGTGTTTGATTATCTTTAGAATCTAGGTTTGCAGATTCTGTATTTTGTGTATTTATATTGATATTTTGTGATTGCTTTTCTATGCTTACCTTTTGGGTTTGTGAGGCTATATTTTTAGCTTTTTTATCATCATCTAGCTTTTTTATCTCATCGGTATATGCACTCATATCATCTTTTCCTGCATCATCTGCCACTTTTTTAGAATCTGTATTTTCACTATCTTCTGTTTTGCTATTGTCTTTATAGAATCCTTGTAAAACTTTTGCGTTCTCTTTATGTCTAGCTTTACCATAACACTCTATTTTTGTGATATATTTTTCCCCTTTATGTGCGTAATTCTCCATAACTTCTGAAATCTTTATGCTTTGCCCCACCTTTAAATCCATAGGAATATCTCTATTATAAACTTTTTTGGGCTTTACGAGATTCAGTATCTTGTGCTTGTATTTTGTTATCCCCTGCTCGTTATCTGTATCATAAAGAATCTGATGTGAAAACACGCAACCAGCAATATTTCTTTTACCAACATTCGTAATTGTCGCGATATATTGATACACATCAGAATAATTATAAGTGCGATCGTAAGCAATCTCTTTTTCTATCTTGTAGAATCTTTCTTCCATAAAATAACGCATTGCAAAAGGAATAGCGATAATAAGACAAAATCCTAACAAAAATAGGGGAATAGAAATAATTTTTCTGCGAAATGAAATAAAAGATAAAAATACAAAGCACATAGCAATCAATGCAAATGACGCAAATAAAATCAAATCATACAAATGAAAATATGAGATAAAATTGAGTATTTGCTCTTTCATGCTTACTTATCCTTTACTTCATTGCATGTTTGTATTCTGCTTTGTTTTTCTGCAATCCCACTCACACCCATGCGTTTTATAAGCTCTTGATAGATTCTATCTGGGTGGATATTCTCACTCGCAAGTCCCACTAAAATATGATAAAACACATCAGCACATTCATAAATAATCTCTTTAGAATCTCTATCTTTTAATGCAAAGCAAAATTCCCCTGCTTCTTCAATAATCTTTTTTGCAATAGCATTTGTGCCTTTTGCAAAAAGTGAGGCAGTATAAGAAGTCGTGCTATCTGCATTCTTACGCTCTAAAAGCGTATGATAAAGTGTATCTAGTGTATCATAAGTATTTAGGCTATGTGTTAGAGAATCTTTTGTAGTCTCTAGGCTCTCTTGCCTAGTAGTAGCGCAATCTTTATTTATAGAATCAATATTCTTAAAAAAGCATGAAAACTCACCCGTATGACATGCCACACCTTTTTGATTCACACGAAGTAAGATAGAATCGCTATCACAATCAAGCTTTATTTCACACACTTCTTGTATATTACCACTTTGCTCCCCCTTTTTCCAAATCCTTTGTTTTGAGCGTGAAAAATAGTGTGCTATCCCTGTTTGTAAAGTAAGATTTAGCGCTTCTTCATTCATATAGGCAAGCATAAGCACTTCATTACTTATAGAATCTTGTGTTATGCAAGGGATTAATCCTTTATTATCCCAAGCAATATGTAAGCATTTCATATTATCCACTCGCTTCATAATATTGTCTCTACAAGATTCATACAATGCCCCAAATATTAATGATTGCTAATTGTTGTGCGTTGTTTCGACTTAGAATCTACCCAAATGTTTGGCACAGAACCACCCGGTGTAAGGAATATTTGTGCATCTTTGTTCTCTTTCAATGCTTCATTAAACTTACCTTGCACTTCTATTTGACGCAAGTCAAGCAATCGTTGTGATAAGCTCTCGCTTAAAAGCTGGTTTGCTTGTGCTTGACCTTTTGCCTCAATAATTGCTGCATCGGCTCTACCTTGCGCTCTCTCTCTCAAGGCATTTGCTTCTTGTTTTGCTCTATCTGCTTCTTGTTTTGCAGCTTGGACTTGCTCAATTCTCTCTTTTACCATAGGTGGCAATACAATCTCTCTTAACTGAATAGAATCAAAAATAACAGGTTGATTTGGTGTAGCCTGCAATTTGGTCTCAAAACTTGAAGTGATAAGTCCTGCTATCTCATCGCGTTTATTTGGTAAATCTTCTGCTGGGTAATTACCAACAACACTTCGCACAACATCTCTTATAACTGGATTAATGATTTTTTGTTCCCATGATACGCGGTAATTTTTAATAGTCTCTGGGACTTTATCGGGGTCTAGTCTATACTGCACGGTAAGCTCAATAGACACAGGCAAACCACGAGAATCCATAACGCTAATCGCATCATTTCGCAATACACTCTGATCATCTCTTCCTACACTTCCCATATCTTCATTGCGTGAGAAATGCAATACTCTCATTCTAGTATCTACAACGATGACTTGCTGAATGATTGGCACAAAAAAGTGTAAGCCCGGCGTTAAAGGCACATCATCATATTTACCTAGATTGACCTTGATTCCAACTTCACCAGAATTAATAATGACAAATGGTCGTGCTAACACAAAAATCACTATAAAGATAACCGCAAATATGATAAAGGTTAGAAACTTGCCGCTTGGCATATTTGGCATCGGCACAGAATCCATATTGAATCCGCCCTTATTGTTTCTACCATTATTATTGCCATTTCCATTATTTCTATTTTCATTATTTGGCGGTGTTTGCTTTGGTGTATTATTTTGTTGTTTGCGTCTATGTTCGTTTAAATCTATTGGCATTGAGTTCCTTTGTATAGGTCTAGATTATAGTCAAAGCGTGATTATAACACAATATTATAGAATCTATTGTTTGCAATCACAGCTTCATGTAAAATGCAAACATTATTCGTTAATGTATGTCAGCAAATGCTTGTATTTTTCATGTTCCCCCATAACGATTTTGAAGAATTCATCTTGCAATCTCTTTGTTATCTCTCCACGACTACCCGCACCAATAGTGCGGAAATCTACTTCGCAAATAGGCGTAATCTCTGCGGCAGTCCCAGTGAAAAACGCTTCATCTGCAATATACACTTCATCTCGTGTAATGCGTCTTTGCTCAACTTTTATGCCCAAATCTTTTGCAAGTTCAATAGTCGTTTTTTGTGTGATAGATTCTAGTGTGTTATCATAAGGCGGTGTGATTAATACCCCATTTCTAACGATAAAAAAGCACTCACCGCTACCCTCTGCTACAAAACCATTATCATCAAGCAATAAAGCCTCTTCAAAGCCACTTGCAATAGCCTCATGCTTTGCCATTTGTGAGTTAAGATAATTCGCCGCCGCCTTTGCCTTACCCATTGTAGATTTTACATTATTCCTTACAAAAGAGCTAATTTTTACGCGAATGCCTTTTTGCAAAGCCTCTTCGCCTAGATATGCACCCCATTCCCATGCAGCTATTGCGGTTTCAACGGGCGAATTTAAATGATAAACCCCCATAGCCCCATAGCCAAGATAAATAATCGGGCGGATATAGACATTACCCTTAAAATCCTTGCTATTTGCTTTTAATAAATCAATTTGTGCTTGTTTGAGTTCTTCTTTTGTATAAGGGCATTTAATTAATAGAATCTTTGCACTATTAAGAAGCCTTTCTGTATGGTCATCAAGGCGAAATATCGCTAACCCTTTTTTTGTCATATACGCCCTTGTGCCTTCAAACACGGCATTACCATAATGCAAAGTATGGCTTAAAATATGCGTGGTTGCTTCATTCCAAGCGATAAGTTTGCCATTTTTCCAAATATATGTTGATTCTTTCATGTTAGCCCCTTTCTCTTAGATACAAATTTACAAAATAACTAAAAGGTAGCCATTCTATCATAAAGTTGTCAAAAAATAATATATTGGGATCAAAACCTAGTTGTAAATGTTTTATGTAATCTTTGCTATAAATTTTAAGATTCTGTATCAAAATATTTTGTATGTAAATAGCCTTATATTGCCTAATTATGCCGTATAGATTTGGATTATTTGGTTACATATTATTGAAAAAAAGGTAGAATCCAAAATTGCGTATTGCTAACTAACAAAAGCAAAGGATAGCTAGTGAATGAAGTGATTTTATGTATTGATGATGAAGAAGATTTGCTTGATTTAATCGAGCTTAATCTAAATGCTGCTTTAAACGCAAGTGGTTATGAGGTTGTGGGTTGTCTCAATACTGATATGGCAAAAAGATTCCTAAAAAAAGAGCATGTAGCCCTTATCTTAGTAGATAGGAATCTCGTGGCAGAAGATGGGCTAGACTTTATTAAGGAAGTAAAAGATTTGGGCTATGATATACCCTTTATTGTAGTGAGTGCCTTGTCTTTGCCTATGGAGCGGGTAAAGGGGCTACATTATGCTGATGATTATGTAACAAAGCCTTTTAACTTTGATGAGCTTGTAGCGCGCATTCAAGCAGTGCTTAGACGATATAAAAAAGATTCTGTGCGATCTGTGCTGAAATATAAAAATATAACGCTAGAAGTGGATACAAAGGAATTAAGCATTGAAGATATTAATATCCAATTAAGCCCACTTGAAACACGCATTATGCAATGCTTCATACAGCATGCAGGCAAGGCATTGAGTAGAGACTTCTTACTTGAACACGCATGGGGAAACAAAGATGGCTATCATGAAAATAGCGTAAATGTCGGCATAAAAAGATTGCGTAAAAAAATAGAGAAAGAAACTAAAGAAGTAAAGATTAAATCCATACGCAATGAGGGCTATAAACTATGCTAGTTTATGGGACTTTCTTTGCAATATCCATTCTTGCAATCCTTCTTGATTTTACAAGCATAGCCATAGTTTGTAATCTACTTGGCTTACTTCTTGTATTAGCACATTTTTTACGCAAAAAAGATATAGATAAAGACGCTTATCTTATAGAATCTACAAAAAATGCCCTTTGCAATTTAAAAGAAAAGAAGTTTCAAGATATTAATTTTAAGGCATTAAAAAAGGATAATAATCCCTATATTAGCGAGTTAAAAGCCCTAAGTGAAGCCATGCAAAAACAACAAAATAGAATCCAAAAACGCACAAGAAAACTGCATGAAAAAAATCTCCAAACAACACAACTTCTAGCAAGTATCTCACATGAGATAAAAAATCCACTAAGCATTATTCAAGCAAGCATTGAAACCATTATGATTCACAAGGAAATGGAAGAAGAAATGCGAAATAAGCTTTTGCATCGCATTATGATATATAGTAAAAAGATTAATGCCCTTTTAAATAAGCTTACTTTAAGCGAGAGTTTAGAACACAATGTCATTGCGATAAAAATGGAGCAATTTGATATTTTGTTGCTTTGTGAAGAGGTCATAGAAGGATTCCATAATTATCTTTTAAAAGCGGTATATCAAGATAAAAAGATTGTGTTAGAGGGCAAAAATCGCCTTATATTTGCTGATAGAATCTTAATAGAACAAGTCCTAAACAATCTTATCTATAATGCACTAAAATATGCAAACACAAAGGTCATCGTGCAAATACATGATGGTTATATCGCCGTTATTGATGATGGCTTAGGTGTGGCAAAAAATGAACTTGCAAATCTTACAAAAAAATACTATCAAGGCAGCAATACAAAGCAGGGCAGCCACTCACTTGGACTAGGACTTTTTATTGTCAAAGAAATTGCAAAGATTCACAACACAAAGGTAGAATTCTTCACAAAACGCACAAAAAAAGAAGGCTTATGTGTGTGTTTTAAAATATAGAACCTTAGCATATCTTCGCAGTAGGCTTGTGTGGCACTTGCCCTTTTGTCAATAAATTCCAAAACCAGTTTCCACAGAATCTCTAGCATCACAACTGCCTCTTGTGACGAGATAAATTGTTTATATTTTATTTTGGAATAAACAAATATGAAAGCCTTGAATCTGCTTATTGCTCTTTGCGTCAAACTGGGGTAACATCTAAAATTATAGTTGCTAAAGAATCTTTTTGCTTGTGTGGAGGTCATATCGTCTTTGAGCGTGCGGATTTTTAGGTTTAGAATCAGCGAATATTCGTGATTTATATGCTTTAAAGTTTTCAAAAATATTAATAACATCAATTTGCTTTATAATGAGATTTCCAGCAGAATTGATTCCGTCCTTTCTATTCACCTTTTAATATAATAAATGTCTCATTTCAACAATTATAAAAACAAGTATAATAAACTACAAAATATCACAAAGTATTATCTAGTCCTTACTGCACACCAGCTTCGTTTAATCCCTATAATCATCACGCCACCTTGATACCCCATATCACACGCATCGCCAAATAGCTTTTTTGCCTTACTTTTATCTTGTTTTACACCTTTACCATAATCATACATTAAGCCAAGATTAGAACAAGCACCAGCATTACCACTATTACATGCTTTTTGATATAATTCTGTCGCTTTTTTGTAGTCTTGCTTGAAAGGATAACCAAAATCATACATATTTCCAAGATCAACACAAGCAACAGCATTACCGCCATTACAATCTTTCTCTAAATTTTTTACTACATCAAGTGCAAATGCAACACTTATACCCACACAGGATGTCAAAACAATACGCCTACATAGCTTCTGTATCATAGAATATCCTTAAATTAAAGTTAGCATAAATGAGCGATTATAAAATAATAATTACAACACGCTTAAATTATTGAAACTTTATCTAATTTATATAAAAAGATTTAACTTAAAAACTTGAGGTTGCTAAGATTGCATATAAAATACTCAAAAGATTCTATCTCTAAAATACTTCGCTTTCATAATGGTGGCTTTACAAACTATCATAAAGACTAAAGATATTTCGCTACGCTCAATATGACAATTTGTTATAAAATTTAAATTCTTGCTATTTTGCACCCGCCCAAATGGTTGAGAATCCAACTCTTTTCAAAATACACACCAAACCCCAATAAAACAGAATTCACAACATATACCCCAAAAAACAAAAGATTCTATAAATAAACCCAAACAACACAAAAATGGAAAGTTTTTTGCTTATAATCACAAAACAATTCTAAGGATAGAACTATGCAGACAGGATATTATGGTGCAACAGGCGGTATGATTACGCAGTTTAATCGACTCGATGTAATCTCAAATAATCTAGCAAATCTCAATACAAATGGATTCAAACGCGATGATGTTGTGATAGGCGATTTTTTGCGTATGGTGCAAGGACATCAAGACACTCTGCCTATACCCGATGAGACAAAGGCAGCAGCAAAGTTTATAAATCGCACAATGACTCGTGTGCCTACAATCGCAGAAGAATATACAGACTTTAGCGTTGGTGCTATGGAGCAAACTGAAAATACGCTTGATTTTGCTTTGAAAGCACCGAATACATTCTTTGCCGTGCAGACTCCAAATGGCATTGCCTATACGCGAAATGGTAGCTTTAGTATAAGCGATGATGGCTATCTTGTAACGCAAGAGGGATTCCATGTTTTATCGCGTGATGGTATCGACAATGAGGGCGGAATCTTAATGAATGCAAACATGCAAATAAATGTCGATACAAATGGAAATGTAAGCTTTAAAGAGCTTGGTAATGAGGGCATGGCAGATAATATTGCTGGTGGGAGTTTAGCTATCGTTACTTTTGATAATCCAAAGTTTTTGAAAAAAATCGGTGGTAGCCTTTATATCGAAGAGAGAAAAGAGCCAGATAATACAGACTCAGAAGGTCTAGCAGGGGCAAATCTTGTCTATAATAGCGGGGCAGTTACACAAGGATTTTTAGAAAAAAGTAATGTCAATGCAGTGCTAGAAATGACAGGCATGATTGAGACAAATAGGCTTGTAGATATGTATTCTCGCGTGATGAAAACGCATATGGACGAGCTGAACGCAGAAGCGATAAATAAACTTGCTGCTAGGGGATAAGTGATTTCATAATCTAGTCTTCATACAGCCTTACTCAAGTGATTTTTAGCTAGAAAAGTCTAGTTTTTTGCTACAATTACACATTAAGATTCTAAAAAGGCGTGTGTTGTAATGGCAAAGTTAAGACAGAATGTCGCTGTTAAATCAAAACTATCATCAACGCTAAAAAGCTGGTTACCCATTCTTCAAAGCCCTATTAATGAGCTAGAAGAGACACTAGGTAAAATTAGCGAAGATAATCCCTACATAGAGATTCAATCAGCACTCACTTCAAGCTTACAAACAAAACTCACGCCGCTTAAAGCCCCACAAAGAGGTATGCACAATACTAAAAATTCAATGGGCGATAAAATAGAGCTTCTTACTATCTATGAAAAAGGGCTTATTGAAACACTGCAAGAACAGATTAATCCCCCGCTTTTCCCCACACAAAGAAGCCAAGAAATAGCCCTAGCTATTATTGATAATCTCAATAGTGAGGGCTTTTTTGACTGCGATACAGATGAGTTACTTGCAGATTTAGAGCATGTTGGAATCCAAACTGATATTGATGAGATAGAGAGAGTAAGGAAGAGATTCTGTCATTTAGAGCCGGGTGGAATAGGTGCGAAAGATTTACAAGAAAGCCTAATATTTCAGCTTGATGCAAGTGAGCTAGATAACGCAGATTATGATCTTGCCTTAGAGATTATAAAAAATCTTGAGAATCACATAAAATACAAAAAGCATAAAAACTATGAAAAAGTCATGCAAGTCATTCGCGGTTTTAGACGAGTGCCTAGCCTTGACTTCCATGAAGATTCTAGTGCGGTTATTGCAGATATTATCATCACACAGGAAGAAAATAGCATTGAACTAAGCCTTAATGACTCATATTATCCAAGCATGATTATAGAAAAGCCCCATTTTAAAGAAGCACAAGAGAACTCATATTTTAAAACCAAACTCAAAGAAGCAAGAGATCTAGTCGATGCCCTTGACATGCGAAAGGCGACTATACGCAAAATAGGACTTATGATCATTGAATATCAATATGAGTTTTTCACAGGCGGAGAGATAAAGCCCATGAAGCTAAAAGATTTAGCCGATGAGTTTGGACACTCACCAAGCACCATATCGCGTGCTATTGCCAATAAATTTTTAGAATGCAATCGCGGTATATTTCCAATTAAAAGCTTTTTTACAACGGCAGTTGATGGCGATACTTCTAATGCGAGTATTAAAGACTTCTTGCTTGAACTCATACGCAATGAAGATAAGAAAAAGCCACTATCAGATATAAAAATACTTGAACTCATAGAAAAAAAGTTTGCGCTAAAAATGGTGCGTAGAACAATCACAAAATACCGCAAACAGCTTGGAATCTTAGGCTCAAGCGAACGCAAAAGAATGTATGCGATAAGTATGTAAATATGCTTTTGGATTCTATCTTTTAGAATCTTTAGAATCTCACCATACAGAATCCACATTATAGAATCTTTTAATTTTAGATTCTATACTTTAATAAAAATCCAAAAATCTATAACCCAAAGATTCCATCAAGATTCCACAAACAAAACAAAATATCCTATAATAAGGGACGATAAAAAGCCCTAGAAATAAAAATAGGAATAAAATGCAGATAAAATATACCCATGCGTTTAGCTTACTTGAGATTTTATTAAGCCTTGCTTTACTATCAATCCTATCTATATTCATGCTAAAACCCTATACTACAAACTCTTTAGCCTTGCGTCAAGCAAACCTGCATATACAAACCTTGCAGCAAGAGATAAACAAACAAGCCTATTACGCATTCCTGCAAAAAAAGATTCTAAATCAACAAACCCTAACTTCACTACTACAAAACGCCCAAATAAACACAAATCTTTTCTCATTCACATGGCAAAATAATCGCCTTGTTTTACAAATAGGCAAAAAGAAACTCAATATGATAATACGACAAACAAACACAAATCATTATGTCATCACCTGCAATCCATCGCATGATCTTTGCAGGAAAATCTATCACAGAAAACACGCAAAATGATTGATATTTTTATAAATCGATACAACCATATTTTGCCAATTTTCATATATTAATCTTTACAACTCAATTGTTATTATGGATTTATGCTTAGAATCTACACTAATTAATTATAATAATGCTTATTTATTCACACTATTTAACACGAATCTGTGTTATAATTCTGGATTTTACGATTTATGTTATTTTTATGACATAAAAAGATTTTGGATAAGAATGTAGAAGGAATTAGCAATGTTTCGTTCATTAAGTGGAAAACTCGCAGCCGGTGCAGTCGCAATATTTTCTGTTATCATTGTTATTATTAGCGTTTTTAACTTTATTAAGACAAAGAATGATGTAACAGACATCTATCAAGGTATTCAAGCACAAACACTAGAGTCAGCCTATCGTAGCATTATGATAACAATGGGTGATGAAGCCCAAGAGCATTTAAGGGTATTAGCAAGGGATATTGTTAATACTGATAGAAACAATGTGGTGCAGCAAAGAATTATTCTTAATTCAGCGTCATCATTAGTGAAGTATCCTTTAATGTTCATCGTGTATGAAAGTGATGGCAAGGCGATTTTGCAAGATTATGATCCAAATGGAACGGCGAAATTTTCATCAGAATGGGAAGATGTAGGTAATGTAGATTTACGGCAACGCCCATGGTATGTAGAAACAAAGGCAAAACAAGCTGGAATCATTACGCCTGTATATGCAAGTGAAGTTGGTAAATATAAAGGCGAAATGTTTGCTACCGCAACAATGCCTTTAATCAAAAATGGTAAATTTATCGGTGTTGTAGGATTTGATATTGGCGTTAATCATTTTCAAGAAAGATTCCGTTCTTTATAAGAATCCAGAGTTACCCTCAATGAGTGTGTTTTTAACAGATTCAAGTGGAGCGATTTTCTCACATGAAGATATGGATTTTGTGAGAAGCGGTTTATCAAAAGATGTGGAGGTTGCACTCAAAGATGCACTTACAAAAAGCAAAGAAGGCTTTATTGATTATGATTTAACCCTGAAAAATGGGCAGGTGGTTGATAAGTCTGGATATTATAAACAATTTCCATTTGGTTGGACCGTTGTATCTACTGCTGATAAGGCTGACTATACAGAAGCAATCAATGAAAGTCTTATACAGACAATTGGCTTGGCAATTGCTATGATTGCCTTAGGTGCTGTGGCGATTTTCTTCCTTATTAGATTCTTTACAAATCCTATTAATACAATTAAAGATTCTTTAGTGGCATTCTTTAGGTATCTGAATCATGAAGTCAAGACTGCCCCAAAACCACTAAACATTAACTCACACGATGAAGTAGGCGTAATGGCTCACGCCATAAACGAAAACATAGAAAAAACAAAGCTAGGTTTAGAGCAAGATTCTAAAGCAGTAGCTCAAGCCGTAGAAACCGCTAAAACAATAGAAGCAGGTGATTTTAGAGCAAGAATCACAGAAACACCACATAATCCACAATTAAATGAGTTAAAAAATGTATTAAATCACATGCTAGATGATTTAGAGAAAAAGATAGGCAGTGATACAAATGAGATAGCAAGAGTATTTGATAGCTATGTCAATCTTGACTTTACTACAGAAGTAAGAGATGCAAATGGTAGAGTAGAAGTAGTAACCAATACTCTAGGTGAAGAAATAAGAAA
>NZ_FZPK01000039.1 GCF_900198625.1 Helicobacter rappini | reverse complement strand
CCTTTAAACATATACTGCATCTTAGTTGCATTTCTGACATTCCACGAATCTAGTGGTTGATTAAAGCTACTTGCCCCACAAAACATATAAGACATATCTTTTACATTCCTGACATTCCAAAAGTCTAGCGGTTGATCAAACTTCTTTGCTCCATAAAACATATTACTCATATCTTCTACGCTACTTACATTCCACGAGTTTAATGGCTGATTAAACTTCCTAGCATTGTGAAACATACAATACATATCGGTTACACTGCTTACATCCCACGAATCTAGCGGTTGATTAAAGCTTGTAGCCCCAGTAAACATAGACCGCATATCTTTTACATTACTGACATTCCAAAAATCTAGCGGTTGATCAAACTTCTTTGCTCCATAAAACATACAACGCATATTCACTACGCTGCTTACATCCCAATATTCTATCCCGCTAAAATCTGTGCGATTTGAGTCTCTAAATAGCCCACTCATATCTGTAATAGCACTTGTATCAATATCGCCTAGATACACACTTTTATCATCTATAAGATTGAGTAGCTCATCTTTTGTCTTTGGGTGATAGATAATCCGGCTTTTATCCATATATTTTAGTGGCATAGGCTCTATTTGTCGTGCGATGATATGTTTTAGCTGGTCTAGGGCTAGATAGAGACGCTCTAGCTGCGTTTGCTTCTCTGCAATGTCCTGTAATGCTATGTCATAATCTGTATCATTAAGAAAAACATTATATAAGCTACTCTTTTGTGTATTATAGATTTGTGCTAGTCTCTCTTGTAAAGACATTATAGATTCTAAGAGAGTATCACAAGCGTTTGTGTATTCATCTTTTTTCTTTTGAGAGACTTTCTTTGCCTTATTTCTGCTATAAAATTCTGTCTTCACTAGCTCATATTGAACCTCATACTCATCTTGTAAATGCGATATATCAAACTCATCTAGGTTTATATGTATAGTGTTTTCTAGGGCTTTTGCTAAAATATCTTGGATAATGTCTATATGAGATTCACTGCTCCATAGACAATGCTTTAAAAGCATAATATCTATGGGTAAAACTTCATCTCTATCACTTAAAACTGCTGCTACTCTTAAAAGCTCTGCCATAGCTACCCATCTTCTATCTGAAATATAGATTTTCTCACTCTCTTGTGTGGAAACTAGGCTAAAATCTAGGTCTGTTGTATCTTTATCTAGGGCTTTATTATGAGTTTCTATAAGGGATTTTAGGTGATGAAGTGCCTTTAAGCTTTGCGTAGAAAAAGTAATGCTTTTAGCCTTTTGTGTTATATCTTGCAATTCTTGTAAGTTAAAGGGCTTTGTGATAGTAGGCTTTGCTTCATCTATGCCTTTAAGCAGGGCTTCAAAACTAGCCTTTTTCTCCACAGACAAGACTTTTAAGCGGATAATGAGCCTATCATACAAGGCTTCTAGCCCTTGATTTGGCGTAGGGAACTCATTACTCGCGCACACTAGCCCTTTTAATGGGACTTTTATATCCATATTTCCATCGCGATAAATCTTTTCATTGATAATGGTTAAAAGTGTGTTTAGGATAGCTGGAGAGCTTTTCCATATCTCATCTAAAAACGCAAAATGTGCTGTGGGGAGATAGCCTTGTGTGCTTCGTGTAAGGCGATTTTGTTTCAGCTCTGCTATGTCTATGGGACCAAAGATTTCTTCTGGTGTGCTGAAGCGATTCATTAAGTAGGCAAAGAAAGTGTTAGAATCTGCTTTTTGCGTTTGTTTTTCTTCATCACGGATTCTAGGATTTGTAGTGGTGCTTTGTTTGTTTTGCTCGTATTTTAGGGTGGGAGCTACCTTGTCGGTAGTGACTGCCCTAAAATACGAGCAATCAAGCGAATGACTACCCGAAGCTGAATCCTTTTTAGAATCTGCTTTTTTACTATCACTCATATCAAACGCCAATGCCACCCTCCTTGCAACAAGACTCTTTGCCGTGCCGGGCGGTCCATACAAAAAGGCTGATTTACCACTTAGAAATGAAAGCAATATAAGCTTTAAAGCCTCATCTTTTTCATACACGCCTTGATTTAATTCTTTGAGTATAGATTCTATACGATTTTTGTAGCTCATTGTCGCTCCTTCGTGTTGTTATATGCTATCAAAGTCTTGGTGTTGATTTAATGCTTTGATAGGTAAAGTTATAACATACACTTTTGACAGCGTTGTGTCAAAAAAGTGAAATTTTTTAGAATTTTTGTGGATTTTTAGCTCACAAAGTAAGATTCTGGTTTTTACTTTGTGGGAGTTATGTTGCTATGCTTGATATTCTTTAAGCTTTTCATTCAAGGCTTTAATATTGCTAGAATCTAAAAATTCTTGCAAGTTAGATTCAAACTCTGTTAATAATATATCAAACTTATAACGCCATTTTGTATCTTTATTACGATAAAGCCACCAGCTTGGTTTATTGCCCCCCTGCCCTAAAAATGTTTGAATGTCTTTTAGTCTTGGGTCGTCTGCATTGAAAGTTACATCTTTGTGAAAAATCCGCACACCATAGAAACTATATCTATTTTCTTGCTTGTAATATTCTACACAAAAGGCGTAATAATACTCGCCACAATCTTTGGGTTTAATGATAAAGGGATAGTTTAAGTCAATCTTTTCCCACTTGCCCATTTTCTTATCCTTATTTTCAGGCTTAACAATCTCAAAGCCCTTGCTTTCTATCTGTTCTTTATGCCCTTCTATAACTTTTTTTACAAACTTTTCGTGATACAATTCTATGATTTCGTCTTTCTTTTTTACAATCTCATAGACTATTTTCATATTCTCTTCCATATTATTCTCTGTCAAAAAATTTTCCAAACTCATTGTGTTCTCCTTTGTTTTTGTAATGATTTGCACGACATCTTTATAAAAGAGTAGTGCGGCATTTAGGTTTGTGATACAGCCAACTTTTGCCTGTGAGTTTTCTATCCAAGCTAAAATCTCTTTCTTGTAAGTGATAGCTTTAAATCTCACTTTATTATCTCCACTTACAAGATAATCCCCTTGTATTTCCCATTTGCCTAGACTAGACTTTGAAGGATTTCGTTTATAAGGGGCTAGGTAAAGCACAGCGATATTGTCATAAGACGCACCTTGCTCTTGTGGTGTTTCACTTTCGCTAGATTCTAGCTCATTAGATTCTTGGCTTTGCTCTTTTGCTATGCTCTCAATATACCGCTCAATTTGCCGCAGCTGATCTTCTGCCCAAATCTTATTTTCTACAATGATATGTCTCTCTCCATTAGTGATATACACATCAATATTTTTATACTCTTTATACACCCTAGCATTGCGTGTATCACCAAACCACTCTCTAAGCCCCACACATTGTAAAAACTCTTCTAAAAACACATCGCCTTGATAGTGTTTGCCTAATGGATTTAAAAATCCGCATATTAGCCTACTATGCAGCCTGACTTCATCGTTTTTACTCAACATTTGCAAGTAGGGATTAAAGTCATTATTCCCACGCCTTTTATGAATCTCTGCCTGTTTTAAAAAGCCGCTTACTTTTTCAAAAAAGTCTTTATATTCCACGCTTTTCTCCTTTCTTTAAATTTAATGCAGCAAAGATTAATTGCTACAAATATAAATGTATATTATAATCAAAAATACAAAAAACAATAATACAGCTTTTAAGTCATTCACTTGAAAACTCTTTCTGCATACATTGTGTATTTTAATCCCCCCCCCCTAAAACCCCATTTTCCTCGTATTTATATGTGTATCTTTAAGCTTTGATTCTTCTTGTAATTTCTCTAGTAATTGTTGTGAAGAAGTGATTGCTTCAAATCTAGCACCTCTAGCAATTAAAGCAAAATCTCCAAAGCAAATATTATCTAGCTTTTCTATCTCTTTTTTAATGGGACTAGTTTCTAAAAATTCTACATAGTCATTAATGCCTAAATAACATATAAGATATTTGTTTCAGGCTCACTTAATCCAAAGCACGCTTGTAAAAAGGTTTTTTATTGAAAAGGATAAAAGATTTTCTAAACAATCTGTTGTGAAACTGCTTTCAATTTTGACTGCAATGGGTGCTTACAATTCAATCAATTATACTTGCAAGACTGCATAGGATAAAAGCATATAACAATATCTTTTGTTTCAACTTTAGAAATAAATATTGTTGTATACGAGTGTTGTGATTTTGTGTAGCCCTCTATGCTTCTAAAGATGTAATGGATTTGTTTTAGATAGATGAAGTATAGCACACACTTTTGACATATTTATGTCAATATTATATCTTGAAAAATTTACATTGCAGCATAAGCCCAAGTTGGTAGGCATGGGCTAGGGGTTTTCTTTGGTGAAAATTGCTTGGAGTATGGTAATAAGTGTTTCGATAATATCTTTGTCATTAGTGAGTGAGATTGTAAAGATTCCTTTGTCAAATTGCAATGATGGTTGTTGTTTCAGTGATTGCTCTAACGACTTTCTACACTCATCACTAAGGGGTGTTATCACAAAGCTATTGTTTGCACATTGTATTTCGCATTTGCCTTTGATTTTTACACAATGATCTTTAGCTTTAATGCTTGCTACTCCTTTATATTCAGCTTTAAGTTTTAACTTTTCTTTAATCTTTTCTTTAAGTGTCCATAGAAATGGATTTATCAGAGGCGGTGTTCTTTTTATGTCTGTAAGTCTGTATATTTCTAATGACTTGTTCCATATAAATGAATTGTGATTATCCTTAAAAAAACTTTTGCTATATTTGATGAAATAGTATTGCCATTTCTGCGGATTAATTCTTTTTTTCTTACACTTTTTAAGCAACTCATCATCTCTTATTAATTTCTCTTTACACATAGCCCTAAAAGCTGTTGCCAACTCTCCGCTAATTTTATTTTTCCAATTTCGTGTCAGCTTTAATGAAAGAAAAGGTAAGCTTGTCTAAATTCTTATAGAAACACTCTAGCATGGGGGTATCTGGGCTAGATTTGATTGCTTGTGTATGGATAGAATCTAGCATTGTAAGCATAGATTGTATAGTGGGGTCTTGCTCCCAAAAGGGTAGAAACCATGCTTGATCTTTGATGGTTGCGGATATATCAGTGCTGTTTTTGATAGTAATTGTATTCTTACTCAAAGCCTTGCAAAATTCTTTTGAGCTAGAGCGTGTTTCATGAGTGAAGTTTGCTAGATAAGATTCTGTCGTGTTGTTTCGCATTGCGATATACCAATGCAAAAGATAAAGAGTTGTAAGCCTTTGTTGTCCATCAAGGGGGATAAAATCATTACCATTTTTTACGCTTCCATAGACAAACTGCAAATGTAGCGTTTTATCATTTTTTAAAGACTCAAATAAATCTTTCACAAATTTTTCTCTTATCTTTTGTGCGTTTTTTCTGCCTTGTGCGTAGTCGCGTTGGATTCTAGGGATCTTGATTGTGTATTTGTATTCTTCTGCCAAGTCTTTAAAAGTCATTGATTGTGTATTCATTTGCTATCCTTTATTTTGGGATTTAAGAGAATAAATATTTCTGTATTTTTGCGATAATCTCTTCCTGATAATCTTGACTATCTTGTTTGCTCCAAAAGAGTGCTTGAGAGATATTCTGCTCTTTTGTGTAGTATTTTAAAAACACATTGCGTGTGCAAAGGGGGATAAATGCACCCTCTTGTTCTTTCTCTTTTATTCTTTGCTGCTTCATTGCAAAGATAGCATTGCCAAGAGAGATATTCTCATTCTTGCTAAGTAGAGTGAGATTACCAATTGTGTGTAGCTCATCGCCTTTAAATATCTCAAAAACAGCTTTTACGCATTCCCCAAATTCCTTAGTTTCATCATCGTCTAACTTTTTCTTTTTTGCTTCTGCCTTTAATTTCTCTAGTAGGCTTTCTACTCTCTCCAGTGTGCTTGGTATTTTTCCAAAATCTATCGATGATTCTTTACCGCTTTGCTCTGCATTTTTAAGAATCTGCTTACTATCCCTAAGCCACTTTACTACTTCTTTGAATGGTATTTGTGGTGTTTTATCTTGCTGGGCGTGGATATGCTCAAGCTCCCAATCGTTATTTTTGTATATATCAAAGCTAAAGCGGTATTGTGTGTCTATGTAAGAGAGCATATTAAAGAGTAATACAATGGATTTTAGTTCTTTGTTATTATCACCATAAGTTAAGGATTTGATATTTGCTAAATCTTTTTTATTGTGCGTTGCAATTTTTTCTTTGACTTTTTCTTTTATTGTTTCATGCAAAAACTTGCTTTTTGTTTGTCCTTGTGCTTCTTTATAAAGCCCTGCTAGACTTTCATTTTCTACAAGTAAAAAGCCGATAAGATGATAGCTTTTTGAATTGTTATACCATGATTTAAAAGTAAGAAAAATCTTTTTAATTTCTTGCCAACAGCACTCTTTAGAATTTTTATCCATAAGTTTAGTTTGTATAAACTCAAATACAGCATGGGATTTGTCCTTTTCGCTATCGCTATATATCTCATAATATACCTCAAAGAGTAGCAAAATCCTTGTGTCATAGCTCTCTTTATCCTCAACTAAAAAGCTAAAAAACTCATCATCTTGCAGAGCGTATTCCATAGAATCCCACTCGTTAGCACACTCTATCTGTCGCAATTCTTGTATTTTATTTGCTTCATCTTTTAATAAAAGCTGTGCTTTGATAAGCTCGGCATCGTTTAATGGGATTTTCCCGCTATTGATATTGGCAAAAAGATATGCTTCATTTTCATCACTTTTATACCAAATCATGCCGACATATTTTTCTGTCTTGTCTGCTTGAAATAGTCCTTTTATTACTTCTTTTTTCTCATTATTATTACCAAGCCACTCCTTAATTGTTTTGTAAGCTGCTATCATAAAGTAATAATCCATACCTTTAAATATGTTCTTATCACTAGAATCCACTTTTTGAGAATCCATATATTTTTCAGGATCTTTCAAAAATTCCGTGCTTTTCTTTCTTGTGTCATACTCTATCGTGCATTTTATCCCTAAATCTAGCACCTTACAGATAAGGTATAAAGTCGTAAGCCTTTGTTGCCCATCAATCACATTGTATTTACCCTTATTTTCTTTCAGCATAATAGGCTGCAAGCAGTAAAATTTCGCTTTTTCTTGCAAGGCAAACTCATACAAATCATTTAATAGGGCTTCTACCTGCTGCTTTTTCCACTTATAGCCCCTTTGATAGCTTGGGATATGATAGCGTGTTTTGTCTGTCAAAAGTAGTTCTTTAATCGTCTTTATATCATCGTGTTTAACCATATATTCTTCCTGTTTTGTTTGTATATAATTAAAAATCTAAGCCATGATTCTATCATCTCAAGATATTGTTCTATATTTTATAAACTCTCTTACTATCATTATCACGGAATGTCTGCAATCCACTCTCAGCACTAAGCCCCTGCTCCGCTACATATCATCACTCGCTTAGAATCTTTCAATTATTACTCCCTATTTGTTTGGATAGATAGAGTATAACATAATGTTTTGACAGCGTTATGACAAAGATTCTCAATTATCATAAGTAAGATTAGAATCTTGCGTTTAGCCCACTAACCTTTCCAACGCCTTTATAATCTCTACCATAGCAAGTGTATCAAGTTTGCAATATGCTAAAAGGGCTTTGCGATATTCTATCTGCTTTTCTTTTGGCATAGATTCTAGCGCGGCAAAGCACTCCATTGCTTCCCCGCCATTATGCACGAGACCTAGCTCTTTATAAGCGGATTCCATTTGTGGCACAAGGGCTGGTAAAACGACTTTGATAGAGTGGCTGCCATTTTGCTTATAATGATAATAATGCCTAGCGGCAAAGGGTGTCATTAAGTCTTCAATCTGTGAAGCAATATGTAAAAGATCTTTTTCATATTGTGGAAAACTTGCAGCAAGTCTTGTAATAACACCTTTTTCAAAACTCGCATTATAAGCTAGGATAAAGGCATTTTGCGGGATAGAATCTAGCAGGGTTTGAATAAGTTCAACTCTAGGGTCAATGCCACTTTTGGCTAAAAACTCTTTATGCTCTAGCTTGCCATCTTTATGCTGGATATGCAGTGAAAATTGAAAAGGGATTTGCTCATACGCCCTAGTGCCTACAAATCTAGGCACAGCGAGCTGGAATGTCTCAAAGTCTAAATGATAAATGGGGTAGGATAAACTCCCTAAAAACTCTTTTATTTTATCCTTTTGTATATGCACAGATTTATTCTTAAAGCATTCTATTTGTAGTTGTTGCTTGTAGCTTAGGCTATCTATATCTTTTATATCACTAAATCGTGCTATCCCTTGTCTATATAGCTCTATCTTTTTATCGCCATTAAGCCACGCAAGGTTGAATATAGAATATTCTCCCTTTATGCCCCTTTGGGCTTCCCAGCAATAAGCCTTTGCCTCGCAAGAGTAAGGGTCATCACAATGTGCCCCTATATCAATGCTAGGCTCATCTTGCCCCTCTAAAGTGTTAGCAAACTCTTGCAAAATTGCTGGAATCTTTAGTGTAAATTCTTGCACAGATTCTAAGCAAGGCGCTTTTACAAAAAGCCTAGTTAAATCAAGCGATTCACCCCTTTTGTAGCTCGTGTTTAAATGGATAAGATTCGCTTCCTTTATACTATATCCACAATGCGTGATGACATAGTGCTGCACGCTTAAATCATAAATATATACTTCCTTTAGGCTTGTGGAGCTTTTCACTTCATTGATGATAAGCCCTTGTGGTGTGTTTTGTAAAATATCTACCATTACAACAATGCCTTCATATATAAAAGTCGCTTCATATATCACACTAGTGCCAGAATCTAGCAGCTCCTTTGTGCGTTTAGCGTTATAGCTTATGCCATCATCAAAAGAGATTCTCTCACCATTTGGGAATAACTCACAGGCTAAAATCCCCACATCTTCACCCACACTAAAACGCTCAATCTGTGCTTCATCTGGCTGACTTAGGGCAAAAAACAGATTCAAA
>NZ_FZPK01000079.1 GCF_900198625.1 Helicobacter rappini | reverse complement strand
GGAATATTATAATAAAGTGTTAAAGTATTTTGATACGGATTTGGAGAGTTTAGATTGGGAGTATATTCAGGAGAATTTAAAAGTTAATGATAGAGGAACATATTGGTATGAATTCGAGAAGTATCATAATAGAATATATCAGGATTTTACATTACTTTTTAAAGATAATCAAGCAAGAAGAGATAATATTAAAAATATAATGTTTTATGTTAATTGGGATAAAATAAGACCACTCCCAGCAGGTAATGAGGGAACTGGATTTTTTTTAGGAAGTGTCCCAATAAGTTGCATATATTTCAAAAAGGACTAAACAATGAAAAATAAAGCAATGATTAATAAACTAAAAGACAATGCAGAGTTAGCTATGGCAGCGTATGGGTATTTTCATTTGGCTAATCCAAAGTATGATTTTAATAAAGATAGCACAGATAAAGAGAGATTAGAATATTTTAGAGAAAAAATCGCAAAAAATCAAACTGCTATTCCTACTCCTGAAGATATTCTCAATATGGAACACAAATATTTTAAAGACAATAATGGCAAACCGAAAGATTCTTGGTATCATAAACATTTCTTAGGTGGCGACTTTACTCCCACACAAGCAAAACGCTTCTTTGAACGCTATGATTTACTTATTCACCAACCAAATACAGATTCAGGATTCTCTGCTACCTTATTTCAAAATAAAGAATCTAAAGAATATATCCATTATCCTTTTTTGGTCAAGGTTTCATAATGCTTACAATGCTTTTTATTTTAGGCTTTATTCTAGGTATTATTTGGTTAATATTTCTTTGCATTATTGCAATATTGCTAATCATTAAAATTGTTAATAGAATTAGACGCAAAACAGAATCTCTAAGATTCCAAAAAATACTTTCTTTTCTTTTAAAATCTATTATTCCTTTCTTTTTGGTTTTATTTTTTGTTGGTGGTTGCAGGACTACTTTTGCTAACCCAAAATTTCATTATTGTATTGTTGAACGAATATTAAATAATAACCATTACTGCGAATACACAAATTATGGAATATTTATTGAAGGCAATGAAGGAAGCGGTATGCGAATATACTTTAAGGAAACGAAATAGCAAGGATTTAGAAAATGAACAATAAACAACGGATTAAAAAAATAAGAGACTATGCTGAACTAGCCCAAGCCTCCTACTTTTATTTTGACTTACTCAAAGATTCTAATGGTATCCCTAGAAAGATTTATGAATTAGATTCTAAAGGTAATAAAATTGAGGATACAAGCTATCCAAGAGGATATAAAGAAATAGAGGTTACTTTAGAACATATAGTAAATAAAAAATATCAAGGACAAGAAGTATTAATAAATCTGCAACAAGGCGATGATATTTTTACAGAGATGAAAAATAGTGCCAAGGAAGTTTTTAACTTTGATAAACTTAATGGAGAGTTTGGGAAGATTCAAGCCAAAAGATTCTTTGAAAAATATGATTTATTAAAACACTGCCCCAACACCCATTCAGGCTTCTCTGCTACTTTGTTTCAAAATAAGGAAACTAAGGAATACACTTTAGCCATTCGTGGCACAGAATTTAAACTCGAGCAAATCAAAGATTTAATAAATGATTACTACATAGGAATAAATAATGACAACAATGGAAAAACGGCTTCAAAGAAAAAAGAATCTTATTAAGATAAAAAAGATTCTAAAAAAATTTACAATCTTATTTCTTATTGGGATTATCTATCTTATAGGAATCCCTTTATATGTAGTTTTTATTATTATTCCTTTAGTTTTGTTTATTCGCTTTAAATATAACATAGGCAGTGTTTTAGTAATACTATTTTTTCTCTTTATCTTTTATTACACACCTTATTCTTATTATTTAGAGCCTAGTTATTGGCAATTTAGAAATATGTGTAAGCTTAATGAACTTCCAAACAATGAAGAGAAATATAATAAGATTCTAGGGTATTTTGATACAGATTTGGAGAGTTTGGATTGGGAGGAGTTGAATAAAGAAGCGCAAATAGCTCATAGCTCACCTATTGCAATTGATTATCGGAGAAAAGTAATTAATTACTCTTCCTCTACCCCAAAACATAAGGGTAGATTAAGTTATAATTATGTTTTTTTATACCCGCATTCCAAAGAGAAATTTTCTCAACAAAATTTACCTCTAATAGGAACTTTAACTACTTGGCATGCAAGACGCTATTTTCCAGATGGTAATGAAGGGAGTGGGTTTTATTGGAGTGAGGAAACATTAACATGTGTTGATGTAAATGCAGAAATGCAATACTTAAGGAACAATAATGAGCAATAAACAACAAATACAAAAATTAAGAGATAATGCTGAATTGGCTATGGCAGCTTATGGATATTTTCATTTTATAGGAAAAAAATTTAAAGACAAGAAAGATGAGCAGGGAAATCTTTTAACCATAACCCACACTGGCATCTTAGACTTAACTTACAAAGGTTGCAAAGTTAAAGATACAGGTTTAATATTTGACGATGAACTCAAAGGCGACTTCGCCCCACTTCAAGCACAAAGATTCTTTTCTCGCTATGATTTACTCATTCATCAGCCAAATACTGAAAGTGGATTCTCTGCTACGCTTTTTAAAGACACAAAAGCAGATTCTAAAGATTCGGAATACACTCTAGCCATAAGAGGCACAGAATTTAAGCTCGAGCAAATCAAAGATATAATCAATGACTACTACATAGGCACAAATAATAGTGATATGAATAGAGTGATAGAGCAGTATTTTGATATGCTTCTCTTTTATGAGGAAACTCTCAAGCCTTTACTACAAGAAAAAGGCATTGCAAAGATTAATGTTATAGGACATTCACTTGGTGGCTATCTTGCTCAACTCTTTGCTTTAAGCTATCCAAGTATCATTAATGAAGTTTATACTTATAATACCTCTTTAGAATCTAGGAGTGTTGCCTAATGTTAGCTATAATATTTTTTATTATTATTCCTCTCGTTTTCTTCTTTTATTTTAAATACAACATAGGTAGTATTATAGTAATACTATTTTTGCTTTTTATTTTTTATTACACACCTTATTCTTATTATTTAGAGCCTACTTATTGGCAGTTTAGAAATATGTGTAAATTAAATGAATTACCAAATAACGAGGAAAAGTATAATAAGATTCTAAGTTACTTTGATACAGATTTAGATACACTAGATTGGGAGGAGTTGAATAATAATAACGATAATAAAAGGAAGTGGAAAGTTACAAAGGAACACGGTTACTATAAAAAGGGGGTCTTTGAGTATGAAACTATCGCTAAAAAAAAACAATTAAATTCCCATATAAGAATATTAGCCGATTTTTTAAGTAACAAATCAGAGATGAACCGTTACAATGTTACTGCAATGTCGATAGGCGTTTATTGGCACACGAAGCGTTTCTATCCAGATGGCAATGAAGGAAGTGGTTTTTATTGGAGTGAGGAAACTCTAAGTTGCAATGATATAAATATACAAGACAATATGACGCCAAAAGGATTCAAAAATGACGAATAAACAACAGATTCAAAAATTAAGAGACAATGCAGAACTTGCAATGGCTTCCTATGGATATTTTCATCTAATAGGCAAGAAATTTAAAAATGATGAGGATGAATACGGAGATAAAGCTAATAAACCCATAACTCTCCACGACATACTAGACATTACCTACAAAAACTATGAAACACAAGACAGCACATTTTTTAACACAGAGAATCTCAATGGCGACTTTACTCCCACACAAGCAAAACGCTTCTTTGAACGCTATGATTTACTTATCCACCAACCCAATACAGAATCTGGATTTTCTGCTACCCTCTTTGGTGAAAAAAAGAAAACAAAGGAATACAGAATCTAAACTCCTAAAGGAATTACAATGCTTTTGGTAATAATATGTTTTCTCCTTATTGTCTTTACTCTTTCATATTTTATATGGTGGCTTATATATAGAAAACTCTTTAAATCACAAAAGCATATATCTAAATTTCTTGTAGTGCTTGGAAGTATAGGTTTAATTATGTTTTACTACACACCTTATTCATTTTATTTAGAGCCTAGTTTCTGGCAATTTAGAAAAATGTGTAAGCTTAATGAATTACCTAATACTGAAGAGAAGTATAATAAGATTCTAAGGTATTTTGATACAGATTTGGAGAGTTTGGATTGGGAGGAGTTGAATGGGAGAGCATTAAAATTAACTAAGGGCTTCAATTTGGATTATATTGAAGGTAGATTGGAATATAGAGTAAAGGTTGCAACAATTCAAAAGAGACGTTACGATATTTCGGTTGATTTATATACTAATACTAACAATAAAGGATTCTCAAAGGAAGCCATAACTCATATTGAAACATATGGTAGCTGGAAAACAAGACGCTATTTTTTGGAGCGAAAGTATATGACAGATTTTCCATTTCAAGCAGAATGGACAGAAAGAGATATTTCTTGTACAAGCATCAAGAAGTTTAATTAATGGAGAGTAATAAATGAAAAATAAAGATACAATCAACAGAATTAAAAATGCTGCTGAACTAGCTTGGGCGGCATATGGATATTTTGATTTGATAGGTAAGAAGTTTGCACACAAAAAGGAATATGGGAATAGAACAAATACAAAAATAACTCTCCACGACATACTAGACATTACCTACAAAAACTATGAAACACAAGACAGCACATTTTTTAACACAGAGAATCTCAATGGCGACTTTACTCCCACACAAGCAAAACGCTTCTTTGAACGCTATGATTTACTTATCCACCAACCAAATACACATTCAGGATTCTCTGCTACTTTATTTGGTGAAAAACGCAAACAAAAGAATGCAGAATCTAAACTCCTAAAGGAATTACAATGTTTTTTCTAATTATGTTTTGTATTGCCCTATCTCTTTCTTATTTTCTTTTATGGCTTATCTATAGAAAAGCATTTAAATCAAAGAAAAAGGTTTCAAAGTTTTTAGTCTTTCTTGGAAGTATAGGTTTAATTATCTTTTATTACACACCACCATATTCATTTTATTTAGAGCCTAGTTATTGGCAATTTAGGAATATGTGTAAATTAAATGAACTGCCAAATGATGAGGAAAAATATAATAAGATTCTAAGGTATTTTGATACAGATTTGGATAGTTTAGATTGGGAAGAGTTGAATAGGGAAGTAGAGGCAATGGGTGAGAAAGCACATTTTTACTCCCCTAATGAAGTAGAATATGAATTTTTCATAGGTGAAATAAGAAACTCAAGGTATTCTATTTTTGCAAGTTTGTATAGCAATGAAAAGATTTTTAAAAAAAGTAATATCACTTTGGCTATAATACTTGGAAAATGGCATACAAGAC
Source organism: Helicobacter rappini (assembly GCF_900198625.1). Classification (GTDB taxonomy): domain Bacteria; phylum Campylobacterota; class Campylobacteria; order Campylobacterales; family Helicobacteraceae; genus Helicobacter_A; species Helicobacter_A rappini. The sequence goes on along the minus strand of NZ_FZPK01000079.1, from coordinate 565 downwards.
GCTATTACCTAGATGGCAATGAAGGAAGTGGATTTTATTGGAGTGAAGAAGATTTATATTGCAACAAGATAACAAAATACAACTTGGAGACCAAGAAATGAATAATAAGATATTAATCAACAAGATGAGGGATAACGCTGAATTAGCCCAAGCTGCCTATGGATATTTTCATTTTATAGGAAAAGAGTTTGAAGGCGAAGATATTAAAAACACAAATCGAAAAAATAATCCAACTATAACTTTCTATGACATCTTAGATATGACTTATCGGAATCATAGAGTTCAAGATACAGGTTTGATATTTAATGATAAACTCAAAGGAAACTTCACTCCAACTCAAACTAAAAGATTTTTTGAACGCTACGATCTTGTAGAACATTGCCCTAATACAGATTCAGGTTTTTCTGCGACCTTGTTTCAAAATAAGGAAACTAAGGAATACACTTTAGCCATTCGTGGCACAGAGCCAAGTGATACAGGAGATTTAAAAACAGATGCAAGAATGGCTCTAGGATACATTCCACAAGGACAATATAATGATATGCTAAGTTTCTACAATCAATGC
>NZ_FZPK01000018.1:17250-104944 GCF_900198625.1 Helicobacter rappini | reverse complement strand
GCTCTGCGTAGTCTTGGCGGATTGGCTTTGCAGATTCCATTCTTTTTTGCAATGTATGAGATTATTAACAAAGCTGAATATCTACAAAGTGTCCGCTTTCTATGGATAGATGATTTAAGCAAGCCAGATTCTATTATGTTATTTGGCTTAAGTATTCATATACTGCCTTTACTGATGACAGCTTTTACTTTAATTAATGTCTTTTATAGCTCAAAAGAGTTAGGTGCGAGAGTGCAAGGGAGTTTGATTGCTTTATTGTTCTTGGTGCTACTTTATAGTATGCCGAGTGCGTTAGTATTATATTGGACTTGTAATATGGCGTTTGCGTTGTTTAAAGAGATATTTAAGCAATGTAGAAATAAAAGGCATTCAGTATTGAGCGATAAATCAGGGAGTGCTTCGCCTTACTCACTGCGGCGTATGTCCAATACGCCTCATTCGCAAGACTTGCACAACCCTAATTTCTCATCTCAATCCTTAGAATGCCGAGACTCTAACACTAGAATTGCGGATTCTTTGTCTTGTCATACTGAGCAAAGCGAAGTATCCAAAAAACGAGATTCTAACAACGCCAACTCATCTAAAAACACTAAATTGTCAGGCAAAGCTACACAACCACAAGGAAAACTTAAAACTCTATTATTTAACATTTTCACCCCACACACCGCCCTAGATTTTAAAACCTATGCAACCTATCGCAATATTAGCATTCTAGCCATTCTTAATATCTGTTTTATGATATGTGTATTTAGCCCTTATGCTTTGTATAGTAGTGATGTCTCTCAATTTGATGTAAAGCAAACATATCAAACACTAGCAGTTTTATTTGGTGCATTCCTTTGTTCTAGCTTTATGGTTATCTATATTACAAGCTTTTTTTATAAAACACGACTTTTTAAGTTTGGTGTATATGTTGTAAGCATATTATTTCTTATCGGGGTAATCAATACATTTATTTTTGTAGGTGATTATGGAGCAATGGATCACTTTGTCTTGCAAAAACCAGAGTTTAATAATCCAAATAATCTTTTATATGCCTTGTGTGCTTTTATAGCAAGTGTAGCGATCGTATATTTTTGTTTTAAATGGCTTAAGACTATTTTTAGTGTTAGTCTCATTACCCTTTGTGTGTTAAGTGTTATATCTTTCTTTAATATTATGGAAGCAAATAAAACCTATATAGTCCCAAAAAGCCTTGTTGCAGAAGACAGCAATCTGCAACCCTATGAAAAAGAATTATTCTCTTACTCTAAGACTGAAAAGAATATCATAGTTATGGTGCTTGATATGTTTAGTGGATCACATATGCACCCACTCTTAGAACAGTTCCCAGAGTTTAAAACACAGCTTGATGGCTTTGTGCTATTTGATAATGCTATATCTACGACAAACTCTACTATCCATAGTATTGCTACGCTTATCGGCGGGGAGCATTATGCTGTATATAATATGAATGCCAGAAAAGATAATCTTGCTGATAGTATCACTGAAGCCTTTGGTGTTATAGGTGATACTTTTGTAAAGAATGGCTATGATGTGGGGTATTTTATGGAGGAATCGGCCAAAGCAGCCAAATACATACAGGCTTATAATCAAAATATTTTTGTAACACAAAATGGATATGCCTATATCGACTATTATCTTACACACCACCCGGAAGACACAATTGCTTTCAAACTTGCAAATGAAGGTAATGCAGCGATATATAAACGCTTATTAAGTTATGGGACATTTCGTTTTAGTCCAGAAACATTGCGTTCTAAAATATATAAAGGTGGGGAGTGGTTGCGTCATAGAATAGTCGATTATAATGTAAAAACTTCATTGCCTTACACTTCATCATTCTATGCCTTTACTCATTTGCACAATACGGAATCTAAAAAACCAACTTTTAAATATTTACATTCTTCAATAACACATGTTCCTTATGGCATGTATTATGATGGAAAAAATTGCATGTTTCAAAGCATAGAAAACAATCTTATCAAGAAGACTGCATGGCATGATTATCCGCATAAAGTGGAAATGCCCTACAGAAATAAGGCAGAAACAAGACTTTATTTCAAGCATTATGATTCTGAAGCATGTGCTCTGAACTATCTTAGCACATTTATACAATGGCTTAAAGACAATGATATTTATGACAACACGCAAATTTTTGTAGTAAGTGATCATGGTGGGTTCGATAGTATAGGCATTCCTAGTAGCATAGCGGTAAAAGATGGACGACCAGATGCTCTTTTTCTCTTTAAAAACTTTAATGCAAGCGGAGAATTAAAAATAGATTCTAGACTTATGGCAAATTACGATATTTCAAGCATTTTTTGCGAAAATCTTCCTAATGGTTGTCCTAATGTGCCAAAGAATATACTAAAACGCGATGGAAAAAAGAGAGTAGCTATTGTAACAAGTCCAATTTTTGGACAGCACAAAAAAGACGAGTGGTTAATAAGTCATTATTTTCGAGTCGAAGGCAATATCTATAATGAAAGCAACTGGCAAGATATCACAGAAGAAGTTAAAAATGGCACTTTTAAGATTGATGGGATAAAGCATTAACAATTGTCTAATAAGAAGATGGTAAAATACCCAGAAAGGATAAAATATGGACAAAACATATTGGCGTGATTTTTATAGTAGGCATAAAATCGGTGTAGAGCCATCACTTTTTGCAAAATTTGTGTATAAAAGCTATTTGCTAGAATCCATAAATTGTGATACTAATAAACGCACAAAATCTAATACCCCATCTCTTCTTGAGCTAGGTTGTGGTAATGGGCGAGATAGTCTCTATTTTGCAAATAATGGCATAGATACAACCGCCATAGATCAAGTGCAAGAAGAGATTGCATTTTTAAATGATTATGTAGAAACGCAGCAAGATTCTAAACAAAACCACACAGAATCCACACAAGAAGCGGAGCAAAGATCAGATTCACAAAACAATCCCCACTTTCTATGTGGCGATTTCACACAATTAGATTCCTTTAGTTTTCAACAACAATTTGATTGTATCTACTCTCGTTTTACCCTGCATTCTATCAGCAAAGCTCAACAAGATAAAACCTTGGCAGATTGCCTTAAATATTGTAAAGATGGCGGAATCTTAGCCATTGAAGTGAGAGGCGAGAAAAATAGCCTTTGTGGCAAGGGTAAGGCGGTAGAAGGTGAGACAAACGCATTTATTTATGATAATCACTACCGCAGATTCTTAAATTTCACTCAAACATTACAAGAGATTGAAACTTTGCGTTTTAGTTCAAATAACGCAATGCAAGAAACAATAAATCAAAAAGCAGATGATACAAGTAACACTCAAGCAGATACCCATACAATAACTATGGGGGGGGGGGGTAATATGCTTATTGTGTATTGTTTTAAAACTCTTTACGCAATGGAAAACAAAGGCTTTGCACCATTTAATGGTGAAGATGACTACTTTATCCGCATTATCGCAAGAAAGGAGCGCTTTAAGTTTTAGTGTTGTTTCTGTTCTTTGTAAAATCTACTCAAGGAGCAGACAATGAAACCTCCAATAGTCTATGTCGCTATGGCGGCAGATTTAATCCACCCCGGGCATATCAATATCCTAAAAATCGCAAGAGAGTTAGCCGATAGCTTAGAATCTAGTGAGGGCAGAAAGGGCGAAGTTGTGCTAGGGCTTTTGACCGATAAGGCAATAGCCTCATATAAGCGACTGCCCTATATGAACTATGCCCAACGCTATGAAGTTATCAGTCATTTAAAAGAGATTGATAGAGTTATCCCGCAAGATACACTCAGTTATGAAGGCAATATCCGCGCTTTGAAGCCCCGCTATGTCATTCACGGCGATGATTGGAAAAGTGGCACGCAGAGTAAAACGCGTCAAAATGTCATTGATACCTTGCAGGAGCTAAATTGCGGTGAGCTTATAGAGCCTAGCTACACAGAGGGCATAAGCTCCACACAATTAAACCTTGATGCAAGGGCGATTGGTATCAGCACAAATGCTAGACTTTCGCTCTTACGCCGCCTTGTGAATGCAAAAACCCCACTTAGAATCTGTGAAACCCACTCCGCCATATCTGCCCTTATCGCACAGAATGCTTGTGTAGAATCTAATGGAAAAAAACTAGAGTTTGATGGCTTTTGGAGTTCTAGCCTTACAGATAGCACAAGCAGGGGTAAGCCAGACATTGAAGCCGTAGAGCTAACAAGTCGCTTAAATACCATTAATGAAATCTTTGAAGTAACCTCAAAGCCTTTGATTTATGATGCCGACACAGGCGGCAAGATAGAGCATTTTGTCTTTTCTGTGAGAAGTTTGGAACGCACAGGTGTGTCTGCTGTTATCATTGAAGATAAAACGGGCTTAAAGAAAAACTCACTTTTAGGCAATGATGTAGAACAAACCCAAGAAGACATTGAAGTCTTTTGCGACAAGATTAGAGCGGGGAAAAACGCACAGATTACACAAGACTTTATGATTATCGCGCGCATTGAATCTTTGATACTAGACAAAGGGCAAGAAGACGCACTGAAGCGGGCTTTTGCCTACATTAACGCTGGGGCAGATGGCATAATGATACATTCACGCCAAAAAAGCCCTGATGAAGTATTAGCTTTTCTTAAAGCATTTAGAGAGAAAGATTCTAAAACGCCTGTGGTAGTCGTGCCTACAAGCTTTAATGAAATCACTGCAAAAGAGCTAGGTGAAGCTGGGGCAAATATTATTATTTATGCAAACCACTTGCTTAGGGCTTCATTTGTAGCGATGCAAAAGGTCGCACAAGGGATTTTAGAGTTTGATAGAAGTAAGGAGATGGAATCTTCTTGTATGAGTGTGAAGGAGATTCTCTCACTTATTCCGGGGACAATATAATGTTTTGCGTTTGTCTCTTTGGCTAAAATCGTGGATTCTACGCTTTTTGTTCGCTCACTTACGCTTAGTAAGCTCCGCTCACAAAAAGCTTGAAAACCACGATTTTATCTCAAAGATACTGCTGCAAAATGTGCGTAGCATTCGCATTTGGGTATGCAATTCGTGCGATTGTATGCTTTTTGAAGTAGTCATTACACATTAAGGTAACTCCTACTTCAAAAAGCATACAAAGCCCACAAAGCCATACCGCAACTGCTAGAATGTGAAATTTGTGTTTGCGGATTTTTAAAAATCACTCAAAATAAAACTTTATGTAATACGGAATCTAAGTGGCAGATTCTATAAATTTTGTAATTTGGATTCTGTCTATTGTTTGGTAGATAGAACACAAATTACTTTTAAGGAGCAAATATGCAAAAAGTTATCATTTTTGGTGCAGGAAACTGCGGTAGGCTCATTGGAGCAAATCTTATGCAAGATAAGAACACAGAGATTATTGCATTTATTGATAATGATCCACAAAAGGCAGGGCAGAAAATCTGTTTAGAAAATCAAAATGCAGAAATTACAAACCGAGATTTTGATATTAGAGACTCTCAGGCGGAAGGATTTTTTGATGATTTTGCTTGTTGTGCAGATTTGAGTGCGAGAAGCTACCTAAGCGGTAGTGCCGAAGCACGAAAATCAAACTCAAGCAAAAGCACAGAAAAGCCAACGCCCCATAATCACGGGGGGGGGGGGTATAAGTATATATCCCTCTTCTAAGATTCTAGAGCTAGACTTTGACAAGGTAATTGTAGGCACTTTTACAGGGCTTTATGAGATTAGTGAGCAGTTAGAATCTATGGGTATTTCAAAGGCAAAAATTGATGTAGGCTACATTGAGCTAAGTGTCAAGGCACGAATCGCATTTTTGCAGGATTTTGCAAAAATCTCACAACATTTAGAGGGCAGTGTAGCGGAGCTTGGTGTGTATAGAGGGGATTTTGCAAGGTATATAAATGAAAGTTTTAGGGATAAAACTTTGTATTTGTTTGACACATTTGAGGGCTTCACTCACAGCGATGTAAGCAAAGATTCTGCTATGGCTCATTCACTTGGGGCAAAGCATTTTGCCAATACAAGTGTGGAGCTGGTGCTAAGTAAAATGCCCTATAAAGAGCGATGTGTAATCAAAAAGGGTTGGTTTCCGCAAAGTGCTGTGGGACTGGAGAATGAAAGATTTTGCTTTGTGAATCTTGATTGTGATTTGTATGAGCCAATTTTAGCAGGGCTTAGATATTTTTATCCCAAAATGGTAAAGGGCGGGGTGATACTCTGCCACGAATATTTTTCGCAAGGCTATGTTGGCGTGAGGGAGGCGGTTATGGAGTTTATCGCAGAATCTAGCGATGAGATTTACACACTTCCCATAGGCGATAATTTAAGTATTGCCTTAATTAAAACTTAGAGAAAGGAAAACTATGTTAGACACGCAGGAATTTGGTGATTATTTGCAGAGTGTGGGATTAAGGGATTTTGTCGGTGTGCCTTGCTCATATCTTGCACCGCTTATTAATTATGCGATTAATAGTGAGCGTTTCATTATGAGTAATAATGAGGGCGATGCGGTGGCGATTGCAAGTGGGATAAGCTTGTGCCGACTAATTCATAGCAATTCGTCTTTGAGTAATCATTCGCAAGATTGTGCGTCTTTGGAGGCAGTCATTACCCATAAGGTAACTCCTGCCCCCAAATTCACACAAAACTTACAAAGCACCACCACAAATACTGGAATTATGGATTCTACCCCTTTTCATTTTGAGCGTAGCGAAAAATCCACAAGCCTAGAATCTCAAGTTAATTCCAACAATAAAGACTCTCAGGCGGAAGGATTTTTTGATGATTTTGCTTGTTGTGCAGATTTGAGTGTGAGAAGCTACCTTGTGGGTAGTGCCGAAGCACGAAAATCAAACTCAAGCAAAAGCACTAAAAAGCCAACGCCGTGTAATTATGGCGTGGTGCTAATGCAAAATAGCGGTCTCTCTAATGCCCTAAGCCCTCTCACAAGCCTTAACTATACTTTTAAGATTCCAATTCTAGGCTTTGTGTCCTTGCGTGGTGAAAGGGATTCTAGCGGTAAAAACACAGATGAGCCACAGCACGAGCTGCTAGGCGTTATCACGGATACATTGCTAGAGACTTGCGAGATGAAGTATGCCTTTTTAGATTCAGATATGGATAGGGCTAAAATGCAGGTGCAAGAGGCTTTGGAGTGGTTGGGGAGAGGGGAGAGTTTTTTCTTTATTGTAAGAGATAAAACTTTTTCTAAAATCGCTCTAAGCAATGTTGGCAATTCGTCTCTTAGCCAATCTTTGAATGAGTGCGGCAACTCGGCTCGGTCATTTGCATCTAGCAAACTCCTTTCGCCTCGTTTTGCACAACATTCAAATCTTAGCCAAGATACTAGAATTGCGGATTCTAAAAGCCTAGAATCTCAAACAAATCCTAAAATCAACACTACAACATTAGAAACTAAAGATTCCAGCAACACAGAATCTAAACCAGATTCTAAACCCACCCAACCCGCAAACAAAATGCCTACGCGGCTAGAAGCCTTGAGTGTCCTGCATACTCTAGCAAAAGATTCTAAAGCTTTGTTGCTTGCTACCACAGGTAAATGTGGCAGGGAACTATATGAAATAGAGGATAGTCCAAATCAGCTCTATATGGTCGGCTCTATGGGCTGTGTGAGTTCTCTCTCACTTGGCATTGCATTAAAAACTAGGCAAAAAGTCATTGCCATAGATGGTGATTCTGCCCTGCTTATGCGGCTTGGTGCATTAAGCACAAATGCGTATTACACAAGGGATAGGGATAATTTTTGCCATATTTTACTAGATAATGAAAGCCACGATAGCACAGGTGGGCAGTTTAATCTCTCGCCTTTTGTAGATTTTGTAGTCATTGCTAAGTCGTGTGGGTATGTGAATGTGTATATAGCGGAGAGTTTAGAAGAATTTGAAAGCTATGTAAAAGCGTTTTTAACTTATAGCAATTCGTCTTTGGGTAGTCATAGCAGCGATTTTGTGGATTTTAGGGTGAGCGATACGATTGCGAACGCAGACTCTATGTCTAGCTCCCCCCTAAAATCCACAAAAAGCCCCACTAGCACCACCGCACTCGTGCGAAGCACTAGTCCATACTTGCAAAATACTAGAATTGTGGATTCTAGTATTATAGAATCTCAAGCAGATTCTAACAACACAAAATCCAAGAATGCAAATCCTAGCAATTTAGATTCTAAAAAAGGTGCGTGGTTTATCTACCTTAAAATCCAAAAAGGCTCTAAAGAAAACTTAGGGCGACCAAAGGTTACACCGCAAGAAGTGGCTCAAAGACTAAGCGAGTATATGCAGGAGTGTAGCGATGAGTTTTAGTTATTATAATCCTGTGCAAATCCACTTTGATGTGGATATTTTAGAATCCTTACAGAATCTAGCGGAAAATGAGTTGAGTTCAAAGAGGGTGTTGCTAGTAACTTCTAAAAGCTTTAATAGGCATTCAGTATTGAGCGAATCTTGCGGGAGTAGCGAAAAATCGCTGCGGTCATTTTGCAAGTGTGGATTTGTTGCTTCGCAACTGCATATGTCTAATAAACTCCCTTGCGATTTTTCTTACAACCCACAAGCTTCATCTCAATCCTTAGAATGCCAAGACTCTATTTATTGTTATGCTGAGCGTGAGCTAGTATCTCAAATTTTAGATTCCAATCCTGCCGAATCTAAACGAGCAAACTTAGCCCAAAATATCGCAAAGATTTTTAGCAACATTATCATCTATGATTCTGTAAATCCAAATCCGCAGCTAGAATCCTTACAAAGTGCAAAGGCAAAGATTCAAGGGCGTTATGATGTGGTTATTGCCCTTGGTGGTGGGAGTGTGCTTGATAGTGCAAAGTTTTTTGCCCTGCAAAATGAGATTGTAGTAAATAATGGGGGTTTGGAGATTGTGGGCGAGGCAAAGGCAATGCCACTTTTTGCTTGTCCTAGCACGGCTGGAACAGGCAGTGAGCTGACACAATGGGCGACTATTTGGGATAAAGGGGCAAATGTCAAATACTCTTTATCGCATAAATGCTTATATCCACAAATAGCGTTTTATGATATTACTCTTTTGCTATCCCTGCCTTTAAATCTTAGCATTCACACTACGCTTGATAGCCTATCTCACGCCATAGAATCCATTTGGAATAAAAATGCAAATCCCATTTCTACGCAATATGCAAAGGCGGCTATTGAGCTAATTTTAGAGAATCTGCCGCTATTATATGAAATGCTAACTTTGGGTTCTAAGCAGATTTTAGAAGTTATAAACAGCACCGCCACATCTGCAGAAGGATTTTTAGATAATTTCAAGGGTTGTGTAGATTTGAGTGCGAGAAGCTACCTTAAGGGTAGTGCCCAAGCACGGAAATCAGACTCAAGCACACACAGCACACCTGCGGAAGTATCTTTAAGTGATTTTCTAAAGAAACTTCGTTTTCAGGGTTGTGAAGCTTTTTGCGCGGAGACTAGCCATAAGGGCTGTCGCACAAGCAAAAAGCAAATCTCCCTGAAAAACACTAAAGAGACAACGCAGATTAGAATCTTGCGGAAAAACTTAGCCCTTGCTTGTATCCAATCTGCCCTTAGCTTTTCAAACACACAAACCGCCCTAGCTCACGCCATAAGCTATCCTATCACAATGCGTTTTGGTGTGCCACACGGCTTGGCGTGTAGCTTTACTCTGCCGATTTTGCTAGATTGTATAAGTGATGAAAAAGCAGATTCTATTCTACGCCCTTATAAACAAAGGATTAAAAATCTTTTTAAAACACTTCATATCTCAAGCAATCCGCGTGATTATGGACTAGATTCTACAATGATAGAAGATATTTTTAACTCACTGAATGCTAGGGCAAAAAATGGACTGCTTGATGTGGCAAAGGCAAAGAAAAGAATGCTTAGTTTGCTTTGGTAATGATTTTACTGACTAGCGGAATGAAGCGATGCAAATATTAACGCAGTGTTTAATCCAAGTTCTTGCGCTTGTAATAGGTAAATATCCATATGCAAGCTTGGATAAAGCAAGAGAAAAGTGCATACATATGTAGCTTTAATATTGCATATTACAGTAAGACATTACATAGGAAATCCACAGCTATAAAAAGCTACATATATAGCAACCATTTGCAAGGCTAGGGTGCATAAAGAAAAAAGAATTGAGCTTTAAGGACTATTTTTGATACTTACAAAATCAAGATAGGATTAAGGTGAAAAACAAAAGATAGACTAAATCTATAAATAATCAAGATAAAGCAGATAATACAAATAAAACTTTTAATGATATTTTTAATGAGTGGATAGACAATAAATCAATAAGAACCAATAACAACCAAGCAAAGCAACATTAAACGGCAAAGAAAAACAATGCTTACATAGATTTTTTAATCCATTGCACGATACGCCTAGAATCTCATAGTTAAACATAAAATATTTTTTTAACAATAGGCAAAATCTTGAGAAGATTCATAAAAGCATAAATCTTTTTATTGTGCAAACTCTTTGCGATTATGATGTGTAAAACTTCTGTTTTTGGGGAGGGGCGTTCTTCTGCGAGAATATCAAGATTCATTATTGTTGTATTATTGTTCCTATTTAGTGTCTAGTATTTGTCATCTTATTATCCTAACCATATTTGCTGCAATTGGATTCTCTTGTGTTCCTTGTATTCTGTCTCCCTTTATTATATGGTATTTTTAGAATCTTCTCTTAGAATCTCACTCACCTTTACTCTCCCCCAAAACAAGCACAGATTCTATTAAATCATCAATATCACCATCTAGCACACCATCAGTATCACTTGTAGCGTAATTGCTCCGCAAGTCCTTTACCTGCTGATATGGGGCTAGGACATAGCTACGGATTTGGTGTCCCCAGCCTATCTCGCTTTTTTCGGCATTTGCCACGCCCTCACTTTGTTTTAGTCGCTCTAGCTCATAGAGTTTGCTCTGCAGCATTTTCATAGCCGTTGCCTTATTTTTATGCTGACTGCGATCATTTTGACACTGCACGACTATGCCTGTTGGAAAGTGCGTTATGCGGATAGCAGATTCTGTCTTATTCACGTGCTGTCCGCCCGCACCACTGGCACGATAGGTATCAATGCGAATGTCCTTATCCAAAATCTCAATGTCTATATCTTCACTCAACTCCGGGCTTACCTGCACGCTAGCAAAGCTTGTATGTCGCTTGGCATTAGCATCAAAGGGCGAGATTCTAACCAGCCTATGCACGCCATTTTCGCTTTTAGCATAGCCATAGGCATTCTCACCTTTGATGATAAACGCCGCCCCCTTAATGCCCGCTTCTTCACCATCTTGATAGTCTAGTAGCTCCACCTTAAAGCCTCTCCGCTCACTCCAACGCAAATACATACGATACAGCATACTTGCCCAGTCTTGGGACTCCGTCCCACCGGCTCCGGGCTGAATGGTAATAATGGCGTTTGTTGAGTCAAACTCCCCACTTAGCATAACCTCAATTTCTACCTTTTGTATATGGCTCTGCAAAGATTCTACATTTTCAAACAACAGCTCCAAAGTGCTAGAATCCCCTTCACTCTCTGCTATCTCAAATAGCTCTCTTGCATCATCTAGCTCGGCTTTCATCTCTGTATAAGTGCTTAAAATCCGCTCACATTTTCGCTTTTCCTTTGTGATTTCCCCCGCCTTTTTTGCGTCATTCCAAAACTCTTGATGAGATTCTAATGCGTTAATCTCATCTAGTCGCTTTTGCAGGGAATCTGGGTTTAGAATCTTTGCGATATTTTGTGCTTTATTTTGCAAAGTTTTTAACAACTCGCCATATTCATAAGAATCCATTGTGTGCCTTTATCATGCTTGGAATTATAAAAAATTTATTATTATAACAAAAGAATGTCTAGCGTGAAACAAGCATATAGCAATCTTAATCCTTTGTGGGTTGCTAAATTGCCATAAAATCAAGAATAGACTCTTAATATAAACTTTTAATCTTATAGTTACGCCTAAAATTCATAACCGCTTTGTAACATAAGCAAGTAAAAATCTTGGTATTTGCAAGACTGCAACGATTTGCCCAAGAAAGTGTCCTCATATAATCGCAAATTTCTATATCTGCTTTAATCCTTTTGGTATGGACAATGTTAATCCTCGCATTAAGGAGCTAGATTCTAAAATGGGATATAATTCTCATGAAACGATTCGAAACAAAAAAGTATTTACAAATAATATAAGTTGCAATTGTCTAAAAATTTATTTATAAGAAGCAGATGATGAATAAATCTTACGGAGTTGTGCAGGGTGCGTATCCCCACTGATATTATTGCTGATGAATGTGTAGAGATTTTATGCATACATCTGCCCCATTACTTTTATACAGATTGCTTTATAAAAGTAATGCATTGGACTTTAAAAAATAGGATTTTACAGATATGCTTCTTGGCATTACAAAATAGTTAGGCATTGTGATTTGTTGCTAAGTTTTGCTGTATTTACATTGTCCCCATGAGAAGTTTTATCAAGCAAAAAAATTTCTTATAAAATTTTAGATTCTGTATTTCTAATACAAGAATACTGCACAAAACATAAATATATGCAAATATTATTCTTAGGTATGTTAAGCGTATTCTTTGGTATTTTGGGTTTTTCAATATTTTTATTGGTTTTCTTGAGGTTTTTTGCCCCCCCCCCCCCATCCACACACTCTACACGGATAATAATCAGAATCCCTATGCGGATTTCACGCTACTACATTTTCTCTTAGATTATATACTATTGGAAATGATGAGAGCTTGTTATTGTGAAGTTTATTATTCATAATCCTTGCCTCCACTAAAAATACAGTAGCTTATGTGTTGCACTTGCGATAATAGAAATCTTGTCAAACACAGAATATTTAGGTTTGCAAAATAGAGATTTTTACTTTACATAAGAATATTTTGGGTGGTAGTTATGATGAAAAGTTACAGTAATTTTCAATGATGTTAAACTTATATGCTAACCCTAGCCTAGCACACTTACCTAAAGAAGACCATATCACAGTGCTAAGCTCTAAAACTGCAGTTGTAAATGAGCAAGTCTATAACGAAATAAGCTTTATCTAACATAAAAGATAACGAAGAAATCTATATAACAGCAGAGAAAGACTATATGGAGTCTATCATTAACAACTTCTCTCAAGGCGTTCAAAATAATAAAGATTGTAATCAATTTGGTATAGGCTTTTGTGTTTTTGGGCGAAACAATAAAGATGTCTTTTTTTTGAATATTATTGCACAGAAAATGGAGAGATTAAAAAAAGAAATTGCAAAAGCGATTGATAAGAACTCGCCATATGTAGGATTTGCTAAAAGTTATAAAGGCAGATTGATATTGATAATAATGGTGTGCTAGAAGATGTAATTCTTACAGCAAGAGACTTTTTAATATGCTTTGGATATTTAAAAATGGCAAGTTATTTGAAGATAAAAATCTATTTATCAATAATTTAGATATTGCAGTATTACTTCTGTATATGCACCTTTTTGTGTAAAAATAATCGTGCATGATTGTCCTAATGTTTCATTTCTATATAGAATCCATAGTCGCTTAAAGTCTTTATTTTTTGTGTTATCTTTTTGCCAAAGTGTTGTTATATTACCTTTATCGCTTTGTATAATCTCATTTTTTAGTGGCAAATTTTTAGCAATAAAGTCTAAAAATTTTAACTTTTTTAAGGCAATAAGGCTTTGCTCTATATCTTTATTGTAGATAAAATATTTTCTAGCCCCACTACTCTCATCGCATGTAAATGGCAGGTCAGCAATCTTTTCCCCCTTAAATCGTCCATTCTCCAATGCCCCAAAGACAAGGCTTCTATCTGGTGGATATTCACAAAAATCAATATATGAAAGCCCTGTTATAGAATCTTTTTTTAACTTAAAGGATTCTAATTTCTGTGCCATAGCTTCCTTAAAAAATGGCTCAAACTCTTTGATTATCTCTTGTGCTTGTTTTGTGCTTAACTCTTGTCTCATTAATTCTTGTGCATTTAAGTTGCTTAACATTACACATAAAAATAATATCAAACTTTTCATACATATCCTTTAGAATCTATTTATAAAACACGCTACCCCATACATATTTTAGTGTCTTAAATCCTGCTTTTTGTGCTGCTTCAAGCACGACTTTTGCCTTTGCATAAGTTGTGATAATACATGGGGTTTTTGTAATGTTATAGAGTGTTTGAAAATATTTTGCATCCCACAGCTCTTTATTATGGGCTTGACTAAAAGCATCTTGAAATACAATATCAAAAAAGCCAGCGCTAAAGCTTGATAGAATCTTAAGGGCATCGCCATGTAAATAATAAAGTGTTTGTGTGTTATTTTGATAGAGTGAATGCGTGTGAAGTGTATGTAAGATTGTTTTGCTTTGTGCGATATTATGGTATGGAAAATTATAAAGTTCTTGTAAGAAATAGTCTTTTTCTGGTGAGTAAATCTCGCATGTTTGAAAGTATTTTAAACTAAGCATGGCATTATAACCAAGTCCAAAGCAAATATCTAGTATGCGTAATGGGCGAGTGAGATTCTGTGTTTGTATAGATTCTGTAAGGGTTTTTAGAATGTGTTGCAGTGGAGTTAAATCTGTGTTGATTTTATAGTATTTTTGTATGGAATCCACTTGTGTTAAAAAGGATTTTCTTGTGTTTTCATCACAAAAACTACCATATTGCTGAAAGAATAAAGCAGGATAAATATGCTTTAATAGCGTCTCAGTATAAGCCCCAAGACTTTTTGAATGATAGCTTTGCTTATAAGTGGCGTTATAGACACTAAAGCTTTTATCTACGCCCTGAATTATATTATTATAAATTGCCATAAGTTAGAATCCGAGAATTTTAATATAAAGTTTCAATTTAAAGTCTTAACTAGAAGTTTGAATACGGGGTAAAAAAACCCTTCCAGCCAGGGACCAATGGCACACAAACATTGCAAGTGCTCTGCTATGTTCCCATCCTGAAGCGTTGCTCACAATGCCTATTGCATAGGGCTAACCAGAAAGGCGATCGCCATTATATCTCATTTTATTTTAAAACATGCTTAAAATTAGCACAATGCATCTTTTGCATCAGTATATGCGATACCAAAGGCATCACTCACACCTTTATAAGTGCATTTACCATTATAGGTATTAAGCCCTTCTAAGATTCCGCTATCTTTTAATGCTGCTTCTTTTACACCTAGCTTTGCTATGCTTAAGCCAAAGTTAAGTGTAGAATCTGTTAAAGCCAAAGTTGCCGTTTTTGCCACAGCCCCGGGCATATTTGCCACACAATAATGCAAGATTCCATCAACATCAAACACGGGATCATTATGAGTTGTAGGTTTTGAAGTCTCAAAGCAACCGCCTTGATCGATTGCTACATCTGTAAGGATTGCTCCTGTTTTCATACATTGCAAATCATCTTTTTTTACAAGTTTTGGTGCTTTTGCACCCGGTATTAATACCGCACCAATCACCGCATCAGAATCTGCGATACTAGCAAGTAAATTAGCACGAGAGCTAAAAAGCGTGTGAATCCGCATATTAAACATTTGATCCACATACGCAAGTCTAGCCGTATCAATATCAAGTATGCTTACATCTGCACCAATTCCCACTGCAAGTTGTGCTGCATTTAATCCTACTACACCAGCACCAATAATTGTGATTTTACCCTTTGGAGTCCCCGGAATCCCACTAAGAAGCACTCCATTGCCACCAAAGGTTTTTTGAATGTATTTCGCAGATTCTATAACGGCAAGTCGCCCAGCAATAGAGCTCATAGGGGCTAAACAAGGCAATACATTACGCACTTTAATCGTCTCATACGCCACTGCATTAATCTTTTTTTCAAGTAGCATATCTGTTAGTTTTCTATCAGCCGCTAAATGCAAATAAGTAAAAAGAATCTGCCCTTCTTTGAAATAGTTATATTCACTCTCAATAGGCTCTTTTACCTTTACAATCATATCGCTTTGTTTAAATAATGTTTCTTTATCAACGATTGTAGCACCAGCCCTGTGGTATTCCTCATCACTAAAGCCAATCGCACTTCCAGCATCATGCTCGATAAGGACTTTATGTCCAGATTCTTTATATTCATGCACATTTGATGGCGTTAAACCAACGCGATATTCATGCACTTTAATTTCCTTTGGACAGCCAATAACCATAATGTCTCCTTAAAAAAGTATATATGTTGTATCCCTATAGCAACATTTTGCAACTATACACTTTGTCAATATATAGGGTTACTTTAGAGAATATAAGTCATCATAATAAATAAATACAATATGGACTATAAATTGAATGAATAAATAATTATATGTTACATTATGTAAAAAATATAGTCTTGCGGATATGTATTTTTATATCATTTTGAAACATAATTTGTAATTGCAAAATTTACCTTTAGAATCTACACGACAAAGATTTTTGCAAAGTCATTTAGATTCTCAATAAAAAGTGTGCTTTGCAAGATACAATGGAACATGGGATAATAAGCCCTTAATCCTGAATTTATTATTATGTATAAAAGAAACTCAATATAACTTACTTGATATTTGTATAATATTTATTCATATTTCCAACCACACAACATAAAGGATACAAAACCTATTCACTCACCCCAAAGGCTTCGTGTATATCTACTTTGCTTTCAAATGTATAGCCTAGAAGTGAAGTCTTTTGACAATGCAGCATTAATCGCTTTGCTTTTATTAAGCTTGTTTTATTATAGATAATATCGCCTATGATTGGGTGTTTAATGCTTTTTAGATGGATTCGTATTTGATGGGTTCTACCTGTTGGAATCTGCACGGATACAAGCGTGGTATGCGTAAAAGTTTGCAAGGGTGTAACTATGCTTTGTGCATATAAGCCTTCATTATCTACATAACTTTTTGCTTTAGAATCTTTTTGTGTGCTAATCTTTTTTTCAATATTTATTTCTTCATACACTTTGCCCTCAATTAAAGCAAAATACATTTTTTCTACTTCTTTTTGCTTGAAAGCTTGGATTGCTTTTTGTCGCATTTTTTCATTTTTTGCAAGTAAAATCACGCCGCTTGTGTCTTTATCAAGGCGATTTATAAGCTTATAATGCGGATAGGTTTTAAGCAAACTATAGCTTTCAATCCCCACACTTTTATCAAGGGCTAGTATATCATCATCTTCAAATATCACAACACAAGGCGTGGTAAGCACTTCAAACTTTGTATTAAGCGGCAATAAAGTCCTTGCAATAAGCAGCCTTTTACCCTTAATGCTTACCCTACCTGAATCAATTAAATCTTTTGCTTTATTTGTAGATATATTGCGTTGCAGGGCAAGTAGTTTATAAGCCTTTTCGCCTTGCTCTGTTCGTATGGGCTTTTTTGTGAGTATTTTTTGTGTTTTAGTTGTTGCATCTCTTTTAGCATGAGTTTTGTTTTTAGGTGCTTTTTTACGCTCCATAGTTCTCCTTATTTAGAATCTAGTTTTAGCCAAGCGGTTTTACTTCAAGGAAGCTCCACCAATACCACACAGAAAATAGCGTAACACACACAATGCCAACAAGACTGAGTAAAAAGCCAAAGCGTATCATATCCCATGCCTTAATTCCCCCTTGTGCAAAGACTATCGCATTAGGCGGTGTGCTAATAGGAATCATAAATGAAAAACTTGCACAAATAGTTACCACAAGCATAAGCAGCACACGAGAAGTATCACTTAAAAATGGCTGTGTGGCGACTTCTATAATAGGCAAAAGTATGGCGATTAAAGCCGTAGTTGATAAAAATCCAGTCGCTATAATAGAAAACACACAAGCAAAAAAGATAAAAGCAATGAAAGGCAGACCATCAAAACGCGCAAAAAATGAGGTAAATGCCCCGCCAAGCTCTGCTTGTGAAAACGCAGTAGCAATACAGAATCCAGCACCAAATAAGAATATAATCTCATAAGGTATAGACTTTGTATCATCCCAATCTAAAAAGCCAATTTTAGGGATAAACATCATTAAACCAAAGGCAAGTAAAATGACATTTTCATTAAAGCCAAGCCCATTATAAAATGGTCGTATCGGCGAGTTTAAAAGCAATATCACAAGTAAAGCAGCAATAAAAACTAAAAGTCTTTTATGCGTACCATTCACATGGATAGAATCAAATAGGCTAAGATTAAGGGGCTCTTCACTCACACCATAGGATAGAATCTTTATCATCATAAATAGCATTAAAAATGTAAGGGGTGCCATCATAAAAATCCAAGTTGTAAAGCTAATGCCGCTTAAACCTTGAGATTCTAAAAAGCCAAGATAAATGAGATTGGGCGGACTGCCAATGGGCGTCGTAATGCCGCTAATACTTGCCCCAAAAGCTACTGCGAGTAAAAACCTTGTGCGTAAAATCTTATTATCTGTAATTGACATAGCAACAGGGAGTAATAATAGGGCAACAGTGGAGTTTGATAACGCCGTCCCAAGTGCCACAGAAGCCACACCTAAGGCGGATATAACGCCCTTTGTATTCTTTGGGAATCTTGCTAAAAACCACTTTGCTATTACTCTGTGTAGCCCTATCTTCTCTGTTGCGGTTGCTATCATAAAGCCACCTAAAAAGAGATAAATGATAGGATTAGCATAGTTTGCAGTGGCACTTTTTGTATCAAGTATGCCAAAGCTTGGGAATAAAATGATAGGAAGCAAGGATACAACGCCCATAGGCAATGCCTTATTCGTCCAAAGTGTTACAAGTAAGCCCATAATGCCTATAAGCGTTGAAACTTTCAAGGTTGCATGTAAATAGAAATATGCAAAGCAAAACACAATCGCACCTATAATAAGAGCTAAACCAACGCCAAGCAGGACGCCTAGAATCTTTTCTTGTTGTTTTTCTTCTTTTTGTGTTGCGTTTGCATTATTTGTGTCTTCTGTTATTTGTTGTGGATTTATAGAATCTGTGTTATGTGTTTGGTTGCTTTGTTGTGATGAAGTTTCTGTGTTATTTGTAGATTCTAAAGTTTTAGAATCTAGCTTTTTGTCATATTGAGCCGTAGGCGAAATATCTTCTTTAGATTCCATATGGGATACTTCGTCTAAAGGCTTAGTATGACAAATATTAGAATCTAGCTTCTCTCTATCCCTTGTGCTTGTATTTTGCATAAAACCCCTTTATAAGACTAAAAGCAAAATTATAACAAAAAAGTATCGATTACAAAAGTCCTAGATATCATTTACATGTTATTAATGAGTAAGGTTTTAAGGCTAGATTCTAAACTAACCATAAGTCAAAAGCAAAGCCGTGATAGCATAAATAAAATACAAAATACCATCAAGCATTTTAATACGCCATGAATAAATCGGTATCAATAAATAGCTAATAAAAAGCACAAAGCCTAGCGATAAAAGCATATAAATATCACGCAAATGCACCACATAAAGCACAATATAAGCAGCAATAATAAAAAGCGTATTGACAAGCAAGTATTTTAAACGCAACATAACAACACAAAAATGCAAAATCACAGCGACAAATAAAAAGCCATTTTCAAAAAATGGATTATTTGCTAAAGATTCTGGAAAGCCCAAGTTAAAAACAGAAACAATAAAGACATATAGCCCACTCATAATTAAGGCAATAAAAAGACTGACAAAAAGCCATGAAGTCTGCCCTGCGGTTGCACTATCCATGCCACTTTTTTCAAGGCTATGCTTTAGGGGTGTATAGAGTGGGATACCGCCTTGTTCTTCATTCTTTTCTTTTTTATTTTTCTTTTTAATAGACATATTATTCTCTATTTAAGAATCTATTTCATACCAAAAGATACGACCTTTTTCAAACCATCACTCACACTCATTGACGACTTTTTCAGCTTATCTTTATGAATCCTTAATAAAAGCCCAGAAGTAGGTGGTGTAAGCGGACAAAATACCCAAAAATACTCCCCCTCTTCTTTTGTGATAAATCCTAGAATCTCCCCTTCACCAATCGTTACATAAGCAACCCCCAAATATTTATCCTTTGAGCTGCCACCTATCATGCTGACTAGATCTTTAATCGTATAATACACACTTCCCATAACAGGAATCTTAGATAGCACCCACTCCCCAAGCTTCACAAAAATGGCATTTTGACGCTTCTCAAACTTATATCCAATATAAAGGATAATCGCAAACATGACTAAGATTAAGCCAATGCTTACAACAATGCTAGGAAGTGTTGTATCAAGATTCTCATTTGCTATCTTTTTAACAATAAAATGCACCATATCAAGTATGAGAATCCATATACCCTCTAAAATCCCAAATAAAAAGAAAAGTAGCCACACTACAACAGCAAATGGCAAAATCACCATTATGCCTTTACCCAAGATTCTAAATATTGCGCTCATATATTCCCTTTATGTATTATTTTTTTTGTATTATAGGTTCTGCTTTGAGGCTTAAAGTATTAAAATCGACACCAATTATTTGAATCTGTATAACTTCATGTGTGTTTATAACACAATCTTTACAATCAATCTCAACGCTACAATAGCCAACTTTATGCAAAGGAAAACCATAGGCGACACTCTTTCTCACCATAAAGACTAAGGCTTCATCATTAAAAGGCACTAAGTCTTGTGCGTAGCGAAGCATTTTTAAGCGTTTATAATACGATTCTATAGAATCAAATTGCACTTCTCTCTTGTTGATATGGGCTAATATAGTCTTTGTTTCACGCATAATATATTGTAATATTTTTGTGTTATTTTGTAAATGTGCTGTGATTAAGCGATGGACTAAAAGATCACTATAACGGCGAATAGGCGAAGTAAAATGCGTATAAAATGGGAATCCTAATCCAAAATGCCCGATACTATTACTCATATAATTTGCTTTAGCAAAATGCCTTACAATGCAAAAATCAGCAATATGCCTTTTATGCTTTTTTATCGCCTCTTTTTGTAAAGATTGTAAGGTAGTCAGCATATTATTTTGCTTTTTATTAGCTTTATTTAAAGTTTTATTTTTAGAAGTCTTGTTTTTAGACATTATGCTTTTATTGCCTATATTCATATCTGCTAAAATGTTTAAAAGCTTATAAAAGTCCCTTTTATTTGGCTCTGCATGATTACGATAGATTCCATGTTTTATGCTGTGTAGATACATTGCACTTGCTTGATTTGCAAGTAGCATTGCTTCTTCTACAATAGTGTGAGAAATATCTTTAGAATCTATTGTTATAGAATCTAGTTTTTCATCATCATCTACTTGTAAGGAAAAATCCCTTAACGCTAAATCGATCCCATTTTGCATACGCTTTTTGTATAATAAAACTGCAAGTTTTGAAAAAGCAAGTAAAGACTCTTCAATGGCTTGATTATTTATGGGTTTAGATTCTGTATTTTTGCAAGATTTAGAATCTAGTCTAGATTCTAAAAAATGGCTGACTTGCTTATAATTGAGTGAAGCATGAGAGCAAATCACTGCTTTAAAGATTTGAGAATGCAGGACTTTTACATTTCTTTTATGTAGTTTTAAAGCCCAAACTAATGCCAATCTCTTTTCATCTTGCTTTAAGGAACAAGCATGAGAACTAAGCTGTGGTGGCAACATGGGAAAGACTTTATTTGGAAAATACAGACTAAAAGCCCTATCCCTTGCTTCTTTATCTAAAGTGCTATCTAGAGAGACATAGCTGCTTACATCAGCGATTGCTACATATAAAATGCTATGTTTAGAATCATAATAAATCGCGTCATCATGATCTTTTGCATTCACAGGGTCAATCGTGCAAAAGGGCAAATGTGTCAAATCATAGCGACATGTATTATCTAGTTGCTTTTTTATATGATTTTTAGGCAATGGTATAGATTCTGTATTCATAAAGCTTTTTGCCATATTTTCTGCTTCATTCAATGCTTTTTGGCTAAAGTCTTTTGGTGTGTAGTCGTTGATATAGAGGGCTATTTCTCTATCTAAACTGCCTTGTGTGAGATTCCCTAAAACTTCTGTTATCTCATGATTTTCATTGACTGCTATGAGTGTAAATTTTGGCAGGGCCTTTAGGGCTTTTTGTGTGGCTTTTACAGGTAGTATCATGCGGGTATTAAGGGCTTGTGCTACTATTCTTTTTTTGCGTTCTGTAATCATGCAAATATGTCTTGTTACTGCATTAGATTCTGTTGTTTTATGTTTTTTAGAATCTTGTTTTATGTGGCTTGTGTGTTGATTATTTGCATAATATAGATTCTTATTTATTATCATGTTTAGCCCATGTTTATAGTGTAATTCTAACTGCATGACTTTTTTATAGTCATGCTTTGGAATCTCTTGATATTTTTTAGAATCTTTTTTTATTCTAATAAGCAGTAAATCATGTATTTGCAATGGCTTTTTTGAAGTGAGTGTAACATAATAGATATAAGGATTTGTTCGTATAGAATCTTTTCTTATAGAATCTTTTTGGGCTTGAAGTCTCTTATAAGATATGCTAAAAAAGGCTTCTGTTAGCATGAGTTTATAGGAAGTGTCTGTATGTGGGATTTTCTCTAGTTTTGTAACTACCATAAATTTTACATTTTTTGGTAGAAAATAATATTCACCTTTTGTAGATATAAGTTTATTTTTACATTCATTTAAAAATGATTGTATAGGGCTACCTGTCTTAATAGGCGTTTTGCTTAAAGCATGAAAAAGTGCGAGTTTCTCTGCATATTTTGTGCCATTTTTTATTGACAATTTACGCACTCCATGCTTCTATCAACGACATCATCGGCTTCTTTGCTTTGAGAGCGTAAGTAATAAGTAGATTTTAGTCCTAAACTCCATGCAAGCATATAGATTTCATGCAGCTGCTTTCCACTTACAGAATCAAGTCGTATAAAGATATTTAAGCTTTGCCCTTGGTCTATCCACTTTTGACGCACGGCTGCTGCACGCACAAGGTCATGTTGATTAATAGAATAGGCTGATGGATAGAAGTTTATTGTTTCTAGTGTGAGATTAGGCACAACGCTTTTTATCATTCCGCTTAGATTCTCTTCATGCCATATTTGTTTATAAATAGGCTCAATAGTCTGTGTCGTCCCAACGAGTATGCTAATAGAACTTGTAGGTGCGATAGCCATTAAATAGCCATTTCTAATGCCCTCACTCTTCACTAAATCCCTTAAAGATTCCCAATCATAGTGAAAGATTCTCTCTACAATGGCTTTTGCCTTCTCGTTTGCCTTATCAATAGGGAAAATCCCCTTACTCCAATTTGAGCCTTCATAAGTAGGATATGCCCCCCTTTCTTTTGCTAACATTGCACTTGCTTTAATCGCATTGTAGCTAATTGCCTCCATAATGCTATCAATAAGGCTAAAATGTGCTTCACTCCCCCATAAGACAAGCTTACTTGCAAGAAGTTCAGCCTCCCCCATAACGCCCAAACCTATCGCACGATTTGCCATATTTGTTACTTTCACCTTGCGACTTGGATAGAAGTTTAAGTCAATCACATTATCAAGCATGCGAACCGCAATAGGCACAATCCGCTCAATATCTTCATGCGTGTGAATCTTGCTAAGATTAATACTAGCTAGATTACACACAGCAGTTTGCCCGCCTGTCTGCACTCTTTGTGTGTTAAATATCTTTTTGCCTTTGAGTGAATCTATACTTGTTAGCTTATTTGCCCTTTTTGTTACACCGCTATCTACAACTACTTCTTCACTCTCTTCAAAATAGATTCTCTCTCCATCATCAAACTCTACTTCAACCCTATAATGACTTGGCTCTGTATTTTGAAAAATCTCTGTGCAAAGATTACTACTGCGGATAATGCCACTATGTGCGTTTGGATTTGCCCTATTTGCACTATCTTTAAAGCATAAAAATGGAAGCCCTGTCTCAAAATAGCTATTTAGAATCTTTTTCCATAAATCTTTTGCAGGCATACTTGATACGACCATATTAGGCATTTTCTCTAACTCTTCATATCGCTTTTTAAACTCATCTCCATAAAGATTAGTAAGCTCCCTGCAAGTATATGGATCAAAGAAGCTCCACTGCGAATCTTGCAATACTCTCTCCATAAATAAATCACAAATCCATAAAGCAGGGAATAAATCATGCGTTCTTCTTCTCTCTTCACCGCTATTTTTACGCAGCTCGATAAACTCTGTTACATCATTATGCCATATCTCAATATAGGTTGCTATCGCACCCTTTCTTGTGCCAAGCTGATCTACTGCAATAGCAATATCATTTGTGATTTTTAAGAATGGGATAATCCCACCTGCTGCATTTTTATGCCCATCAATGAAGCTACCAATAGTCCTTACTTGTGAGAAATCCCAGCCAATACCACCGCCATATTTACTAAGCAATGCCATCTCTTTGTATGAATCAAAGATTCCCTCAATATTATCAGGCGTGCTACCAATATAGCATGAGCTTAATTGATGTCTTGTAGTCCTTGCATTTGAGAGTGTCGGCGTAGCACACATAACCTCAAAGTTTGATAAAGCATCATAAAATTTTATCGCCCATTCATTGCAATCCTTTTCATTCTGTGCCAAAAACATAGCTATTGCCATAAACATGTGTTGGGGTAACTCAATTGGCTTTCCATTAGAATCTTTTAGCAAGTATCTATCATAAAGCGTCTTAATACCTAGATAATTAAACTGCAAATCTCTATCGGCTACAATCTTAGAATCTAATAAGTCTAAATCAAACTTTTCTTTCAATCCCTTTAAGAGTTTGCCCTCTCTCTCTCCAACCTCAAAATACTCACGCAAATGCCTATATCCAGTAAAACGACTCACACGATGATACAAATCATATAAAAAAAGCCTAGCCGCAACAAAGGTCCAATTAGGACTAGCCACATCGATTTTATCCACCGCAGTTTTTATAAGTGTATCTTGTATTCTCTCTGTTGTTATGCCATCATAAAATTGCAGCTTTGCATCAACTTCAAGCTCACTTTGACTTGTCCCGCTTAGCCCCTCTACTGCACTTGAAGTATGCTTTTGAATCTTTGTAATGTCAAGCTCTTCCATTGAGCCATTTCTTTTTATTACACATTTTGTCTGCATAGCTTCCCCTTATATACTTCTTACAATCTCATCTAAAGACATGCGAAGTCGTTTGCTTTGTGGCATATTGCGGTATCCAAGACATAAAAGCAGGCTTACTTGCTCTTTAAAGCTATCCATTTCTAAAACAAATTCTAAAGCCTTCTTATCAAAGCCCTCAATCATACACGAATCAATCCCAAGAAATGCCGCATGATTCATCATCGTAGTCGCCATAATATAGGCTTGATGAGCGCTCCATAGCCCTAGCTTCTCAATGTCTGCTGTATAGCCTAATGTCTCTAGCTTTCTTTGTCCATATCTCTCATTTGCATAATGCTTGATTTCTTCTTGTGTTTTTAGTCGGCGTGAAAATTTATTGATAATATAATTTGTATGTGGCAACATATCAGCTTTTAATGAAGTATAAATGATGACACAAGACGCATCAACGATTTGATTCTGTCCCCAGCAAGCCTCTTTTACTCTCTCTCTCATCTCATTAGATTCTACAAGTATCATGCGTGTAGGCTCTAGCCCAAAAGAACTCGGTGCAAGCCTACCAGATTCTAAAATCGCTTGAAACTCATCATTTGGAATCTTTTTTGTCTTATCAAAAATCTTACAAGCAAAACGCGACTGCATCGCCTGTAAAAAAGCATCGTTATTCATAGTTAAACCTTTTGTGTGGAAGTAAAAAAGGCGTATTGTATCTAAAAAATCCTTTATAAAGTTTTAAAAATAAATTTTATAGGTTGTAGCCAAATATCCTAATGTTTATATAATATGGCACTAAGTTCTATCTCATTTTATCTTAATTTGATACTTATAGTAACATTTTTTAATATTTTTTACACAAAATCACAAAAAAACCTTGAAAATCCTTTTTTTTTTTTTTGTAGAATGCGATTACAAACTTTTAAAGGAAAAGGACTTACTTATGAAAAAATACTTAGTTTCAGCGGTGCTTGCTAGCACACTTAGCTTTAGCGCATTGAATGCAGCAGAGGAAAACAATGGTGCGTTTTTAGGTTTAAATCTTGGTGGTATGATTACTGGGCAAATGAGTGGTGGCGTATCTTTAAACTCTTCAGTTGCAGTTGGTTTAAAAGGTGGTTATCAGGCATTTTTCTACGATAGAATTGGGGCTAGATTCTATCTTTCTGGTATCGGTGCGTTTGGTTTAATAGCTATTCCAGCAAATGCACCAGCTACTAATGCAAGCATGAATGTAAATCTTAGCGTTATGGCTGATTTAAACGGCGACATGCTATTTGACTTTGTAAGCGATGATGATTTTACAACTGGTATGTATTTTGGTTTCTTTGGTGGTGCACTTATTAATACGCCTATCTATGTGCCTGCTGGTATGACAAGGGGTAATACAACCGTTGGCACAACTGCTGGTATCAATATCGGCTCAAGAACGACTGTGAAAGCTCACCATGAGTTTGATATCGGTGCAAAAGTAGGTGCAGCATTCAACATGGATGGCAAGACAACAAGCGTTGGTGCAGCAATCTATGTAGGCTCATCTTATTCATATAAATTCTAATCTTAGTTATACTCTAAGGTGTAATGGGGGATAACCTAAAGGCTTTTATCCCGTTTTGTATTAAATGTATTTTCAAAGTTAGATAACTTTTGACTTTGGATAGCTTATCTTTATAGGCTATCTTACTTCTTTTTGCTTCGTATCTTTAAACAGATTTAAATCTCAATTTTATAACGCTTTTTGCACTTCGACATTATGTAGAATTATTTTAGTATATGTTCGATTTGAAGTCTGTTTGGATTCTAAAGTCTTAGGGGCCATACAGAACGAGTTGGATTCTTTTGCAAACTCTTGTTTTACATTTATAGTTATCAAAGTCATTTAATAAAACTTATAAAGAGTCCAATAGATAAAGCGATTATAGCTTTTTATTTCATGGAGATTTTAATATGTGATATTATGATTGAATGGTAGAATCTCATTTTATTCTCTTATGGCTTTTGTAAGATTTCTGTCTTTTTTTGTAAAGCCTTATTTGCAAATAAGTGCATTAAATCATGTTGTTCGCCTATATCTGTTATATCAAAATTAACACACCAAGTGATTATGCACTTAATTGACGAATAAGTTGTTAAAGAATGATTCTAGAGAGTTTAATAGGCAAGAAGTATAAAACAAGCAGGGGTTTCCTCATGATGCCAAGTGGGCTTTGTTAATATCCTAAAGGCACAAGAGAAAGGTTATTAACTTTTTTAAAGAAAGACACAAATAATGTAGTCTCTAGATCCTATACAAGCAATGAAATGCCAAATGGATAAGCTTAGAGATAATGTAAATTCGTATTTTGAGATTTCTGCTTTAATGGGAGACAGAGAAAGAATGTGTGTTAAATATTGCTATCCAACACACCAGATTAGCTAATACATTGCCTGTTGCTTACATGCAATAAGCACGAGTTTTTACTCAACAAATTCAATGATCGCCAATGTAGAAGCATCACCTCTTCTAATGCCACTTCTTTGAATACGAGTATAGCCACCATTTCTTGCAGAAAACTTAGGAGCTATTTCTGTAATCAATTTTTTAGTTGCCTTCTTATTTTGCAATTCAGCAAATACATATCTATGTGTATTAAAGTCCGCATTCTTTGACGCAGTAACAAGCTTTTCAATATAGCTTTGTAATTCTTTTGCTTTAAATACACCTGTTTCTATTCTACCATGCTCAATAAGGGCGATACTTAGATTCTTTAACAATGCCTTTCTATGAGAAGAAGTCCTGCCTAATTTCCTATAACCATGTTTATGTCGCATATTATTCCTTTTAATTTTGTCCTTTTAATTTTGCCAAACGCTTACTTAAAGTCGTAGCTAACTCATGTGGTAAATCCGCACCAACCGCATAGCCAACTTCATTTAGCTTTGCTGTAATCTCATCAAATGAGCGTTTGCCTAAATTTTTAATATTCTTTAAATCACTCTCATTCATCAATACCAACTCACCTATGTATTTGATATTTGACTTTTGCAAACAATTGCTTGGTCGATGCTCTAAGTTGAGTATCTCAACGCTTGATAACAACACCTTCAGTTCCGGGCTATCATCATTTAAACGACCATTGCTTGTTGGCACATCACTAAGTTCTGCACCAAACACACTCATTTGAGAGTGCATAATAGCAACTGCTTCTTTGAAAGCTTCCATAGGCTCAATTTGCCCATTTGTTTCTACTTCAAATACAATCTTTTCAAAGTTAGGGTTACTTTCATGTAAAACATTCTCAATGTCATACACAGCCCTTTTTACCGGCGTAAAGTCAGCATCAAGTGGTATATACTCGCTACCTATTTCTTCACGGATAGTCTCACTTGCTACAAATCCTAAACCTTTATGTATTAAAATAGAGAATTTAAGCTTTGCATCACTATTAATATTTGCTAAATGTGAATCTGTGCTTAATACCGTGATATTTTCATTGCTTAAATGCTCACCACGCAACTCCATTGGACCATTAAACTCATAATGCAACTCAAATTTTTCGTGTTGCTGCATATCTTCATTTACTTTGAATTTCAAGTTTTTAATATTCACAATGAATGGTGCTACATCTTCAGCAACTCCACGCACAGTATCAAACTCATGTCGCACACCCTCAATCTTTATACCTATCGGCGCATATCCCACAGAGCTTGATAGTAGCAATCTGCGGACAGGATGAGCTATCGTAACAGCATAATGGGGTTCAAACGGATATGCGTGTAATCGAATGTGATTTGGCGCAATTTCTTCTATCTCAAGTTTTTCTGGAATATATGGTCTTACCTTTATACTTTTCATACTAAACCACCTTATGTATTATTTTGAGTATAGCTCAACGATTAAACGCTCCTCTATTGGAATCTCAACTTCGCTTCTTTCTGGATTGCGTGTAAAAATACCAAACTTTTTATCCTTATCAATATCAACCCAAGGCACAATACCAATTTGGTCAGTAAGATCAAGAGAACGCACAATCTGCACATTGTTTTTACTTTTTTCTCTTACTTCAACTTTTTGTCCCTGCTTGATTTGGAATGATGGAATATCTACTCGTTTGCCATCAACTAAGATATGCCCATGTGTTACAAGCTGTCTTGCAAATCTTCTTGTAGTCGCAAAGCCCATTCTATACACAACATTATCAAGGCGTAACTCAAGCAATCGAATGAGATTCTCACCTGTGTTTCCTTCTTGTCTGTTCGCTTCTTTAAAAATAGAGCGGAATTGCTTTTCACTAATGCCATACATAAATTTTGCTTTTTGCTTTTCGCGTAATTGCAAACCATAATCAGATATTTTACCTCTTCTCATGCCATGCTGTCCGGGACCATAATCCCTTTTTTCACGCGCACTTTTACCAGCTAGTCTTCTCTCACCTTTTAGTGCAAGAGAAACGCCTAGTCGTCTTTCAATCTTTTCTACAGGTCCTCTATATCTTGCCATGCAACACTCCCTTATACTCTTCTTCTTTTAGGCGGACGACAACCATTATGTGGCAATGGTGTTACATCCTTTATCCATAACACTTTAATACCTTCAATCGCACCAACACTTTTTACAGCAGTTTCACGACCACTACCCGGACCTTGCACCTTAATGCCCACTTCTTTAATGCCATGTTCTTTTGCTTTAGATAAAGCAGATTCTACAGCTTGTTGTGCGGCATAAGGCGTAGATTTTTTACTGCCTTTAAAGCCTAATCCACCGGCAGTAGCCCAACACAAAACATTACCCATTTCATCAGTAACTGTTACATTTGTATTGTTAAATGAAGCAGCGATGCACACAATCCCGCGAGCAATATTCTTTTTTACCACTCTTTTTTTAACATTTGTTTGTTTCTTTGCCATACGCTACTCCTTATTTGCTACCAACGGTTTTCTTCTTACCTTTTCTTGTGCGAGCATTATTTTTTGTTGTTTGCCCACGCACAGGTAAGCCTTTTCTGTGTCTTAAACCACGATAACTACCTAAATCCATAAGAGCCTTAATATCCATTGTTACTTTTTTGCGTAAATCACCCTCAACCATATAACTTTCTTGAATCTTTTTGGAGATTTTTGAAATATCATCTTCGCTGAGATCATGAACTCGCTTATCAAAAGAAATGCTTACAGCATTCAAAATATCTCTTGAGCTTTTAAGCCCAATACCATAGATATATGTGAGTGCATATTCTACTCTTTTCTTTTTTGGCAAATCTACACCAGCAATTCTAGCCATTTTTTATCCTTGTCTTTGTTTATGTTTTGGATTCGCACAAATCACGCGAACCACACCCTTGCGTTTAATGACTTTGCATTTATCGCACATTTTTTTGACCGATGGTCGAACTTTCATAACGGACTCCTAAAAAATACGGATTTAACCCAATTTTTTGGATTAAGCCGATGATTATATCTAATAATGGTAAATATGAAAAAATATCATGAGTTTCAAATATCAAAACTTAAAATATTTTTCTTGCATAATCTCAACAACTCAAATACATAAAAAATGAATGCTGCAAATTAGCACAATTAACAAATGCTATTGTTTCATTCTACAACCACAACTCTTTGTGCGTAATATCCAACGACATTTAATAATAAACTTAAAATAATAAGCATAAAAATTGCATAAGTAAAGCTATGATATGTATCATGGAGTTTTCCAATAATCCATGGACAAAGAGAAGCCATAAGGTAGCCTATACCTTGCGACATGGCTGAGAGTTTGGTTGCTATGAATACATTTGCACTTTTGCTTGAAATAAAAAGTAAAGCGACGCTAAAAACACCACCTAGTGGAATACCAATCAAAACAGAAGCGAGTATAACCGACCATACTTCATGTGAAATAAGTAGTAAAAAATAGCTTACCGCATAAAGCATACAAATGACAACAATAAAAACATTTCGCATTTTTTGACGCAGAGAATGCAACCACAATGGAATGATAAATGAGAGTGGAATAATAACGCATTGTGTGAGAGTCATAATGCGAGAAATAAAATCCTTTTCAAAGCCAAAGTCAATCAGCAAACTTGGATACCATGCAAAAAAGCTGTATGCCATCGCACTTTGTAAGCCCATGAATAGAGTGATTTTCCATGCATTTATATTTGCAAATAGTGAGTTTATCTTTGTATGGCTTTGCTTTGGGCGAAAGATTCTGCGATTTTTGATTTGCGGTAGATAGCTTATAAGCGCAAGAATGGCTAATATGACCCAGCAACTAAATGCTAAAGGTAGTGGTAAAACATGTGTCAATGGGAATATAGCGATTATCCCTAATGCAGCGGAAATATTTAATACTAAGCTATAAATCCCCATAATCTTTGGAATCTCTCTGGGAAACTTTGCCTTTACAAAGCTCGGCAATAAAACATTTGCTATAGCGATACCAGAACCCATGATTGCCGTGCCGACAAATAAGGCTGTGTTGCCCCCAACACAACGCAATATTTCACCAAGAATTATACACAAAAGTCCAAAACACATTGCCCTTACAGGCTGAAATACCGCAACCAAAAATGAAACTATTCCAAATGCTAGTAATGGTAGTGAAGTTAATAATCCAACTTGTGCTGAGCTAAGTCCGTAGTAGTCTTGAAGTAAATTTGCAATCGGACCAGCTGAAGTAATGGGAGCACGCAAATTTATGCTGATAAGTATAATTGGCAAAAGATTAATAAAATAAATCTTTTTACGAGACATCTTATTGCCTTTTATTATTTGCGTAATTTAAATAAGCGGTTTCTATGCGTCATGCTTTATGTCATGTGCTTAATGACTACAACCGCAACCACCTCCGCCACAGCAGCCACCTCCACCATGTCCATGACCGCCACCGCTAGAGCAACCACAGCCACCCCCCATACTTGCTATAATCTCATCATCAGTAGCCTCTCTTACATTTAGCACTTCAACCCTAAAATCTAAAGTCTTTCCTGCTAATGGATGGTTATAATCAATAAGCACAGAAGTATCGTTAAAATCCGCAACAATGACTTGCACAGGCATACCATTTTCAGCCTGACCAAATAAAGTCATACCTTTTTCTAACTCAATATCTCCAAATTGTTCTCTGCCAACTTCTTGCATAAGTTCTGGATTACGCACACCATAAGCAAGTTCAGGCTCAACGCTAAATTCTAGCTTATCACCTACTTTTGCGTTTTTTATGTGTTGCTCTAAACCCTCAATGACTTGAGATTGCCCGACAATAAATTCAAGCGGTTTGTTATCCTTGCTACTATCAATTGTCTGCTTCGTTTGAGAATCAAGCACTTCATAATTAATTGACACAACATTGTTATTTTCTATCATAATGTATCTCCTATTTTGATAAAATATCTTGGGCTTTACGACCTTGTTCGCTTTCGGGGAACAAGGCAACCAAGGTTTGCAAAAATTTTCTATAATTATCTGAATCATTTAGATATTTAAATGACCATGCGGTATGCCATAGCAAAATCGGCATGTAACTCGCCTTACTATCAAGACTAGCACTTGTCTTGTAATAAGGCAATGCCTCGTTATACTCTTTTCTTGCATAGTATATCTCACCGATATAATAACTTGATTCTGCTACTGCAAATTTCTGATCGATAAGATATTCAAAATAAGCCTTCGCTTCTTCATTGCGTTTTTTACGCAAGAGATTCTTTGCTTCACTCAGATTCTTGCTATTATCAGGTGAAAAATTATACGCTTGTTTTGGCATATTGTTGCTTGTTTGCATAGAATCTATGACTGGCTGATTTTGGATACCTTGTATATTATTTTGCAATGCTAAGGCTTGTTCGCTCAATACTTGGATTTGTTTTATAATCTCATCATTTGCTTGCAAAAAAGCTTCTGACAATTTATCAATTTTTTGATTAATCTGCTCAATATTTTTTGTATTTGCTTCAACTTGGGCTTTCAAATTTTTAACAAGCTCTGCTTGAGATTTTTGCGACATTTGATAAGAATCTACAATATCTTGAATATTTTGGATTTTATCTATCTGATTCTTAATTGTAATGCTATCTTGTCTTGAAGTCGCACTCATACCTTCATAAACGGTTTTTAATCCATCAACCGCTTGCTCCAGATTCACAATTTTATTTTGAAAATCGCCAATAACAGAACGAGTAAAATCCGCAATATCTTTAAGGTCTCGCATATCCTTCTTTGTAGCACCACTTTGCAACTCAAATGCCGAAGGTTCGGCATAGAGTAATACAGATAATGAAGCAAATGCTAACAAAGACTTCTTAAATCTCATTGCAAAAACCCTAGCCAAGTTGTTACTTTTATTACTTCTCAACTATATCTGTGCGTCTATTTTTCGCATAGCACTCAGCAGTTTTTTCTCTACATACTGGCTTGTGCATACCATAAGAGATTGTTGAGAACATATTTCTTGGTAGCCCCTGTAATACAAGCGCATCACGCACTGATATGGCTCTCTTTAGTCCCAACGCTGTGTTATATTCATCGCCACCAAACTCATCGGTATTGCCTTGCAATACAACCGCTTTAATATTTTTTTCTTTTATGAAATCAGCATTTGCCCTTACATAGTCTTTCATATCAGATCTAATGTCATATCTATCAAAGTCGAAATAAATTGTAGTGAGAGAATCTACTTTGATAGCATCGCCATATGCTGTGCCCTCATTATTTCCGGCATACTCTTCTTCAGTATCGCCATTGGAGTTTCCAGACATACCATTTTCACCAGCATTGTTATCTGCATACGGATCGCTTGAATCAGAATCACCACCGCCATCATAACCATCTCCCCCACTCACAGCACCATCAGGCATAAAACCACCTTCAGGCAAACCTGCACCGCCCGGATTTGCCACTGCCTCTTCAGGTTCTTGACCATCAACTTCTTGTTGCACCTCTGTAGTTTTCTGCGTGGTGTTGCCATCCTTTTCTACACTTTTACTACCACAGCCAACCGCAAAAAAAAGTGCAAGTAAAACACTTGAAAGCTTCAAATACTTCATGATATCTCCTTAAATCTCAAAAAAAATGTTTTGCTATTCTATCAAAAAAACAAAAAAATTACCAATCAAACGCTTGAATTTTTACATTTTTTAGTGGAAAAAGGAAACTTTTGTTAATTGATAATCGGATAATGCCAATTGCTTGTTCATTTTTTTGTTGGCGTAAAAACATGATAGAATCTCCATCATGAGAGAACGCTGGGATTCTATTTGTACCTATTTTACTCAAACGACGAACATAGTCGCTATGGGCTGAAACTAAATAGAGATTAAATACATTTAGCCCTGTTTCTTCATCACTTTCTCTACTAGAATACACTATGTATTGCCCAAAAGTTGATAGTGTGCTATTGTTGCGTCCCTTAAATACAATTTGTGTAACATTGGCGTTTGGCATAAGATCTTGCATGAAAATATTTGGATACCCAAGTCTATCAGATACAAATACAAAACTTTTTTCATTATTGGTAAAATGTGCATTGACATCAATGCCTGAATACCTTGTGAGTTGTGTTAGCTTTTTACTCTTTATTTCATATAAAAAAATATCGCTTAATCCAACTGGAGCAAGTGATAATAGTAACTTATCGCCATGCTTTGACACATCAGACACTACCGCCATGCCTTGACTTGAGATGACTTTCTCGTTTTTTCCACTATACATATTATATTTATATATGGTCGCCTCATGCGTTACGAGTGTGTAGTAGAATTCTTCTTGCTTACTATCTGCCCATTTTGGAAACATGTTGAGACCATTACTGATGATAGTTTTTTGGTAGGTAAAGGTATAGTCTGCAATAAGAATATTGCTACGACCAGAACCAACATAATTTGAAAAAACGACATAACGATTTAGCCAATCAGCATTTGGTGCTTTGATATAATCATTAAGATAGCTCGCCATAGCATGGGCGATAAATGGATAGCGTTCTATCTCATCTTCTCTATATTCTGTTGTGATGGTCTTACCACTTGCATATTCATATAGGCTAAGGGTGGCTATGAGACTACCACCTTTTTTCTTTTGTGAAACTTGTGCGATAAAATTCATATTTTTATTTTTATAATCCTGCAGTGCAAGATTATTTTGCAAAATATCAGTCTTCAAGGTATCATCATAATATACATTAAAATGCCCAAGTGTCTTTAAGTCTTGCACCAACATTTTGTATATTGCCATGGTATTATCAGCACCATCACTACTTACAACTTGAATATTTGGGATATTGTCTGTTTGTCTTGTTACAACAATTGTTTTATCTTCCGCGTATAAGCCCACAGAATGCATGGCAAACATTGCACAAAACGCAAATATTGCATAAAAACACCTAAAGCGATACATTACACTTCCTTAGCTAAATTTATTGTTCGTGTAGAATGATAGCAATTTATTGTTAAAACATAAAATAAAACGCTGCTTAATCCACAAACACTACTCATTGTATTGCAAAATTGTTTATAGCTATGGGCATACATGTAAATATATGATTAGCTATTACAAAACAACATGTTTATTTTCATGTCGTGTTAATTTACTTGTTATATTATAATTATTATTGCTATAGATAGGAAAAAAATAAGATTCTCTTTTAATGTATGGATAGTTTTTGCAGTAAGCCCACCCCAAAGGGTAGGGCATACCAAAGATTTTTTACACTACATTGATACCACCTGCGTTTTTACGCTATTCTCCACAATGTCAAATATCACCTTGCTTTGTTCGCTTAACTCTTCATTAAGGATTAAATCTGCAAGTCTGTCTTCAATCTCTCTTTGCACTGCCCTTTTTAGCGGTCTTGCTCCAAATACGGGATCAAAGCCAGAATCTGCTAGATAATCTTTCATAGAATCTGTTAAAACAAGTGTGATATTTCTATCCTTAAGTTTTAGGGCGACTTGCTGTGTTAAAATATCAATAATATTTCTAATATCATCTCTACTTAAAGCATTGAAAATAATCTTATCATCAAGTCGATTTAGAAATTCTGGTCTAAAAAATTTCTTTAACTCTTGCTCGATTTTCTCCATTTGAGAAGCCCTTTGCGCTTCTACTAAGCTGTTTAGAATCTCTTTTTCTCTCTCTAATTTCTCTCTAGATTCTATATTGCCCTCTTTTATTGCTTTTTGTAAAGCCGCAATATCATCTCTTTTCATTGCCACTTCTTTAGAATCTTCGCAAATAAATTCACTGCCTATATTACTCGTTAGGATAATAATTGTGTTTTTAAAATCCACAACAACGCCCTTATTATCACTCAATCTTCCATCATCTAGCACTTGTAAAAGCACATTAAAGACTTTTGGATGCGCCTTTTCCACCTCATCAAAAAGCACGACACTATAAGGCTTTCTTTTAATGGCTTCAGTCAAGATTCCGCCCTCTTCATAGCCCACATAGCCGGGGGCTGCTCCAGTCAATTTTGTCGCATCAATCTCTTGCATATACTCACTCATATCAAGTCGCACAAGTTCTTTTTCACTATCAAACAAAAACTTTGCTAATGCCTTTGCACTCTGTGTTTTACCAACACCACTAGACCCTAAAAACAAGAAACTAGCAATAGGACGATTTGCATCATTAAGCCCTGCTTTATTGCGTTTAATCGCACGGGCAATGCTCTCAATTGCCTTGTTTTGCCCTATCACACTTGCTTTTAAATTCTCTTCAATATGCAAGATTCTATGTTTTTCAGATTCTAACATTTTACCTACTGGGATTTGAGTCCAACGCGATACAATCTCTGCGATACTCTCTTTTGTTACAGCATGTTTTAAGAGTGAGCCACTCTTTTGCAAATCCTGCCATTTTGCTTCAAGATTCTTTAATTCAGCTTGTGCGTTTGGAATCTTTCCATGTTCTATCTCTCCAGCCCTTGCATAGTCGCCACTGCGGCGTGCTATCTCGCTTTCTCTACGCAAAGATTCTATGTCATTTTTCACTTTTGCAATATCGCTAAATATCGCCTTTTCATTTTCAAAGGCACTTTGCAATCCGCTTAGTTTTTCTTTAGAATCTATGAGTTCTTTTTCTATCTCTTGCAAACGCGTATTGTGCTGTTCGTTTTTGTCAAGGTTTAGGGCAACCTTTTCAACTTCTAATGCTTCAATATCTCTTTTTGCTTTTGCAATGGCTTTTGGTTCAGATTCTATTTGCATTTTGAGTTCCGCTGCTGCCTCATCGATTAAATCGATAGCTTTGTCAGGCAAATAGCGATTTGTGATATAGCGACTTGATAGCTTCACACTCTCGACTAATGCCCCATCGGTAATGCTTACATTATGGTGTGCCTCTAGGCTTTCTTTAATGCCACGCATGATTTGCAAGGCTTCATTTTGACTTGGTTCATTAATATTTACAGGTTGGAATCTCCTTGCAAGGGCTGCATCTTTTTCAAAATATTTTCTATATTCTTTCAGTGTTGTAGCCCCGATTGTTCTTAGCTCTCCTCTTGCTAATGCGGGTTTTAAAATATTTGCTGCATCCATGCCACCTTCACTCGCACCCGCTCCAACAATAGTGTGAATCTCATCTATGAATAATATAATCTCATCATTATTTTTCACTTCATCAACAACCGCTTTCAATCTCTCTTCAAAATCGCCACGATACTTTGCCCCCGCCATTAATGCAGTCATATCAAGGGCTATAACCTGCTTATTTTGCAAGGATAGTGGCACTTCTTTTTTTGCTATTTTTATGGCTAGTCCTTCTACAACTGCGGTTTTACCAACGCCCGGTTCTCCTAGCAAGATAGGATTATTTTTTGTTTTTCTAATTAAGATTTGCATCATTCGCTCAATCTCTTCATTCCTGCCAATAACTGGATTTAGCTTATTTTGTGCGGCAAGTTTGCTAAGATTTATGCCATATTTATCTAGCGTTTCAAGAGTGTCATCACTACTTTGAGAATCTATTTTCATACCTTTTCGCATATTTTTTAGCGTATTGATTAACTCTAATTTATCAATATTTTTTAGCAAATCTTTGAAATGTGAATCAAGATTTGCTCTCACAAAGCTACCTACACCGATGAAGCTATCACCTTGTGTTGTAGCAAAGCTTAGGGCATTTTGCAAGGCTTCTTGCAATGATTTACTAAGCGACATATTTTGCGTATTTGCATTGCTTACTTTAGGCAATTTATCAATCTCAAGTGTGAGATTCTGTATTAAGGCATTAATATTTTCATTATTTTTTTGCAATGCTTGATATAAAAGCATATTAGAATCTGCAAGCATGGCAAGCAATGTGTGAATGGGCTGTGTTTCATTATTTTTATGCGTAATGGCAAATTGAGCCGCATTGTTTAATATCTCTCTCATTTGGTTTGTCAATTTATCAAAAATACTCATAAGAAACTCCTTATATAAAATGTGCTGAAATCATAGCATAAATTTAGCAATATTTATAAACAAGTGCTAAATTTTTTAAAATTTTATAGTATTTATATAATAAAACTTTAGTTAATTGATATAAAGTTATATAAATATATACTACTAAACCTTTTAAAAAGATATTTGTTTCTATACTATTCAAAACGCATGGAATCTAGTGTATGAAAAATACATGAGTAAATAAAAATCAACAAAATTTCAGCTTAAATATTATATGATTGTAGTTATAAATCACTTTGAGTTTAGGGGACTTGCCATGACTTTAGAAGAATATAAACAACAAATAGAGAAAAATCCAGATTATTCACCCGGTTGGGAAGCTATTGAATCTTGTTTTAGCGCAATTTATGGCGACCAAAAACCGCGTCATTATGCTACAAATCTTGCCTCCCGTGCGAATCTTGGTGGCGATCAATACCTTGATGGTTACAGCATTTACACTTCTATGAATGAATATCAGCATATTGTTACCTATGGTATGAGTGAGTTATACGCAAATGAAGAATCTTTTGGTGGTGAATGGAGTGGCTGGGGCTATGAGATGACTTTTAAACTTGTGGCAAATAAGCCCGAAGAGTGCCTATGGGTGCTAAATACGCTTGCAAATCTTGCTTTTTTTACAAACACGCAAGAAAGCTATTTAGAGAATCTGCAATTTATCGCAGGTGATGGCAAGTCCCTTAGCCGTGATGATAAATCCTTGATTACCGCCATGATTGTAACGCATGATACAGAGATACAAGGCGTTACAACAGAGCATGGCAAACTCCAGTTTCTACAACTCGTAGGCATTACACAAAAAGAGCTAGAATGGATTATGCAATATGATAATGCAGATGATAATAAAAAAAGCATACAAGAGTTAATCTACAAAATGCAAGATGATAATCCATACCTTGCAACTGATATGAATAGACAAAAAAGTTATGTGTGAGATTATGCAATAACTCCATTTGTTATGGAGAATGGGATTGCGGCTTACAGATCATAAAAATGATTAACTAAATTCTAAAAGTGATTTTTATCTATGGCTAAAAACTAGGATTTTTTATAGAATCTTATTGCTGCACTGCAAAACAATTTGAAAACTTGCATTATCATAGAGCATCTACCTCATTCATATATTCTTGCAATATCTTTTTTGCTTCATCAATCTCCATATCTTGTGGTAAAAATAAAGGCTTATGTATATAATAGTCAATGCGGCTAAAAGGCTTTGGAATGCAGAATTTATCCCATGTCTTTAGCTCCCAATATGCACTAGGCTTTACTTTACAACCACAGATTCCAACACCACTTCGCATAGCCATGAGTAAGATCCCATTTGCAATGCTTTTATATGGACCTTTTGGACCATCTGGGGTAACGGCTACATCTTTGCCTTCTTTTAAAGCTCTAACTGCTTGTATCAAAGCCTTTGTGCCACCTTTATGTGTGCCTGTGCTACCGCGTATAGATTCTAATCCAAACTGCTCAAAATACTGCTCCACCATTGCCCCATCATTATGTGCGGCAGTGATTAAACACATATTTGGAATCTCTCTAGCCTTTGCGTAAAGATAGGGCATCATTAAGAAATTGCCATGCCATAAGCACGCAATAAAGTTATGATCCCTTACATAATCAGTGATATGAAATCTTTTAGGGCATGTTATATTGATAGTTTTTGAGATAAATAGCATAACTTTATGTATGTATCTGCGTTTTAGCTTCTGCTGTCGCTCTCGCGTAAGGAATCTATCAAAAAAAGACATTCAAATACTCACTTTTCTATGCTTTTACCAAAAAGCGTGCTACCTACAACTTTTGTAATCTCTATATCCACAATAGCACCCATATCGATGAATTCATTCTCAATTCTAATCAATCTATTTGTATCGCTTCTGCCCTCACTAAAAGTCTCACTCAGTGATTTTTTATTAGAATCTATTAGCACTTTATGAATCTTTCCTAGCTCTTTTTGGCTATTTTCCTGCAAAATCTCTCTGTGTCTTTGCTGCAGTATCGCTAATCTCTCTTTTGCTACTTCCTTTGGCACGCTATCCTTATCTCCCCATGAATGCGACAGAGTATTTGGACGCGGCGAGTAAATAAAGCTATACATTGTATCAAAACGCACAGATTCTAAAACGCTCATTGTCTCTTTAAAATCATCATCATTTTCACCCGGAAAGCCCACGATAATATCCGTGCTAATGCCTACATTTGGGCTTTGCTTTTTTAAGTATGCAATGCGGTCTAGATACCATTCCTGTGTATAGCCTCGCTTCATTGATTTTAGAATCTTATTTGAGCCGCTTTGCAGGGGGATATGTATGCTTTTACAAATCTTTGGATTAGAGGCAAACTCGTCTAAAAAAGAATCATTCATATGCAAAGGATGCGGACTTGTAAAGCGGATACGCTCTAAGCCATCTATTTTGCTTAATTCTCTTAAAAGCGTAGTGAAATCAATCTTTTCATGCGGTGTGCTAAATCTCACACCATAATTATTTACATTTTGTCCCAATAATAGAATCTCTTTGACACCATTTTTAACTAATTTATTTGCTTCTTGATAAAGTAAATCAAAGGGGATAGAGATCTCTTTACCACGCGTAAAAGGCACAATGCAATACGCACATTTTTTATCACAACCAATGGATATATTTAGCAATGCCTTAAATCCACTCTGCTTAGAATCTGAAAATACATAAGTGCTATCATCATAGCTTGTATCAATCTCTACTGCTTTTGGCTTGTGTATAACGCTTGTGATTTTAGAGATATTTCTAGCCCCTAAGACAAAATCTACATGTGGCGATTTTTTGATAATCTCATGTCCCATAGCACTTGCCGTGCAGCCACACACGCCAATCTTTGCCCCATCTTTTTTATGCTTTGCAAATTGCCCTATTTCACTAAATAGCTTTTGTTCTGGCTTCTCTCTAACAGAGCAAGTATTAATGAGTATAAGATCTGCTTCTTGTATATTCGCAGTCAAGCTATACCCCTCTTTATCTTGCAACTCTGCAATAATATGCTCACTATCACGCACATTCATCGCACAGCCCAATGTTTCTATATAAAGCTTTGGATTGCTAGTCTTTGTCTGCATGAGATTATTTCCTTATGGTTATGTTAGATTTATATGAATTGTTTATAAAGTTCGAGAGAATTATAGAATCTTTGTGTTATTAAAAGCTTAATGGGAGTTTTGTTTGTGATTTTAAACATGAAGTAGATTTTATGTTTTAGAATCTAATGATTAAAAATTAATGTCGCTCAAAAACCTACATTTTAACTGCAATTCACTAAATTCTTCTTCTGCCAAAGATTCCCATACAACTCCACTACCGACACCATAGTGATAATATGTTTCTTGTTTGGGCTTATAAAGTGTGCGGATAGGCACACTCATAATGCACTCTTTTTTGCTAATCACACCAATAGTACCGCAATACACCCCCCTTTTTCGCTGTTCTAACTCGCTGATTATATGCGTGGTTTTGTATTTTGGCGCACCTGTGATAGACCCGCATGGAAATAGTGCTTTTAAAATCTCAATGATTCCATAGTGTTTTGGCAGTTTTGCTTGTATTGTTGATACCATTTGATGTAGCGTAGGATAGGTGCGGATAGCAAATAGTTCTTTGACACGCACACTTCCTTGCAGTCCTATGCGACTTAAATCATTTCGCAATAGATCTACAATCATAACATTTTCGCTGCGATTTTTAGAATCATAATGCAGTGTTTTAAGGTTAGAAAAATCCCTTA
The DNA here is from genome assembly GCF_900198625.1 of Helicobacter rappini. Taxonomy (GTDB): domain Bacteria; phylum Campylobacterota; class Campylobacteria; order Campylobacterales; family Helicobacteraceae; genus Helicobacter_A; species Helicobacter_A rappini. The sequence continues at coordinate 62,784 of NZ_FZPK01000018.1, read as the reverse complement.
CCCTATCAATGCCCTTTATTTTTGGAATCTTTTTATATTGCTTGTAGAGTTTTAGATTTGGCTTTACTTCGTTTTTTATTTTGTTTTTCTCTATAAATGCACGCTTTATTGTGCCTTTCATAGGTTGTGTTGTGATAGTGTGATTTTTATAATGAAAAAAGAGTTCTGGGGATAAGGATAAAATCTCTACATGTTTATTTGAGATATAGGCTTTATAGGGTGTGTTTTGCCGACTGGATAGAATCTTAAAGTAAGTAAAAGAATCCTTTTTTAATAGCGGGGATAATAGAATCTCTTGTGTGTAATTGACTTGATAAGTATGCCCTTGTTCTATATTCTCTTTAATGCGTGAAAAGTCGAGTTTATATCGCTTTTTATCAAGGGGTTTTACTATATTAAAGAGTTTATTTTTTTGATATTTTTTTTGGATTGGTTTAAATTTCTTTCGTTTTAAAAAAAGCTCAAAGTAGAGAAGTGGTTCTTTTATGTTATTTGTTTTATTTGTGCTGGGATTAGATTCTGTATTTCCTTTTACTTGGGCGGGTGTAGGGCATTGGGGTGCGGATTTTTTAGAATCTATATTCTTGCAAGTGTGAGTTGCTGCAAAAGTTGAAAAATCTTTTTTAGATTCTAAAACTTTAGATACTTCGACTAAAGTCTCAGTATGACAAGTTTTAGAATCTAGATTCTCTATTGCCTGATTCTCTATTGTTTGTGCCTTAAATCCCGCACTTCGCTCAAGTTGTTTAGAATCTAGATTTTTACCATCTTTCATACCATAATAGGAATCTTGTAAAAGTAATCCGCATTCATAAGTTAAATAGCCGACAAAATAGCCCTTCTTTTTTCTTTTTGTATGATTTTGCATGATACGCAAACATGCTATAACCTCATCATAGCTAAAAGCTTGCAAAATGCGTTTAGAATCTGTGTAGATATAATCTCCAAAAACAAACATAAATCTACCTATTTAAAGCTATTAAATCGTAAAATCATATAGAATCTGTGTAGCATTTTCATTGCTAACTAAATCGTGTATAAACGCATTTTGTATCCATGATATTGACATATTTTTCCAATCATTTTGCGTAGCAAAGACACTAAACCATCGCATAAAAGCAAGGCGAAATGGGCTATTCACCCATGATAAAGGGGCAATCTCATCACGCATACGCCACACTTTAACAAGCTCCAAGCAAACCTGCATTTCATGCTTATATAAAGTCTGTATTGTAAAATAGTTGCCTTCAGTATCAACCACATAAAAGCCACTAAAAGATACATTAGGGCGTATGTTTAAAGCACTAGATTCTAAGATATGTAGCTCTAAAGGCATGGATTCTAAAGAGTCAGATTCTGTGTTTATTGAAGTAGCGTTTGTGCTATCTTGTGCTGTATTTGTAGAATCATTATTTTTATCAATCACATTAGAATCTATTTTATTTACTTGAAGTGTTTTGCTTGAAGCGATACGCATATTAAAGCTATTGATCGCTTTTATAAAGGTTTTAAATTCTTCTTTATTATTGATTGTAAAGAGAAGTTTTTGCGATTTTATATGAAGTATTTCTGCGATTTTCTCTCTCTCGCTTTGTGGCATGGCTGTCGCTTGAGTGAGATTGGGGAATATATTAAGCAGATAAATCTCATTTCTATTTGTTTGAGCAAAAAGCATGGAATGTGATTTATTCCTAAAATATTCTATAAGCTTTTTTTGTTTATCTTTATCTCGTAAGAATTTTGGCAATTTAGATTCCATTATAGAATCTTTAAACATATAAAAGTTATTGTTGTAAAAAGAGATGATAAACTGCTTACTAAAAAGCTTTTGTGTGATATGTAAAGGAAATCTTACATGCTCTAAGACACTCTCTTTATTTGCTTGAAAATAAGGGTTTTTATCTTGGCTTAGATGAGATCCTCTTGCTACAAACTGCCACTTTTTTGTATCAATAATGCAGGGGTAAAATGCGTGTATAAGCTCGACTAAATCCTTTGGTCGCTTGATTGAGGGATATTCTACACCGATAAAATCCCTGTTTTCTTTCAATATAAATCGCTTGTTATGTAAAAGATGATCGAAAAATTTTTGCAGCTTTCTTTGTGCTTCTTTCTCTTCTTTTGGGATAAAAATGGTATTTTTCAAGCTTTTATCTGTGAAGCCATGCTGATTTAACTGCAATATGCGTAAATAGCCCCCAAACTCAACTTGAGATTCTAGAATAAAGTTTTTATCATTTAGCTGTATAGGCAGCCCCGTTTTATTACGATGTCCAAATACTTGATAGAAATTCTCTGGTGTATTGTATGCAAATGCCTGTGAAATGCTGCTTGCATTAAGATATGAGCCTACGCCATGTATGCTTTGTGCTGCACTAAGCAGGACTAAATGCTTTGGCATATTTGAGATTCCACCATGTGTGCAAATCACCCTTTTATCATGGAATTTGTAGAAAAGATAGGGCTTTAATTTGAGATACAACTTTTTTGCATCATTTTTATCTAAGCCTTTTTGCTCTAACTCTATCTGCGTGCTAAAGCGAAACTCTTTTGACTCAACCTCTCTATTATTTGCCCACTCCCATAGCCATTTCTCATGATTACCCTCAAGCAAACATACATTTTTTCTATCCATAATCTGCATTAAAAACTCTAGCACTTCATAATTTTGGAATCCCCTGTCAATATAATCCCCAAGAAAGATATAAAACTCATCATTTTTCATATCTTTTAGATATTGCTTCAATACATGATATGAGCCATGTATATCGCCTATGTGATGGACTATCTTGTAGCCATTGAGATTATAAGACTCTGTATCTAGCATTGCTTTAATCTCATCTGGGGCTATAATCTTACATTTAATGGGAATCTCTTCATTATTCATAGTTTCATAGAGAGTTTGTAACTCTTCTTTTGTATAAGGGTCTTTTTGTGTGCTGTTTCTCTCACAAATCATCTCAAAAGACACATGACTAAAATCTACTATAAGCACTTCATAGGCATAATGCTTTGCCATTTCTTTGTAGTTACTCCAGTATGATTTTAATATATGCAAATCTTCTATAATGATAAACTCACCCCGTTCCATTCTTGACTGCAAGGCTGTAAAAAGCATTTGATACGCAAGCTTATCATTTTGCTTTGGCTGTGTAAATTTGCCAGAATCATCAAGCATAGGTGCGTGTAAGAGTCGCTGAAAATGCTTTGGATTCAATACATAAGATTCTAAATTATATTGCTGTATCCATGTAGTTTTCCCACATAAAGGCATACCGCGTGTTACAAGTAAATACCGCATTATTTTATATCCTTTTTCTTTACCATGAAACAAAAAAATAATAAGCAATTATAACGAATTTTTAAGGGGAGATTCTGAATTCTTATACCAAGTGTCTTATCTTGCTTATGAATATGAGAAATCTATATTTTATGTATTCTGCACCCACCCCCAAGTAGCAGAGAATACAGCATATATAAAGTGTCTGTCTGGTCGAAGTTCAAATCAATCTCATGTTAAACTGCAAGGATATGGAATTAATGTTACTTTTCAGCCCGATTATTCTCTTTTAGCATGCGTCTAAGACTTACATAAAACTTCATCCATTCATCAAGCTGCATAATAGGATGACCGCCCCATTTGCTTTTGGGTGGTAAGTTTTTGGATACCGCTCCTCTGCCTGCAACTTGCACGAAGTCCCCGATATGCACATGTCCGCCTGTGCCAACTTGCCCGCCTAGCACAACATTTCGTCCTGTTGTAGTAGATCCTGCCAAGCCTACTTGTGCTACAAGCAATGAATGTTCTCCCACAATAGAATTATGTGCGATAACGCAACTATGTCCAACTTTACTACCTTTTTTAACGCGAGTTTCACCAAAAACAGCTCGATCTATTACATTATTTGCACCGATTTCTACATCATCTTCAATAATTGTGCGTCCATTATGCTCGATCTTTGTGTGTTCGCCAAGTGCATTTTGCGCGTATCCAAAGCCATCGCTACCAATGACACTATTAGCATGGATAAGCACTCTATCACCTATCACACTTTCACGATAAATTACAACATTTGGATAAATCTTGCAATTTGCCCCAATACTCACATTATCAGCGATCACAACGCCGGGCATAATCATGGTATTTGCCCCGATAGTTACATTTTTACCTAGCACGACATTTGCTGCGATAGATGCACTTGTGTCGATTTTAGAATCTGCATGCGGTCTTGCTATAAAATCGCCTTTTGCAAAAAGCTGTGAAAGCAGGGCAAATGCTAAATGTGGGTTATCAACGATAAGAGGCTGTATATGGTTTGGCACTTTGTCTTTTATAGATTCTCTAATTAGCACCGCTCCAGCCTTAGAATCTTGTAAGCCCTGAATGTATTGGTCTTGTTGTATATAACTTACTTGATTTTTAGTAGCAGATTCTAATGGGGCTAACCCTTCTAGTATAAAATCATTTGTAATTTCATTTTTCAATACCGCATTGCTACCAAAAGCCTTATTAATTGCTTCACTTAGTGTCATAAGATTCCCTTAATTATGTCTATATTGTCGTGTGGAGATTATGCTTAGTTTTAAATATCTATAAAAGTTTAATAAAGATCACTAAAGCATGGCGTTTAATCCATGCCCTATTTACAAAAGATAGGTTACTTTGTAATGGGTAACTACTTTTAGTTATGTTGCTTAAAGCGGGCAGCTCCAACTTCGATTCTATATCTATTAAACACATCGCCATTAAATAGATTGAGAGTTTGCCCTGCTTGTTCTTTATCTAATTTATAAAATCTATTTGTATCTTGTGTAATTTTATCATAAGCACGACCTAGATTAAAGCCTTTATTTGTGCGATTTGTCAGTGTGATATACACGGTTTTGATATTAGAATCAAGCATAGCAGAATCTCTTAGCGTTACAAAAAGTTTGTTGAGACTTTCTTTTGTGCGTTCATCAATCGCGTCATTGCCCCACACATAGCCCATCGCATTGCCATATATATAACCTACACCAGAGTTATAAAGTGTATGTGCGAGTTGATTATATCTTTTATTTGCATAATCTGAAGCTTCACTAGAATCATCAATCATATCAGCAAAAATATGCTCATAGATTTTCTGTGGTAATTGTGGCTTTGTGATAGCAATATCTACACCATAAAGATTCACATCAATACTGCTTAATATATCTTTAAAACTATCCATCCTTTCAGCTAGTTGCTTTTTATCTTTTGTGTTTGCTACTTCTCTTAACATTTTATCCCAAAACGCTGTGCTTTTTTGCAATAAAGACATAGAATCTACATTAGCAAATAGAGATGAATCAGCTTTTGCTCTCAAGCGAATATTGAGTTTATATGAGTCGCTATCTATCGTGCAAACAAGCTGTTCATTCACTTGCTTTTTATCATTGTGGATTTGAGTGAAATCAGAGCATTGAAAAGACTTTGGCACAAATGGCTTTAAGTCATAATTACTAGGTGCTTCAATCTTTCCGCTTACTCTCTCAATCACGCGTGAATCTTTATAATCAAGCGTGTATCTATAATCACGCAATACAAAGCCATTTGTATTACCAATCTCATAGCGGTCAGTCTTACATATCGCAGTCCTATCGCCACCTTCACACTCAAACTTATTGGCATGATCGAACATGCTTGAGATAGACACTCTCATATAATCATCAGCTTTACCACCAGCATACGCAGACGAAGCTAATAACCCACCCAGTGTAAAAGCACACACCATAGCTTTCATACCGCCATTTACAAGAGTGCGACTATCAGTATTTTTACCTTTTAAACCGCTTTTAAAACCTTTAAACTTCAACATACTTTTCCTTTTTTACAAGATTGTAGAATACTATCTTAAATTGTATAAAAATTCAACTTAATTTATCATAAAAAGCCAAAACTTCATTGCTTTTTCTCTTGTGTTTGCTATTGTGTTAATATTGCATACCATTCTTTTATGCTTTTTTCACTCACTTGTGCGAGTAGCTTTGCTTTTTGTTTTGGTGGTATATCAAGGGCTAAAATATCATCTTTACTTAACCTTAGAATCTTTTCTTTAGAATCTTTTAAAGAGTTTTTAGAATCTTTTTGGATAATTATGCAGTATTCCCCCTTAATATTATTTGGCAATTTAGCAAGTATTTCTTGTGGGCTGCCTATGATTTCTCTCTCATATAACTTTGTGAGTTCTTTATATACAAAAAGTGTAGAATCTGGCATAAATAAGGCTATATCACTTAAAGATTCTCTAAGTCTTTTGGGGCTTTCATAAAGGATTATATGTATTGTATTGTGATATTCAAGTAAGGATTTTAAATGCTTTTGTCGCTCTTGTTGCTTATGGGCTAAAAAGCCACCAAAGTAGAATGCCCCCTCTAATCCACTACACACAAACGCATGACTAAATGCACCCCCGCCAAGCACCACTTCATATTCTATATTATTCTCTCGCACATACCGAAGTAGTAATGCCCCCGGATCGCTAATATTTGGCATACCCGCATCTGTGCAAAAGGCAATATCTTGTGTGAAAAAATCTTTATTAGCATTCCTTAAAAACTCATCTTGATTATGACTATGAAAGCTTATGAAGTGCTTTTCTTGTGGATTTATATTTGGATAATTTTGCTGTATAAAATCATTGCGTAATAATAGAGTGAGTAATTTCTTTGTTACGCGTGTGTCTTCACATAAGATGACTTTGCATTTATTAAAAACCATAAGCGTATGTAATGATATATCAAGTAGATTCCCTATTGGCGTAGGCACAAAAAATAGCATAACGATCCTTTTTAGACACAAATATTTAATTTGCAAACTCTAATTATTATCATTAAACTTTAAGATTTAGCGATTATTTTTGTAGTAATGTAATGTAAGACTTATAGCGGCTTTTTTGCAATGTATTCTATTTCAGAATCTTGTATTTGGTGTTTTTGCAAAATCATACAAGATTCTATAAAGAATGACAACAAAGCTATATCGCCTAAAGTTAAAATAGATGATACGGCACAGAATCTATCCTAAAAATTCACATGCTTGCGCGATACTTGTAAAGTATAAAATTCCCTCTTTCAAGCAATACTCCCTCGCTTCTTTTACATTTTCGCCACCAAGTAAAATTGGCACAACTTTATGCTTGAATGTATATTGCTTTAGAATCTTAACCGTGCCTAGTGCATCAGTCATATCTTGCGGTGTGATAAGCATATAGATTAAATCAAGATTTGGAAAAGTATCTACAATCTTTAAGGCACTCTCATATCTATCAGGCAGGGCATCGCCTATTACATCGATTGGATTATTATGCGACCACATTGGTGGCAGGACAGAATCTAGCTCACTTTTTTGTGCATCATTAAGCTCATATAATTCCTTTTTTCTTGCAGCTATTGCATCTGTTAAAACGGTTCCCGGACCTCCTGCATTTGTGATTACTGCAATATTTTTCACATCTTTAAATAATGGTGCAAAAAGTAGTGAATCTAGAGTATTGACAACTTTTACACCCAAGCTTTGCATGATTCCATTAAACATAGCATAATTGCCACTAAGATTGCCTGTGTGTGAAAATGCGGCTTTTTTTGCGGCTTCAGACTTTGCGGCTTTGAAAAGATATATCGGCTTATTGCAATTTCTAATGCTCTCACACAAGGATTTACCGCGTGCCACACCCTCTAAATACAATGCAATGCTTTCACAACTTTTCGCATTATTTAGCATAGGAATGATTTCAGCACTTCTTAAATCCACCGCATTCCCAACACTAATCAAATGTGAGAATCCAAGTCCAAGCTCTGCTGCCCTATCCATGAGACTTGCTAAAACCGCACCACTCTGTGATACAAACGCATGACTTCCATCATGCACCATGCCTGTTCCAAAGGTGATATTTAGCTTCTCTTCATTCGCATAGAATCCAAGACAATTTGGACCAATGACATTGAAGTTATGCGTTGCTGCTAGTCTACCAATCTCTTCTTCTTCTGCATCATGTCCGCTTTCTTTGAATCCTGCGGTAATAATAATGAGATTTTTTAGCCCTTTTTTGACTAACTCATGGATTGTAGGGATAACAAATTTCGCACCAATCACAATCACAGCAGTATCAATATCGCCCTCAATCTCACTCACACTTTTATATAATTTCTTACCAAAAAGCTCCCCACCTTTTGCATTGACATAAAGTAACTCACCTTTAAAGCTTTGTGCGTTTTTAGCTATCGTGTAGCCCGTTTTGCCCTTTTCCGTGCTTGCCCCAACAATCACTACTCGCTCATTCTTTAAGAAGTCTGGTCTCTTTTTTTCTCTTTGTATTTCGCTATATTCTAGTTTGCCTTTTAAGATTCTAGCATCGACTGCAACTAAGCCATCTTTTGTAAGCTTTAAGGGATTTATATCAAGCTCTTTTATCTCATTTTCTTGCAACATTTTTTGCACACTCTTAACAAGATTAATCACCCATTCAATCTTATAGTCAAAGCCTCTAAAACCATCAAAAAGCTTTGCTATTTTTGTCGTAGCTAAAGCCCTTTTAATCTCATCTTCTCTCGCATTAGATTCTATATAGCACACATCTTTATAAAGCTCAAGATAGATCCCACCCTTGCCAAATAAGATAACATTCCCAAAGGTAGAATCTTCCACACTTCCAATATAAAGCTCCTCGCCAAATACCATTTGCGTGATGATAAAGCCATCATTACTATCAAGCTCAATATTGTGCTTTTTAAGATTTGCAATGATTTGTTCCCTTGCTTTCTCTAGCTCATCGTTACTTGTAAGGTTGAGTATCACACCACCTACATCGCTTTTATGCACTACCTTTGGCGATTGTATCTTTATAACAGCTGGGAAAGCATCAAATGTGATTTTTTCACTCAAACCCACGCTTTTACATGCTGGTGTTTTTATCCCATATTTACCTAAAAAGCTATAAAGCTCACTTTCGCTTAATGTATGATTTTGCATATCTGCTCCTTTTGTAGAATAAAGCTAATTGTAATGCAGAATAAACATAAAGCAGCAGTGTTATATGATATTCTTATGTAATTTATGATTTTGTTTTTCTTTTTTACTCAATTTGTTATACAGAGCTTGTAAATATGAATGTGATATATCAAAAATTATTTTTCGCCAATATTTTGCATTTTCTCTATTTGTGTTTGTAATGATTGCACTTTGCGTTCATTTCCTGCCACACCACCTGCAATAGTGAAGAGTATGCTAAGATTTAGCGCAACAAAGAAAAAGCAGAGTATGCCAACGCCTATGCTAAGTTTCAATGCATTTTTTGTAGTCTTTTTCTGTGCGTCTAGCTCATTTTGCAAACTCTTTACTTGCTCTAGCAATGCCTTTATATCAGAATCCATATCTATCCTTTTTGTAAATATCCCAAAAACCATCTACATAAATGCACCAAAATAATGCAAATCGTGCCAACAAAAGTGATAGCTGCACCGGGCATAATATTATAAGCATAAGCAAGAAATAAGCCAATAACCATAAACAATAACGCAAAGATTCCAGCAAAAAGCATTTGAGTTTTGAGCGTTTTTGCAAAAATATTTCCCATATACGCAGGGATAGAAAGCATGGCTAATACAAGGATTAAACCCGATATTTGCATACTAAGAATGATCCCAATGGCAATAAATACAAAAATGCTTTGTGTAAAGATATTTGTATGAAGCCCACGCAACTGACAAAACACAGAATCATAACTCACGCTTAGAATCTCTTTATAATACATACCAACAAAAAGCAGCAAAATCACATCAAACACGCCCATAAGCAACAAAGATTCTATATCCACACTAATAAGTGAGCCAAAGAGATAAGATTCCATATCGGCATTTGCGTTTGGACTAAGATTCATAAACACCACGCCCACAGACATGCCAAGCGCCCACAATATCGCATTAAAAGTATCAATATGTGTATCCCATTTCTTCTGCACAAACGCAAGGCTAAATGCCACAATAATCGCACTGATACTTGCCCCAAGCAACACAGAAAAACCGCAAAATAACGCAATGCCAATCCCACCATACGCACAATGAGCGACACCGCCACCAACAAATACAATGCGATTTGACACAAGCAAAGAGCCAATTATCCCAGCAATTACGCTAATAAGCACAATAGCAAGTAAGGCGTTTTGCAAAAAGCTATATTGCATAATGGCTTGCAGAAAAGATTCTAAAGTTGTTAGCATAATGTCCTATATTTTGTAAGATGTGCGTATTATAATCTTTTAAAGCGAATTTTTATCCGCAAAGATTTATTTTAGAATCTAGAGGCTACAATGACTTATACACTTACCCCCCCCCCCCCCACAGAAGACTTCTTAAGCAAATGTTTAAAGTCCAAGCATGAAAGGATAAAACTCATCAACACACTTTTAAAAACATAACTGCATTATTTTGAACCAAACAAGTAAATGCTTTTTTATATGCCATAAAACTCGCTATTGATGGGCTAAATCCTGGATTATGCGTAAGTCAAACATGCAATTTTTAAAAAACACTCAACAAAAAAATAAAAAATGCCGATTTAGTTTGCAACAAGACAAGAAAGACCTAAAGACATCTAACATTTAAGGAGCATAAGATGGCTTTTCAAGTAAATACTAACATAAACGCGTTAAACGCACATGTTAATACAGTTGTTACCCAAAGAGGTTTGAAAGATTCTTTGGAAAAGTTAAGTTCAGGTTTGAGAATCAACAAGGCAGCAGATGATGCTTCTGGTATGATTATCGCAGATAGTTTGCGAAGTCAAGCAAGTGCATTGGGACAAGCGATTAGCAACACAAATGATGCTATGGGGATTATCCAAATTGCTGATAAAGCGATGGACGAGCAGCTTAAAATTCTTGACACTGTGAAAGTGAAAGCTACACAAGCAGCACAAGATGGACAAACTACTGAATCAAGAAGAGCAATTCAATCAGATATTACAAGACTTATTCAAGGTCTTGATATGATTGGAAATACTACTTCTTTCAATGGTCAGAAGTTGCTATCTGGTGCTTTTACAAACAAAGAGTTTCAGGTTGGTGCTTATTCAAATGAATCTATTAAGGCTTCAATTGGTGCAACAACAAGTGATAAAATCGGGCAAGTAAGAGTTGCGACAGGTGGGTTAATCACAGCAGCAAACACAGTTAAGCTTACATTTAAAAATGTAGATGGTGTGAATGATGTGTCATTACAATCTGTTAAAATCTCTACAAGCGTTGGCACAGGTATTGGCGTGTTAGCTGAAGTTATCAATAAAAACTCTGATAAAACAGGTATTAGAGCGGTAGCAAATGTTATCTCAACTTCTGATGCTATGGTAAAATCAGGAACAATGTCAAAGGTTATCATTAATGGTATCACAATTGGTGATATTAATGACATTAAAGCTGGTGACTCTGATGGTCGTTTGGTGCAAGCATTCAACGCGGTAACAAACCAAACAGGTGTTGAAGCCTACACAGATGAGAGAGGGCGACTAAACTTGCGAAGTGTTGATGGTCGTGGTATTAAAATCTCTATGGGTGCGAATGAAAAAGGGCAAGATGGTAAAGTCCCACCACTTTCAGTTACTTCTATGAATGGCGGTCAAAAGCTTGAAGGTAAGGGTTCTGAAAACTATGGACGATTGTCTTTGACACGACTTGATGCAAGGGATATTGTGGTAATGTCTGCTGCTGATGCAAAAGGACTTTATAAGGCGATTGGCTTTGATAACCAACAAGTTGCTAAAACGGTTGTGAATTTGCGTGATACTATGGGTGAGTTTAACAAAGATGTTAAATCAGCAGCTGGTGCAAACTTTAACTCTGTTGTTGCGAGTGGTGGTGCAGCCCTTGGTGCTGGTGTTATGACTTTAAGAGGTGCGATGGTTGTTATGGATATTGCTGAATCTGCGACTAAGATTCTAGATAGAATCCGTGCAGATTTAGGTTCTGTTCAAGGGCAAATGATTTCAACCGTGAATAACATTTCTGTAACACAAGTAAATGTTAAAGCGGCTGAAAGTCAAATTAGAGAAGTGGATTTCGCTCAAGAATCTGCAAACTTTAATAAGCTTAATATCTTAGCTCAATCTGGTAGCTATGCGATGAGTCAAGCAAACGCTGTGCAACAACATGTTATCCGCTTACTTCAATAGTAGCTATTAGGGCTTGGCTTAAGCCTGCTTAACTTTTACTTTGTCTCCTTATAAGTTACCCTTTTTAAAAGGGTAATGCTATACCCACAAATATGGAAACGAAGTAACATTTTTATCCCGCTAAAAACCATCATTTACTCAAAAAATACTACAAGCTATACAACATAAGATTGTTAAAAACACCTAAAATACGAATGCTTATGCTATGCGATTTGGGAAAAATGAATTTTCTAAAAAAATAGGTCTAAACACTTTGATATAAATAAATTATGCTATAATATTAGGCTAAAAGTTTATGGGATTTTAGAATCATAAGGAACTTATCATGATGAATGAACTACTAAGCAAGACTATCGAAAACTTGCCGCCATTGCCAGAAACCGTGGTGAAATTGCGTAACTATATCGACAAGTCTGGCTCTGATGTGCGTGTGCAAGAAGTGGTTAATATCATTTCACAAGACCCTTTTTTGACTGCTGATTTATTGCGTTTGGCAAACTCCCCTTATTATGGATTCTCACGCGAAATCTCTACAATCAATCAAGTAGTTGCACTTTTAGGTGTAACAAATATAAAAAATATTGCTATTGCTAATTCATTAAAAGGTAAGCTAACGATTAATGTCGCCCCTTATGGTTTGGATACACAGACATTTTTACGCAATTCTAGCGAAGAGGCAAATTTTGTTACCGAATGGCTAGGCGATGAAGATAAGAAGTTAGCACAAGAGCTTGTCCCCTGCGTTATGCTTTTGCGTCTTGGCATGATTCTATTTTCAAGTATGCTTATACAACAAAAAAAGGATAAAGAGTTTTTAGAACTCATCAAACAAAATAATTATCAAAATATTTCATTTGTAGAAAATGAATTTTTTGGCACAGATCATTTATCATTTTCGGGTTTTCTTTTCAATCATTGGAAATTTGATGAAGATTTGATTGAAAGTCTTGCCTATATTACCGCACCACATGCAGCTTCCGATCATGTGAAGAAAAACTCTTATGCACTTGCTATTGCAAACAGAATCTTTGAGCCATATCAAGGTGGTAGCCCATATAATGTGCATGAAGCAGTCGCTTTAATACAAGAGGCAGCATCACAAGGTATTAAATTTGACCTTGATAATTTTAAAAGTAAACTACCACATGAAGCAAAAATCAATTTAAGTGTCGCCGTGTATTAATCCCCACTTTTTAGCGGTTTTACCGCATAAGATTCTATATTCCTAACCAGATTTGGGTGGGTTGCGGGGTTTAGGGTGCAATTTATAGAGTCTAGATTCTAATATTTGTCATGTTGAGCGTAGCGAAACATCTAAAGACTTGGAAATGATAAAAGAGTCTAAACAAGATTCTAATATAGAATCTAGAAAAGATATTTCGTGTTTGCGTACTCAATATGACAAGAGTCTAGATCCATAACAAATTGTCATACTGAGGCGTTAGCCGAAGTATCTAATATAGAATCTAATTCTATTCCTATTTACAAGGTTTATTATGCAAGATTTTATTAATCCTTATAGAGATACAAAACATATACAAGCATTAAGCAGTAAAATTAATAAGATTTCACAAAACCTGCAAGAAAAGCTTTATATAATGGAAGTTTGTGGCGGACATACACATACACTTATGAAATATGGCTTAAAAAGCCTTTTAGATTCTACAAACATTTCTTTCATACATGGGCCGGGCTGCCCTGTGTGTATCATGCCAAAATCACGCATTTCACAAGCCTACACACTCGCCATGATGCCTGATGTCATCTTACTCACACTTGGTGATATGATTAAAGTGCCGGGGGCTTCTGGCTCTTTAGCTGATGCGCGTGCAAGGGGTGCTGATGTAAGGTTTGTATATTCCCCATTTGATTGCCTAGCAATTGCAAAAGAGAATCCAAGCAAAAAAATCGTGTATTTTGCCATAGGTTTTGAAACGACAACGCCAATGACTGCAGCGTTACTTAATCGTGCTATCAACATGGGATTAGAGAATCTCTTCTTGCATATTAACCATGTTTTAGTGCCTCCACCCGTGCGTGCTATCCTTGATGATAAAAGAGCAAAGGTAAATGCCCTTATCGCCCCATCTCATGTGAGTGTTATAAGCGGTTCTAAAATCTATGTGCCACTCGCAAATGATTATAAGATTCCAATCGTTGTAAGCGGTTTTGAGCCAGTGGATATGCTTGAGAGTATTTTGCATATTGTAGAGCAAAAACTCGCAGGAAAGCATGAAGTCTTTATGCAATATTCTCGTGCTGTAAGCATGGAGGGAAATCTTAAGGCACAAGAGATGACAAATGCTTATTTTGAAGTCGCCCCAAGCTTTGTATGGAGGGGGCTAGGGGCTATCCCCAACTCAAGTTTAAGGTTAAAAAAGGAATATCAAAAGTTTGACGCAGAGATTCATTTTAATCTCGAAGAGGTAGAGGTTAAAGAGTCAAAGCATTGCCTTTGCGGTGAGATTCTAAAAGGACTTGCTATGCCAAAAGATTGCAAAGTTTTTGGTAAATCTTGCACGCCAACAAAGCCTATGGGAAGCTGCATGGTAAGCAGTGAGGGTGCTTGTGCGGCGTATTATAAATATGGTGTGTTGCAGTGATTCTAATGTATTAGAATCTTTGTATATTAAAGGTCTTTATTGAATAGATTCTTATACGATAGAATCTATTTAGATAGCAAAGCTTATATAATAAAATCCTTGATTAGAATCTTTACGCTAAAAACTTTATAATAGGAATCGTTATAATCAAGTTTTATAGAATCTTTGCGAATAGATTCAAGCAATATGGCAATACATAATGATTTCAAAATAGAAAACTTGTATCAAATCACATAACACAATACAACAACTTTGTAATAGCATTTAAATACGACCAAATCTATTATATGGAAAGAATAATATCACGGCAAATATTGCCGCGATATGCAAGAAGGAAGGGAAGAAGAGAGACTTATGCTGTGAAATTTAAGTCTTTTAGTTGAATTAATGTGTTATTTCAACATATATCTGTCCATCATCTGTATGCCTTGCTGTGTAATGTATCGTATCTTCTTCGCTTCGACCTGTTGCTGTATGTGTTACTTTTGCCATAACCTGACATGTAACTTGTTTTTTTGCTTCATTCGTCTCATTTGTTGCAAAGCCATCAAAACTCACTTTAACACTGTCTCCAAATTGTTGTTTAAAAATCTTTTCCAAAACTCTCGTAGTATCATCACCTTTACAAGTCGGCATACCACTGCCACAACCAACGATAAAAAATCCTGCTACACATAAACTCGCAATTTTATACAATTTCATACTATATCCTTTCAAACTAAAAAATTAAAATTAAACAAAAAACCTAACAAAAGCTACACGCCAAGCTGCATAAGCATCATATTGAGCTTATTGAGATTATCTACTTTAATGCCTTTTGGCACAAGAAATAAATCGACAAGCCACCAAATACCAAATCCGCAAAAAGTGCATATCTTTGCTATACCCAAACCTATGTCACCTTTATAGAATCTATCTACACTTATGAGACCTAGTATTAGCCCTGTAGTCGGATTTTTTAATTGAATTGTTGTAAGCATACTTAACTTGTCTTCAGGCAATTTCTTTAGCCTTTCTTGCACACCAACAAGTGTGCCTTCAGGCAAGAGATTAGCCCATGTAGCAGTAAGTGCCATAAGCTGACCTTGATCCATTGTTTCTCCTTACTTAAACTAAATTGAAAGTTGATTTTACAAAAAAAAAAAAACGAGTCAAGCATTATTAAACATTTATTTACAATTATTATAAAACATAATAAAAATATGAAAAATTTTATGAAATAGAGTTGCTAAGAATGCAAAAATATGAAGTAAATATGCTGTGTAGAAATTCTCAAGCAATGGAGTGTAAAGCTTGATACCAAATAGACAACATAAAATCTTAAAAATACAGATTCTACTTTGTGTTGCAATGTAGCTAGAAATGAAACATCTTTTCTAGAATCTATATAGATATATCTGTTGCATTTTACATGTTGCCCATAGAATCTTAGTCTATCATGATTAAAAGTAAATTCACAGAAAGTATAATAAATATAATCCTTGAATGCTAATGATTCTCAAAATCCCAAATACCACAACCTACAAGATTCAGCATGCAGATACAATATAGCTTTATGTTTGTAATTCTGCTTTAAATAAGACATGCGAGATTCTCAAATTTCACAGAATCTTGAATTAATCGCATCTTTGAGAACTAATGATTAAATAACCATTCGTATAGCGTCAGAGAAGCCTTCAGCGTCATTTGCTAATACATAATATTCTACGCCGATTGCTCTGCCTTCCTCCATTACATCATATTCAAGTGGTGTGGGTGTAACTACGATAAACACAGGGTTCTTCGCATTTGGCGTTGCTTTATATTCTCGTATGAAATCAAAGGCTAGTAATCCCATGTTTTTATAATCAAGCACAACTATATCTTGTGGTTTTGCCCCTAGCTTTGCAAGTGCATCAAAAGGATTATGCTCAACTGTTACCTTAAGTCCAGAATCTACGCGTTCAATAAGCTGTTGGGATTTAAATGACTTTGTGTCGTTTTCTTGTATCACCATGACATTTTGCATGCTAAGCTTTTCTAAGTCTTTAAGTAAGCCAAAAAGCTCTTTTGTCTTTGCAGATACGACCTTATTTTTATCAAGCCCTTTGAGAAAATAGCGTAAGTAAGTCTTTGAGTTATATCCACCATGAATGTCTGCATCGCGGAAAAATTTCTTTACATACTGATTTGTCTTTGCACGCGCCCACATCGCCTTATCTAGCTCATAGCCTTTTGTATTAAGTAGCTTTATAAAACGCCCCTTTATTTCAGCGGTCATGGGTGCAAATACATCGGCAAAGGTTTGAAAATGCTTTTCTTTAAAGACTTGCAATCTCGCACTCTCTCTTGCGATAATATCTTTTTGTTTGGCGATATAATCTATCAAATCTACAAATCTTCTGCGTAAAACTTTCACTTCTTTTTCAAACTCTAAGTATTCCTTGCTTTTTTTATCAGGCATAAGCCTTAAAGTCCGCTCTTCTTCTTCAAGTCTTCTGCCAAGTGGTTCAGATTCTGCCTTTGCACCTGCCATGCCTATTTTCACATCTTCGATATATTGCTCTAAATGAGTGTAAGAGACTTGTCGCACCAAAAAGATTCTCTCAAAAGCATAGGGCAGTGGATATTGCGTCTTTTTATTATACTCTTCAAAGTCTCTATATAGTGATGCAACTTCGTGCTTAACCGCTTTTAACTCTTTGTTTTCAAGCATAGAATCTAAATCACACAAATCATTATAGGCGGTAAATAAAAAGCGTTTCATACGCATAAAGTCAAGCTCTTTATTGCCCTCAATAAAATCATGATGATGACTTAAGATATTCTTTTCTCTTGCAAAATATTCGTTAATGCAATCTTCTGGAGATTTCGTAACAGGTATTGCCTCTTCATCTTCTAATGAAATCTTTAACTGCATTTTTACGACAACGCGATTTTCTACCACAAACTCAACCTCAATGTTTGTTGCTAACTCTTCTTCTTCGCCCTGCCACACATCAAAGGTAAATGGATAAACGCGTTTATTGAGTGTTTGCTCTACTTTACCCTCTTTATTTGCAGGATCTAAACTTATAATTTGCCCTTCTAGCATTATTGCTCCTTAAGTTATGACAAAACATAAAACTTTATATTATATCTAAAAACATGTATTTTCAAACACAATAATCTAAAATTCTACTCATTACGCAAGACTTGCAATACATCTATTTTGCTTGCTTTTTTAGCAGGATAATATGACGATAAGCACACAATAACACATGCTCCAATGATAGTCCATAATAAATCACTCCAAAGTAACTCAATAGGCAGTTTTGATACACCATACACATCAGCAGGGATTGAGATAATATCAAAAGTTTTTAGAATCCACATGACAATAAATGCCCCAATTACGCCAAATACAATGCCACTCCCGCCAATCACCGCACCTAAGCGGAAAAATATCTGCTTTACATGCTTCTTACTTGCCCCAAGACTAATCAGCAGGGCAATCTCTTTTCGCCTATTCATCACAACCATAAGCAATGAGCTAATAATATTTAAACTCGCCATAAGAATAATTAGCATAAGCACTAAAAACAAAGCCTTTTTCTCCAACTCCATAGCCGCAAAGAAATTGCCATTTTGCTCCCACCAGCCTTGTGCTTCTGCATGCACGATATTACCACTCTCTTTCATATAAGATTCTATAGCAAGGCGGATAGATTCTATATCTTTCATAGGCTCATTAGAAAAGATATGAAATCCCTCATAAGCCCCATTTCCCACACCACGCAATGCTTGTAATGCCTCAAAAGTCGTATAAACGATAGAGTTATCATAGTTTCGCAGACCACTTGTAAAAGTGCCATCAATGCCAAATTTTTTCATCTTTGGGGTAAGGGCTATGCCTGTTGGGGCAAGCTCTGTAAATATGAGTGTAACTTTTTCATCTTTATTTAGCCCAAGTGAGTAGTAAAATGTCTCACCCATAATGAGATTAAAGGTATTGCTAAACTCTTTTGTGCGACTTTCATATAAGACCTTATTGACATTTTTCTCTCTCTCTAGATCGATTGCATACACGACGAGTGGATAGATTTCTGCATTCATGCGGATTACTGCTTGTGTTTGCATATATGGGCTAAATTTTAATTTTGGAAACTTTTCTTCTAGATACTCTAAAAGCTCTTTTGATAGCCCTCTATTAGAAGTTGCAAAAATAGTAATTGGATAATTCATTATAAAAAGCTTGTGTTCAAACTCTTTTATCATGCCATTCATAATACTCATCGTTACCAAAAGCACCATAACGCCCACACCCACACCAAGAAAAGCTAAAATCGCAGTGATTGATATAAAAGGCTGCGTTTTATCAAACTTAAGATAATGTCGCAATATAAATGTTATAAGGCGTGTATTTTGCATAGAATCCCTTTTTGTGAAGCCATAAAATTTTAAGTATTATAACAAAATCATTTTAGGTTTCTAAATAACTGAGTGTGAGTGCGGGGGTTTTAACGATAAGACATAAATAAAAATAACTGGATAGAATCTTGCGGAAATGAAAGGTTAATACTCTGTGTCATCTGTAAAAAATGATATAATTTCGGTTTTGAATAATATTTAAATTTGTATTTGGGGTATTACATTGACAAAAAAGATTCTAGGTAAATACGAGATTATAGAAACACTAGATAAAGACAAATATAAAGCACAATATGTGGATAAAGAGTTTGAGATCACGCAAATAAAACGAGATGAAAATAATGAGAGCTTTTCTTTTATAGCAAGTAGGCTTAATCATCTTAGCCATAAGAATCTCTCAACCATTCAAGTAGAAGAAGATGCTAGGCATTTTTATCTTATAAAAGAACGCTTTGATTTAGAGAATCTTAGTGATACTTTTATGGTTGATTATGATGAAGAAGATTATAAACATCTCTTTGAGTGCTATCTGCAGCTGTGCGGAGCTTTGCAATACATTGATACACAAGGCTTATATCACGGCAATATCAATCCTAGTAATATCTTAATTGATACAAGCAATGAAGAAAACTATCAAGTCTTTTTGCTTGATTTTGGTAAGAGTTATTATTACAAAGATTTTACACAAAAGGTGGGTGGGCTTAGATTCTACGCGCCAGAGCAGATGGGGTTTATAGATTCTACTCCAAGTATAAAAAGTGATATTTATGCCTTTGGGCTTTGTATGCTAAAGCTTTTGCTTGATAGCTTTGAAGATTGTGATAATCTAAATTCCTATAGCTCACCAAAAGATTTAGAAAAGACATTGCAAGAAGTGCTAGAAGACTATGAGCTTACAGATATTGAAAATGAGATATTGCTACTTGTGAAAAAGTGCTGTTGTGTTGAGCCAGAAGATAGAATTTCTCTAAGTGATTCACGCAAAGAAAGTGATTTACACAGAGAGATTCTAAGACTCTATGATAAAGCAGTGCCAAAGAATACCTATGAATTGCGATGCAGAAGAGACAAAACACTTGAGATGTATGCGGAAAATAATAATTTAGATGTTGATGAGCCAGATTCTATAATGAAACATACCAAGAGAGAATTACAGGCTACACCGCATATATACGACAATTTGAAGAAAAAAATAAAAAAAGCGGCGAGCTAGAATCTAAACTAGAAATCGCTATCAATGATTTGGTGTTTATCTGCTCTGCAGTAAAAAATACGGATAGCTACCTATGGGTGTGGCAGGTGCGTGAAAATGAACCGACATGGATAGAGAAAATCGCTACTGAGGGCTTAGAACTGCGACATAATTTTGTCTTTACAACAAAGGGATGGGAAGCAAAAGACAAAGATACTTCAAGCGTTATAAAACTTAAAAACGAGCTAGACTATCGCTTTTAAACTTAATAAACTAGAGATAGAGCAAAAAAGAATTGATGTAAAAGCGATTAGAAGTGAAGAGAGACTGCTGGAAGCAATGAAAAAAGATATAGATTCTAAGAAAAAGACACATTGTGCAAAGCTTACAGAGATCAAAAGGGGAGCAGATGAGCTGATATTCACCTTGACTGAGCCTAAAGATAGGCAAGAAAATGAGATAGAATCTAGCCCTAAAGATTCTAAAGAATCTATCCAAAACTTTACACCACCATTTAAACCTAACGAAGATGTGATAATCCAAGAGAAAGATAATCTTAATTCCTTAAGACAAGATGATAGTTTCAAGGGTGTAGTCAAAAAGTATGAGCCCAAAACTAAACAAATCACCATTAAGTTGAAAGAAGAATATGATGTCTTATTTGCCGAATCTAAAGAAAAAGAGCTAAAAACAAAAGAATGGGCTGTCTCGTGTGATTATCAAGTAAGAGAGATAATATGGAATAAGCAAAATACAGCATTAGAAGAGCTAAAAAAAAGGCAACACGCAAATCCCAAATCTTTTGCGTAAAATCAATGACCCAACAGAGCTAAAAGAAAATGAGCAAAGAGAGATAGATAACTATTTTAATGGAAGTTTAGATGAAAATCAGCAAGAAGCTGTGAGAAAAGCTCTAAGCCTAGAGCGTGAATGTGAGATATTACTCATACAAGGACCACCCGGCACAGGGAAAACTACTACCATAACTGAGATAGTAAAACAATATCAAAGATTCCATAAACATTATAAAATCCTTATCACCTCTCAAAGCAACCAAGCTGTGGATAATGTGCTAGAAAAAATATGTGTGAGTGAAGCTAATCCAAATGGGGAAGATAAAATATTTCGCATAGGTAATGATGAAAGAAAAATGAGCGAAATCGCCAAGCAATATACGCCAGACAAAGTGCTAGATAAGATTCTAAAAGAAAATAGAGAGCGTATCAAGCACAACACAATCACAGATTCTAACCCTATGATAGAATCTAGGCTGCAAGAGCTACAACAAGGCTTTTTAAAAACGCTTGAAACACTAAGTAGCAAAATGGCAAATGCGGATACCACAAAAACAAAAGGCAAAAGAGATAATGAAACCTTTAGACTTTTTACTAAAGATATCCGTCTATTTTTTGGGACATTATTAGGGATTTCATCGTGGAAGAGCTTTAGAGATGTGGTATTTGATGTAGCTATCGTTGATGAAGCAGGTAGGGCGACATTAAGCGAGCTGCTTGTGCCTTGCATTAAAGCAAAGCACATTATCCTTGTAGGCGATCATAAGCAGCTAGCCCCTGTGGTAGATGACGATGTGATAGAAAAGCTCAATGCAGATTCTAAAAAAGGCAGTGATGAGTTTAGGGCAGATAAAAAAGATGTAACTACTTCGCTTTTTGAACGATTTTTTGAACGCATAGAATCTAAAAGCAAGGATTATGCATATTTGGAAAATTTCAAACATACACTCACCTATAATTACAGGGCGCATAAAAGCATTTGTGATTTATATAGTAACGCGTTCTATAAAGGCAGTTTACAAACAAAGCCTAAAATAAGTGCTGCAAAAGCACATAATTTAAGAGCTTTTAAAACAAATGCAGTGTGGCTTGATACAGGCAAACGAAGTGATAAGCAAGACTCACAACAAGGCACAGGGAAAATCAATCGTTGTAATGCAAGTATTATCTATCACACATTAAAAAGTTTAAAAGATCAGATTCTAGAAAGTGTAACGATCAAAGATATAGGCATTATCACACCCTATAAAGACCAAAGTAAATTGCTAGAAAGGAAGCTAAAAAATATACAAGAAGAGTATAAAAAAGCAAATGTTAGCATAGATATAGGCACAGTAGATAGCTTCCAAGGAAGTGATAGAGATATGATTATCTATGATTGTGTGCGAAGCTCTAAAGCAAAAAATACGCAACAAACACAGAAAAAAAGACAAGGAAGCGAAATAGGCTTTATCGCTGATAGAAAACGGCTCAATGTCTCACTCTCCAGAGCCAAAAAACTTTTACTTATCATTGGTGATAAAGAATATCTACGCACAGCTAGTGTAAGTGAAGGGGAAAATCCATTTAGTGCGATTATCAAAGAGTTTGATAGCACAGAAAAATATCAAGTGATAGGACTTACAGATTCTAAACAATAGGGGCAACTATGGCAAAGAAAAGAAATACAAATAATCCACAAAAACTAGATAGAGACTTAGAGCTACTCACGCATAAATACGCAAGATACCATATTGATAATAAAGAATCTTTAGATAACGAACTTGCTGTAAAAAAAGAAGATGAAGAAGACACAAACTTTATATTCTATGACGCAAGGCGTGTGTATTACCCCTACTATAAAGCGCAGATACATTATCGCGTAGCAAAAATGCTAGAGCTTCACCCAATTTTAGCAGAGATTTTACATATCATTAGTGAGCTAGAGAAAATGCAGGATAAAAGCAATATTGCCACACTAAAGGATATTACACAGCTTGATGGCGAGATTTTTCATAGTATTTTGAGTGATTTAGAGATTAAGGGCTATGTGGAAAATCGTAGCGGTGTTTTAAAGCTTAGTAAAAATGGAAAAGAACTGCTACAAAAACGCAAAGAAAGAGTGATAGAGCAAGCAAGTGCGTATGTGCAAATTGATGCAATCTTTGGCGATGTTGTAGCAGTCGCACAAAGAGCTAAGGATATACATTTAGAAGACAGGGTAGATAAAGAAGCCATAGAGTTAAAGCCAGATTCACAAAAACGCCCAAGGACACAAGAGCTGCATAATGAGTTCAAAGATAATCTAACTTTAAAGCAAGTCTTACGAGAGGCACTCGATGAGCTAGATGATAGGGAAGAAAAAGGTCAAAATGCAAATGCAGAATCCAAGGTGTCTAAAACAGAATATGACATTGTAGCGATTGATGAGGTAAAAGAACCAAAAAAGTTTTTTACTAGTTATTTTTGCCTTTTTTATAAAAATGCCGCAGAGGGAGAAAAAATCCTAGTGATTAATGAAAAATATGAGATAGATAGAACAGCCACAAAGCTTTTTGCCACACTTATTGATACAAGTAAATTTAAAGCAAATGAAAATAAAGCTTTTAAAGAAAATATAGAGAAATTTAGTAATCTCACAGCAGAAGTAATACAAAAGCAAGTCAATTTAGAGCTTGATCTAAGCGAGGGAGCAACCATAGAGACAACACAGCATAAAGACTATTTACTCTACGCGCTTGAAATGGCAAAACAAGCAGTCTATATCCATAGCCCTTGGGTGCGACACAATGTAGTAAAAGAATATGAAAAGCACATAGAGTCTGCACTGCAAAAAGGCATAAAAGTTTCTATCAAATATGGACTAAAACCACGCAATAGATTTGAGAAAGCTCCTATTGATCCAGAATCTAAAATGCTTTTTGACAAATGGGATAAATCTTATCCAAACTTTAAAGCAAACACAGATGATAATCACTCAAAAATTTTGATATGTGATGATGAATTTATGATTATAGGGAGTTTTAACTGGCTAAGTTTTGGGGGATTAGCTGATAAAGATGGCGATATAAGAGGCGAGACTTCAAGTGTGGTAAAAAATAAAGATTCTATACAAAAAGAGATAGTAAAGTTTAAAAAATAGTATAGCTAAATGTGCAAGAAATACCAATATCTAAGTTTATTTATACTTAATTAAAGAGATTTCATATATTATCCAATTTTAAAGACAATAAAATACAATATATTATTGTAAGGTATCGCAATACATGGATTGAACTTGGGACTTATGGGCTTCAAGGACATAGAGATTATGCGGAATGCGGTGAAAAGACAAAAGGGCAAAATAAAGTAACAAGTATTAAATACTTAATACTTGTTGCAGGCAAAAGTTCTTACAAATTGCTTATCTTATGTATATATACCCTAATTGCTTGATATATCCCTGTTAGTTTTACTTGACTTTAAATGTGCTTTTGCCACAAATTCAACAACAAAGCAGAGTTATGACCCTAGAGGGCAGTAGGTTTATACACATCAAACACAACTCAAAATACTCAGCATATTTCACCCAAAAATCTCATAGTTGCATTTTCCCCCATTATTAAGTATAATCGCACATAAGCACATAAAGGAAAAATATGTTAAAAGATAAAAAGATTCTCATATTTGTGAGTGGCTCTATTGCGATTTATAAGATTTTAATGCTAATTAGATCTTTGCGTAAAGATGGGGCATTAGTCCGCGTTGTCGCTACGCAAAGTGCATTGAAATTCATCACGCCTCTAAGCTTTGAGACGCTAAGCAATACGCCCTTGCTTCATGATAGTAATGAATGCTGGGCTAGTATGCCTTACACGGATCCAAACACTTTAGAATCTAATATGCAAAAAGATTCCAACCCACCGCAAAATCACATTGGCTATGCGAAATGGGCTGATATTGCCCTTTTTGCACCACTCACTGCAAATAGTCTCAATAAACTCGCAAATGGCATTGCTGACAATATCTACCTATCAACCGCCCTTGCCCTGCCAAATATCCCAAAGCTTCTCGCCCCAAGTGCAAATACTCTCATGCTAGAAAATCCCATTACGCAGAACAACATAGAGATTCTAAAAAATAGCGGCTATGAGATTATTAACCCAGCCTTAGGTATGCTAGCATGTGGTGATATAGGCAATGGGGCGATGGCGGATACTGAAACTATGCTTTTTGCCTTAAAGAAAGCTATTTTTAACAATCCATACTGGCAGGATAAATACGCCATTGTTACAGGTGGTGGCAGTATTGAAGAGATTGATTCTGTGCGATGTATTAGCAATCATTCAAGCGGTATGCAGGCAAGCAATCTTGCTTTAGCGCTCTATTATTTAGGTGCGAAAGTCATTTTCATTAGCTCGAAATCGCCCATAATCTTACCGCCAAGCATTAAACACATACAAGTAAAAAGCTCAAAAGATTATGAAAACGCACTTAAACATACAATAGATTCTATAAAGAATGAGAAAATCTATCTCTTCATGGCAGCAGCAATAAGCGATTATATCCCACATAAAAGAGAGGGTAAGCTAAAAAAGAAAGATTTAGGCGATACAATGACTCTAGAGTTGCATGAAAATAAAGATATTTTAGCGACACTAAAGGCGAATAATCTTATAAAGATTGGCTTTAAAGCAGAATGCGACAAAGAAAATGCGAAGATTAACGCAAAAAATGCACTTATTAAAAAACAATGCTCTATGATGTGCCTTAATATTATCAGTGAATCTAATATGAGTTTTGGAGCTACTCACAATGAACTCTATCTCATCACAAAAGATTCTGAAAAATATATACAAGGCACAAAACTTGAAGTAAGCTTTGGGATTTGTGCGTATTTGCAAACACTTGGGGTTTGAGATAAGGCTTATAGATAAATTTTGGTGTCAAGCAGGATTGCAAATTGTCTCAATTGAGTATGTAATATACAATAAAAACTTTGATGGCTGCTATTTTGCAATCATATTTAAAAGAAAGTTCTAAGGTGTGGCTGTCTGACAGAATTTATGTTTTTTATTTATGCCTATAACTTAATACGCTAATTCTAAAATAGAAATTTTGTGCTAAAAAGAAAGTAATCTTTAGATTCTAAAGTTTGCAGTGTTTTTACAAGGCAGATATGCAAAATAGTTTAGCATTCCTATGTCGCATAAACTCCATATAGTTTCACTTTCATTCTTTATGGCATTCACAGATTTTCATAAACTCGTTATAGTATTGCCATGTTGCAATAATATCGGGGCGATGCTCTTTTAAATGTGCGTATTCTCTTTCTAAGATACTTTGAAAATACATACATGCTTCTTTATTGTTTTTAAAATATTCTAGCATATCATATTCTTTTATGTGCCTTGCTTTTTCTCTCTTCTCTAATTCTTGCAGATATATCATATAGCCTTTTATGTAGTTAGACGCGTGTTGTAAAAGGGTATTATCATTTTGTAGTAGTTGCAATTCATCTTGCTTTATAAGTATGGCGATTTTATAGTCCAGTGTTGGTTCTTTGTCTAATATCATAGCTGTAATATCTTTGTAGTGAGAATCTTTTAGTCTCATGTCAGTGTGTAAAATAATGTGTAATTCAATATGCGGTGTTCTACTACATATTACGCAAACAGGAAAAAGCCAACAACTATTGCTTCCATTGAGTTTTGTTTGAAATGGTGTTTTATCTTTTGGTGGTTTGAAGTCAAACTTTTCTGCGAGAGCACAAAATGTCTCAAATCCATGCTCAATGCCAATATCTTTGAATGGTATGTAGTGAAAAGATTCTATGTTTTTTTCTAAAAGATGTATTTTTTGTGCTAAGAAATACTCGCGCTTATCGACATAAGATAACACTTCATTAAGCTTTGCTACACTCATATCTTTACTTGATTGAAAAAACATATAATCAGGTGGCAGTATAATTTCATGATAGGGCATATCCAGCGTAATGGGTGAAATTCCAGAGTATCCATTTTTTCCCAAATGATTGATAAATGGTTTTAAAAGCGAGATAGGATCTCTTACGACACATAAAATTGGGACTTTTTTTGTAAGAAGATGGTAGAACTTATCGTTTTCAAAATCATATCCGCGTATCCATATCGCAATATAATTATGCTTGTCGTTGCTGTTTAGATAATCATAGAGTATCATATAGTCATCTTTATCGGTATTAAACCTTGTATTTATGGCTATATCACATTGTCGAAAAAATGTTTGCATGGCATGTCCACCGCAACCATGCAAAGATAGGAATATAAATCTATAATCTTCTTGTAGTGGAATATTTAGCTGCCATGCGAGTTGAGCTGGAATCTGTTTGTAATCTAGTGTTTTTGGATTCAGTAATGGTGGGTATGGGTGATGTTTATTTATATAAGATTCTCTAAATTCATCGGAATTAATCCATTCTGCAATTTGCTTTTTATATGTATGAAAACTCAAACGAAAAGCAATAATTTTACAGAATCTTCGTATAATATTTCTGCTTATTTTTAAAGCAAAATTTTTAGCATGCACCTTTGGGACACACAAATGTGGCAAAATAATGATGGTTTGCCCCCCCCCCCCCCACTTGAATCATTGCGCAAATCTGCGTGTAATGGAATGATTAATTTCACATTCAGTGCTTTATTTACATAATTTTTTATCGCAATTCTTATGTTTTTGCATGATGTATTTCTCATATCTTAGCTCCGCGTTGAGAAAGTATTTGTGCTAACATAAAGCTTAGCTCTAGGGCTTGTGTGGCGTTTAGTCGTGGATCGCATTGTGTGTGGTAGTTTGTATGTAGTTTGTCTTCGGCAATAGCTTGTATGCCACCTACACATTCTGTTACATCAGCTCCAGTCATCTCAAGATGCACACCACCTGCAATGCTGCCTTGTGCTGCATGTATGGCAAAAAACTGCTCAATCTCACTCACAATATCTTCAAATGCACGGGTTTTATAACCGCTACTTGCTACTTTTGTATTACCATGCATTGGATCGCAACTCCATAAGATATTACGCCCCTCACTGCATACTTCTTTAAGCAATTTTGGGAATTTATCCCCGATTTTATCCGCTCCCATACGCACGATAAGATTCAGTCGTCCTGCTTCATTATGTGGATTTAAAATATCGCAGATTTTTAGAATATCATCTTTTGTAGCATTTGGTCCTATTTTTACCCCAAGTGGATTTTTAACACCACGCAAAAACTCTAAATGTGCGTGGTCAATATCGCGTGTCCTCTCCCCTATCCATAGCATGTGTGCAGAGCAGTCATACCAATTGCCACTTAGTGAATCTTGCCTTGTTAGCGCCTCTTCATAATGCAATACAAGGGCTTCATGTGAAGTGTAAAAGGATACTTCTTTAAGCTGTCGAGTGTTATTTGTATCAATGCCACATGCTTTCATAAAACGCAGGGATTTTGCTATATCGCTTGCTAATTCGGCGTATTTTTTACCAAAGTTATTATTCTCAACAAAGCTAAGATTCCATAAATGCACTTGCTCTAAATTCGCAAATCCACCTTGTGAAAATGCACGCAAAAGATTGAGTGTGCTAGCACTTTGATGATAGCCCTTTAATAGCCTTGTGGGATCTGGCTCTCTTTTATCAAGCTCTTGAGAATTGATTAAATCACCACGATAGCTAGGATAGCTTATGCCATTAATTGTTTCTGTATCGCTACTTCTAGGCTTTGCAAACTGCCCTGCTAGACGACCGACTTTCACTATTGGACAGCCTGAAGCAAAGGTTAGAATCACACTCATTTGCAAAATAATCTTAAACATATCTCTAATATTATTTGCATTAAATTGTGAGAAACTCTCCGCACAATCGCCCCCTTGCAATACAAATGCTTCGCCGCGACTAGCCTTTGCAAACTTTTCTTTCAAACTATCTGCTTCTTTAGCAAATACTAATGGTGGTAAGCCTGATAGCTCTTTCTCTACAGATTCTATAGCACTCTTATCTGTGTAGATTGGGTGCTGCTTGATTGGGAAATCTCTCCAACTGCTTTTATTCCATGTAGTTGTTGTTATAGACATTGTATTCCTTTCTTCATAAAACACATAATCGCTCTTGTATCTGTTTATTCTCAAGCAAAACCATAACTGCATTTTTGCGTTGTTGTATCATGTTATTGCTCATTTATTTCTCCTTTCTCAAGTCAATTACTAACTTTATCCCTGCCATAGCCGTAATAATTGCGGTTATAATCGCTGTTATATCCCATGCACTCATTTATTTTTCCTTTGACTATAAATTGACATACTCATAAGTATCACACTTAGCACTAGCACTATAAAAGGTGCTGTTTCAAAATTTAGATTCATTATAGAATACAAGGCATTCACAAACAAACCCAAGCCTATATTCTCAAGTAGCTTCCACATTGTTAGCTCCTTTTTCTAGCTTGTTGATTCTATCTTTTAATGCCTTGATTTCTCTGTCGTTACAGCAATTAAAAAATAACTGACAACATATAAATACACCCATACACCAAAATAGAAAATCCATATTAAGCCCCTTTATGTTATAATTCCCTTGCCCCTCTCCTAAGGGGCTTTTTCTTTAGTATCCTAATAATAGTCTTAGCATGTAGGCTATACCTGTTATAAGTGATACGACTTTTAAAACTTCTTTCAATAGCTTAAGATTTTTCTTAAGCTTCTTTCGTTTTTTCCGCTTCACTTTACAAAGCAAGATTCTATAATATTTTTATTTGCATATTCTTTAAAAAGTAATATTTTTTAGTAAAAATATACAATATTTTAATATTGTAAATCATATAGTTTCATTATATTTTGCTTAATTGCCTTTTAGAATCTTAGCTGCTTCTTTTGCATGATAGGTGATGATAATATCAGCCCCTGCTCTTTTAAAGCTAAGTAAGGTTTCAAGCATAACTTTTTCATAATCGATAATGCCAAGCTTTTCTCCAGCTTTAAGCAGAGCGTATTCACCACTCACATTATATACAGCAAGTGGCAGTAGGCTTTTTTCTCGTATTGATTTTACTATATCAAGGTAGGCTAAGGCAGGTTTTACCATGAGTATATCAGCCCCTTCACTCTCATCATTTAGACTTTCAAGGATAGCTTCTCTAGCATTTGCACTATCTTCTTGATAACTCTTTCTATCGCCAAAGCTAGGGCTACTTTGTGCGACTTCTCTAAAAGGACCATAATATGCACTAGCAAATTTTGTAGAGTAACTCATAATGGGGAGATTCACAAAATCATTAGAATCTAGGGCATTACGCATGGTTAGAATTTGCCCATCCATCATAGCACTTGGGGCAAGCATATCCACTCCACTTTGCGCTAATACCACGCTTTGCTTAGCAAGATTCAAAAGAGTAGCATCATTATCAACAGATTGTATTTTAGAATCTAAGATACCACAATGCCCATGTTCTGTATATTCACAAAAGCACACATCAGCGATAACATACATTTGTGGAAAATGCTTTTTTATCTCTTGGACGCTTTGCGGGATAATGCCATGCTTATCCCATGTGTAAGAGCCGCTAGAATCTTTTTTATGCTGCGGTGGCACACCAAATAATAAGATAGCATAAATGCCTAGATTCTGTAAAGTTTCACATTCTTTTAGGATATTATCTAAACTCATTTGAAACACACCGGGCATAGAATCTATCTCATTTTTAATACCTTTGCCTTCTACTATAAATAGGGGATAGATAAAATCATTGACACTCAAGGCATTTTCACGCACAAGATTTCGCATAACACTATTTAAACGCAATCGCCTTTTTCTTTGAAACACTTTTTATCCTTTTGTTTCTTGTATTTTCACTAAATCTTTGCATTATACATAATAATTTTATGTTTTTAATAAAGGGGTTGGGAGGGATTGTGTTTTGGAATTTGTTTTAATTTATGTTTATGTGAGATTTAGATTTTTTTAGCGCAGTTTTGTTACATTATTATTGTTTCCGCAATATTACGAGAGAAATTGACTTTATTATCCAAGATAATCCTAGATAACATTAAGATTAAAGCCGATGACTTTAGATTAATTATTTTATGTTTAAAGCATTTTTGTGTTAATCGGTTGTAAATTTCAGCTATTCTACATATTTTTTATAGCTTTTACTTGATTTTTTTTATTTTTTTTGATAGCATAACGGGATAAAAAACATTGTGCTGTGTGCTAGTCATGCTTATCATGTTTTTAATTTTACTAAAAAGGTGTAAAAATGTTGAATTACAAACAAGTCTTGAACCATTCTGTAAAAGTTGGTTTAGTGGCAGGTTCTGTTTTAATGTTGGCGGCTTGCTCTGGAGAGCCAAAGAAAAGCAAAAATGCTAAGTATGCTTCTCAAGAACTTGAGCCTAATGCTCGTCAGTTTGCTGTTTATAAGGCAGTAGGTTATGCTATTGATCCTCAGCATCCTCCATACGAGCCAAAAACTCTTAATGAGAATGCAAGAGGTATAGCTGTTGCGTATAGTGTTCCTTACAATTGTAAGGTATTGGGTGAGGTTGAAGGTAAAGATGAAGCAAGCGGTAAAGCTGGACCAACTTTTGAGCAAATCAGAGAGGGTGCAACTAATGATTTGAGAAATCAGGCTGCTGATCTTGTAAGAGGTGGTCAAAGATTAATGCTTTCTGTTACTAAAGAAGCTATGATTTGCCAGATGAGAACAAAGAAAGATAAGTATCAAGAAGAAGATTGCACTCTTTGGAATAAACTACCGGACAATGGGCAGATTCTATCTTACAGAATCCATGCTAATGTATTTGAGTGTGGCGAGAAGTAAGTATTGCTTGTGTTTGGTTGCGTAGATTCCCAGTGAGTGTGGGAGTCTATGTTCGGTAGAGTAATTGAAAATTTAAATATAAAGGGTTAATATGTTGGTTAAAGATTTGCTAAAAGCTGGTTTGATTGCTACAAGTGTTGTTTCTTGTGTTGCTCTGGCAGATGAAGTTGTTAGTGTCGAGGCAGATAGTGATGCACAGTCTTATTCTACTCAAACAACAGATTCAAAGTCGTTGAAAGAAAGAAACGAAAATATCGATGTTGCTAGAGAGCTTACGATTACAAAAAGCTCAAGTGATGCATACTATAAGTTGCCTAGATTGCCACAATATACGCCAAAACCACTTATTGATGATGCAAAAGGTATAGCTGTTGTAAATGGCGTTCCTTTGAATTGTAAGTTGTTGGGTGAGGCTGAAGGCATTGATAGCTCTGATGGTAAAGCTGCTCCCTCTTTCGAGCAAATCAGGGAAGGTGCTTTGAATGACTTGAGAAACGGCACTATGGATCTTGTAGATTCAAGAGATAGAATAGTGCTTACCCCAGTTAAAGAGGCTATGACTTGCGAACTTCGCAATGAGGGCGATCAATTTGATGAAAAAGACTGCACAACATGGACACAGATACCAAGTAATGGTAAGATTCTATACTACAGAATCCATGCTAATGTTTTTGATTGCGGTGCAAGATAATCTTTGATTTTATTTTTATAAGGTGGAAAAATGTTGAAATTAGTTAATAGTTTTGCTAAAGTAGGTTTGGCAGTAGGTGCTGTTTCTCTTTTGGTTGCTTGTTCTTCTCAACCAAAGCAGAAAGGTGGAAATTACAGCGGTTCAAAAGGTAAGGTGAATTATAGCAAAGAGGTTGAAGTTACAGTGAATGCTGCAAGAGAGATTACTGTAACAAAAGTTGCACCTTATGTTAAGGTTCCTCAACTTCCAGCGTATGAGCCTAAGAGATTAAATGAGGAAGCAAGAGGGATTGCTGTAGCGTATAGCATTCCTTATACTTGTAAGTTGCTTGGTGAGGTTGAAGGTAAAGATAGCTCTGATGGTAAAGTTCCACCTTCTTTCGAAGATATTAGAGAAGGTGCAACAAATGATTTAAGAAATCACGCTTCTGAATTGGTAAATGAAGACAGCAGAATTTTACTTAAATTGACAAAAGAAGCTATGACTTGTGAAATGAGAGTAAGTGATGGTAAATACGAAGAGAAAGATTGTACAGCTTGGGAAAAAATTCCTCAAAATGGCAAAATTCTCACTTACAGAATCCATGCTAATGTATTTGAGTGTGGCACAAGATAATCCCCATGCTATTGCCTCTTTAACGACTTGTTGATTCGCATTGCCATCCTAGATTTTCTCGAAAATCTAGGGCTTTGATTTGTAACATGTTGTTTTGAGGTGTTTTATTTCACTTAAAATCTTTCATATACTACTTTTTTATTTTAGTTTTTTTGTATTTTATTTGTTTTGTTTTAATCTGTTGTATTTAAATTTTGTTTTGATAAACAGCAGTCTGCTTTCTATATGTTGTTATGTGTAGATTCACAGATGATTAAAAATTGTTGTGTCGTAGTAATATTTAGAGCATTTGTAATATATAATCGAGAAAAAAGTAAAAATGACATTGCAATGCTAAGAAACTTTCATAAGAGAGTGTGCAAACAAGCCCTATAGTTTTCATGATAAATGGACAAATTCTCGATGACCAAAAGCACCCAATTTCAATTAAGGTAACAATAGATCCTGCTTTTCAGCCTCATTCCAAAATGGATCGCTCTTATATCCACAAGCATGCAAGAAAAACACTGCACTACAAAGTAAAAATACAGAAAAAAAATGTGTTATAATACGCATTATGAAAACCTTTAAAGATATATTGCTGACACAAAATGCAAATAAAGTTAAAGAAAAGTGTATTGCCCCAAACGCGCTACTATTTTTGCAAAACTCATATAATTTGCATTTGTTGAAAAACTTCATTATACCACAAATGCGTCAGTATATTATTGCTATCATGCCCTCAAGACGAGACAAAGAAGAGCTGCTTTTCACTTTTAATAATTATCCTGCATGCATGGAATTTAATAAATTTCATGCAAAAACACTATTAAAAACTATCCAAAACAATACAATTTTAAAACAAACTTTGTCTTTAGAATCTTATACAAAAGTTAAAGCTTATGTTCCAAAAAATCTGCTTGATGCATATCAAATTCACTATATAGATTCCACAGATTTGTGCGAATATGCAGAGGGAAATTTCATTAATCACGCAACAGATCCAGTGCTACATGCTATTTTTGAAGATATTCGCGACATAATAAAACTTAAACACAAACACATAAAAAGCTTACAAACACAGAATCTACAAAGCACCCCAACAACTTATAATATCGCCGATAAACCATACAGCAATAAGCAATAATACTATATTTCCATTCAATCATCATATTCTAACAATAACACAACATATTTTAAAATTACAAAAACCTTTCTACCTTTACCCCCCCCCCCCCCATTTTTTACTATTANNCCCCCCCCCCCCATTTTTAGAGTCTAATACAATCCAACGCATTTAAACATATCAATATTTCATTGAGATTCTATGCAAGTGATTTTGCTTTAGCAATGTGTGTATTTTTCACCACTTCTTATTTACACAACAATTGCAAACCCTGACAATCACACTACCACTATCTAGCCACAATTAACACAACTCAAAAAAATTTGCTAGTAGCTTTTTGCCTTGGTCTTGCAAAATAGATTCTGGGTGGAATTGTATCCCATAAGTTTGATAGCTTTCTGCTTGTAATGCCATGACTACATTATCTTCACTCCATGCCAATGCCCTGCATTTACCAAGTTTGCTGACATGCAATGAATGATAACGACCAACTTTTAGCGGTGTTTTTATACCATGAAAAAGCGGGTGATTGCTGAAAGTTACATGCGAGATTTTACCATGCTGTGGTGTTTGCATAGAGACCACTTCGCCACCAAAAACATGTGCGATACACTGATGTCCCAAGCAAATGCCTAGAATCTTTTTAAATGGAGCAAAATATTTAATCGCTTCTAAGCAGATTCCAGATTGCAAAGGGTGGCTAGGACCGGGTGCGATAACTAAAGCATCAAAATTAGAATCTTTTAGAGTTTGCAAGGAAGAATCATTGCGTAAAATGCTAACTTCTACTCCAATCTCACGCAATAAATACACGACATTATGCGTAAAAGAGTCGTAATTATCAATTAAAATCACTCGCATTCTATTCACTCACAGGAATGAAAAGTTGCGGATTTGTATTATCCATACATGCGATAGATTCAAACTGCGTTCGTATATATGCTGCAAATCTTGATCTAGTTATAGACATGCGAAATGGAATGAAATGTAAAATCGGCTTATTTAAACCTTGTATATGAAAGATAGGATTGTCTATATTATTATGCTGTATAGTGTATTTTCTCTCAAAGATTCTGGAAAGATTCTCAAACTCTTCATCAATCTTATTATTAAAATGTCCATCTGGCTCAAAATCATACACCGCTACATCAAGGCAAAGTTGTTTGCTAATATCAAATATAAGCGTTGCGATATTAGAATCTCTATATCCATCACCTGAACTCACAAGCAAACTTGCTGTAACATTTGGTGGATATAGCATTTTCTTTTGTGTATAAAGTTGCTGTTTTGATAGTGTGTGATCATAGTTATCTGGTCGCAAGGAATACATACCTATCTTTAAAACAGGCAATCTACTCTCCCATAAAGCCCTGCGATACGCCCTTTTAGCAAAGATTTCTTGACTTACGATGATAAAGCCTACTTTTTCACTTATCTTATTTTCTAAAGTTTGTATAAAGTCTAAGTTCTCATAATCAATAACTACGGCGATATCTTCACTTTTTAATTCTTCAAGTGCTTTTATAGTTTCAAAATCTGTTGCGTGTAAAACCTTAATAGTAAGTTTTGCGCTCTTTAAGTGTCTGTGTAGATAAATCGCTTCTTTGCAGTCATGTAGCATTGTCTCTTTTGGCTGCAAACGCATATCAAGTATAAGACATATATCGCGTCCAAATGGTGCTGGAAACTGCCCTATATCCGCTTTGATTTGGTTATATATCATGCGTGTTTTTTGTGGCTCACCTGCTACAAGTAAAATATCTCCGGGGAAAATCACTGCATCATGTGTGGCAAGAATAAATCTATTTTGACGATAGATTCCAACAATGCACCAACCAGATTGCTCTATCGTATCGATTTGCCTATGTGCATAAATGCTTCCACTTGGCACGCCAATCTCCATAATCTCACCTTGCTCTAACCCAAAACCACGCGGGATAACAGGCACATTTGGCATACGAAGCAATAGCCTTGAAGCCACTGCATTTGTCTCTGCTACAATCACTAGATTCCCATCACTTTTTTTTGTAGTTTCATAAGAGATTTCAGGGGCATGTATGCTACGCACAATGCGGCTTTTTTTGTAGTTTTTGCGTAAATATTCATATACGACATCACCCTCTTTTTCATCTTGCAGGACAATGAAAATATCACTAATATCATCGTTATCTAGGCAAGATTCAAGACGAAAAGTGGAAGTATAATCGCATTCATGGAATCTAAAAGTATTTGGATATTTCTTTGGCAAAAAGCGAGAATCTCTATATAAAACAATATAGAAGTTATTGCTTGAGTAATCATCTAGCACTTTATGCACAAAATTTAATGCAATATCTCCATCAGCTACAATAAGCACATATCTCATCATTCTGCCTTTTCTTAAAATCTCAATCTTAGCATAAATAAAAATCGCTAAAACAAAGCATATATACAAAACCCATAGAATACGGATTCTAAGCCATAAAGATTAGCAATTATAACATAAAACAAACTAAAACAAGTTTGAGAGTGTTTGCTGTGTGGTATAAACAATCATCAAAAAACTTTATCATTTGCATATAAAACAAATAAATAAGTAAAAAATACTTGACAAGCTTGGCAAAAAGTTGTATATAATATAGCTTTTTGTTTAGGCAGTATTATGTGGTATTACTTAAAGGAATGATATGGCAAAGCAGCAAATGAATGGCTCAAGAATGCTTATTGAAGCACTACATTTAGAGGGTGTGTCTGTGATTTTTGGCTATCCGGGCGGGGCTGTCCTTAATGTCTATGATGAGATTTATAAGCAAGATTATTTTCGACATATTTTAACAAGGCACGAACAAGCAGCAGTCCATGCAGCCGATGGATATGCTAGGGCTTCTGGTAAGGTTGGCGTGGCAATCATTACTTCTGGACCGGGCTTTACAAATGCGGTTACAGGCATTGCTACCGCTTTTACAGATTCTATCCCGCTAGTTGTTATTAGCGGACAAGTCCCTCTTACTCAAATTGGCACAGATGCGTTTCAAGAGATTGATGCAGTAGGGATCTCTCGCCCATGCACGAAGCATAACTATCTTGTAAAAAGCATTGAAGAGTTACCAAGAATCTTAAAAGAAGCCTTTTATATCGCAAGAAGTGGCAGACCCGGACCCGTTCTCATTGACTTACCAAAGGATATTAGCGCACAAATAGGGGAGTTTCACTATCCAAATAGCATTTCTCTAGCAAGTTACAAGCCAACAACAAAGGGCAATGCAAAGCAGATAAAAAAACTCGCAAATGCTATCTTAGAATCTCATAATCCACTCTTTTATATCGGCGGTGGTGCGGTTATTGCAAATAGCTATGATTTAGTAAAAAAGCTACTTGAAATAACACAGATTCCAAGTGTGGAAACGCTTATGGCAAGGGGCGTAGCACAGGGAGATTCTAACTTCTTAGGTATGCTTGGCATGCATGGCACTTATGCGGCAAATATGGCTACAAGTGAATGCGATTTACTCATTAGTTTAGGTGCAAGGTTTGATGATAGAGTAACGGGAAAAGTGAGTGAATTTGCAAAGTTTGCAAAGATAGCACATATTGATATTGACCCCAGCTCAATAGGAAAAATCATTAATGTAAATTATCCTATTGTAGGTGATTTAAATCTAGTTTTGCAAGAACTCATTAAAGAACTACAAGATAAAGCACCGACAAAAGAAGTGCTTGAAGCAAGAAGTGTATGGCTTACAAAGCTTAAAAAATGGAGCAATTCTCACCCGCTATCGTATAAAGATTGCGATACAGACTTATTAAAACCACAATGGGTTATAGAAGAGACTGGAAAGATTCTAGGCGAAAACGCGGTTATTATCACTGATGTTGGACAGCATCAAATGTGGGCAGCACAATTCTATCCCTTTAGCGCAAAGCGACAATTTATCACAAGTGGTGGATTAGGGACTATGGGCTTTGGTATGCCAGCGACTATGGGTGTCTCAATCGCCCTGCAAGAAATGCAAAAAGAGAATAAAGAAAGTGAGAGTAAGCAAAAATATGCGATAAACTTTAGCGGCGATGGCGGGATATTAATGAATATACAAGAGCTTATGACTTGTATAGAATCTAATATTAAAACCATAAATATCATACTCAATAATGGCTATCTAGGTATGGTAAAGCAATGGCAGGAATTTTTCTATGAAAAGAGATTATCCCATGTTAAACTCACGCAGCCAAACTTTAAGCTATTAGCCGAGAGTTTTGGAGCATTGGGCTTAGAAGCAAGTGATAAAGAATCTTTTAGGAAAGCTTTAAAAGAAGCGATTGAAAGCCCAAAAGTTAGTCTCATTAATGTATGCGTTGATAAAGATGAGATTGTATTGCCAATGGTCCCGGGTGGGAATCCACTCTATAAAATGATATTAGAATAATAAGGAAAAATATGCAAAAGCGAATTATCTGTATCACCGTTGTGAATGAACATAGTGTTTTAGCGCGCATTTCAGGATTATTTGCAGGTAGAGGCTATAACATTGATAGTCTTACCGTTGCCCCTTTAACAGATAATAATCTCTCAAGGATAACCATCACAACGCGTGGCGATGAAAAAGTGTTAGAACAAATCATAAAGCAACTACACAAGCTTATCCCCGTGCTAAATGTCGTAGAGCATAGCGATATTGTTACACAAGAAATTGCCTTAATTAAATTTGAAAATAATGAAAAAATCGGTGCAATCAGTGCCTTAATCAATGCTTCTGGTGGCAAGATTGTAAGCTGGAATGAAAAAAACATTGTCTTTAGCGTAAGTGGTGAAACACAAATGATTAAAGACATTATCACTTCACTGCATAACTTCATGCCAAAAGAAATCGTGCGTAGCGGCGTGCTTGCGATTGAGAGATAGATTTTGTTTGTTGTGTTTTTGATATGTAACGCTATAAAAAGGTTTCAGTTTTGAAGTGATATTGATTTTTAAGAAAAACATGACATTTGTAGTTGCTGAAAACATTAAACAATATGTTACAATTTGTAGTTTTCCCTTGATTTGTTTTTTTTTTTTTG
This sequence comes from Helicobacter rappini, assembly GCF_900198625.1. Classification (GTDB taxonomy): domain Bacteria; phylum Campylobacterota; class Campylobacteria; order Campylobacterales; family Helicobacteraceae; genus Helicobacter_A; species Helicobacter_A rappini. The sequence continues at coordinate 23,386 of NZ_FZPK01000018.1, read as the reverse complement.
ATATAATGCCGACGGCGAGGTTTCAAGCTTAAATTTAGTATTATGTGATACAAATTTATTTATCATAAAAGATTCTAAAAGCAATGTAGTGAGGCAACCTATATTACACCTTTTACAAGAACCTTTGGCTTTTAGTATGTAAGTTCTAACCTTTAGCAGTTTTCAACTCCTTTACTTTGGATAGGTTGTCTCACCACATTGCTTATGAGTTAAATTTACATATACGTTTCTTACCCCATATCTTAACCCTTTGTGATTATCCGAGTTGTGCTTATTAGATTAAACCCAACAAACAAGCTATTTCTAAAGGCAAAATGGAATTTTGCTATAATGTCAAGTAATTTTTAGAATCTAACTTTTAAATCTAGCTTTAGAATCCATGTTGCAAAAGGAAATAAATGAATTTTCATGATTATCTTTTATTGCTTAGTGCGGCTTTTTTTGCCTCTCTTTCTCATTGTGTCGGCATGTGTGGTGGGATTGTCGTGGGGCTAAATATGCGGCAATTTGATAGCTCAAAGATACTACAAGCCCTTGCAAATATACTCTATTTCTTTGGGCGAATGTGTAGTTATATGCTGATTGGCTTGTGCTTTGTGTTTATTGGAAAAAGCTTTGGATTCAGTCAAACTGCAAAGGCGATTATTTTTATTGTGCTTGGGATTTTGCTATTTATCACCGCCCTTATTATTACTTTCTATCCTAAAATGCTTGGGAATGTAACACCTAGTGGCAATTACGCATGGTATAAAAAGGCTTTTCACAATGCCCTGCATTCAAAAAGTATCGCGGGCTTCTTTATCATTGGAATCTTAAATGGCTTACTGCCCTGCCATCTTGTGTATATGTTTGCTATTAAAGCCGCAGATTCTCTAAGTGTATGGCATGCTATGCTTAGTATGTTTATCTTTTCTCTTGGGACTTTTTTGCCCTTATTTCTTGTGGGCTTTTTTAGCCAACAACTTTTCCATTCTACAATGCGGCGTGTGTTTTTGTATGTTGCATTTATCATTATGAGCTATTTTGCATTTAGTAATGTCTATAAAGGCGTGCAACTACTGCAAGGGCATAATCCTATGCACCATGAAAGCCACGACAGCATGTCGCATGAAAAGCATAATGACACACAAATGCCAAATATAGATTCTCATAGCCATTCACACCATCATCATGAAAATCACAATGATGAAACTAAAAATTATGAAAATACACATAACCACCATGATATGAGTAAAGCATATACACAAGATCAATAATCGCTTAGAATCTAAACAGCAAAATTAAGGGGCAAATATGGCGACTTCAAAAGAGTATAAAGACTATGTGCTGGAGCGTTTATGCGAGTATATGGCTAGTTTAAGCGAAGATTCTAAGGGCGGAGCAAAATCTTACACTTTTAGTGCGAGAAAAATGTTTGGGGAATACTGCGTGTATATACAAGATTCTAAAACTATGCAAAAGCCCAAAGCACTTTTCCTGCTTTGTGATGAGTGTGTATTTGTAAAGCAATACAAGATTCTAGAATCTCTTTTAGCCCACTCTCAAAAAGCAAAACCATATCCGGGTGCAAAGGAATGGTATATAATTGATATTGATTCTAAGGAATTATTACAAGAGATTATCACAATCCTTGCCCCGATTTTATGTGCTAAAGATTCTAAAGCATAGAAATATTAGCGATTTTATCTTATAGTTTTCTATATTACTAAAGGTTTATTATGGATTATCCAAGAATATTTGCTATTTTGGGGGCTACTTGCAGTGGTAAAAGTGCCTTGTCTTTAAAGCTTGCCCCACTATTAAATGCCTATATATTTTCACTAGATTCACTCTGCATTTATAAAGAGATTGACATCGCATCAGCCAAACCTACAAGCGATGAACTCTCATTGGTCAAGCACTTTGCCATCAATGTCCTATCCCCCAAAGAGCATGTATCAGCAAGCCTCTTTCAATCGCTTTTATGCGAGAGTATAGAGCAATGCAAAAAAGAGAGAAAAAATCTCTTAATAGTCGGCGGCAGTAGCTTTTATCTCAAGGCAATCATACAAGGCTTAAGCCCACTTGATACATTTAAAAGCAATATGAAAAAGGCAGAGTTTCTAGCCCTAACTAATCAGCCCTTAAGCACACAATATAGCTTCCTAAAAAGCATTGATTCTACCTATGCTGCAAAGATTAATAGCCATGATACTTATAGAATCACAAAGGCATTAGAGATTTTCTTTCAAACAAATATGCCGCCAACTCAATTTTTCATACAAAATCCACCAGTGCCATTTCCTATACCAATAGACATTTATAGCCTTATCGTGCCAAAAGATATATTACATAAAAACATAGAGATACGAACGCAAAATATGATTGAAAGCGGCATTCTAAACGAAGCAAAAAGTCTTTTAGAATCTTATGGCAAGACAATCCAGCCCTTTAAATCCATAGGTTTGAGAGAATGCCTTATGCTATTACGAAATGAGATGAAAGAATGCGAGTTAAAAAGTCTAATCACCCTGCATACAAGGCAACTTGCAAAAAGGCAAACTACTTTTAATCGCACTCAATTTAGCAATATAACACAGATTCACTATCCCTTTAATATCCAAGCAATAGCAGATACTATGTTAGAAAAGATAAAGCCTATTGATTGATTTTTGTATGAAAACTTAATTGTTTTATAAGGACTTAAATTTATATATCAAGTCTTAGAATCTATATTAAGCCATTGAAAAGATAAAATGTCTTTATCGTAATTTATAGCGATTTCAACAAGGCTAGATTCTCATCTTAGAATCTTTATGACTTTAATCTAAAAGAGTTTTTGTAAAATACAGAATCTATTATTTCAATTTAAAAGGGGCAGTTATGTTTTTAAAAAATGCGTTTATAGCTTTGTTTTCATTTTCTATCTTACATGCAGATACACTAAAAGAATGCAAAACCGAAGCGGATAAAATAAGCGGTTGTGTAGAAAGAGAATATCATTCAAATGGGAAAATTTATTGGGAAACACCATACAAAAATGGCAAAATAGAAGGTATAGAAAAATGGTATAATGAGAATGGGAATCTTAATGTAGAAAGACCATATAAAAATGGCAAAATAGAAGGTATAGAAAAATGGTATTATGAGAATGGGAATCTTGATACAGAAACTCCATACAAAAATGGCAAAAAAGAAGGTGTAGAAAAGTGGTATAATGAGAGTGGGAATCTTATAAGGAAAACACCATATAAAAATGATGAAAAAGAAGGTGTAGAAAGATTGTATAATGAGAATGGGAATCTTAATGTAGAAAGACCATATAAAAATGGCAAAATAGAAGGTATAGAAAAATGGTATTATGAGAATGGGAATCTAAAGAGTGAAACACCATATAAAAATGGCGAAAAAGAAGGCATAGTAAAATGGTATAATGAGAATGGGAATCTTAGATCTGAAATGCCATATAAAAATGGCGAAAAAGAAGGCATGTTAAAGTGGTATTATGAAAATGGGAATCTAAAAGAAGAAATACCATATAAAAATGGTAAAACACATGGCGATGTAAAATACTACACAGAAAATGGAAAACCACTAGCCTTAGTTAAAGCCGAGAATAAGTTTATAAGCGGCAAATGCTTTAATAATAAAGTCTTAACAGACAAAGAATTAAGAAATTTAAAAGATTTTGAAATCGCCTACCTTTTTGACGATGTTATTAACTATCTACAAGAAATATGCCTTAAAAGTGATTCTAAATAACTTATAATTTAAAGCCCTTAACACTTCCTAGATTCTAATCTTAGAATCTTTATGGCTTTAATCTCAAAGAGTTTTTGTAAAATACAGAATCTTTATCTTAATTTTAAAGGACAAATATGTTACTAAAAAGCGTGTTTATAGGTTTTCTCTCATTTCATAGTGTAGATACACCTATACTAAAAGAATGTAAAACCGAAGCGGATAAAATAAGCGGTTGCATAGAAAAAAAATATGATTCAAATATGAAACTTTGGAATGAAATACCATATAAAAATGGTGAAATAGAAGGCATAGAAAAATGGTATTATAAGAATGGGAATCTAGAGATTGAAACACCATATAAAAATGGTAAATTCGAGGGTATAGAAAAGTGGTATAATGAGAATGGGAATCTTATAAAGGAAACACCATATAAAAATGGCGAAACACATGGCGATGTAAAATACTACACAAAAGATGGAAAACTACTAGCCTTAATTAAAGCCGAGAATGATAAGTTTATAAGTGGTAAATGCTTTAATGATAAAGCCCTAACAAATAAAGATTTAGCAGAGATGAACAAGGCTAGCTATGAAAAAGCATATAAATATCTACAAGAAATATGCCTTGAAGAGAGTGATTCTAAATAATTTATAATTTTAAAGTCTTAACACTTACTAGATTCTAATCTTAGAATCTTTTAGGCTTTAATCTAAAATAGTTTTTGTAAAATACAGAATCTTTATCTTATTTAAAAGGACAATTATGTTACTAAAAAGTGTGTTTATAGGTTTTCTTTCACTTGCTATCTTACATGCAGATACACTAAAAGAATGCAAAAATGAAACAGACAAAATGAGTGGCTGTGCAGAAAGAGAATATTATAAGAATGGGAATCTAGAGTTTGAAACACCATATAAGAATGACAAAAGAGAAGGCATAGCAAAAGGGTATTATGAGAGTGGGAATCTTTGGAGTGAAATACCATATAAAAATGGCAAAAGAGAAGGTATAGTAAAATGGTATAATGAGAGTGGGAATCTTTGGAAAGAAATACCATATAAAAATGGTGAAACAGAAGGTATAGAAAAGTGGTATTATCAAAATGGGAATCTAAAAGAAGAAATACCATATAAAAATGGCAAAGTAGATGGCATAGCAAAAGAGTATTATGAGAAAGGGAAGTTAGCAAGTGAAACACCATATAAAAATGGCAAAAGAGAAGGTATAGAAAAGTCGTATTATGAGAATGGGAATCTAGGAGTAGAAACACCATACAAAAATGGAAAAATAGAAGGCATAGCCAAAGTGTATTATAAGAATGGGAATCTTTGGAGAGAAACACCATATAAAAATGACAAAATAGAAGGCATAGCAAAGCAATATTATGAGAATGGGAATCTTAATATAGAAATACCATTTAAAAATGACAAAATAGAAGGCATAGCAAAGCAATATTATGAGAATGGGAATCTTAATATAGAAATACCATTTAAAAATGACAAAATAGAGGGCATAGCAAGGCGGTATTATGACAATGGGAATCTTGTAATTGAAGTATCATATAAAAACGATGAACTACATGGAGATTTAAAATACTACACAGAAGATGGAAAACTACTAGCCTTAGTTAAAGCCGAGAATGGCAGGATTACAAGCGGCAAATGCTTTAATGATAAAGTCTTAACAGACAAAGAAATAGACGAGATTAATATGAACGACATTGAAAAAGCAATTAACTATTTACAAAAAATATGCCTTAGCAATGATTCTAAATAATTTATGATTTTAAAGTCTTAACACTTCCTAGATTCTCATCTTAGAATCTTTATGGTTTTAATCTAAAATAGTTTTTGTAAAATACAGAATCTATTATTTCAATTTAAAAGGGCAGTTATGTTTTTAAAAAGTGTGCTTATAGGTTTTCTCTCATTTTCTATTTTACATGCAGAGACACTAAAAGAATGCAAAACCGAAGCAGACAAAATAAGCGGTTGTGTAGTAAAAGAGTATTATGAAAATGGGAAGCTAGAGAGAGAAACACCATATAAAAATGGTAAAAAAGAAGGTATGACAAAGTGGTATCGTTGGAATGGGAATCTAGCAGGTGAAATACCATATAAGAATGACAAAAGAGAAGGTATAGCAAAACAATATTATGAAAATGGGAATCTTGCGACAGAAACACCATATAAAAATGACAAAAGAGAATGCATAGAAAAAGAGTATTATGAAAATGGGAATCTTCAGGTAGAAATACCATATAAAAATGGTGAAAGAGAAGGTATAGGAAAGTGGTATTATGAGAGTGGGAAACTTTGGATAGAAACACCATATAAAAATGACAAAGCAGAAGGCATAGCAAAAGTGTATTTTGAGAATGGGAAGCTAAAGATTGAAACACCATATAAAAATG
>NZ_FZPK01000018.1:0-17224 GCF_900198625.1 Helicobacter rappini | reverse complement strand
AAAAATGACAAAAGAGAAGGCATAGAAAAAGAGTATGATGAGAATGGGAATCTTTGGAAAGAAATACCATATAAAAATGGCAAAAGAGAAGGCATAGAAAAGCAGTATTATTCAGATGGGAATCTAGCAATTGAAACACCATATAAAAATGACAAAATAGAAGGCATAGAAAAATGGTATTATGAGAGTGGGGAGCTTAAAACTGAAACACCATATAAAAATGATGAAAAAGAAGGTGTAGAAAGAGAATATTATTACAATGGGAATCTAGAGAGTGAAACACCATACAAAAATGGCAAAACAGAAGGTATAGAAAAGTGGTATTATGAAAATGGGAATCTAGAGAGAAAAGTGCTATATAAAAATGGTGAAAGAGAAGGCGTAGAAAGATGGTATTATGAAAATGGGAATCTAGAGAGAGAAGAACCATACAAAAATGGCAAAATAGAAGGTATATTAAAGTCGTATGATGAGAGTGGGAATCTTTGGAGAGAAGCACCATATAAAAATGGTAGATTCGATGGTATATTAAAAAGGTATTATGAAAATGGGAATCTTATGGAAGAAATGCCGTTTTTAAACAACTTGTTTCATGGGGATATGAAACTCTACACAGAAGATGGAAAACTACTTGCTTTGCTTAAAATTGAGAATGAAGAGTTTATAAGTGGCAAATGCTTTAATGATAAGGTCTTAATAGACAAAGAATTAAAAGAGTTTGGCAGAATCGGCGACACTGAAGAAAGAATTATTTATTTAAAAGAAATATGCCTTAAAGAGAGTGATTCTAAATAATTTATGATTTTAAAGTCTTAACACTTGCTAGATTTTAACTTTAGCTAAAATTTAAATTCTGTTTTAAGCCTTGAGTTTAAAATCTGCAATACAATACAGACACCACATTTTCATCAACAAAGTATGCTTTGTGTTGCTTTTCACCCAAGCAAAAGAGAATCAAAAGTCATCATTTTCTACGCAAACTCCAATAGGTCATGCAAACACAAAATGGCTTTAGAATCTCTTCGGTGCTTTTATCCCTTTTATTCGCAAGTATCTATAAAAAAGGGTTAGGGCGTGGTGTTCTTTAGCTTCTATTTTGTAATAAATATGTTCTAGATATTTGATGGCAAATGTTTTTGTAATGCCAATTTTTTTCACATAAGGCATAAGTATGTAGTGTGGAATCTTAACTCCCTTATATCTCTTTCCCTGTCCTAATTTGTGATTAAAATCTTGTATAAGATTCTTATAAAAAGTGTCATTTGTATGAAAACATGCACGACCAAAAACAAAGGGGAGTCCAGTCTTATCATACCAGCATTTTGCCATATCATAATATTTTGATGGCTTGTTATGTTTAAGAGTAGAGTTTTGAAAATGAGAATTTTTAGAGTTGGTATGCTTAGAATCATAGTGGTATTTTAATGCCCTATCGCCGATTAATACCGCCCCTTTTAAATCAAGCGCCAAGCAAAGCGCATTAGAGGTTGCTGACTGATAATCACTTGCGGGGCTAGATTCTAAAACAAGCACACTCCATACTTCCTTATAAGCTATAATACCCGCTTTGCATGCTTTTGCTTTATAGTGTGCTTTCATTCCCGCGATAGATGAGATAAAACCAGCATCAATACGACGAAATAAAAACTCTTTATTTAGCTTTGCAGGATAGCTTCTTTTGTAATTGCAAGTGCTTTTAAAGCTATTGCTTGTTCTATATCCTTTCAAAAATACATCAAATGGCAATAAATTTAAGTATTCTATTTTCCCAAATCGCATGAAAAGCCTTGAATCTAAAAAAGATAATGTAAATTGACACCAACAACAATAGTATTATTCAGTCTCAAATCTTGATAGATAGGATATCCACCATACACTTCTACTCGAGTGCCAATCCCGCTTACTGCTAGTCCGATTCTAGCAGCAACATTTGGCGTGTCATATATGCTAAGTGGCATTAAAGCTGCTGCTCCAAAAAATACGCCAAATCCACTCAAAAGGCGTCCCTCTAGCAACACATCATAAAAATAATCAATCGCCCCACCAATGCTGTAAAACTCATCTTTTAAAGTTAAGTTATAGTTACTTATAAATGAGAATCTAAGTCCTTGATGGCGTGAAAAACGCGTAAAAAGTCCAAGTTGTAAGCCTGTGCTAAGAAGAGCTTTACCATCATTATTTGTCTTTGGCAATTGATACTCAAACCCCATGCCAAAAAACCATGTAAGCTTTTTATATGGTTCTAAGTCTTGCGCATTTTCATTTTGGATAAGATGATAACGAAAAGGCGAGCGTGAATGCGATTTTACTATATGTGGTTTTGAGTTGCCATTATGCTTGGTGCTAGATTCAAAAAGATTAGAATCTGCTTGGCTATGTTTTTGTTTATTATGTTTTTCTATCTCTGCCTTCTCTTTACTCTCTCTTAAAGATTCTAAAAGGGCATTATCAATAGAATCTGCAAATAAGCCTTGCAAACATAATGCTACACATACTAAACCTGCTTTTTTCATGCTCTCTTAATCCCTTAATCTACTTTTTATCGCATGATATAATATCCCCATTATAGCCCATTTCACATGCTTTTAGATAATACTTTTGTGCAGTTCTAAAATCCCCTTCATTATAGATAATGCTGCCAAGATTCGCACATGCTTCATTTGCAACTTTTGCTTCATCGTTTGTATCAAGCGGACATGCAAGTTTATAGTAATCTTTTGCGTTAAATATACTTTTTTGCACACCAAGTCCATTAGCATACATTTCTGCTAATCCAAGATAGCTTCTAGCTGAATGATAGTTTTTTGCTGACTGCGATAATTTATAAATATTCATTGCTCTCTCATAGCTTTGTCTTACCCCAAAACCATTAGCATACATTTGGGCTAGATAAAAGTAGTCATTTGGTATATCTAAAGCATAAATGCGTTTATATGTATCAAAGGTTTTATTATACTCTTTTGCGTAAAAGTAGGCTTGTGTAAGTAAATCAAGGGCTATTGCATCATCTTTTGTTTGATATGGCTCTAAGGCATTAATTGCTTTTTGGTATTCACTTTCTTTTATCGCATCTTTAGCAAAATCAAGGCATATTGACTTTGCGTTTAAAGCCGTTTTTACAGACTTAGAATCTTTTTCATCTTGCCCTTGCTCTTGTGTGCCAGAATAGCTAAATGTGCCTAAATCATTGCTAGAATCTTTTCTCTCTTGTGTTTTGGTTTTATTTTGTTTAGATATAGAATCTATATTCTTGCTATCTTGCATTTGATCAAGTGGCAGGGCTTTTAGATTCTTACACATTGACTCTTGCAATACAAAGTCTTTTTCAAATACCCCTTTTGTTTCATTATAGAATCTTATACAAGCTTCTGCTACATTGCCTTTACATGCTTGTTTGTAGAGTAATAGACTAAGTGTTTTATCGTTATCCTTTGCAAGTGGTTTTGTATTGTTTGTGATTTCTATTTGTAGTGAATCTTTATTTGGCACGATAAGCATATTTTGATAGCTTGAATCTTTTTGTATTAATTCAAGCAAGGTGGCTAACTGATAGCATGAGTTTGCATTCTCTGCCTTACACTCTTGGGCTAAGTTTGGCAAGGTAAGCTTTTTCTTACATGCGTTTTGCAAGCCTAGACTACATGCCCTCTTGTAATATTGCAATGCTTTTGCATAATTTACATGTGAGTTTTCTTTTGTTGTATGAGTGTGTTTATTTTGAAACTCAAATGTGCTATAAATATTTGCAAGATTGTAGTAAATCTCATCATGTGGGGCTTCTTTATGCTCTAATAATTCTTCATAAATGCGTATAGAATCTTTTTCGTTTATAGCTAAATATTCCCCGTTTATAGAGTGTTTAGCAATTTGCATGCAACTGATTACAGAATCTTTGCTTAAATTACACGCCTTTTCATACCACTTTAATGCACTCCGCATATCTTGCCTGTAATTCTCATGTAACACACCCAAACGCTCACAAGCAGCACTATTTTCATCGCTTATTTGACAAGCGTATTGATAGGCTTCAATGGCTTTTTCTATATCTTGTTTTACATATTCACCCCTCTCATATCCAAGCCCTGCAAAATAGCAATGATTCCCTGCTTCCCCTTTTTTCATACTCCACGCACAAGCCCTTTGCATAAGGCCCAATGCTTTTTCTTTATTCTTTGCTACACGATCGCCATTTTCATACATATTTGCTAATTCTGTGCATGATTCAATGATTCCACCCCTACAAATTCTTTGTAAAAGTTTCACATATCGTTTTGTATCATTAAATGTAGGTAAGTGTCGCAACTCATAACAACTAGTCATATCTCCGCTATCACATGCAAGGGAGAAAAACTCTGGTCGCACATTCTGCACGCTAGAGCACGCCCTCATATCATTATCCATAATACATTCTTTTGCATACTTGATATTAAAGATTGTATCATCACACGCATTTGTATCAAGCTTGCAGGCTTTTTGTAGGAATCTTGCCGCTTTTACAAAGTCGCTTTTATCATCGTATGTATCGATATTATCGCTTATATAAAAGTCCTGTGTATAATAAAGACTTATTTGATAACAAGCTATAGAATCTTTCTCATCGCATTTTCTATTCAGCTCACCTAAATCTTTTGCTATCTTTTCTCTATACTCTTTGTATGGATTGAGTAGTTTGCATGACTGCATATCACCTAGCATACACTCTTTTGCAGCAAAGTCTAGGGCTAGATTTACAAGTCGTTCTGCCTTTGGTCTATTTTGTGCTACACCGATACCATACTCATAGAAATAGCGTAAATATAAACACGCCCCTACATTAGAATCATAGCAAGTATGCTCTAGCATATTTACCGCTCTTTCTTGATACTGCAAGGCTTTGCTTTGGTCTGGCTTTTCACGCATTAAGCTAATAATAGATTCTGTATCAGTAAAAAACTTCTTTGTTTCATCTGTATAGTTAGAATCTGGCACTGGGATTTGTGCGGGTATTTTTTGTGCTTGTATATCTTTTTTTATCGCTTGTATTGCTGCATTTTCTCTCTCTTCATAAATGCGTGAAAGCACAAGGCATGTTTGATAGTCTTTCTTACATGCACTCTCCATAATATCAAGCAGTTTTGTTTTATAAAGGGTGATATTTTCTTTATTATTTTCTTTTTTTGCTTGTTCTAGTAAGGCGAGACATGCTGGGCTAAAGTTATTTTTACACTCATCATTAAGCACCCCATTTTTCCCATAAGAAAAACCAAATAATGCCATAAAAAATATTGCAATATATATAAAATTATTTTTCATTAAAACCACCTTAATTTAATATAGAATCAAGTATTTCATAGCGACAAAATTCACTATGTTTTTTACATGCAATGTGAAAATAGCTTTGTGCTTCTTCTTTATCTTTAGCAACGCCCAAGCCCCTTGCATATTTTATGCCAACTTCACCGCACACCCTCATATCATCAGCATGTTCTTGTTGGGCTTTTTTACATGCGGCAAAATCTCTTTGAAACTCTACTGCAAGAAGTGCATTTGCGTTGCTATCAAATTGTGCTTCAAATGCCTTTTTTCTAAAGCATTCCTTATCATTTTCAAGTTTGCAAATCTTATCTAGCGTATGGCTAATCTCTGCTTTTTTAGAATCTGTTATATCGCTTATCGCTTCTTTTAGTAATATATCACTTAGTTTTAGACAAGATTCTTTATGATCTAAATCGCAAGCTTGCTGATATAAAAGCACCATATATTCTTGCTTTGCATTCTCTTTTGTAAAATTGCTTAAAAGCAAACAAGATTCTACAACGCCATTATAACAAGCCTTTGTAAAATAGCTTTTTGCCCTCGTCATATTTGGCAATACTCCATAACCCTCATAATACGCCCTACCAACAAGCCCACATGAAGTATAATTTCTCTTAGCACATTGCTGATACCATGCTAAAAAGCTACCTTGTATTGCGGTGAGTGGCTTTTGTGGCACAAAGATTTGTGTGCTTTGTGTTTCTGCATGAGCGATATGAAACATGCCATATACAAATAAGCCTAATATAAATAACTTTGAGACAAACAACCTAGCTATAAAGCATTTAGCAAACAAATCCCTAAAGCCTTGCTTGTGAAATTGACTTTGATTACAACGCATAAATCTTGCTAAAAAGACTTCCATTACACCACCTTTAAAACCCAAAAATAAGTCTGTATTATAGCTAAAATCATTTCATTTTATAATGTGTGAAGAGTGTTTTGCTGAAATTTAGATAGGTTTTGTTTGTGTATCTGTATGCAAGTTTAAAAACTAGCGAAAATTTAGAGTCTCGCCATATCAAGTATTACAATATATTCGTGCTTACTTAGCAAACCCATTATTTGCCTGGTTTTGAATATATAATGTTTCATTAGTTATGTGTTGTATCTAGATTCTATGCAACAATAAAACGCATATAAAAATACAATGGATACTTTATCAATTACATAGTTTTTCAGTATAATGCAAAAATTATTTTTTTTAGGAGTTTAAATGTTAAATTTTAAAAATGCAACATATGGTGTGCTTATGGCTTTATGCCTTGTTTCACCACTACATGCAAAGATAAGTGCAAAAGATTCTGTGGAAAAAGCGATGATAGGTTTAGGTAAAGGCGTGTCAAACTTTACCTATGATTGTCAAGGCAATGATGTGAAAGCTAGTTGCGTTGCTAAGAAGATAGATTATGAAGATGGGATTGGCTTTCGCAATGTAAAGCTTGATTACATGATAGACAATAAAAATTTAAATGGGGCAATATCCTTTGATATACAAGTATCAGATCCCAGAGTGGATAGAGAAATACTTGAGTTTACACCAAAAAGAGTAGTTTGCTCTTCGCCTAGCAGCTTGCAAGGTAAAACACATAAGGGGCAGATAAATTGCGAGATTATCGCGCCAACCTATGTTTTAAAAACTAAGGGTGTTGGCTCTATGGAATCACATAGATTCTTAAACAAGGATATAGACAAAGTGTTTGATGAGTTAGGGCAAATGCTAGAGGATATTGATGATTCTAATATGCAGCAAAAGCTAAAAGATTTTAAGGTTGATATTAGAGAGATTGTTTTAGATGTAAAGGGTATCCAGTTTGCAAATAAAATGTTTAATGTTTTGAAAAAAGATGATCCAAATTTCACAAAAGAGCAGTATAACGCAACCGTGAATATGGGCGTAGCTATGGTGCCAGTAGGACTTGCCAATGCAAGAGTTTCAGAATCTAGTTTAGAGCAAGTCTCAAAGGCAGCGGCAGCCTTAGGCGATATAGCACTCTCAAAGAAACAACAAGCGATTATTACGCTAAAGCGTAAAAGTGCGGCAATGCTAGAACTCGCAGATTTGCTAGACTTAATTGCAAAAATAGATGCTGATCCATCAGTTTTATTGAAATACCTTGATGAGTATGAAATATCTGTTGTTACACGCTAAATTCTTAGTTTAGTCTTGTTGTGTTTATCGCAAGGCAAAAAATGTAGTTTGTCGTCTATGCTTTGTGTGTTTTTGGGATTAGATTCTAAAGTTTTTGTTGCTCCCACAAGTGTAGATGAAATTATAAAATCTAAGCCTGAGAATGTCCTTGTAGATTGTATGATTCTTTAAAAATCGTATTTAGGCTTCATTTATAGTTATTTTGAAAATTTGAAAAGACATGCAAATCTACTACAAAACAATATTTCGCCAAAGGCTTACATACACGATCTTTTACTCAATATTTGCAAACACGACAAGAAATAGGAATCTAGAAGTTTTAATAAAACAATAGTTGCATGTGTATCTAAGGAGATAAAATGGAATATTTGGTTGAGATGGAAAATGTTTCACATAAATTTGATGTTGTGCTATATGAAGATATTTCTATGCGTTTGAAACCTATGCAAAGCATGGCGATTTTGGGGGCGAGTGGTAGCGGAAAAAGCACGATTTTAAACCATTTATCAACACTTTTACCGCCACAAAAAGGACAAATAAATCTCGCACATTTAAAAAATATTTATAATCTTAATGAGAATCAATTATTGCTTTTGCGTCAAAAGATCCTAGGTATTATCTTTCAAACGCATTATCTTTTTCGCGGCTTTAATGTTACACAGAATCTCCAAATCGCCGAACTCATCGCCCAAACCAAAATAGATATGCAAATGCTTGAAGAATTTGGCATAGCACATACACTTAAACAGCAAATCGGTGAGTTGAGTGGCGGACAGCAACAGCGGCTAAGTATCGCACGCGTTTTGACAAAAAAACCAAAGATTCTACTTGCTGATGAACCAACTGGAAATCTTGACAAAGACACCGCAATGAGTATCATGCAATATCTTTTATCGTATGTAGAAAAAAATGAAGCTGCCCTCGTGGTAGCCACGCACGATCAGCAAATCGCTGAACTTTGCACTCATATAGTTTTGCTTGAAGATAAAACCTTAAAACAGCTGAAATAACAGAATTATGCAACATGTATCTAAGATTGTAAAAATCACAAATACATCATATTGATAATTTTAGTTATTCATCATCAAACCCAAAACCACCAAAGCTTAAAGGCTGCAACAACTCCACATATACACTTTGCTTATCATCAGTCATTCTAGCAGAGTAGTGTATGAACTGCTCTGACAATACGCCATTATTCCTTTTATCTGTTATGGCTACCTGAGCTTTACATACTACCTTTTTTTGAATAACTAAAAATCAATTATTTCTATTTCAATCCTAAGACATTGCAACTTACCCAAAGCAATACTCTCTACAAATAAGTCCTACCTCCGCGATATGCTTTTACCCAATAATTCGTGTTGAGATTTGCTATTGTTACCTTTTTACCTTTTCCGGGGGCATGGATAAATTGATTATTACCAATGTAGATTCCCACATGATTGACTTGTTTCCCATTGTTTGTGAAAAATACCAAATCCCCCACTTTTAGATTATTTTTTGCCACAAACTTACCGCTACCATATTGCTCGATTGAAGTTCTAGGTAGTGTCAGCCCATTTAGCCTATAGACTGCCCTAACCAATCCACTACAATCAAAACCGCTAGAAGTCGTCCCTCCCCATTTATACGGCACACCTATATATTGATGTGCATCTTTTGCGATATTTTTTCTCACCTTATCATGTGTCTTTGGCTTATGCTGATTTATCGCATAGCTTTGGGGGCTAATAATGAAAAAGTCATCAATGATAGATTTTTGTTTGTATGTATTTGCGATTTTTCTTGCAGTTTCAGAATCTTTATAATTGCCAAAGCGCACTTTATACATTCCTTTTTCTTTAAAAAAGAACGCATCAAGCCCTTGTTTATTAAGATAATCAGCAAGATTCCCAGCATTTTTTAACTCACTAAAACTTCCAACTTGTATGCTATATGCCACATGCTTTACTTGCTCTTTTGCAAGTAGCAAAGCACACATAAAAGCCATTATTACACCGATAAAAGATATTTTTTTCATACTCTTCCTTAAATAAAATAAAAGATTATAGCCTAAAGCCCTAAATAAAATACTACTCATAACGCAAGGCTTCAATAGGATCAAGCTTTGATGCCCTTTTTGCTGGTAAATATCCAAAAATCACACCAATAATCGCAGAAAATAAAAACGCACCAAATGCCACCCACATATCAAACACAAAAGGTATATCCATCTTTATTGCCACACCCCATGAGATAAAAAAGGCTAGAATGATCCCAATACTACCGCCAAGCGCGCTGACTACAACAGATTCTATAAGAAATTGCAACAACACATCTCTCTCTAATGCCCCAATAGCAAGACGAGTGCCAATCTCTTTTGTCCGCTCTGTTACTGATACAAGCATAATATTCATAATCCCAATTCCCCCCACAATTAAGCTAATGCCCGCAGCAGAACTCAAAAATGTAGATAAAATACGCATTGTAGCCGTCATATTCTCTTCAAACTGCTTTGTATCCATAATATCAAAGGTATCAATCTGCCCCTGTTTAATATTTCTATGCTCTCTTAATATATGCCTAATCTCATTGCTAAGACTGCTAGAATCTGTATTATCTTTCATTGAAATCATGATTCTATCAATATTATAATTACTTGTGGCACCCGATATATCACGCAAATAAGTCTTAAAGGGGAGTGCGATAAAATCATCTTGATCGTTACCAAAACCCCCTTGCCCTTTTGCCTTAAATACGCCAACTACTTCGCAAATGCTTTTACCAATACGCACTTTTTCCCCAAGCGGATTAGAATCTTTAAATAAAGCAAGACGCGCACTCTGCCCCAAAATACACACATTGGAGCTAGAATCTTCAGTATTAAAAAGGCGACCAAGCCCTATTTGCCAATCCGCTACTTCAAAATAGCTATTTGTTACACCGCTAATTGTAGTCCTAGTGTTTAAGCCTTTATATTGTGCGATAGCACTCGTGCTTGCAATGGGCGCGATACTTTTTATCGATGAAGCTAGTCTAGATTCTAGAATCTCAACTTCTTTATGCGTAAATTTCTTACTAAGAGAGCCACCACCTGTATTCAGCCTAAATGCTGGGTGAATAACAAGCAGGTTGCTACCCATACTTGCAATTTGCATTTGCACCTTTTTTGTCGTGCCATTCCCTAAAGAAATCATAACAATCACAGAACCAACGCCAATAATAATCCCTAGCATTGTCAAAAATGCCCTTAAATAATTGCGTGAAATCTGCCGAAAAGCAAGCAATATCGCATTCCAAATCATACATACCTCATATTTTTTATCTATATTTTAAGGTTAATTATAGGATATTTATGGAAACTAGATATTTCTATCTCGCACTCTCTACACCCACCCATTTGGTTTGGAAACTAGATTCTATACATAAACACGCACAACCACATTTAATCACAAAGACTTGCAAAAAGTCCAAAACGACCTGTTACATTTTCCCTGCGATATGAAAAATAGGATTCATCACAGCAAGAGCAACTTGGATAAATTTCTACTTGCGATACGGAAATATCAAAAGATTCTATCTCATCGCATAAAAGTCCTATCATATCAAATTTATAGGAATTATTCTCACATATCACATATTTTTCCCCAAAATTTTGTATTAATTTCAAAGCTAGATTCTTATCAATCTCATAGCAACATTTGCGGATTGATGCACCAATAAATATACAAATATCCTGTGTCTTTACCCCATAATCACGCATAAAAAGCATAAGTGCATGTGTGAGAATCTTAGAGCACACACCAAGCCTACCTGCATGCAAGACTGCAAATACATTCTGTGATTTTGCATAGACTAAAATCGGATTGCAATCTGCCACCATACTCATAAGCACAATAAGAATACCCAATGAGCAAGTAGAGACAATGCGTGAAGGATGTATATCAGAAGAAAATTATGGGCAACACAAGCTATGCACTATGAGATGATAAAAGTTTATAAATATTTACATAAAACTAGAACTAGACAAGAAGCAATACAAGCAACGCATGAAAAGATTGTGGCACTAGAGACACATAAAGTCTCTCACCATTGCATAGAAGATGCATTAAAATTAACACCATTGATATTTTTGTGTGAAGACTAAAATCCAAAAGATTTTAAAAAAGAGACACAAAAGTTTGAAGTTCTAGAAAAGCTCAAATTTATAGACAAACCCGAGAGACAATGCCACCATATAAAGTTACCCGAGGATCTTGAAAGGATGAATTTTGTATAATTTGCACACAAAGTTTAACTTTTTAACACACAATAAGACACTCTCTCTAACACTCAAAAACACACAAACACATAAAAGCCTTAAATAAAGGGTTTTTTGCATAAGTGTTTTATAATATACTTATATGTTATAATTCCTTTTTTTTACTTCCACATGATGTTTTTTTGTTTGTATCTTATGTGTATTTTAGAATGCATTCTAAAAAAGGATACACAAAAACATTACTACATATTAAAGTATGTTTTATGTGCTAATAAAGCATATAAAACTACACAATAAAAGCTTATAAAATCCATTAAGTAGAGAATGCAAAAATTAAAGCATTGTTTGCTTATGTAATTTTAATTTGTATCAAAGTATTAATTAATTTGTAATTTTAATATCCCTATAAATGTGGGTATCACAGCGACTTTTGCAGGTTCTAATAAAGTAGAAATCGGTGCAAAAATCCAAGCCCTATCAGCTGGATATAGCTCAAAGACTAAAAATGATAAAAGCGAAATGCTAATAAATACACATGTGATTAATGTAGGTTATTCTTACATTTTCTAATGTTTTATAGGGCTTAACCTTTATTTGTTCTGCCCTATTTTGTTTCAACCTATTTGTTCAGTCTTACAACCTTACATTATTAAAATTCCATTCCCACTTTTAAAGTGGGAATCTTTTGTATTCCACAGATATATTTTTGTATGTATTTTAAGAATCTAAGATTTACTAGATTCTGCATGATTAGATTTTAAATCGCTTAAATTTAGATTCTATAATGTTAGATGCTTCGTGCTTCTCAACATGACGAGCATTTCACATATAATAATTATTTAGAATACAACAATCCTTGAATCTGGAATCAAAAAACAAGTTGGCTACTATCAACATGATAAACTATCATGTTCGATTCTAATTCTTGTCATATTGAGTGTGTAAGCACGGAATATCTCTTTATACTCCATGCTGGATATTTCGCTAATGTTCAACATGACACTTTTTTAGATTCTAGCTATTTCCCCAAATAAACCTGTCTTGGGCGCGTGATTCTTACTGATGGATTTTTTACATGCTCTATCAAGTTAGCACACCAGCCGGGCATTCTGCCTAAAACAAATATAGGCGTGAAAAGCTCTGTTGGAATCTTTAAGGCAGTCAAAATAATGCCGCTATAAAAATCCACATTTGGATAGAGTTTTCTCTCAATAAAGTATGAATCACTTAATGCTACTTCTTCCACTTTTTCTGCGATTTCACTCAAACGCATATCCATTTTGATACCGCGTTTATTTAAATCATCTTTTAAAGCTTTTAGAGTTTTTGCCCTTGGATCATAGTTTTTATACACACGATGTCCAAAGCCCATAAGTCTAAATGGATCGTTTTTATCTTTCACTCTAGCGACATATTTATCTACATTTTTAACATCGCCGATTTCACGCAGCTGTTGTAAAACTGCCTCATTTGCACCGCCGTGTGCTGGTCCCCAAAGTGCTGCGATACCTGAAGAGATTGCTGCATAAGGATGCA
The DNA here is from genome assembly GCF_900198625.1 of Helicobacter rappini. Lineage (GTDB taxonomy): Bacteria > Campylobacterota > Campylobacteria > Campylobacterales > Helicobacteraceae > Helicobacter_A > Helicobacter_A rappini. The sequence goes on along the minus strand of NZ_FZPK01000018.1, from coordinate 3,998 downwards.
CGCCTGTTGAAGCGACATTTCGCACCGTTGTGGTGGAAGCGTTTTGTCCATGTTCTGCATGTAGCGTTAGAATCTTATCAAGGGCTTCAATCTCTACTGCATCAATGCCTTCTTCACCCTTTAGCGTATTTTTGAATCTGCCATGCGGATAACCTCGCAACATGTATAAAAAGTTTTCTACATAGCTTTTTGATACATCTGGCTCAATAAAAGGCGCACCAACGCTATGACGATAGCAAAATGCTACCATTGTAGCCGTTTTTGCGATGATTCTTCTTGCCATCATTTGATAATCATCTTCATCGTCCATTTCTTTATGGTCATAATACAGCGTTGCTAAAACGCTTACGAGTGCTGATAGCGTAGCCATAGGGTGTGCTTTATCTGGGAAAGCAGCAAAGACAGATTTTAGTCGCTCATGTAAAAATCCCCTATGCCTTAGCTCAAGATCAAAAGCTTGTGATTCTTCCTTATTCTTTGGCAAACCATCTTCGGTGATAAGCAAACGGCATACATCTGTAAAGCTATATTTTGCTACTAAATCTTGGATAGGAATGCCCTTATAAAGCAGCGCCCCCTCTTTACCATCAACATAGCTAATAGTAGATTCACACCCTGCTGTGCTACCATACCCGGGATCATAAGAGAAAATCCCCGCAGTCTCGTAGAGTTTGCTAAAATTAATCGCCTTTGGTCCCCTTGTGCAATTGATCAAATCAAAGTCAAAGCTTTCATTTGTCTCATTGTTTGTGAGTGTTACTGTATTCTTACCCATATTAATCCTTTCTGTAAATAAAGCTTATATAGTCTAGCAATGCCCCATTTGTGCAACAAAGATTCTATAAAGCCGCACAATAACACCCCTAGATTGATTGCATTGTATCTTTTTTTCAAGCATTTTTCTAGCACATTGTATATTATCGATACTGCAAATATATACATGTTACAAAACTGCATACTATTGTCATAATTGGCTTGTATATTCAAAGCAAACAAATCTTTAAGTAGATACACTTGGGACTTTAAATATTAAATTTAACTTAAATTAAGCTATATTTAAGTAAATGCTGATTAGAATTCTGTTTTTAAAAATATTTTACATGTTTTAAAGGCAAATTATGGAACTCACTAAAACACCAAAGCAGGGGGAAATCCAAAGAGATTGGATTGTCCTTGATGCAAAAGGCAAGGTATTTGGTAGATTAATCGCTGAAGCAGCGACACTACTAAGAGGCAAACATAAGGCAAGTTATACACCGCATTTGGATTGCGGTGATTTTGTGGTAATTATCAACGCAAAAGAAGTGCAGTTTAATGGCACAAATAAGCTTGATGATAAGAAATACTTCACACATTCAGGCTATTTTGGTAGCACAAAGTCAAAGACTTTAGCAGAAATGCTTGAGAAGCAACCAGAAAAGTTGTATAGACTTGCAGTAAGAGGTATGCTACCAAAAACAAGACTTGGTCGTGCTATGATTAAAAAGCTAAAAGTGTATTCAAGTGCTACACATCCACACACAGCTCAAGTAGCTGATTCTAAAAAAGCATAATAAAGGAATGTAATGAGTAAGGTTTATGCAACAGGAAAAAGAAAAACTGCGATTGCAAAGGTATGGTTAAGCAGTGGGACAGGCAAACTTACAATCAATGATATGGGATTAGATGAGTGGCTTGGCGGACATGATTCTATCAAAATGAAAGTTATGCAGCCGCTTGTGCTTACAAAGCAGGATAAATCAGTAGATATTCGTGCGATTACACTTGGTGGTGGCTACTCTGCACAGGCTGAAGCTTTGCGTAGCGGTATAGCAAAAGCGTTAAATAACTTTGATAGAGATGCGTTCCGCAAAGAGCTTAAAAGTGCCGGGCTGCTTACACGCGATGCAAGAGTTGTAGAGCGTAAAAAATATGGTAAGCGCAAGGCTAGAAGAAGCCCACAATTCTCAAAAAGATAAGATTCTTTTGTATTTTCTCCATTTTCTGCTATGGGCTGTATATATGGATCGCAAAGATTCGATATTACAGCTTGTTCCTTTCTTTGAAAGTCTATTTAATTGATTTTTTTGTTCTGCCTAGAATCTTTAGGGGTAATAGTTAATTGTTTTTTTACATTGGGTTTTGCTTGATTTTATTTTTAAAAGCGATTTTCTTGCATTTGTATTACTTTAATGAAAACGGATTTTAAATACTTGTCATGTGTTGAGCGTAAGAACACTTCTATTTTATAGAATCTGTGTTGTAGTTTCTTTTTGGATTTTATATACAAAAGCAAGGATTTTAAACACATATTAGATTCCATGCTGTAGAATCTAATATGTGAAATCTAATAAATTTTAGACTCGAAACTTTTAATCTCCATATATTTTGCTTGATATTTTTTTGTAGAATCCAGTTTTATTTTAAGTTAAGGATAGTATGGGATTCAAAAAGTTTAATGGTAAAAATGCGATTTTATCAATGATTTTATGCGGTGTTGCTTCTTTTTCACTCTTACATACAAATAATTTAAAAGAATGTCAAAGCGAAGAAGATAAAAAATCTGGGTGTGTGGAAAACATACTATGAAAATGGGAATCTAAAAGCCAAAACGCCATGCAAAGACGATAAGGCACAAGGTATTGCAAGATTCTACAACAAAAATGGTGATATGATCATGAAAGTTTTATACAAAGATGATGAGATACAATCAATAACATGCACAAATGGCAAACAATTTACTAGCGAACAATTAGCCAGAATACAACATGCCAACAATCACATTGATGAAGCAATACAGATATACAATGAGTTATAATAAATAAGCATTAAGTTTGATACTTACTACACATAAGCCACACAATAGAAACTTGGCTTGAAACTAAGATTCTATTGATCGTGCATTTGCTCCACAGCCCACCAGATTTCATACAGAGTTTAAAACATGCCAAACCAACAAACATACAATAATTTGTTATAAAAGATACCTCTTTATTAATCTATGCAAAGACAATGACAAAAGCTTTAGTATATAATCACACATTTGCAAACAAACAATAAGAGATTATACGCCCTTTTTTTGCATATATTTCCTAACAATAAGCAATACACATACAATCATAACCAACGCATAAGAGAGAAAATGCTCTCTATCTAACATAAAGCAAAACAAAGTGCTAAAAACACCAATAGCAATAGGCAACATATTCTCTTTTAGTCGCATATTTTCATACAAAAGCACACAAAAAGTCGCAACCACGATAAAATCAAGCCCCTGTATATCACGGATAAAACTAATTTCATTGCCAAGTATAGTCCCACATACACAACCAGCAATCCAGTAACAATGATTAAGCAACGAGATATAAAACATTACCTTTTGATTATGGATTTGCTGTGTAGAATCTAGCATAACCTTTGCTTGAGCGCTTTTTTGCTCCTTGAGATTCAGTATCGCAAAGGTTTCATCTGTAACGCTAAATATAAGATACCATTTACGCCAACCACCCAAGCTATATCGCTTGAGACATGCTATCGCATAAAAGAATTGACGCGCATTTACACTTAGAGTAATCAAAGCAATACTTACAAAGCCAACCCCACCAGCAAGCCATGCCACTGCAATATACTGCAGTGCCCCAGCATAAATAATAACCGACATAAAAAGACTAATCCATGGGCTATAACCAGCATTTGCCATCATAATACCAAATACAGCACCCATCAACAGATAGGTTGCCATAATCGGCAGACTATATGGAAAAGCCTCTTTTAAAGCTCTAATTTCACTACAAGACAATATTATCCCTTTCATACTACAAAAAACATAGTGTGCAATAATACAACAAATTGCAAGGTTATAGCTAAATTTAACTCAACAAACAAGTCGATATAGATTCTAGAATCAAAGGGCTTTATCGACCTGCCTTATGAAAACTATCTAAGCATTGGGGCTCAATACTGGTTTTCATGGATGCAGGATATGGTAGCAAAGCCTAGTCAGTTTTCACAGCACACCT
>NZ_FZPK01000059.1 GCF_900198625.1 Helicobacter rappini | reverse complement strand
AAAATAACACATATTCTAAAGATTTCAGTTTTGATTATGGTGTATGATAAGGTTTTAAAATTGTGTTTCTTTCCTGTCTTTAAAATACCCTTAATAACTTAAAATACAAGCCTTTTTTATATGATTTTTATCTAGTGATTATATATATTACATTTTCACTTTACAAAGTGTTACAAACTAAGCAATGCAAAATTACAAATTAATTAAAGCTTTGATACAAATTAAAATTACATAAGCAAATAATGCTTTAAATTTTGCATTCTCTACTTAATGGATTTTATAAGCTTTTATTGTGTAGTTTTATATGCCTTTTAAGCACATAAAACATACCTTAATAAGTTAAAACAATGTAAACCTTTTTTAGATTAAAATAAAAGATTATGTGGAATTATAAGGAATTGACTACTCGATAAAGTTTTACTTTGTTTGCAATATAATGGCATACGCACACATTAACAAAGTTTAAAAACCTTTGATTTAAGGCTTTTATGTGTTGGTGTGTTTTTGAGTGTGTGTTAAAAAGTTAAAGTTATGGTAAATCTTGATTGCAACTTATATCAAAGCACAACAAGTTTCTCAGCTTTATCTTAATAAAAAAGCGGTGATTCTATAATAAAAGTGTTTCTTAGAATCTGCCGATTTTAAATTTAGCTTATGATAAAGGGCAAAGTATGAAATCAGTTACTCTTTACACAGATGGTTCAAGTTTAGGGAATCCGGGGGCTAGTGGGTATTGTGCCCTGCTTGAGTATAAAGCCCCAAATGGTAGAGTTTTTCACACGCAAGTAAGTGGTGGTGAGACATATAGCACAAATGGACGCATGGAGCTTAAGGCGGTTGTAGAGGGATTAAAAATGCTTACTGAACCTTGCCGTGTAGTCATTGTAAGCGACTCCAAGTATGTATGTGATTCTATCGAACAGTATCTTCCAAATTGGCAAAAAAAAGGTTTTAAAGATGTAAAACACACGGATTTATGGGGAGAATATATACATGTAGGAGCAAAGCACACTATAACAACACAATGGGTTAAGGCACATAATGGACATCCACAAAATGAACACTGCGATAAAGTCGCAAGAGAAAATGCAAATCTCTATGCAGAGTAGAATCTTATTTCGTGCTGTAAAATCTCATAGAAAGCTTGAGTGCATTAAAAATATCTTCCTTTAACATACATGAATTTTAATATTTGACTCCCTATGTTATGTTTAAAGTAATTAAGATTTTATATCATTTAAAATCAAAATAAGGCATAAACACACAATGAAAAAAAATCTCATAGCTAAAAAACATACAGAATCCATAGATTCAAAAACAGAATTTCGCACAAAAATAAAAGCAAAAATGCAAAAGAGATTCTGCATTTATGATAAGCTTTGTGCGAAAAAAATATATACACACATAACAAGCTACAAAAAGCCAAAAACCTACAAGATAAAACGCAATAATAAACTTTTCTATATGCAATCAAAAGCAAAAGAATGCAATGTCTTACTCTACATTCCACTATCTACTGAAGTAAATATTACGCATATTTTGGCAAAATTAAAACAGGATAAAAAATATCAGGTATTTGTCCCAAAACTTGAAAAAACAAGCTTTAACATGGTAAAATATCGTTTCCCTTTGGTAAAAACCCATTGGCGACTTTATGAACCAAAAACTTGCAAGATTTATAAAAATATATTAATAGACATTGCTATTGTGCCAGTGCTTGGCGTTGATAAAAATATGAAAAGAATAGGATTTGGAAAAGGTATGTATGATAGATTTTATGAAACTTTAAAGGTGCGACCTTATAGTATTTTTGTGAGTAGATTGCGGCATATTTCTAGTAAGTCATTATGTGAATGGCATGATATACAAGCAGATATGTATGTGAGTGCGTATAAATGACTCCTATTGTTTTACTCTCATGCGGGGCGACCGCTATTTGTGTTGCATTTCTCACTTTTTTTGTTGCAAGGAAGTTTTCCTATGCCAAAATGCTTTTGTGTATTGAGCAAAATAATGCAAAAATTAAGGCATTAGAAACCGAAATAGAGCAGTTACTGCACAATAAACATGTAAAAATGCAAGAAGAAGAGGAACAATTCAATAAAAAACTTGCAAAGCGTAAGAATGAGCTTGAAAAAATAATACAAGAACATGAAGAAAACAATAAGATAATAAATCATGCAAAACAGGAAGTATTAAGGCAAAAAGAGGAACAAGCAAAAATATTAGAGCGATGTCAAGAAGAAAAAATAAAGCTTTCATCTCTTTTGCAAGATTACACTGCTCTAACAAAAGAAGAAGGAAAAAAGATTCTATTAAAAAATCTAGAAGATGAGCTGATACAAGAGAGGGCTAGTCTTATCCGCCGCTATGAGACAGAGGCAAAGGCTGAAGCAAAACGCAAGGCAAACTATATTATCGCACAAGCGACTACGCGATTTGCAGGAGAGTTTGTCAGCGATAGATTGGTGAATAATGTGCGGTTAGTAAATGATGAGATGAAAGGTAAAATCATTGGCAAAGAGGGGAGAAACATTAAAGCCTTTGAGATGGTTTGCGGTGTGAATCTCATTATTGATGATACGCCTAATGAGATTTCACTTAGCTCATTTAGCCTTTATAGAAGGGCTTTAGCGACAAGGACACTTGAAATTCTCATGCAAGATGGCAGGATACACCCAAGTCGCATTGAAGAAGTGTATGAAAAAGTAAAGGCACAAGCAGAAGAGCAACTCTATCAAGAAGGCGATGAGATTTTACTAGAACTTGGCATAGGCTATGTGGAATCTGAGCTTAAAAAACTCATAGGAAAGCTAAAGTATCGTGCAAGTTTTGGGCAAAATGCTTTGCAACATTCACTAGAAGTGGCACGACTAGCAGGGATTATAGCAGGTGAGTTAGGTGGCAATGTAAAACTTGCAAGAAGAGCGGGACTCCTGCATGATATTGGCAAAGCACTCACAGATGAACAAGGTGGTAGCCATGTGGATTTGGGTGCTGATATATGTTTAAGATATAATGAAGATCCTGTTGTAATTAATGCCATATACGCACATCACGGACACGAAGAGTCTAAAAGCATTGAATGTAGTGCAGTCTGCACGGCAGATGCATTAAGTGCGGCAAGACCGGGTGCTAGAAATGAAGCAAATGAGAGCTATATCAATCGTGTGAGAGATTTAGAAAAAATTGCTATGGAGAAATTTGGCGTAAAACAAGCCTATGCGGTATATGCAGGTAGAGAAATACGAGTAATTGTAAGAGCTGATTTAGTAAATGATATAGAGAGTGTTGTATTATCTAGAGAAATTGCAAATGAAATCAAACAGCAATTACAATATCCGGGCGAAATAAAGGTTAATGTAATACGAGAAATGCGCGCTGTGGCGTATGCATGAGAATCTTATACGCTAAATAGCATATAAGATTCTAAGATTGTTTAGATTTGCGAAGTTTATTGATTGCTTTTTATCACATAAAATTCACTTCAATAATATTAAATATTTTATTATTTGCGTCTGTATAATGCAACATATTTTTACATAAAATCACATTTTTGTAAAAATAGCTCCTAAAACAATGCAGATTTATATGCTATTTGCCTAGATAATATAGTGTGATAATAGTTTTACACAAAGGATTTAATATGCTAACACTACGCAAAGCAAATGAAAGAGGGCATTTTAATCACGGCTGGCTTGATACTTATCATAGCTTTTCTTTTGCAGGATATTATGATGAAAGGTTTATGGGCTTTAGTGCATTGCGTGTCATCAATGAAGACAGGGTAGAGCCAAGTCAGGGCTTTGGGACACACTCGCATAAGGATATGGAGATTCTCACCTATGTGCTAAGCGGGACAATCGCACATAAGGATAGTATGGGCAATGAAGAGCGTGTGCCAAGCGGGGAGTTTCAAATAATGAGTGCAGGCAGTGGTATCACGCATTCAGAATTTAATCTTTTAGACGAGCCGTTGCATTTTTATCAAATTTGGATTCAGCCAAATGAGCTAGGCATTAAGCCAAGATATGAGCAAAAAGCCTTTGACACAAGCAAGGGCAAAACACTTATTTTGTCCCCAAACGCTGAGCAAGATTCTCTAAAAGTGTATCAAGATATGCGGTTATGGCTGTATAGGGATATTGCAAATGAGACTTTTAGCTTTGAAAGTGGTCGCAAGGCGTATATCCAAGTGGTGCGTGGCAAACTAGAAATAGAATCTGGCCAAACCAAGCCCTTTATCATAGAAACAAGTGATGGTGTGATGTGCTGCTCTGAATCTAGCTTTACTCTCAAAGGTTTAGATTCTAATAATGAAGTGCTAGTTTTTGACTTGCCTTAATTAATAAGTCTATGCTGTATAGCTTCTAACAATGCAAACTTACGATAATATAGCATACAATACGAATGTTTTGTTATATTAATGTAGTAAAATGACATAAATTCCCATACGACAAAAAATATAAAATACTCTTAAACAATATTTGTATAAAACAATTAAATCAGTTGAAGATAGAATTTAAGATAATAAGCATCAAGTTACGATAAACTCAAATATATATTTCCATCGTGTTATCGACAAGTAAATGATATTTTTTAATTCTGCATCACTCAATTGCTTAGTATTCATGCAAGTTGCTGATTGTGGCTTATCTTTTTTGTGTAAAAGTGTTGTCATCAATATTACTATTTTGATTATAGATTTTTATAACCCTCCCCCATAATATTGATAAATGATGTTTAATTGCTCTTTGTTGCAGAGTCTTACTAAACTAGGCTTTACTAAGATTATATTCATATAAAAGCAAAACTAGTTTTATAGTATTTTTGCTAAATGTTCTTGTAGTTGTAAGATTTTGTTTTTATTGGCAAAAAAGCTATTTGTGTTTGCGATTAGATAGGCGCTTGATTCCATAATGACTTCATCTATTTGTAGATTATTTTGCTTCATGGTGCTGCCTGTTTCCACTATATCGACAATGCCATCTGCAAGATTGACTAATGGGGCAAGCTCTATTGAGCCATAAAGTTTTATAACATCAACGGCGATAGCACGAGCAGAAAAGAAGTTTTGGGTAATGTTTGTCATTTTTGTAGCGATTTTTATGCGGGGTTTGAGATAGTTTATAGGTTTGCCGCATTCACTCCCAAGCACGACTTTGCATTTACCAATTTGAAGATTTAATAGCCTTGCGACATCAATATCTTTGTGTTCTTCAAGCACATCAAGCCCTACGACGCCTAAGTCTGCTGCTCCATAATGCACATAGGTTGGCACATCTTGGTTTCTCACAAGTAAGAATGTGAAATTTTCATCTTTTAAAACAAGTTTCCTGTCATCAAATTGTATTTTTTTATTGAGAATCTTTGCAAAAAGCGATAAGGTCTCATCTGCTATTCTTCCCTTTGGAAGTGCGATCGTAAGCATATATGTCCTTTTAAATTATATTATTTTCTTTTAGGGCTTGTTGCATACCTTTGAAAATCAAGGTATTATCAAATATGCTGTTTTCAAAATATTTAGCAAAAAATTTACCATCACCACCTGTAAAATACATTTTTTTGGTTTGTGTAGTATGCTTTAGCATGAGTATAATGCTTTTTAAGATTCCAAAGCTTATTGCCTCTTTTGTGCTGCGTGGTGGTGCGTATAGATTCACACTTAAATCAAGTGGGACATGTAGGGCAGGGGATATACACTGATAGAGATGCTGATATGAGCTTATGCCGGGCAGAATGTAGCCGCCTACATGCTGATTATCCTCCATAATATCAATAGTGATAGCACTTCCTGCATCAACGATTACCCCATTGCTAATGGCTTTACATGCTGCTTTTCTATCAATCCCTAAGCCTTGATATACGCCTTGTAGCTGTATGAATTTTTCAAGATTAATGCAAGTTTTATGAGAATCTAATAGCTTTTTCTCAAAGTTTGGATTTACGCTAATGTAGTAGATTGGAATATGAGGTTTTTTTAGAGAAATATTATTTGGATTCTCTCGCCAGATTCTACCTGCATAATAAAAATGCAAAAAAGAATTGCCTATATCACATAAAACAATGCTCGCCATTACAAACCTCCTTTCCTTACAGCTCTTTTAAATAATGTTTATTTCTTATTTTCATTCATGATTTTATTTAGCGTTTTATTAAAATCTAGAATCTTATCGTTGATATATAAAATATTTTGTGTGTAAAACATTGTAACGCGTTTGCTAAACCATCTATCCATGCCAAATTTTAGCTTAAAGACTTCATAGCTAAAATCTTTGAGTGATAAATCAATCAGGTATCCACCGCTATTATCAAAGGTGTATAAATGATTATCTTTGATGATAATCCCATTGAGATTCGCATAAGGTAATTTTACGCTTTGAAGTGTGGCTAGGGTTTTATCAAACTGATAGATTGTGCCATTGAGACTTAGGGCATAGATATGTGTCCCATCAAAGTAAATATCGCGGATTTCTAGCTCTTTGCCATAAGATTCCCCACGAATAAGTGTATAAATGCGTTTATGTGTGGCACTCACTAGCTCATCTTGCTTTACTTTGAGATAGATAATGTTGTTTAGAAATTTTTCTGTATTTACAATGATATTTTTTACACTTTTGCCTTGTGCTATATCGATTGTATTTAGTCTGCCATCAAGTGTTGGGAAAACAATTAGTGTGTCAAGGATAACGGGATTTGCATGCTTTGATGAGATAGCATAGATTGATTCCTCTTTTGTTTGGAAATTAAAGGAATCTTTTGTAAGGTCGTAAAGAAAAAGCGTATTACTTGCAAGCACACCAGCGACTAGATTATCTTTTATGCTTGCACTTACAATGCAGCCTTTTGTAGCGATAGCCTTTGCGTTTGGTCTATCAAGGCTTATCGTATTGTTGTCTTGTAATAGCGGGATAATGAGAAGCTCAGCACAGCCATTGCTTACAAGCCATTGTTTAGAGTCTGCATAAAGCAAGTTTTCATTCTCATTAAGCGTGATATTTGATAAGCCATTTTCTGTAATGACTGCGTTATTTTTTAGCTTAGCACTTGCTTGATTGCTACTTGCTAGAGGCTTTTCTAGTTTGCCATTAAACTCGATTTTACCCTGAATATGCTCTGGCTTGAAATCTTTTTGAGAATCACAACCACTATAAAATACAAGCAACAAACATATAATCATACAATATGATACTTTTATGAAGTTTGGCTTGAGATTGTCTAAGATGTGTTTGAAAATATGCAGAGTCTTAGAAATGTGAATGGGATATGAAGTAAGTGTTTGATACATTATTGTCCTTGCTCTGTTGCTTTATCTTCTTTTGTTGGTGAATCTGTGTTTTGTGTATTTGAGTCTTGATTACTCACACCATAGTGTTTGAGTAAAGTTGCCATTTCTGCGACAAGTTTATTATTATCTCTTGGCTGGATAGATTCTAGAATCTCTCTCGCTTTTTGCGTGTTATTATTTTGCATATATAAATATGCGGCTAGAAATCTTGCTCTATCGCGTAGTATCGGCATAGAATCTGATTTAAAATTCTCAAGTAACTCTAGCTTTTCGCCAAATACTGCGTATTGATAACTAGCGAGTGTAGCAACAAGCTCATTATTTGACTTGCTTAACTGCTCTAAAACAGCAAGATTTTCATCGCTTTTTAACTGCAATAGGCTTAGATTCTGTAACTGCGTATAGCGATAGAAATCATATAAATCCGGCTTTATTGTAGCAAGTGTTTCTTCTGTTTTCTTTCTGTCTTCTTCGGTGAGATTTTTGCTATACAAGGTATTCATTAGCTCATTTGCTTGTGAGTTTGTCCTATGTTCTGTGTAGGCTCTAATCCCCATATATATACCAAAAAGCACTAATAATGCGATGGCAAGGAATAAAAAATTCTTGTATTTTTTATAGAATGTTTCAAGTTTAAATGCACTTACAAGTAGATTTTGGTCTTTTGTAAGCTTATCTTTTACATCATGGAGATTTTTTTCGATTGACATGTTAAGCCTTAAGATTCTAATTTTAGGATTCTAGTTAAATGATTTAGAGTTAAATTTGGAATAATAGCATAAGAATTTCAACAAAATAGCTTTATAGTCTATATCATGCGTATTTTCTTGCTAAGTTTTCTTATTTATGTATGCCATTGTATTGTGTGAAAAAAATGCGGTTTATAACGACCAAATTTTCCTACAACATGGATTTGTGTCCGTGTAGAATCTGCTATGCGTTGCAAGGCAGTTAGATTCTTTTCTTTAAAGCTAAATAATAGCTCGTATTCCTCCCCGCTTTGATACACTTCTTTTTTTAGGGTAGAGTAGGGCAGTAGCGTGAGTTTATTTTGAGATTCTAACCTTTTTATCTCATTTGCTAATCCATCGCTAATATCCATACAAGCATGAAGCAATCTATGTGATTTTTTAAGGAAAGCCATGCGTAAAAAGGGTAGGGCAAAGCGGCTGTCTCTATGCGTCATCTCTATAACATGACGAGGCAGAATATGCTTATTTGTGCCATATCGTAGTAGCTTTTTTAGCGTTTTAAAACTGCTGCCTAGATTACCTTTTCTTATACTTGTATAGGCGAGTAAATCGCCATTTCTTACCCTGTCTCTATGGAGATATTTACCTATTAAATGACCTATTATTGTGATGTGAAATGAGAGTTCCCTGCCACACATTGTATCGCCGCCTATGAGTTTAATGTTATATTCCTTGCAAACGCTTGTAATGCCTTGTATTACTTCTTTTATCTGCGTATTTTTCATATCTTTATGTAGCACGATAGAGAGTAGGGCGTATTGCGGTAATGCCCCAGAGCTTAATATATCAGAGATATTGACTAGAAAAGCCTTTTTTGCTAGGTTTTCATAACTTAGCCATTTATTTTTAGAATCTATATCTTTATGGGTGGGGGTAGGGCTTTTTGTGTATTTTGACAAGACTTTAGAATCTATTTCATTTGAGTAGTGGCAGGGTTTAGGGTGCAAAAAATTAGAATCTTTATGAGACATTTTAAAATGAATGTTTTCTACAAAGCTATCAGCCGCAATTATATATCTTTTATCCTTAGAAAGTAATGGTGATAGCAAAGCACAATCATCATTTAGATTTTGTGTGATACCACTTTGTGCTAAAAGGTTTAAAAAATATGATTCTTTATCCATAGTATCCCTTTAAGTTATTAGAGTTATGGGTTGATGATAATTGCATATTAGGACAATTTAATGTTTATGTTAAAAACATGTTATAATACCGCATAAAAGCCATTAGGAATAAATTTTATATGCAAGATTCTAAAAACGATACATTACTAAGCGATATTAACACACAAGAAAATAATGATATGTCTCCACAAGATTCTAATATAAAAGCCTTGCGAGATATGGAATCTATACAAGAAGATTCTTTTAACTCTCAAGTAGATTCTATGGAATCTAATGATTTGAATAATATAGATTTAGATACAAACCAAAATGATATAGACGATAATGCCCCACAAGATATTCTTAATGATATTGTGCTAGATTCCAAAGATTCTACACAAATTATAGAATCTATGCCTGATAATATAGCATTTAATAATGAAGTGATAAATGAGTTAGAATCACAAGCACAACAAGAAAATACAGATATAAATGAAGCAATAGAATCTAATATTATAAATAATCTAAACGAAACACAAAGTGATTCAAGCACAGATTTATTACACGAAGTAAATGTGCCGCATGATTTAAAAGAAGAGATACTAGAATCTAATACTACACAAATATCTAAAGATTCTCATAATACACAACAAGAGATTCACACAGAAGAACTCAATAAAGAAGATTTATTTGACAATATAATCTTGCAAAAATCACATAATGAAGTAAAACCTAAAAAATATAGATGGCAATATCTAGTCTATTCTAAGCGAGTGTTTATAAGCTTAGTGTGTATTGCCTTTGTGGTAGGCAGCTATGCTGTGTATCTATTCTTTGGTTCTACTTCGCTTGAAGTATTATGGGATCTACATAAAACAAGAAATGCCTTGCGTCTTGAGGTAGAGCAAAGCAGACTAGATAATGCTACATTGCAAAGAGATGTCCTTGAATTGAGGGCGCTTGAGCCAAAATAGATTTATAGATTCTAAAAATTGTCACACTAAGCAAAGCAAAGTGTCTAACATAGAATCTCAACAAGATATTTCGTGCTTACGCACTCGCACGAGCAAAGCTCTTGCCCACACTTGCAAATATGACAAAGAATTTAGATTTTATAAATTTGCACCCACCCAAATGGTAGAGAATCTAGAATCTTATCTAAACATTATGCTTAAAATCCCGTTGCCCTTATGCCAATGCCTATACGATGTGCTGGTATATTGTATTCATACAAGCTATTTGCATAGCCATAGAAATACTGCCCATACACTGCGAAAAACTTACTCACCTCATACGCATAACCAAGCTGCAATGAGCCATGATAGCGTGTATAATCGCTAATAATGGGTGCTACATGCAATTCAACAAAATGCTTTTTATGCTTGTAATAAAGTCTTGCGTTTGCATAGCCCATGTAGAGACTAATATCTGGGTTATCTTTGCGTTTTGGGATATAGGGCCATGCCGTGATATGTATGCCAAAGGTAGAGTTTTTCATAACTTTTTCCCAAATGAGTTCTAGCATGATTCTATTTCCCATGCTTCTTGAGCGGCATTTCTCTGGAGTTAAAGGGTTTCTGTTGCTATCTCTCAAACACTCATCACCACCGATACCATTGCTAAAATGCAGGTAACCAATGCGTAATTCCTTGATTTTACCGCCCTTGCCACCAAAAAGATTCCAATCGGCTGGATAGGAATAAAAGATTGATGGCTTATAGTTTGAATCTCGCACAGGATTAGAATAGCGAAAGTTAAACTGCTGAAACCATGAAGTCTGCGTATAAGCAAAAAAGAGTGAGCCTTTACTCCAAAACGCCCCTCGCCAAAGCGGCACTTTAAAGCTTACTTGAAACTTCAATTCGCTAGGTATATTACTCCCATAGATTCCAAAAGGTGGCAAGCTATATGAATACACAAAGTAAGTCCCCTCATGTTCCAATACTCTCATAAAATCTGTATAGCTTTTCTCTGCTTTTTTTGTGCGTTCTTTATAAGTGTCTATATCGAAAAAGTGATTTTTTAGCTTTGTTAGGGTGGTGTTTTCTGATTTGGATTCTAGATTCTGTGCTAAATTTGGGTGGGCTACGGAGTTTAGGGCGTAATTTACAGAATCTAGATTCTGTAAAGATTTGCCCTTGTCTATACAATTTGGGCGATTGAGCGAATTATGATGGATAGTCATATTGCTTAGATAACTCCCACCATCATAATTCAGCCAAAGCCCGTCCAAAGCCAGAGAGCAACCGCTAGAATTTGTGGTTTTGTTTGCGTGGTTTGTTAGTAGAGAAACTAGTATCTTGTCATTTTGAGCCGTAGGCAAAAAATCTCTTTTAGATTCTAAGTCTTTAGATACTTCGCTTTGCTTAGTATGATGATTTTTAGGATCTAAACTCCCCATATTCCCCATTATATATAGCTGATTTTGCGAAGTTATCCAAGTCATAAAATTATCACTAGCATGTGCTTGTAGAATATGATAGGTAAGCACAAAATGATAAAAGGCATATTTAATAATACGCATTGTATATCCTAAAGTAAATTTTATGTAAAATTTATGATTATAACATGTTTTAGATTCTATAAACTACATTTATAACAATAAAAAATAAAAGTTATAATCTATTAGAATCTTTTTGTTAAAATTAGAGTTTTTTGAAAGGAAATGTATGGAAAAAGTTATTGCGATAAAAGAGCGAGTTTTAAGTGCGAATGATAGAAAAGCACAGGAATTGCGGGGCATTTATGATACGCATAATAAGTTTGTGATAAATCTTATGAGTAGCCCAGGAAGCGGTAAGACTACACTTTTAGAATCTTTAAGCAAGTTTGATGACTTTAAATTCTGCGTGATTGAGGGGGATTTAGAGACCAATAGAGATGCTGATAGACTAGAAAAACAAGGCGTATTAGCAAAGCAAATCACAACAGGTGAGGCATGTCATCTTGAAGCAAACATGGTAGCAAATATACTGCCCTCACTCATGCAAGATTCTAGATTTAATCAAAGCGACTTTTTGTTTATAGAAAATGTAGGCAATCTTGTGTGTCCAGCGAGTTATGATTTGGGAGCGAATGTAAATGTTGTGTTGCTTAGTGTGCCAGAGGGCGATGATAAGGTGCTAAAATATCCATCTATGTTTTTGTGTGCTGATATTGTGCTTATTACAAAGGCAGAGATGAAAGAGTATTTTGGCTTTAAAACAGAGCAGGTGAAAAGTGATTTAGAAACCTTGCGACATGGTGTAGAGATTATGGAGATTAGCAAAGATTCTAAGGAAAGCCTTGAGAAGTTAAAAGAGTATTTCCAAACCCTAGCCTTAAGGGGATACAGAACAGATCATATATTTAAATAATGCTAAAATTGTTTATTTGAATAGGATTCTTTTAGTTTTTTTGTTAGGAAATATTTATTATTACTGGTCTTTATAGGGAGTTTTATGTCAAGTAGCAAACAAGAAAAATGTCCAAAAAATGAAAGAAAAAAGCTAGATTCTATCACTAGTTTTCAGCTTAAGTGGCTTTTTTATACTACGCTCTTTTGGGGTGGGATTTTGGCTTTTAATCTCTGTGGAGAAGCTAGTCTTTTAATCTCTTATGGTATTTTTTGCCTCTTTTTTATCAGCAATGGAATCTATAAGCATAATATAAAAGCGTTCCTTATTTTTGCTTTCGTGTATATTGTGCCACTATTCACTCTTCGTATTGCGGGAAATTATAACTTTGAGGCTTCTTTTTCTGTGCAAATGCTCTTATATAGCCTTATACTTGCCATTCTTATTTTTAAGAAATACTATCGCTTAAGTATCACGCTTTGCGTGTATATAGCATTTTATGCTCTAGCAATATTCCTTGGGGAATGCCGCTTTCTTGGGAGTTTTTATAAGTGAGATATCTTATATCATGAAATCTGTTTTTTCATAATTTTATATATCATTACTCAACCTACTCAAAATCCACATATCTCACCTTATTTTTACGCAAATAGAGCCATTCGCCATTTGCAAATACGCTATCAATATTTGAATCTTCTTTTAGTCCATACACTCTATTTATATTGACATAGCGATATAAGATTCCAAGAGATATGATATGGGCTTTGCCGCTATCATCGATATAGAAAAATTGCGGATAGATTATTTGCTGAAATTTCATATTTTTATCAGTTAGACCGCCGATTTTCTCCCTTAAAACTTGTGGTATTTCTACTGCAATATCAGTGCTATATGCACCGCTATAATAGGCATATCCATTGCTTAGAATCCTATCTTTTTGACTATTGATTGTATCAAGCACAAAGAGCCTTTGCGCGTTCTTTTCACTATAATAGCCACTATGTTTATATGCGAGTTCTAAATAATGTTCCTTTTTTTGTAGCCATAACTCATTTTTATTATGCTTTATTTGTGAGTAGATCTTTTCTTCTAGTTTTAGATTCTCTGCTTTGGTATCTTTAGAATCTTTTTGTTTTTGCATGATTTCATCATATAGAGCTTTATTTAATACATAAGTGCCACTATACTCTTTTGAGTATTTTCTAGCTTTGTAATATTGCGGGTCAAATACATAAAAAGTGCAACCACAAAATATAAATACACTAAACAAAAGAGAGATTCTAACACTATAAAAAAGTAGAGTTTGCATACATACCTTTCCATAAAATATAAAATGCAATCATAGCAATAAATACTGCAAAAACGCTTTATTTTCGTTATAATAAAGACTTTATTTTAATAAAAAAAGGTGTGTCTATGTCGTATTTTAAGAAAATTGCATGTGGTTTTAGTCTATGTTGCGTGCTGGCTGTTTCAAGTTTTGCGGAGTCTGGTGGTGATAAATTGACGACTTTAGAGGCGACACGCACAAAAGTATTTGAGATTCTCTATCCGCAGCAGCTAAAGACACTGGAGCAAAAAAGGTCTTTTCTAAAAAAGCATTATAAATCTGGTGAAGAGTATGAGACCTTTATCTTCCCAAATCAAACAATAGAGAGTGTGTATAATGCCTATATCACAGCACACCCAAAAGATAGCTTTGGGTCTAGTATATTGCATAAGGAATTGCCAAAGATGAATAAGGCTTATAGGGCGGATAGCAATGAAGATCGTATGGGCTATGTGCTTATGTATATTTGGAGTGGGGATAGAAAGCTATCTATCACAAATACAAGGATAGAAGATGATAATCTTTGCGGTAAAGAACTCTTAGAGTTTGAAGAACAAGAAGGGCAGACTATTCTAAAATCAAGCTTTGAGCAGTATTGTTTCTAACTAAAGAAAGAGTATGAGAGATCAGAATCTAAACGCTTTATTAAATGCAGATAGCCTAGACTTAAGCACAAATAGCGATGAGATAAGCGAGACTTTGCAGTCTTTAAATACGCTTGAAAGTCTAGAATCTTTGCAGCAAAATACAGATTCTAAAAAGCAAGATTCTATCAATAAAATAGAATCTATAAAAAGATTAGAAACTAGCACAGCACAAAAACACCCCATAAAAGATTCTTTAATGAAAGATAAAGATTCTAAAGCGATAAATCTGTCAAAAACCCTGCATTCATTAGAGACAGAAGCACTCATTCATAGCACAAAAAATCCATACATAAACGCTGCAAAAGATTTAGCAAAAAATCCCAAAAATACACAAAAGCAAGATAAAAGCACAGAATCAAAAAGGCTAGTGTATGTATCAGTTGGGGATATTAATGGCATTGGACTAGAGCTTATTTTACGCAATCATGCAGAAATTGCAGCGTATTGCAAACCTATTTATTGCATAGATTTTGAAGTGTTGGAGTGTGCGGCAAAAAAGTTAGCTTTGCAGATTCCAAAAGATATGTATATCCACCCGCTTAATATGCAAGATATTTTTGATGATGAGATAATAAAGGCAGGGCAAATCTGTGCTAAAAGCGGGCTTTATAGCTTTAAATCGTTTGAGAAGGCAGTAGAGTTAAGCATAGAGCATGAGGCAAGTCTAGTTACACTGCCTATCCATAAATACGCATGGCAGCTAGCGGGTATAGAGTATGCTGGACATACGCAGTATTTGCGACATAGATTCCAAAAAGAAGCGATTATGATGCTTGGCTGCAAGGAAATGTTTGTCGCACTTTTTACCGATCATATCCCCTTAAGCAAGGTTTCAAGCTTGATACACAAAGAGAAACTTTTACAATTTTTTAGGGATTTTTACAAGGCTTATAGCACACTTTTTACACCTTTGCAAACAACACAAACACCAAAAAATGACACCAAGCATGGCACACAAGATTCTAAAGAAATCCAGCTAGAATCCTTGCAAGAACTCTCTTCAAACACTTTAAAGCAAAATGCGATTAATGCAAATTTAGTTAAACGACTGCTTTATGATGAAAAAAATATTGAAAAAACTATAATAGAAAAGCCACAAGATTCTATACAAGAGATTGCACCACATAATCACTCATTGCAACCCAAAAAAGAGTTAAAAATAGCAGTCTTAGGGCTTAATCCACATGCAGGTGATAATGGCGTATTGGGACATGAAGACATGATTATTAATGAGTGTATAGGGATTATAAATAAAGAAATTGGTGCTGAAGTCTTTATCGGCTCTATTGCCCCAGATTCTGCATTTATCCCGCACAATAGAGAAAGATATAGTATATTTATCGCAATGTATCATGATAGCGGATTAGCCCCACTTAAGGCACTCTATTTTGATAGAAGTATTAATGTAAGCTTAAATCTCCCCATATTACGCACAAGCCCAGATCATGGCACATGCTTTGATAAAGCCTATCAATCAAATAATAACATAAGCATGGAAAGCTATCTTGAAAGTTTTAGATTCTTGTGTCAAGTGAATATGTAGATTTGATCTTAAAGTGGAGGTTTGCGTGGTAATTTTATTATGTAATAAAATAGTGCTTTAGATATGATTAGACACAATATATTGTTTAGATTACAAAAATAAAGAGATAGGCTAAACTACTTCTTCAATAAAATATCGCGGTCGTCGCTTAGATTCTGCATAAATCTTGCCGACATACTCCCCGATAATCCCAAGACTTAAAAGCTGAATCCCGCTAAAAAAGCATAAGGGAATAATCGTAGAAGCCCAGCCATACACCACACCATCGGTAAAAAGCTTCACAAAAAGAGCGTAGCAACCAAGTGCGATGGAAAGTATAAAAAACACAATGCCTAGCACACTCACAAGTCGCAAAGGCACGACACTAAAGCTTGTTATGCCATTCCACGCGAAAGATAGCATTTTGCCTAAAGGATACTTTGACTCTCCAGCAAAACGCTCTAGCCTATCATACTCTACCACTGCTGTTTGAAAGCCTAACAAAGGCACAATGCCACGCAAAAATAGATTTACTTCACTAAATCTTAGCAGAGCCTGAATAGCCCTATTTGAGAGCAGTCTATAATCAGCGTGATTATAAGTGATTTTTACACCCATAATCTCCATAAGTCTATAAAAACCAAGTGCGGTATGCTTTTTAAAAAAGCTATCTTTCTGCCGCGATTTTCTTACACCTAAAATGACTTCAGCCCGCATTTTCGCCTTTGCTACAAACTCATCAAATACACTAATATCATCTTGCAAATCGCAATCTATACTGATAGCATAATCGCATTTATCCGCCACATATTCTAGCCCCGCTAAAAGGGCGTTTTGATGTCCGCAGTTGCGTGAGAGTTTTAAAGAGATGATTTTAACCTTATTGTTTGTTGTAGATTCTGTGAGATTAGATTCTGCTGTATTATCCAAAGAGATATTTAAAGTAGCTTTATGTTTGTCTATATCAATCTTAGCTATATCAGTGGGGGGGGGGGGGTAAATGTTGTATTTTTACTGCTTAAATCTTTCAAAATAGACCAAGTGTTATCCTTGCTACCATCATCTACAAATACGCAAAAGCTGTCTTTAGAAATACTTCTAGAATCTATGAGTTGCTCTAACTTTTTAGATATAGTTTTATGAGTTTCTTGCAATACTGCTTCTTCGTTATAGCAGGGAATAACTATTGCTAATACCATATATTTAATCCTGTTTGCTTGGTTTATTTAGTCATAGTTTGGTCATACCGATAAAATTAATTTTTAAATTCGCTATATTTTCATATACATTCAAGGCTACAAAGTCTAATAATTACGCTAGACTTCGCAACCCTAAAATAGCCTTGATATTGAGAGCAATGCTAGATTCGCACCACACCTAACAAAAGATAGAGAAGTAGTGCTTATCTTAGACTTACTCATTTTACTCACTACAATTTGAGCCACACAGATTTCTTAACTCGCTATTTTTCTCATTAAGCATATTATCGATTTCACGCACAACGCCTTTTGTGCCTTCTTCAAATATGCTAAGATTTTTATCTACAAAATCTTTGCTTACCATTTGTTTTTCTTTCATAGGCATAGCAATTGCATTTGCGTAAGAATGCACAGTTGCATGTTCTTTTTCCAAGTCTTTATAGCCTTGCGTATCTCTAAAGTTTTTATGTCCATCACCTTCATAATACCATTTACCAAGACGACAACCCTTATGGTCTGTAATGCCAAACTCATCAGAAGTGCCAAGTATGAATGAGTAGAGATTGTTTTTATAAATCACATGGTCTAATTTCGCAAGAGAACAGAATACAAGATTGTTTATAATGCTAAGCATGTATTTGGATCTAATAGAAGATGATGATAAGTCTTGCATCATACCTACTATATCATCAACATTGCAACGCATAGATTCTGAAATCGTATTAATCTCTTCGGTATTTACATGTATATCGCCGCTTTCTTGCTGCATTGCTTTTACAACGATTGCAATATCTTTTGTGGCTTTTTGCGTTTTCTCTGCAAGCTTTCTCACCTCATCTGCAACGACTGCAAAGCCTCTGCCATGCTCTCCCGCCCTTGCTGCTTCAATTGCTGCATTCAATGCTAGTAAGTTAGTCTGCTCTGCAATATCATCAATAAGTGAAATAACATTTGTAATGTCATTGCTTCTTCCGCTAAGAGATTGTGCTAAGGTCTGTGCATGCTGCATTTTATCGCATAACTCACCAATGTCAGACAAAGACTTTTTTGTGATATCAAGCCCTTGTTGTGAAATATCTGCTGCTGCTTCTGAGCTTTTTAGAATCTGTCCTAAGTCATTAAAGATTGCAACAAAAGATTCTTGTGCTGCTCCAAGCCCACCCTTTAGGGCAACATGATGTAAATGCGTAATATCAAGCCCACCTAAATCCTTATCTCTAAACGAACATTTTTTGAGACAATATAAGTCTGTATCATGCACTCTCTTATGTTTTGCTATGTAGGACACATCATCTAGCGTTATAACCGCACTTTTATTTGCCAATTGTGTCAATAAAGACTTTGTATCCTTTATAGACTCTGCGTTTGTATTGCGAAAAACGATTTCACCCTGAGAGATACCAAAAATAATCTCTTCAAATGCAAACGCACTCACTTGACGATAAAATTCAACCTCTTGTGCCAAAGCTTTATTCTCTTGTTCCTTAGTTTGCAACTCTTGTCGCAATGTTTTTGAAGATGAAAACATACAAAATTACCTTAAAGATTAAAATAGATTCTCGCATTTTATCACAATTTTATTGTTTTGTGTAATTTCAACACAAATATTTATTTTTTTACTTAAGCATTCATCATATTATCTTTGAGATTGTTTTATTTTGCAAGTTGGATTTCAAATAGACTTGTATTATAGATTCTATAAAATATGCTACAATAGCGACTTTTATCATACATATTGGAATCAAAAGGGCTTTTTTATGGATTATTTAGAAATTGAAGGTGGGAATACATTGCATGGGAGTGTGAGAATCTCTGGTGCAAAAAATGCAGCATTGCCACTACTTGCTTTGTCACTGCTTTCTAGGCAGCCTATGGAGTTTTATAATCTACCTGAAGTTGCTGATATTAATACTTTTATGCGTTTGCTTACAATGCTTGGGGCAAATATTACAACAGAGGGTAAGGGACATAGAATCATAG
This sequence comes from Helicobacter rappini, assembly GCF_900198625.1. Lineage (GTDB taxonomy): Bacteria > Campylobacterota > Campylobacteria > Campylobacterales > Helicobacteraceae > Helicobacter_A > Helicobacter_A rappini. The sequence goes on along the minus strand of NZ_FZPK01000059.1, from coordinate 8,404 downwards.
ATACTACAAGTGTGAATGACACAAAGGCAGTATATGATATTGTGCGTAAAATGCGTGCTTCAATCCTTGTTTTAGGACCGCTTTTAACGCGTTTTGGGCATTGTGAGGTGAGTTTGCCCGGAGGTTGTGCGATAGGGGCTAGACCCGTTGATTTACATATAAAAGCTATGCAAAAGCTTGGGGCAAATATAGAGGTGCAAGGAGGCTATATCATAGCTCATGCAAAAGATGGGCTAAAAGGTGCTGATATAGTTTTTGATAAGATAACCGTTACAGGCACAAGCAATGTAGTCATGGCAGCCGCCCTTGCAAAAGGCAAAACGCGTATTATTAATGCAGCAAAAGAGCCAGAAGTCGTGCAGTTATGTCAAATATTGCAAGAGAGTGGATTGCAGATACAAGGCATTGGCACTTCAGAGATTATTATCGAGGGGCGGGGCGGGGAATTACTTGATTTAAAACCAACTAGAGTGATACCAGATAGAATCGAGGCAGGGACTTATCTGTGTATTGGCGCGATTACAAACTCACAGATTACACTACATGATGTATGTGAAGACCATATTGAAAGCATTGTGTTAAAGCTACATGAAATAGGCTTTGAGACAGAGTTTTGCTCTAGTGGTACAAACAAAGCGATAACGATATATCCATGCAAGACCCCGTTAAAAGCATTCCGCATTACAACAACGGAATATCCGGGCTTTCCAACTGATATGCAGGCACAATTTATGGCTTTAAGCACACAATGCAATGGATCAAGTTTTATTAAAGAAACGCTATTTGAAAATCGCTTTATGCATGTAAATGAGTTACAAAGACTAGGTGCAAATATAGCTATCGATGGCAATGTAGCACAGATTAATGGGAAAAGCGAACTCATAGGTGCAGATGTGATGGCAACAGATTTGCGTGCTTCATCTGCCCTTGTGCTTGCCGCTCTTGTAGCAAAAGGTATCACTAGAGTGCATAGAATCTATCATTTAGACAGAGGATATGAGCAACTTGAAGTAAAGCTTAGCTCACTTGGTGCAAAAATACACCGCTTGAGCGAGTAATTAATAAGGCAATAATATTTGATTTGGATGGAATCAAATAACCACTTCTATAGTGCTGAGATTTCGCGTAATTTTGGAATCTTGGCGTTGAATCCTTGTTATGTTGGATTCTTACATCTTAGACTTTCATTTCACTGCTTTTTGGTTTCTTTCTTGCTATCCCTAAAACTTCGCAAAGCAGCATCTATATCAATATGGCAATAGCCATTGGGATTTTTCTCTAAATATTTTTGATGATAACTTTCTGCTTCATAAAAATTAACTAAAGGCAGAATCTCTGTAACTGCCTTGAGATTCTGCCTTTGCTCCCACGCTCTCAAGCATTCTCTTATTACATTCTCATTCTCCAAATCTACATAATACACGCCACTGCGATATTGCGTCCCCCTATCATTGCCCTGATAATTCAACGCACAAGGATCAATGATAGATAAAAACCGCTCCATAATCTCACGCAATGAAAGCACAGATTCATCATATTCTAGCCTTAAAGCTTCTGCCGCCCCACTTGTCCCACTACATACAAGTTCATAAGATGGATTAGCAATTTGAGAGTTCGCATAGCCAACAACAGAATCTAGCACACCTTTAAGCCTATCAAAATAGCCCTGCACTCCCCAAAAACAACCACCAGCAAGATAAATCACCGCCATTTTTGCCCCTTAATACAACAAACTTCTTTGAGACATAATCCTACTTATATTGTTTATATAAAACACAAATAGCCACAAAGAAATAATTTTATTTTATATGCCTATAAAATCTCTTAAAAAGCTTTTAAGATTCTAAAATTTAACTCCCAATACGCTAAGCACTAGAATCATAATCGCAACAAACCGCATAAGAGTTTAGCCCACAAGATTCTAAAAACCTAACCCCTTAAGCCCTTCTCACTCAAATACCTATCCAAACTCTCATCATCAAGCACCCTGTCATAATATTGCAGGGCAATCCGCCTTTTATCATTTGTCTGTATATCGCCATTTATCGTGTCAATAAACTCCCTAAAATCCGCATTTTTATTCACTAGCATATCAATGGTTTTAAAATCCAAGTTTCTTAGCGTTGAGGGCAAAAGCACAGAAGATTCAGTAGGCTCTAGCTCTAGCTTGATAAGCCCAATGCCAAAGCTACTATGCAGCCGCCTTAGCTCATCAAACACTTCAGAATCTAGCTCTTCAAATACGACCAAATACCCCTCATTTGCAAAGCTAGAGTTACTCACCGCTTGAAAGTAGCTCTCTTTCAAATTGCTAAAATCAAGTGAAACTTTTAGCTCAAAGGAGTAAATCTTAAAATCGCGGCGGTTTAGATTCTGACTTAGCTCTAGTGTTTCTCTCTCACTATAATCATTAAATGGGAAATGCACCCCCACAATATCGGGATAGTTCCACTTATCCTGCCCGCTTTGTGTCTTTTTGCTCTTTTCGTGCTTTATCGTCTTTGCATACACATCAAAATAATCTTTTGCAAACCGCACAAACAGCGGGTGCAAATCCCGCTCGTGAAAGCCCCTGCCTTTTTGCTTTTGGCTATTTGCCTTGCTTTCTTGCATAGATTCTAAACCCTTTTGTAGCTCGTTCTGCCTTGCCCTTAACCAAAAGGTTGTAGGCTTATTTGAAGCTTTCATAAAGATAGAATCTTGCCTATCGCGTATATCCACATAAAGTTGTGCTGACATTGTCATTTCTGGTGTTTTGCCGATACTTTTTAGATTCTTATCCAATCCTTTTTCTACCGCTATATCCCAAACCTGCGTAGCTTTAAGCGGAGTAGTTACACTCTCTAGCACAGCTTTTGCCACTTCCAAATATGTCATTTTCTTCTGCATTTTTATCCTTAGAATAATATAAATAAAATTATAGCATTAGATTCCAAAAGTAACTTTAGAGTTACAAAGTCCGCTATTACTACGCGTATTTGCCTTTGATTAGTGAAAAATACGCAATGATTAAGGATAAGTAAATCTCACATAAAGGAAGTGAAAATGGCAGCATTTGACCCAATTGATGAAAAAGTCGTGTTTGAAAAGCTTAGTAATCTTATCAATGGAATGGACTGCTCTAAGCAGAGTTTAGAGCAGCATAAAGAGCAACAAGGCGTGATTTATGCTAAAGATGGGCAGAGTATCCAATCTTCTAGCACGGATAAAAGGATTTGTTTTGCAGATAGAATCCTAAATGGTGGAATCTTGCAAAAAGATGGGAGCTATATGAGTGATGATAAGCAGTTTATATATAGCCTTGATACGAGTGGGGCTGGGCTTTTGCGTATCACTTCTGTGTGTAAAAAGACAAGCTTTACCCTAGTAAATTTCTCGCAAAAAAATGCTGATTTTGGAATCTATTTGCGTGAAAAGCCTTATAAGGAAATGGGCTTTGTGTATTGCAACACTTTTAGCGTGCACCCCTATATTAAGGCTTTCAAGGAAATCGCCCCCTATATTGCAAAGCGAATTTATAAGCCTGATTTCTTCACAAAGGCGATTGTCAATGACTATAAAAGTATGCTTGCAAATACGCTTGGACCATTTTATGAGCCAAAATCATTTGATAAGGCGGTGCAAGAGATTAGCCTAAATCCGCAGTATCTCTATCTTCTTAATGTCGCTATGATTGAGAGTATGAAGCATTTTACTAAGGATAATGGGCTGGTAAAAGAGCTATATATTTTTGCAAGTAACCCAACACCTCCAGATAGCTTCCGCGCACAAACACTTCTTAGCACGATGAAAAGTCTCAATCGCAACATCACGCAAGGAAAGCCCGAACTTGCTATCAATCAAGTGGTGTTTCATAGCTTTGCTTTGGGTGAAGAAGTGGAGTTTTTGCAGGAATTAAGCAAGGATAGCGGCGGAAAATACTATAAAGTGGATTCTACTTTAGCGTTTAAAAAGGCATTATTAAGCCACCTTGATAATGGCAGAATGCCAGAGCCAAAAGAGCTAGGCGATGATGCGAGCATAGTGCCTAGCAAGCCAGAGAAAATGCACGATGATAACCCACCAAAAGATAAGTAAAAGTATTAGAATCTAGCTAGATTTCTAAGTCAGGTTACTTCGTAAAATTGTGTTTAAGAGCTTTAAATCGTTGAGCTTAGCTTCTATCTCTTTACATTTGGAATCTAGCTCATTTTTACGCTTTATGCTTAAATTTATAAAGCTAGATTCTCTCTCAATACCTACAAACTGCCTGCCTAAAAGATTTGCTGCAATACCTGTGGTGCTAGAGCCTGAAAATGGATCGCAAATGATAGAATCATCATTACTTGCCATTAAAAGCAATCGCACCAAAAGGGCTAAGGGCTTTTGTGTGGGGTGTTTGCCAAAGGTCTTTTCCCAAGGAGCAATCGCTGGGAAGCTCCACACATCACGCATTTGCTTATCATTGTTTAGCTTTTTTAGAATCTCGTAGTTAAAAATATGCTTATACTTATGGCTTTTTCTAGCCCAGATGATTTGCTCAGTAGAGTGCGTGAGGTAGCGACAGCTAAAGTTTGGCGGGGGGTTAGTTTTCTGCCAAGTAATGATATTTAAAATCTTAAAATCAAGCTTTTGCAACGCCCTGCCAAGTGAAAAAATATTATGATAAGTTCCGCTTATCATAATGCTGCCTGTGGGCTTTAGGGCTATTTTTGCATTTGCAATCCACTCCATATTAAACCTATCAATTTCATCAATATTTTCTCCCCTGTCCCATTCGCCTTTATTCACACTTACAATCTTGCCACTTTGGATACTCAAGCCATCGTTTGAGAGGAAATAAGGTGGATCGGCAAAAATCACATCAAAACTCTCTTTCATCTGCGGCAAAAGGGCATTGCAATCGCCTTGATAAAGACTAAATTTAGAATCTAGGCTTGTAAAAGTGGGGGTTAATGTATGGAATCTAGCAGTCATTTTGCACCTTTTTAATAAAATTTTTGACATTGTTAAGATTATACATCTCTACGCTTTTATAGGCTTCTTGCAATTTATTTTTGCTGCTTTGCCAACCTTGCCCATCAGTAATCCACACAAAGTTTTTATCAGCAAACCTATTAAATTTTGGGGCTAATTCTTGATATGCTCTAGCTGTTTCGTTAAGCTTACTCCCACCGCTTGTATAAAAATTGCATTCAACAAAATAGCTTATATTTTTCCCAAAAATTACAAAATCAAATCGCTTTTTATCATCTCCAAAGCTTCCCTGTAAATCGCTAAACTCTGCGATATTCACTTGTTCTTTAAAATGTAAATTAGCCTTTGTAAAAAGATCCCTTAAATAAGATTCCATAAAAGCACCACCACGATTTTTTCTTGCATTGCTATCTAACCCCACTTCAATACCAAAAACAAAGTCATTTAAATCTTTCATCTTACTATTACCAAAGATAGAATCTAGCCCACTCTCACAGATAAATTCATAAATCCCTTTAGGACTTTGTAAATACGCATTTATGGGTATTTCATTGCGATTAGAATCTAGCACCAACTCTTTTTCATTGCGGATCGCTAAAATCAAAGGCAAAACATCAAAAGCCTTAACATACTCATCAAAAAGCAAAGTAATCTTATCTTGCAAACTATCCTTTGGCACACCTAGCAAAAGATTTAAATGATTAAGGCTAATGCTTAACTTATCTTTATTTGCTAGACATTTTTACCAATCCACAAAAAAGCCCAAATCCCTATTTGTCGCCCTAAGAGTGCTTAGAAAAGTTTCAAATGCTAATGTATTTTTCACAATTATTCCTTATGTGTTGTGCGTTTAGATTCACTTTCCCAAATATTTTTAAAATATTATTATACAGCCTTCAATTACTTATTTTAGTTTCTCATTTATTTCTCGCTTTAAATGCTTCTAAAAACTCATCAGCACTTTTTTGACTAACACCTTCTTCTCGTAAAACACTTGATAGCTGACTTAACATCTCTTCTACTCTTTCTTTCTTCTTATCAATTCGTGCAATTCTGTCAGCCTGTGTTTCTTCATCAAGGCTATTTTTATCTAAAATTGTTTCTTTACGGGTTGTTTCCTTAAGGGTTGTCTTACTTGACATACCGCTTAAAATATTACTTGATTGACTTAGTGTTTTTGGTGTGCCAATAGACATATACTCATCATCTATATCATTTATCTTACTTCGCATTTGCTCTTTAAAATTATCTTCTTCTGTTAAATCTCTCAGTTCTATATGCAATTTTTCATTTTTTAGCTCAAGCTCACTGATTTTATCTTTTAAGCGGAATAGTCGCTTAGCAGCCTTAAGATATACATCATGCAATTCTTGTGGATAGATTATCTGTGCTGCCCTTGCCATAGCAGTCGCTCCATTTTTTACATGCACACTTACAACATTTAGCGGTTGAAATTCAGCGATTATGCCACTAAAATCAAGCGGATTAGAATCATCATTTTTAGTTAAAGCAAAACTTGCTTGTGTATCAAAAGATTCCATACTTTCTGCTTGTTTGTTTTGCATGATCTTATTTTTATAGAGTTGAGCTTTGTTTTGCATTTCTTCAATTTCAGTTTTTATATTTGCTAACTCTATGTTTGCATCTTTTAACAGATTGTTTGCTTCTGTAATCTCTGCGTTTAGATTCTTTAATTGCTTTTCTTTTGCCTTGATTAGAATCTCATATTCTTGCATACTCTCTACAAATTCTTTTTTCTTACTCTCAAAGATTTTAGCAATCTGCCATGCTTCCTTTATCGTTTCAGCCTTAGCAACAAACTCAAGGAAAATCTCTTGCTCATCGATATTTTGCACGATATGTGCTAATACTTCTTTTTCATCTTCTTGCAAACTCAAGTGTTACTCCTTATTAATTAGTTTCAATCTGCTTCAAGGCTTAGGCTCTCAAGCCTTATATCTCGCCCTTGTATGATATGTGTATTTTTACTTTCACATTTTGGACAGGCTGGATTATCTAGGCTATGAAAAGTGCTTTTACAATCCTTGCATTCTAGCAAAATCTTTTCTATTGTAAGTGTCAAAGTCGCATCTTTTATAGAATCATATTCTGTCTGCAAAACTTCAAAAGCACTTTGCAATAAGCTTTTATCAATGTTTGATCGCTCACCCACACTTACAACGATATTTTGCACTTTTGTCGCATTATGCTCTTGTAAATGTGTCAAGCAAAGCTCAAGAAGTGAAGCTATAATGGAATATTCATGCATATTTTTCCTTATTATTTTATCTTTGGTTTTAATAATGCTACATGAAAATTATTTTTAAAAAGCGGCATGCTCTGCATAAGCCAACCAAATAATGCTACATTGCTATCAAATACTGCATTATACAAATCTAGCGTATTTGCAAATGGTAACCACAAGCTAAAAGCCATAAGCATAAAGACCGCACAAATTCTATCAATGCAATAGCAAATCGCAATCACACAAGAAATAAGCAGGATTTTATATCCTAAAGGTCCATACGCCCAGTCAAAGATTCCAAAAGCATTACCTGCGAATAATAACCACAAAATAGCTAAAAATAAGAAACCGCGATAACTTATTGTAAAACCTATTTGATTAACAAAGGTCCTAACAATAGAAAAAAGGCAAATAAAAAACAATAAAAAGCTAGGTGTATCAAATATGCTATAAAGAAGCATGGAAAAGCTTATATGGTGTATGGGAATCATGCTTAGTATAAAAGCAGATAAGCTAATCAACCCACGCGTAAGTGGCTGTAAAAATGTGCCAAAAAAAAGCCGCACAAAAGAGAGTGTGCCAAGGGCTATTGCTGCACACATAAGAGAGTATGTAAAAAGTGAATAATAAATCATTGTCTGCCTTTACATGCTTAATGCTTTTAATTTAAGATAAGATTCTAAACTATATGAAACAATATAGATTATATAACTTTGGAATCTAGCCTTTCTGCCACTCACTTTGGCGTTTAGCTTTCATATGTATCCTTGATAGAATTTAGATTTTTTATTTTTTGAATGGCTTGCAGGGTTTAAGATGCACTTACTAATTTCTAAACTGCTCTAAAATTTTAACCGACATTTTTTTCATTGTCAAGTCGTTTTATATACTCTAAGCTGAAATAAAAGATGGGCTTGGCAAAATGCCCACTCATTTTAATTGCAATTTATCAGCTTCCAAATCCTCAAAAACCGATATTTTCTCTTGTTATGTAGGTTAGTGAGAATTAGCTGGAAAAAATTAAAATTATATGCTTGCGTACAATATTATAATTTGTATGAAGTAAATTAAAATAATTAGTGATTAAATGGGTAAGTGCATTTTATTGTGAGTGTAAAATTTCCTCTCGGCGCCTTATGGTCTTAGTGATAGAGCGTATAAAAAGCCTTTTATATCTATCTAGCAACACACAATAAAACACTC
>NZ_FZPK01000013.1 GCF_900198625.1 Helicobacter rappini | reverse complement strand
ATAAAATACACACAAAACACCACAGGCAAAAAGGCAAAAATAAAAATATATGATGAAAAAAGCATTAAAATCCTTAGATTATAGCCTACCAAGAGTTATTTAAAATATTAGCAGACTTTTTAGCACTTCGCAATAGATATAAATTAAGCAAGAAAAATTATAAACAATATAGCTTTTACTGAAACTAAAAAGGGCTTGAAAACTCGTTATGCTATCAAAAAAATGAGAATATTGCAAGATAATATTTTATAACAGAAACCTTTTAATTAATTTTTGTATAAATCAAAGTACATTTTATTTGGATTTATCTATGAAATTGTTTTATTGCTTAGATTCTCAACCCCTCGTGTAGATGCAGGGCTTGGGGGGGGGTGTAGAAAGTGGAATTTAGGAATCTTATCTTTTTAGAGTTGTGTTTTTAAGCAAAAGAAAGACGAAATAAACTTTTATTCATTGAAGCAAGGATTGCAATATACAGCATAAAAGGCTTTGAGACATAAAGATAAACCATGCATAAGGCTGATTTATATGCAACACTCAAACATATACAAACCCGCAGTCTCTGACTTTAAAATCACACATAAACTTTTATTGATGTGTGATTCTTGTATTTTTATTGTCTTCTACCAAAAGTGATTGAATATACATCATTGCGTGTTTCAAATAGCGGGTCTTTTGGGGCTTCTACACCATTAGGCAATACATTTGGCATAAACACATCGCCATTACATATATCACCATTATATTGTTTTACAAGCAATGTGCCAACTTCAATTTCCTTATGCTTACCACTCCAAAGGGCTGTGGTATCATCGGTTTTATCCTTTGGATTTGCTAGGACTAGAATCATCTTATAAGCAATCGGGGCTTTTTTGCTCTTTTCTTTAAAATCAGATTCTAAAAAGTCGTTGCTAAGTTTTTGCAGCTCGTTTTCTTTGAGATAGGCTACGCCATTTGCTGGGACAAATTTAAATCTTGCCGGAATGAGTTTATTCTTATTATCCTTAAAATAAAAAGTGTGAATGCTGTGATACATCGTATTTGCCACACTGCCTGTTATACCGATATTTTTCATATATTCTTCAAAGTTTTTATATGAGGCGACCTCGCTTGTTCTCTTAGCGATATAGGCAGTATCTACCTTGCCATCTTTTGGGATTCTCATCGCAAAAAACTCGCCAAATTCCTGTGGATTTTTTGCAAAGTTAATCTCAGTATTTAGCATAACAATTTCCCATTCATCTTTTTGCCCTTGAATTTTCAATGCCATGCCTCTAGGCTTTGATTTATCGCTTGCCACTCTGCTTCCACCACCAAGTGAATATCGCACTTCTGTCTTAATGCTTTTTTCTTTTAACAATGGTATATTTAGCGTTTTTGTAATGTTATTTGCTGGGATAAACTCTCCATTCGCACAAAAACCTTTTGCGTGGTTAATCTTTTTATGTGGATCTTTAGAATCTCCATTTAATGCATAAAACACATCAGCAATACCTTCAGCATCATATTGCTTTGTCTCATTTCCATAAACACACATTGTGCTAACAAACAGAGTGCTAACAAACAATTTCGAGATGATAAACTTAGTAGCATTTTTCATATAAAACATTGACATTCCTTAATATTAAAATAAAACTCTAAAATCTTACAATGTTTTTATATTAAATCTGTAAATTTGGTGTTATTATGTTTGTGTTGTGTCTCTATGTCTTGATATAGAATACAGATTGAACGATTTATCTTCACCCTCCGCCATTTAAATTCTCATATCAAATCAATAAGGATTTTATGATTTAGTTTTATCTATATTTTCTATATCATTATCTATTTCATTTTCTGTATCTTGTTTGGGTAAGACAATGCGGTCTATCAAGGTTTTTGCAAGCAGTCTTGAGCCATAGGGGGTAAAGTGGATACCATCTTGGGCTCTTACTAATCTACTTCTTCCACTGCTATCCTTTATATATGCACTGAATTTGCCATTATGTAAAATCGCATCAGCTGTGAGAAAAATCCCGCCATTTGCACTTACGACTTGATAGTATAGCGTGTTGAGATAGGCTAACTTCTTATTCAAAGTTTCATTCTTTGTCATAGGGACTGCATACCATACAACTTGTGTGCCATGTGATTTTGCAATATTTATGATTGCTTGAATCCGATTTTTATACACTTCTTCCCAACTCTCTGTGCCAAAACGCATTTTTGGCATATTCCACGGATCATTTGCCCCAAGACACACGACCAATACGCCTATGTCTTTATACTGCTGAAAGGCTTGCATTGTCGCCCTCTCCCAGTTAAAAAACGATGGATAAGTAAGTCCTGTGCTTTGCTTTGCAAGATTTTTTGTGCGAAAACCATGCTGTTGTAACATACGGGGTAAAACCATGCCAATGCCCTGCATTAAAGAATCACCGATAAGCAAAAACCTTGTTTGTGGTGGTAGTATAAGCATTTTATCACTACTTTGTATGTAAGTAGAAGTAGATTCTGTATTTATAGTCTCTTCTTGCAATATAGGTTTTTGTGTATTTGTGGTAGCTAGTTTAGAATCTTTTGTAGAAGTATCATTTGATTCTACAATCTCTTCCTTTTTGACTTCATCTAATTCCAATGTGTCTGTTATGGGTGATTTATCATATTGTGGCAGGGCTAACTCTATTGTGCTAGATTCTGGTTCAAAGATGGCAACTCGCATTTTTTCCAATCTAGCTGCAATCATATCCCCAAATGAAAAAAATGAAGATTCTGTGGTAATCATATCACTTGCATAATGATACTGCTGCACAATGTAGGAAATAATACTTCTATGATACACATAGCAAACACAAAGCATAGTAAGTAGTCCCACAAAAACAAAGCGTATTACTCCCATATTAGTGCCTTGCATATCAAAATCCTGCATAAATAAAGTTTGGAATGCCACTTGGACCAAATCCTATAATAACAATAAGACAACCCGCAAATATAAATGGCTGCAAAATAAAAGGCATTTTGTAGAAAAATATAGAAAATCTTCTCTCCATATTCTCACACAATGGATAAAGCACAAATAAAATAGCACATAAAATACATAATAAAATCTCAGTATTTAAAAAGGGTTTTGTGCTATTTAACATGAAAGATTCTAAATAAAAGAGAGCATCTTCAAGGTTTGGATAATAGAAAAATACCCATGCAAAAGTTACAAAATGAAATGTGATAAAAGCACTTACATAAGGGATAGGTATAGAAAGTTTTAATGCCCTCATGCAATTAAAGCAAATCGTCCCAAATCCATGCAAAAGCCCCCAAATAAGAAAATTATAGGTATTTCCATGCCATATACCTGATAAGCCAAAAGAAATCATAACAAAAACTTGAGCTAGAAAAAAGCCCTTTTTATTCCCACCTAAAGGAATGTAGATATAATCTCGTATAAAAAGTGATAGGCTAATATGCCATCGCCCCCAAAAATCTTTGATATTTCTTGCTGCATAGGGCATGTTGAAATTTTGCGGTAAGCTAAAGCCAAGCATTAAGGCAAATGCACTCACCAAATCCACATAGCCACTAAAATCACAATACAGACGCACTGCATACGCATAGATTCCAAGTAAAAGCGTCAAAGAGCTATAATCAGCAGGATTTTGTAATATAGAATCTGAATAGGTTTGCAGATAACTAGCACACAATACTTTCTTAAATAAGCCAAATAAAATCAATGTAAAAATAAGACTTGTCTTACCAAAATGTCTTTCTTTATGAAGCTGTGAGAAGAAAAACTCACTCCGCATAATAGGACCAGAAATAAAAGTAGGAAAAAATGATAAAAATATTGCCAAAGAAAATAGACTAGCCATTTTTCTAGTCTTTGAGACAGACACAAGGTAGGTAATTGAAGCAAAGGTATAAAAGCTAAGTCCTAAAGGAAATAAGATATTAATATCAATGACATCAAGCCCAACAAGCATAAATATCATATCAAAGCTATCTTTAATGGAAGCAAAATATTTAAAAAAAGCAAGATTTAGCACAACAAGCCCAAGCGATAAAGTAAGCATAATCCGCGTTTCATACAGATAAATAAGACTAGAAAAAAGATAGATAACAAGCGTATATATGGCTACTACAAGACCAAAATAAGGATTAATCCATAATAATATAGCGTAGTTAAATAGCAATAATAAAGCATTTTGATAGATTCTGCCTACATATTTTAACCCCCAGTATAAACAGAAAAATAATAAGAATACAATCGCAAACTCCAAAGTAAAAAAAATCATAATATCCTCATTATAAGATTCACTCTAACTACTCTAAATCATAAAAATATATTTAAAATAAAAACGCAAATTGTAACAAATTTTAAAGAATAAACGCAGGATTCTAGAAATGATTTTATATAATATTTCACTTTAAGAACATAGGGGCATGAGTGCTATATCTTGCTTTATGTGTTATAATTGAGAGTAAATCAAAAGGAATAGTATGTCATCTAAAAAAAGCATATCAAAAACGCCAAAAATAAAGATAGAAACACATATAAAAAACACACAAAGCTACATGCAAGACCTATTTTGCTTTATCGGTGAAGATAGTAAAAGAGAAGGGTTAATAAAAACGCCAGAGAGAGTAGCAAAGCTGCATGAAATGCTTTATAGTGGTTATGAAATAGATCCTAATAGTATTTTAGATTCTGTATTTAGCGATGGGGCATGTAATGAAATGGTGGTTGTGCGAGATATTGAGTTTTACTCAATGTGTGAGCATCATTTATTGCCTTTTTTTGGGAAAATCTCAATCGGTTATATCCCAGATAAAAAAGTCGTTGGAATCTCAAATCTATCAAAGCTAGTAGAAGTCTTTGCTAGACGATTGCAAATACAAGAAAAGCTTACCACACAAATCGCTGATACCATCATGCATTCACTCAAACCAAAAGGGGCTATGGTAGTCTGTGAAGCCCTGCATTTATGTATGGCAATGCGTGGTAATGCCAAGCAAAACTCAAAGATTCTCACTTCTGCTGTGCGTGGATTATTCCAGCAAGATTCAAGGACTAGAATGGAGTTTATGCAGCTTATTAAAACTTAGCTTTGTGTAAATCTAAAACAATAATGTATAATATCCTTTTTATTTAAAAGATAAGAGAATCTACATGACTAAAACAATGAAAGCTTATTATGCTAAAGCCTATCCAAAGATAAATATCACATTAAAAATAGGCGAAAAAATAGGGAATCTTCATACATTGCAATCGCGTTTTTGCTTAGTAGAAAGTAGTCTATATGATTCCTTTTTAATTATAAAAGAGCCTTTAGATAACGAAGTATTAACACAAAAAGATTTAGTCAAAAAATTACCGCAAAGATATACAACATTTAGTGAAACAACAAAGCAGCATAACGCAATACAATGCTATCTCTATGGCAATTTTGACTGCAAACTAGAAGATAACCTCATTTATAAAGCTTACATGCTTTTAGCCCAACATATAGATTCTAATACTAGCCCTTGCTTCATTCATATTATCGTGGATAAGAGAATACCAGTTGGCGGTGGGCTTGGTGGTGGCAGTGTGAATGCAGCTTTAATGCTTTTATTACTCAATGAGTTATTTAACCTAAATTGCAGCAAAGAGATTCTATATCAATATGCAAAAGCACTTGGTAGTGATGTAGCCTTTTTCCTTATGATTTATACGCAAAATGGCACACATATCACACCATATTTTTATGCAGAGCAAAACTTAAGTAAGGGGGATTTAGATTCTATTTTATTTAAACAGACGCAAGATGAAAACTTAGATTCTAATATTTGTCATGTTGAGCGTAGCAAGATATCTAAAGACTTAGAAATGATAAAAGAGTCTAAACAAGATTCTAATATAGAATCTAAAAAAGATATTTCGTGCTTACGCACTCGCACGAGCGAAGATCTTGCCCACACTTGCAAATATGACAGGAATCTAGATTCTATATTTTTAGACTCTCTCAAACAAAAAAGACAAGATCATTCTATAAACTTTCTTAGTGCAAATGTCTATGGCACAGGCGAGATTATAGAGCCTTTTTATGAAAAATTACCGCATTTTCTTATCCATTGTAATACTATCGCATGTAATACGGGGGCGGTATATAAAGAATTTGCTAGAGAAAAACAAGCTATAAAAGATTCTAAAAAAGATAATATAGACTTACAAAAAGATTCCATTACGCTATTACAAACATACGACATACATACGCTTAATGACTTATATAAACCCGCTTGTAATCTCTATGAGTTAGAAGCTATCGCAAAAGGGCTACATAAAAAATATGGCAATGTGTATTTTAGTGGCAGTGGCTCAAGCTTTTTTAGCATAAATCATGATATAAAGGAATAGTATGCAAGATTTTATCCGCTTTTTAGAATCTCACAATGAATTAAAGATTATTGACACACCCCTTGATATTGAGTTAGAAATCCCGCATTTAGCCTATTTAGAAGTGAAGAAAAAAGATTCTAAAGCCCTGCTTTTCACTCGTCCCATACATAGAAAACATAAAGATTCTACACTTTCAGGGACTAGCACGGAATGCACGCAACACAATATGCAATCTAGTAATTGTCATGCTAAGCAAAGCGAAATTTCTCAAAATCTAGATTCTAAACCTTGTCATACTGGGCCTTTAGGCGAAGTATCTAACATGGAATCTAAAAAAGATATTTCGCCTTTTCGTAATGCTCAACATGACAAAAAACTACACCCAACAACACAAATGACACAAGACCTAACCTACACCGCACATATAGAATCCAATCTTATAGAATCTAATTTTAACAGCATAGATTCTAGCAACCAAGATTCTAACACAACCACCCAAAATATAGAATCTTTTCATATCCCAGTCCTAATGAATGTCTTTGGCTCTCAAAAAAGACTCGAGTTAATCGCTACGCATTACAACTCAAACGCAGATTTTAAATCCCTAGAATCTATTGCAAATGTGATGAAAAATCTACTCAATCTCTCCATGCCAAAGACTTTGAGTGAAAAACTTGCAAAGCTAAAAGAGTTATGGGCTATGCGACATGTATTCCCTAAAAAATATAAGAACAAACCCCCATGTCAAGAGAGAATCTATACAAAAGATTCAATAGATCTATTTTCACTTCCCATACTTAAGACTTGGGAGGAAGATGGAGGGCGATTTATCACAATGGGGCAGGTTTATACACGAAGCCTTGATGGTAAATCTAATAATATCGGTATGTATCGACTGCAGATTCACTCTCATAATGAGTTGCTTATGCACTGGCAGATTCACAAAGATGCAACGCATTTTTTCCACGAATACAAAAGGGCAAATAAACTCATGCCTGTAAGCATTGCCATAGGTGGCGACCCTCTTTATATATGGTGCGCTCAAGCCCCTATGCCGCCAAAGATTTTTGAGCTTATGCTATATGGGCTTATACGCGCTAAAAATCCGCTATTAGCTGAATGTGTGAGTAATGAATTAGCCGTGCCGCATGATTGTGATATTGTGATTGAGGGCTTTGTAGATACAAGCAGATTTGCCCCGGAGGGAAAGTTTGGGGATCATACAGGATTTTACACGCCAATAGAGCCTTATCCCATCATGCAAGTGAGTGCTATCACTATGAAGCACAATCCAGTCTATCTAGCCACCGTTGTGGGTAAGCCCCCACTCGAAGATAAATATATGGGCTATATGACGGAGCGGCTTTTCCTGCCACTTTTGCAGACAAGCGCACATGGACTTATTGACTATTCTATGCCAGAAAATGGCGTATTTCATAATCTTATACTAGCGAAAGTAAAGACAGATTATCCCGCACAAAGTCTGCAAATGATGCATACTTTCTTTGGCATAGGGCAGATGAGCTTTGTAAAACATGCTCTTTTTGTGAGTGAAGAAGCACCAAAACTGCATAAAGACTACAAGATTCTATGTGATTATATCCTTGATAGAATTAATACCAAAAAGCTATATAGCACTACTGGGAACTGCGATGCACTCGATCATGCGTGTGAGAGATTTGCTATAAGTGGGAAGCTAGGCATTGATGCAAGCGGTGAGATATTAAATCATAATTTTGTAGAAATAAGTGAAAGTGAATTGCTAAAAGCTATGAAAAATATCGCAAATGAGATAGAATCTCTGCATATTTACAAGCATAAAAATCCGCTTATAATCTGTGGTATAAACAAAAAAGATACGCCAATACTAGAATATGCGACTAGATTCTATGAAACCCTTAGACAATATGGGGCATTTTTTATTTTTGTAGATAGTGATAATATTTTGACAAATTACTATATGCTTGTATGGCGTGTGGTAAATTCTATCGATGTGGCAAGGGATTTAAAGATTATTAAGGAGTGTGCTTTTTTAGACGCAACCGCTAAGGGCAAGTTAGAGGGCTATGATAGAGAATGGCCTAAAGATACACTTTGCTCCAAATCTATCCTTAATAATCTAAAAGAGCAAGGCTTACTAGACGACATAGATGAGTCGTTTTATAAACAATTTGGGATTTTGTAGATTGGTGCTTTATGTATTTTATCTTTAATGTAAAAAATAGTAACTCTTTATTTTATTATTTATATAAAAAATACACAATGTAATCTATATTAATGCAAAAGATTGTTAAAATTCTGTTTTGTTATAGAATTAGTAATTGGGGTGCAAAATTTAGATTCTACAAAGTTATAATAAGCATAGTTTCATAGAATCTAATTGAATAAACAATATACAAGATTCTAAGTTTTATGATGATAAAAGGAAAACTATGTTTGGTTTTAGAAAAAAACAACAAAAAGAGCAAATTACAACACATATAGTAAGCCTATATCTTAAAAGTCATGAGATAGAAGAAAGGCTTAATAATCTTACTATTCAGCCAAAATTAGCCATTGGCTATCTTATGCCAAATATGGATTTTGCGAGTATTGCAAATAAGATAAAACAGACATTACCAAACGACTGCGTTGTGATTTTAGCAAGTTCATCTGGGCTTTTATGCAGTCAAGATGAGCTAAAAACATGTGATAAATTTTATGGTAATGGTATGGAGGGTGATGGCGTTGCTATCATGCTTTTTGCCGCAAGTATGATAGAGCATATACATGTGCATACGCTGCCCCTGCATAAAGATTCTGCTGATATAAATGCACAAATCTCACAGCTTGAAAGTGAAGTAAGAAAGGTGAACTTACCCTTTAAAGCCACGCATACAGATACGCTAGGATATGTGCTTGTTGATGGGCTTAGTGGTAGTGAGAGTTTCTTAATGGAAGCGATTTATAATGCAGGTAAATTGCCATGTTTTTATGTGGGTGGAAGTGCTGGTGGAAAGCTTGATTTCAAAAACACCTACATTTATAATAATACGAGCGTTGTGCAAAATGTAGCGGTGCTAACTTATGTCAAATTGCGTGAAAGTTATCGTTTTGGAATCTTTAAAACACAAAATTTTGCACCTACAAATACACATTTTGTAGTGCTTGATGCTGATATGAAAACACGCGTTATTACAGACTTTTTAGACACAAAAACTTATACGCAAGTAAATGCCCTGCAAGCCCTTGCCACACATTTTAACTGCCCTGTTGAAAAAGTCCCAACTTATATGCAAGAATACACATTTGGTGTAAAAATACAAGATGAAATCTATGTGCGTTCAGTAGCAAATTTTGATATAGAAAATGGCAAAATATGTCTTTATTGCGATGTTGATAAGGGGGAAGAGATTCTGCTTTTAAAAAGAACTGACTTTATAGAATCTACAAAAAAAGATTACGAAGAGTTTGCGAGAAACAAGCCAAAACCGCTTGGTGCGATATTTAATGATTGTATTTTAAGGCGACTAAACAATACGCAAAGACTTTCTTCAATGCAGATTTTTAATGATTTTCCTGTAGTTGGGTTCTCAACTTTTGGAGAATTGCTTGGTGTGAATATCAATGAAACTCTAAGTGCTATATTTTTCTATAAGCAAGAAAATGGCGTATTTAGTGATGTCCTTGTAGATTCTTTCCATAGACAATACGCACAATATAAAACATATTTTATTACTAAGAAAATGCGTAAATTAGAACTTATTAATAATATCAATCAAAAAATGCTAAGTCAGCTAAAAGCAAGTGTGCCGACATTCAAAAGCGTATCTGATACTCTAGCCCATGTTGCAGAAGACTTTAAATGTGTAGAAAATAATCTTGATGATGTAAATATGAGCTTTGATAGCTTTGTAAGCGGTTTAACTTCTGCTATGGATAAAAATAGCGAAAATATGAATCTAGAAGATTATATTAAAAGCCTTTTGTCTGGCATTGATGACTTAAATAGAATCTTGGATATTATCGCAGGTATTGCAGATCAAACGAATTTATTAGCATTAAATGCAGCGATTGAAGCAGCAAGGGCTGGGGAGCATGGCAGAGGCTTTGCAGTCGTAGCCGATGAGGTGAGAAGTCTAGCTGAAAGGACACAAAAAAGTCTTGTTGATACAAACACTTCAGTAAAATCAGTCATTGAAAATGTGCAAACTATCGATCAATGTGTGAAAAATACAAATCAAGGCATGTGTGATATTCAAGAACAATCTCACAATATATCAAGCACAATTACAGAACTTATAAATAACGGCAAGGCAATATCAACTATGATAGCCCAAAAATCACAAATAGGTGATGATCTTGACAGAGAACTAGAACACATAGCAGTGTATGAGCGTATTTTGGAAGTGCTTTATAAATAATCTTAAAAAACATTACCCATATAAAGCTTAGATTCTGTTACATTAACATAGCCTTATTTGCTATTTGATAACGATAAAATAAGATATAATACGCCCTTTAAACAATTAAATTAAGGTAAATTTATGAAAAAAACTATTTTTTTAACAAATGATGATGGCTATTTTAGTCAAGGCTTGATTGCCCTGCGTAACGCTTTAAGTGATATTGCACGCGTTGTGGTCGTAGCCCCAGCCCATGAAAAGTCAGCATGCGGTCATGGTTTATGTGTGAGTAAGCCTCTGCAACTTATAGAATTGGAAAAAGATTTCTACAAGCTTGATGATGGCAGTCCAACTGATTGCGTGTATGTTGGCTTGTGTGAGCTTTTTTCTCACACAAAACCCGATTTGCTTATATCAGGGATTAATATCGGTGCAAATTTGGGCGAGGATACAACATATTCTGGCACGGTCGCAGGTGCAATGGAGGGGGCATTGCATGGGATACAAAGTATTGCTATTTCACAATGTATTAACGACAAACATGGCGAAGATGATAAGCTAGCAAATCGTGATTTCACACTAGCCCTTGATACAATAAGGCAACTCTCATTTGATATATTGCATAATAACTACACGATTGGACACAGAAAACTACTCAATATCAACATTCCTGCAATCTCAAAAGATGAATGCAAGGGCATTAAAGCTACACAGCTTGGATATAGAATCTATAATTCAAAAGCACAAGTCATGCAAAACCCACGCGGACAGAAATACCACTGGATAGGCTTAAATCCATTGCAATGGCAAGAAAGAGATAATGCGGATAATCCATACTTAAAAGATAATTTTTACACTCGTAAAGATATGAAAATAATAAGTGATTTTGACGCAGTGGCAAATAACTATATATCTATTACACCTATGCAGCTTGATATGACAGATTATGCGTGTATGCAATCTTTGCATTCATATTGCGTGGAGAAAGAATAAGTTTTTGTGTTAGGTGATTCATTAATAGAATCTTATGCCGCAATATTAGCTTAATGTGAAACATTTGAATTGCATGTTTGTATAGGATTATAAAAAGTATTAAATATAGACAGATTGCAAGTTTAGGTAAAAAGCGGATACTTTTTTGCTTGGTTACATTAATCTATATCACTTGTTGTCTCATATAAATAAACTTTCGGGCAACAAATGCTTATGCAGACATTTTTCTCTAGCAACATTTTTTAGCACCATCTCTACTATATCTCTTGTTTTGAGAATCCATGAAAAATTCTTTGCGTGTTTTTGGTGTGCAGTGTGGATGATATTTTTTATGATAGTCTAAATATTTTTCATAGCTTGGCAATCCAACTAAGAGATGAAAAAATTTTTCAGAATCTTTATACCATTTAAAGCAAAACTGAAAAAGAGATAACACAATATCTTTTTGCTGTTTCTCTTTGTATTCTCCGTGTAATGAATCTTGGCATAGCGAATCTTGTGTATTTATTGCATCAGGTGTTTTTTGCGTGTCTTTTGATTCCATGCTAATCCTTTTTGTGTGGCTAAGTCATTCTAGCACATTTCACAAGGCATGTCAATAACTGCTTAACGCACATCAGCTCGTAGCGTTACTATGCTAAACATTGCACCACTTTTGCATTGAAAATACTTGGTAATGCGTTTTGGGCTATTATTTAAATAGCTTTCTATGTTTCCCACTTTTGTGCCACCAAGTAGTAAAGCTTGAGTTTGTAAATCCTTTAATGCGGAGAAAAAGAGCATATAACAAACTTCTTTAGAATCTTTAAATACATGAGAAGCCATTTTATTTGCGATAATACCTTGCTTTTTTAAGATAGAGCGCTTTGGATTCTTACTGAATTGTAATGTGATATTTTTATGTAGCTTACTTATACTTTGGGATTTTTTGAGATTTGGTAGCGGTATGTCCTGTGTATCTGCATAAAGTGGATAAAACATTATGCAAAACAAAAGCACAAAACAAACTTTCATTGAAAACCTTGCTAGAGAAAGCCTACTACTCTATGAAGCCATCATGATTCCAGCATGTACATAGTTGATATTGTAGAGCTTATTTACAAGCTGACTGATAAGCCCTTTCATCTCCATGCTTAACTGCTCGTTACGCAATAATTTATTAAACGCTTCAAAGTTAATGTCTTCGCTTGTTTTAGCGATATAACCTGCTGCGATTAGATCCTGACTATTTAGGATATTTTCACCACGCAATACATTTGCCATTGCCATAAAGCTTGAAGCGTCCTTAAATCCCCCTTGTATAGAATCCCCTAGTCCTTCAATCTTTTGCAAATATTCCGATTTTACAAACACATCTTGTGGCAAATAGTTTTCATCGGCACTTATTGGAATGTAGCGATTCCTTGAGCCATGATGAATGTCGATTCCTTGCTGATTATGCACGCTGTCTGTATATCTTTTTTGTAAAACATTCTGTGAAACTTGCATTTGAAATCCTTTCAAAATAGATTTATAGGCTTTAAAGCAAAAAGGATTCCAAAATTAAAATATGTAAAAATATAGACATTTTAGTGTGTAAAATGGGTGAGATTTTATGTGTTTAAATGCCCTGAATTGCTGGTCTAGCATGATGAATAAAAGCGAATCTAGAATCCACACCAACAGAGCACGCAAACAAAACTACAAATTCTAGCAGTTGTTCTGTGGCTTTGGAGACTTTGGCTGACTTGGGGTGGTAGGAGTTATCTAAGCGATATGGCTATCCATCACAATTCAGCCAATCGCCCAAATTGCATAGACAAGGGCGAAAATTTAGCGAATCTAGATTCTGTAAAAAATCAAAACACCCTCCGCGGAAGTATTTTTAGATAATTTCAAGGGTTGTGCAGATTTTTGTGCAGGGAGTTTATTAGATATAAATGACGACACATAAGAATCAAACTCACTTGAAAGTGCTAAAAAGACAACGCAGAATCTAGATTCTATATCTCAATACAAAAAGCCAAAGAGCCATAAAGGTATTTTATTCCCATCACCTTTAGCTATATCATCAAGAATAAGATACGAGTTAGCTAAGTCTTTAATCTGTGTAAAGCTTTTATTCTTACCACCAATTTCAAAAATATAGCGATTATCGACTATAAAATCCCCTTGTGTTGAGACTTCTATCTTATAGGCATTACTCACTTGATTTACAAAAAATGTTTCTCTTAGATTTCCTATTTTTGTATCTTTATACACATAAGCTAGATTTGTATTATTAAGATATATTTTATTTGGTTTAGAGATTTTAGAGAGACCTTGTGTGTGTAAGTCCAGTATATTAATAAGTCTTGCATCTCTTAAATAGCTAAGATAGTCATAAAGCTTTGTGCGGCTAATTTCAGCAAGTGTAGCAATCTTAGTATAGTTAATAGTAAAAGGCTCACTCATTGCTATAACTTCTAATAGCTTTTTTAGCTTATAAGTGTATTTCTGCTCTATTAAGCCTAAAGTTGTTAAATCTATCTCAATGCTAAGATTTATGGTATTAAGCAAACTTTCCATATACAAAGACTTCTTAGCAAAATAGAATGGATAATAGCCTATTTGTAGATATTCCTTAAAGTCTTTTAGATTAATAGATAAGCTTTGTGTAATTTCTGTATGATATTGCAGTATATTCTCAAGTGAGAATCTCTCATATTCCATATTATGTTTAAGCGTTAAAAACTCTCTAAAGCTAAGCCCATCAAGACTATATAAGCTTACTCTACGACTTAAATCACTCTTAGCATTTAGAATACTTATAGCACAAGATCCTGTAAAAAGCACTTTTAAATCGCTTAAATCAAAGATAGCCTTTAAATGCGAAGCAAAATCGCTATATTTATGTATCTCATCAAGCAGTAAATACTCTCCGCCACTCTCAGCAAAACAAAAAGCAAACTCACTAAGATTAAATGAACTTAAAAATGGATAATCAAGGCTTATATAAAGAGCTTTATTCCCGCTAGCTAATAACTCTAAAAGTCGTTGTATAAGCATAGTAGTCTTACCAACTCCCTAGCTCCAATGATTCCAATAAGATTATAACTAAAATCAATATCTTTAAAAAGATAGCGTTTATGTGCTATATTGAAATTTTTTATAAGTCTGTTTTGATACGATTCTGTCGTGCTTTGCATGATAATCCTTATAAGTGTAGTTGTCTATGGTCATTTACAATTATAGCTTAAATATTATGTTATATTGTTGTGATATGTAAGCATGATTTATGATAAATAGTGATAAATAATATTAAATTATTATAATTTATGTTAAATCATGTTAATTAATGATAAATAATCATAATTCATGTTTATTTATTATGGTTTATGATAATTTAATATGTTTTATTATTAAATATGATAAATAATTATAAATAATTATAAATAATGTTAAATTATAATTTTTTATGCTTTAAATATTTTGCTTTTAGGATCTAAATATAAAATCTTTGTGTTATGTGTTATAGGTCTGTATTGTTTGTAAGCATTAAAGCAGATAAGATTCTATCTCTTGTAAAAGTAAAATTAGAATCTTTTT
>NZ_FZPK01000024.1 GCF_900198625.1 Helicobacter rappini | reverse complement strand
TTAGCCCTTAAAATAGCTAGGAGTTATCTTTTGCGATAATGACTAGCTATTTTAAGGGCTAAAACTTGTGAATGTATAATCAAGGCTGAATCTTTAGGTTAATAAAATATATCCACACTTCCCCCCGCCCCTATACTTACATTTATGCCAGTTTCACTCTCTTCTATATCCACAATGCTAAACTTCATTTCCCCAAACTGCCCATTTCCCCCTGCATTTCCCACGCCACCTTGTGCGGTTACATGAGATCCAAAGGAAGATGGCGTGCCTCTTGTTGTTGCATTATTTGCCCCTGTGCCACCTAAGACATTTACAAACACTCTTTTTACATTTTGTGGCTTAGTCCAAGTTGTTGTCTGTGTGAAATTTTCATGAGTTAAATCACTCATTAAAAAAGAAAATGTGCTTTTTAGCTGATTTATTGTCTGTTCTGTGAGTTCATTTATAGATTCTAAACTGCTTTCTTTTTGTGAATCTATGCTTTGTATATGCTCTTCTTTCTTCGTCTCTAGTTCTGTTTGAGAGTTTTGCAGGGCATTTGGGATTGTTGTATTTATGCCCTCTTGTATTAAATTTTGTGCTTCTTGTCCTTTATTTTGCAAGTTTAAAAGCCATGTCTCATACTCTTGCCTTACATTTTGATCAAGTGTGGTCGTGTTATTTTTGATTTGTTCTAATAGTCTTTGGGCTTCTGTGCGAATCTCTTGCATACCCTCTGTTTTAATCGCATTTAAGGCTTCTTGTGATTGTGTAGCAAAGCTGTTTAAATGCGTATTATGCTCTTGTATCATTGTATTGACATTGTTTTCTACTTGCTGTGTTTTTGTTTCTATCTCTTGGAGTTTAGAGTCTAGATTTGTATTTGCTTGTGTGGTGTTGTTTTCTATTTCTTGTATTTTTTCCTCACCTTTTTGAATGATAGATTCTAGGCTTTCTTCTAGCTTGGTTTGGAGTTGTGTCTCATGTGTGCTTGCCTCTTGTCGTATCTCATTTAGCCCATTTTCTTTTGCTTGTTCTAACTCGGCTTTTTTAGAATCTAGCGTATTTGTTATCTCTTGCTTTTTATTTTCTGCTTCTTGTATGAAGTTTTGCGTATGTGTTTCTAGTTCGGCTTTTTTCTCATCGCCTTTTGCTGTGATAGATTCTAAGCTTTTTTCGCTTAAATCTGTGATTGCTTGGAGGTATAACTCTTTTTTTGTATTACACTCAGTGGCTAGCTCATGCGCTTTATTTTCTAACTCTAAAAGCCCCTCTGTTTTCTTTGTATCTAGGGCTTGTAAAGATTCATCACGCAAGGCTGTCAGTCTTGCATTTACTTCAGTATCAAGGGCTTTTACTTCTTGGAGTCTATTGTTTGCAACAGAATTTATCTCATTGATTGTGTCTGTTTTTATTTGATTTGATTCTACTATGAAATCTTGGGCTTGTGTTTGGAGTTTGGCTAAAAGCTTATTAAAGGCTTCTTGTAATCCTGTGTAATTATCTTGCAAATCTCTTTCATACTCTTCTTTTTTTAGCATTAAGGCTGCAATGGCGTTATTTAACTCTGTATTTAAGAAATCTCGCATATCATTTAAAAGGCTTTCATTATTCTCTGTAAGCCTTTCAAACTCTTCTATGGCTTGTTCTAAATTCCCTATATTATGTTCTATAAGCTGTAATTTCTCATAGGTTTGTGTAACCTTTTGCATGGTGTTTTTTGTATCGGCTAAATCTAGCTGACAAGCATCATGCAGGGCTTCTATTTCATTACGCAGGGCAAGGGAAGTAGCGTTTGCATTATCTATTTCTTTTAAGGCTTGCATGATGTAGCTGTTTGCAAGTCTCACCATTTCGCTAAATCTCTTATTCATCGCTTCAATGTCAATCACTGCTATTTCAATGCTATTTTTATTATCTTTCAACAATTCTACATGATACAAATAAAAGTCATTTAAAATACGCATGATAGCAATGAGTTCAGTAATGCCCCTTAAACTCAAATCTGTTTTAATAATAAAGTTTGCATTCTGTGTGAGTGCATCTTGCATTGCTGTATAGACTTTTTCTAGCCTGTCTTTATCTGCTTGGGTTATGCTTTGTGGGGGATTTATGGGGTTTGCTAAGTCTGCTTTTTTATCTTTTACTTCTTGGGCGATCTCTTTATCCACTTCTTGCATGGCGTTATGTAATTGCTCTGTAATGCTTTGGGCTTGTGTAGATTCTGTTTGTGTGTCTTGTGTTTTAGAATCTAGTGCATTTGCTTCGCCCATCTTTTGGCTTTCATCTGGGCTAGAATCTGCTTGTGTGTTTTGTGTAACTTCTGCTATTGTTGTTCTTTGAAATTCTTGTGTGTCATTCATATTTAATCCTTTTTTAATTTTAAAAGCTTTCATCTCGTGGTAACAAATTAATGATTTACCCTTTTGTCATGTTGAGCCGCAAGGCGAAATATCTCTAGCTTTGCAAATAAAAAGATGTTTGGGCTTTGATGACAAATCTGCCTGTTTGCTTTAACTGCAAACTAGAGACTTTAAAGCGTGAAGTATTTTGAGGCGATTTTAAGTGTTGTTGAAATTTTTGTGAAGGGAGTTACCTAATAGGTAATGACCGAACAAAAATTGATAACTCACTTAAAAGCGTCCAAAAGACAAACGACTACTTAAACAATTTTTCCCATACACTTTTACTTACTTCATGTATCAGGGCGCGTATTTGCTTATCATGCAGGGTTTGAAGTTGTTTTACTTTTTCAATCTCTAGCCTTAAATCTGCCAACATTTGCCCGTGCAATAAAAAGTCTGTTTGCAAATCGGCTATACAATTAGTATTTACTTCTTGTCTCTCTTTTAACTCTTGGGGGTTAAAATCTTTAGTTACTTTTTGCAAACTTGTTTCTAGCTTTTGGATTCTAAATGCAACTTTAGACAAAGGATCTGCAATATCAATAATAGGCTTTGCCCTATCGAGTAAATCACTATGCAAACCCTCTTTTATCTTTAGGTTATAAATATCACCTGCGTTTTTATCTGCAATACCTTCGGTTTTATTAATCTTAGAGAGTAGGTATTGACTATTTTCTGCATGTTCTTTTAAGGTTTTCTGCAACGAAAATGTAAAATCTTGCAAACCCTTAATCTCTTGTATAAGTGTATTCACCACTTCGCCTAAATTGCCCTCGCTTTTTTGTTGCTCTTTTAGCTCTTGTATTTCTTTTGTGAGATTTGTTACAATTTCTTGTAATTCTTTTATTTGTAATTGCTGAATGTCTTTATCTTGCGGTGTTTTACGCCTTAGTGCCATTTGTTATCCTTTTTTAATTTCTTAAAGCTTTTATCGTAAAAACATTAAAAGCCTACCATCAATCTTGGAAAGCTGGTTTATCTGCCTTTTAGGCTGCCTTGCTTTTTAGCTTTATCGCCTTGCATGTAACTAAACTAGATTCTAAGATTTGCATTATGGCTTTAAGGGCTTTTTTGAAAAAATAGCTAGGAGTTACCTTTGTTGGTAATGACTAGCTTATTTTTTCAAAAATCGCTTAAATGTATAATCGAAGCTGAATCTTTAATAACTAGTTACTTATTCTTTAGAATAAAACAACCCAATCGTTGCAAAATCCTGCCCGCTATACTTTAATAACCCGTTATCATCTTCCCCAAATCTAGCTTTAGCAATCGCCATAACTCTATCCATACCAACGGCGATTTTCCTTCCTGCATCTTTTTGTTCTACATACATTCTAGGGCTTAAATTCCCTGCGATTAACAATGCACTTGCCCCAATTAAAAAGCCTATTGATACCGGCTGTGCGTCTGCATAATCACTAGGCTTTACAATCTTATTATGTGTGTTATCTTTATTTAAAAAGCGTAAAAAGTCTTTATCTTTGACTTCACTATTACATAATCCCGCTGCTGCTTCACTCCATACGCCAAAGTCTAATACCGGACAGCCATCAATCATACCTACTAATCCCATAAAAAGATTATTGCTAGGTCCTCTCTCCCCTGCGTATTTTTGCATATCTCGCCATTCTTCATCATTCTTTAACTGCTGGATTCCATAGCTATCAAGCATGATAATATAAGAATAGTGCATTGTGCTTATACCGCCATTACTCATGCTTTGTGCGCGGATTGGTTTAAGTGGGAAAATCTCTCTATTTTTATAATCAATGCCAGTCCTTGCTAGAAAAATCGCCCTGCGGATTGCTTTAACGCTGATTGTATCGCCCTTTTGTATCTTTTTACTTGCATTTTTGACACTTGTCTCAGCTGTGGTGTCTTTGTAGCCATTTGT
Source organism: Helicobacter rappini (assembly GCF_900198625.1). Classification (GTDB taxonomy): domain Bacteria; phylum Campylobacterota; class Campylobacteria; order Campylobacterales; family Helicobacteraceae; genus Helicobacter_A; species Helicobacter_A rappini. The sequence continues at coordinate 13,596 of NZ_FZPK01000024.1, read as the reverse complement.
GGCATCAGCTACTACGCAGTTTGTTAAATCATTTGTTAAAGCGGCTATAAATTGCTTATCTCTTGTATCCATCATCCATGTGGCAAGGCTATCTTTTGCTTCTTTTTCAAAGTCAATAAACTGCATTTCACTATAATGAAATACTGGGCTTAATAAACCATTACCGCTAATTTTTGGGTAAATTGTCTGATTTAGGATTTCCATTTCATCATAATTTGTTTGAAATTCCTCATTATCTTGGACTCCTGTGCCGGTCAATCTTGCTTTAAGTCGTGGGCGGAATGGCTGTTTATTTGCGATTTGATAACTTCTTATGCCTCTGTCGCTTCCCTGCCCTACAAGTGGTTCAAAAGGGCTTTTAATCCAACTCATAGACTCTATTTCTTTGCCGATTTCAATGCCTATGTTAGGGTTATTTATAATATCTGTTAGAGTGTAACTCATTGTCTTAGCTCCTGTGTTGTGAGTATTTGTTTTGTATATTAGTTTGTTTTTGTGTTCATTTAAAGGGGGGGATATTTTGTTTTTTATTTTTTCTTTTTTAAAGCTTTCATTTTGGTTATACATTTCGCAAATTTTCTAAATTTTGACTAGTCATTATCGCTTAGATAACTCCTAGCCAAAATTTAGAAAAAATTACAAAAGCTATAACGCAATCTTAAAAAGCTGGTTTTGTCTTTTGCATGGTTTTAGGGCTTTGTTGCGTTTATGTGGTTTCTTTGCTTTGTGGTGTTATTTTATGTTGTGTAAAAACATGTTAAAAACAAAGCCTCCTTTCTGGCTCTTGCTAGAAAAGAGAAAATTGCCGCTTAAGTTCGTAGCTTAAGCGGCAGTAAAATTATACTTCAAATCTACAAATAAAGCTTCTTTAGCAAAACAGAGACTAACAAAACTTATAACATTCCATTTTGTATTAAATTATCTAAATTCTTATCTGTTGTATTTTGTGGTAAGCCATGATTCTTTCCATCGATTGCAAGTTGTGTAACAAGTTTGCCTATTTCTTTTTGTAGAAAATCTTTATCGACTTTGTGTTTGAGTGTAACTCTGTGTGTGATAAGTAGGCGATAATATGTTACCCATTCACTTTCCCAGCCGTTTTCCCCACCGCCTGTGAATGTTTCCACTTCATAAGGATGAATGCTAAACTCCCCTGTTGCAATGCTATCTACATAAAAGTATTGTGTTTTTATTGTGTGTCTAAACCCTTCGCCATCATAACTTGCAATAAATATTTTATGATTGCTATCGCTAAATACATAATCCCCTTTTTGAAACGCATATTTTTTTAGGGTTAAATCTGTCCTACTTAAATCAACCTGCCTTAAATAAAATCTTTTATTTGCATTCTCTTCTTTACTCTCAAATTCCTTTTTCTTTATCTCTCTTTGTTTTGTGTAGTTTTCTATAATCTTTTTTGCTTCTTCTTCACTTGGAGGGTTTCTTTTGCCCTGTGTTTTTTCTTTGCAAATATGTGGGGAATAAAACCATGCCTCTTTACTCTCTGTTAATTCCACAAAACCAAACTTTAGCTTACTCTCCTCGCTTAATTGGCTGTATAGATTCATATAATCTCTATAATATCTGTCTATGCTTTCATCGATTAAATCAAGCTTTAAATAATGCGTGATTTTTGGCTGATAGCCCTCTTTGTATCTGTTTTGTGAATCTTTTAGCTGTTTATGTGCGATTTGGTTATTAAAGCGTTTTATGCTTGGATTTATTTCTTGCTCTTGCATATCTGTTGGGATATGTGCTTTTACTTCGCAAATATCGTTAAATTCTGGCAAAGCCTTATATCTTTTGCAATAATGCAAACTGCATAAAGCCAAAACGCCCCCTTTTACCACTTGTGCGACTGCTGCCTGATGTGCTAAATCTTTTGTAATATCTAAATCTTTTGCTTTTTCTAGCTTTATATTAAAACCCCTTTTACTATACTCATAGTCATAATGATTGCTGCCGGGCATTTCTTTACTCTGTCTGTTTCGCATAGTATCTAGAATCTCCACCAAATCTGTGTGGGTGCAGGGTTTAGGGTGCATTTTTATAGAATCTAGACTCTATACACTAAAAGATATTTCATTTTTCAAAAGATTACATAAGCAAAGCTCTTACCTACACTTGCAAAAATGACAAGATTCTAAAAGTTAGGATTCCAAAACCCCCAAATACTCTCTCACCCTCTTTTTAATAAAATCTTTAAGCCCTTGTGGCTCTAATACCACTACGCTTGGTATCCACTTTAGCACTAAAGGGGCAATCTCCATATAGCTTGTAATATGCAGGGTAATATCAAGGCTACCATCTTTATTTTCATCTAAATGCTGATTTGGCGAGATTTTCTTGCGTTTAAAATACTTTGCGACTTTAGAATCTACCCATAATCTCACCATAAAAGGCTTTGCTTCAGGCACAAACCACGCATTTAAGGCATTATCTAATCGCCCTAATACTTCTTCACTCACACTCTCACCCTGCCTTACTTCCTTTATGTCAATAATGTTATTGAGATAAAACTTTTTCATCACACTAGATTCTAATCCCAAAAGATACCACTCACCATTAAAGTTTAGAATCTTTAGTGGTAATACTTCTCTTTGCGTGTGGGTTTTAGTGTTATTTAGCTCTTGTAAAAACTTGAATTGAATTATCATATGCTCTTTTATAGCTTTTTGTAAAAGCAGAATAGATTCGGTATCAAGGGTGATTTCCTCTAAATTTGAGCGAGTGAAAAATATATCTGTGCTTTGTTTAGGTTGGCTTTTAGATTCTAGATTTTCAAGTAAGGAAAGCATTTGTGTTTTTGTAGCCCCACCCATACTATAAGCAAAGCTTTTTAGAAGCAAAAATGCCATAGATAACTCATCATTTTCTTTTGTTGTGTAGTGCCCGTGAAAATAGATTTTATCTTTCTTATAGCTATATTCTGCACCCATATTCTCTACATCTCGCCGCAATGTCCTAAGGCTAACGCTAAACTCTTTGGCTAATTCTTTCGCACATATCACTCCATTATTTTCGGGGTTGTGTAATGCGGTGTAGATTTTACTGATACGAGCCATTTTTGTTTCATAATCGTGCAGTGGCATTGTGAATCCTTTTGTTTTTCTGCTGATTATAAAGGATAAAAGTTAGGATTGACATAATGGCGTCAATGGGATTTTATCTTACAATGTTTAAAAATTTTGTATATACTTGTTGTATATATTTATTAGGGGTGAAATATGAAAGCAAAAGTATTTAAAAGTGGTAATTCACTTGCGATAAGATTACCAAAGGCATTGAATCTTACTAAGGATTGTGAGTTTAATATAAAACAAATAAATAACAACATTGTTTTAACACCAGCTAACTCAAATTGGGATAGTCTATTTTCAGCAATAGATAGCTTTAAGGGCGAAATAAAGCGAGATGAACTTATATTGCAGGATAGAGAATGGCAAAAGTAATGCTTGATACAAATATATGTATTTATATTATCAATAATAAACCGCAATATATTAAAGATAGATTTTTACAATACAGAATAGGTGATATTGCTATAAGCTCTATCAGTGTAGCCCAATTATACTTTGGTGTAGAAAAATCTCAATATAAAGAAGCAAATACAAATGCTCTTAATACATTCCTAACACACCTTAAAGTCATAGATTTCACACATAAAGAAGCGCTTGTATATGCAAAAATTAGAGCGGATTTAGAATGTAGAAAATCTCTCATAGGTGCTATGGATATGCTTATTTCAGCCGTAGCTCTTGCAAATGATTTAACACTCATTACAAACAACACAAAAGAGTTTCAAAGAGTCAAGAATCTAAAAATGGAAAATTGGGTGTGAATTATGTCATAAATACGCCCTATTTCTCTGCCCCTGCAATTTATAACCCTTGATAGCCCTTTATAATCCATCGTTTCAATTACTTTATATTACGCACCACTTCTATAAAAATACCTATTTTTGTCATAACGCTGTCAAAGCCCTGTGCTATAACTTCATCTGTCTTCATCACATCATAAAGGAGCGTTATGACTTTAAGCACACATTACACAAAAGACGCATTGGAATCTATCTTTGCTACCGCACAAAATGCCGAGTTTATGGGGATTATCTCTGCGTATAGGACTTATAAAATGATCAATGGAAAAAAGCAGGCCATAAGTGAGCAAGAGAACTTCTATCGACACAAGTTTTTAGGGCTAATGCTGAATGAAAGGGGTATTTCTTGTGTGAGCTTTTGCACGGTATCAAAGACATTATACAAGCAAGATAATAACTCAGCACAGGAGCAAAATACAGATTCTGGCTTACAAGGTGACACGGGCTCAAAATATGAGTGGTGTTTCTATCTTGTATGGGGTGAGAACACCGCAGATTGCATTGAGATTGGTAAGCTTGGCAGGGCGTGTGGCAATGCTTATTATCTCTCAAGTGGCGGAGTAATGCACGGCTTTGCTCCGCATAAACGCGGCATAGGGCTTAAGCCCTACATCGGCAAGAGACGCATAAGCCCACAAAGGGTGATAAATATGTTTCATCGGTGGTTTTTAGAGACAGAGGGGACAGAGCTTATTGGAATCCGCTTTTATCAAACTATGGAAAACAGCTCACTGCGGCGGCAGGCGCGCGGAAGCCTCGCGCGATTTCATAATATTTCTTATTTGTATTACGCCCTCCCAAGATTTGATAAGCAAAATCCACGCATAGATGCAGAGGAATATCTGCGATCAGATTCTATGATTACAGAGAGTATTACAAACAAAACTTTATCACCCTTTATGCTGAGATATATCTTTGAAGAAAGGAGTCTTATGTTTGTAGATAAAAGTAGCTATCAAAGCTCTGTGCTATAACTTCACTCATCAACACAACAAAGGAGAGAAAATGCAAATCACACAAGAAAATCTCTTTTCCTATATGCAAGCTTGGCTTAGAGAATGCGATATGAAGATTCTGGGCTATCACAATGACACTAAGGCACAAAAGACTAAAAAATGCTTTTGTGACTCCTTGCATTTGCTAGAGTTTTTAGACACATTTTCTTATGATTTAGTATATAACTCAAAAGAGTTTTTCCTAGCAGTCGCAAAGCAATCGCAGAGAGATTTGGGCGTCAATCAATGTGAGTTTGAAACACTTTTGCAAGATTCTATCTCTAGGCTTGAGAATCTTAGAATCTTAAGAGAAGCACGCATAAATTTCAAAACACAATATCGCATTCGTTGGCACACTGCCAACCCACTTATACCCGAGCCGCAATATGCACAAGCTACCCTAAATCTTGCAGAGATTTTACAAATCGCAAAAGAAGTGGTGCTAAAGCACTATACCAAATACAATGGCAGGCTAAGTATTGGGGGCGATATTTTGGAATATTATGTATTTTATAATGGCACTCGCTATGAGTTTGACACACAGGGCAATCTCAAGGACAACCCACAAGCTCAATTCGCACAAGGCGTAATATCTGTAACGCTAAGTGTTTAGTCTATGGCGACAAAATCAAGGGGAAAATATGGCAGATAAAGATAAGACAAAAGATTATCATCGTAAGCAAGATTTTATGAATCCGTATGATGAATATAATAGCGAAGTAACACATCGTTTTGATATAGCCACAAAGCAGTGGCTAACAAATGGGGACTTCTACCAAAACAAGGTGGCTGAATGCTTGATGAAAGCGGATATACAATGCGATGATACGCTTATAGCAGAGATTGAAAACTCATTATATTTTCGCTTCATTAGTTGGGAGTATATGTATGAAGAGATTGATGAGTATATTGAGATACTAAAGGCAGATAAGACACGCAAACAAACGCCGCAAGTGTGATACAATACGCAACTATATTTAGTAAGGAAGTGTAATGACAGATGAAAATTTAGTGCTACTTTTAGAGAGATTTAGGGAATTTACTATCGATATTGAAGCGCGAAAAAAGCGAGGGCAAAATGACTTTAATCCCTTGCTTTATTTGTTTTTTTTTTTTTGATTATAATACGCACACACATATTACATTTTAAGGAGAAACAATATGAATGGGCTTAAGAATTTGCGTGATTTATTCAATAAGAAGTTTTATCGCATACCCGATTATCAACGAGGCTATGCTTGGGGTAAAAATCAATTGGAAGATTTTTGGGAGGATTTAGAAACCTCAAAAGGCTCTAAACACTACACGGGCGTGTTAAGCATTGAATTGGTGTCAGATGATGAAAAAAGAAAATCTCAATGGATAGAAGATAGGGTGGCACGAGAAAAAGATGCTTACTATGTCGTGGATGGGCAACAACGGCTTACTACAAGTATCATACTTATACAAGTATTGTTAGAATCCGTTCAAGATAAAGAGTGGTTTGCGGGAGAAGAGCTTGAAGAATTGCGTAAGCAGTATATTGGTAGCAAAACGGAGGACGAAACGAAATATTATTACTTTGGCTATATGCGAGATAATCCAAGCTTTGAATGTCTTAAGACGCAGATTTTTGGCGATGATTCTAGCACGAATCGTGGCACAGATAGTATCTACACAAGAAATCTTAAAAATGCAAAAGAATTCTTTGAGAAGAAAATTGCTGAAGCGACAAAGGAATATAAAGAAGAGTTGTTTAAAACATTAACGCAGAATTTTATGTTTAATGTTTATGAGATTGCTAATGATTTTGATGTATTTGTAGCATTTGAAACAATGAATAATCGCGGTAAGCCACTCTCTACCCTAGAGCTTTTAAAAAATCGTCTCATTTATCTCAGCACAAGAATCCCAGATTCTAATCAGTTGAGAGAAGATATTAATAATTATTGGGGACAAATCTATGAAATGTTAGGCAAAAATCCAAATAAACCTTTGAATGATGATGATTTTTTGAAACAACATTGGATTATGTATTTTACATACAATCGCAAGACGAATAATCCGCATAGAGAATTTTTGCTTAATGAAAAATTTACACTCAAAAACCTTTTACAATCTAATGATACGGAAAAATGCAATAGAGAAGAGATAGAGAAATATATTAAAAGCCTCGCAGAATCTGCAAAGCATTATTACTTTATCCACAATATTGAAGAGGGTGATACAGACTATGAAAGAAATAATCTTGGCAATAATGAAGAAATTAAAAATTGGTTAAAGAAAATCTCTCGTTTAGGTTTTGGCTCATTTCAACCGCTTATTCTAGCTATTTTACATAAAAGAAAAGAATATAATATAAGCGATGAAGAAATAATTAAGGCTTTGAAAGAAATTGAGCGGTGTCTTTTTCTTGTTTTTGGGCTTTCACCACGTCAAGCCTCGCTCGAAAGCCCTAGTATATATAACTTTTCAAGATGGTTTTATTATCAAGAAATCACTTTGGATTCTATAATCGATTCTGTGTATGAAATTTGTCGCCATAATTTTGATTTCATAAAATTTTATAATCACATAAATGATAATTTCAAAAAACACGATGATAAGGGATTTTTTAGTTGGAGTAGATTGCGATATTTTCTCTTTGAATATGAAGAAAGTCTAATCCCAAAAACTCAAGGTAGAAAAATTGAGTGGAAAATCTTTATCAAACCAAACCAAAAAGAACACGAGACAATAGAGCATATCCTGCCCCAAACTCCAAATGCAGAGTGGCAAAAAATGCTCAATAGCACAAGTGGCATAAAAGGCAAACAAGAGAGAGTAAGAAATCAAAATATCAAAAAATTAACACACGCATTAGGTAATCTTGTGCCGCTCTCTCGTGCTAAAAACTCAAGTCTTCTCAATAATCCATTTGAAAATAAAAAAGAAAAGTTTTCTAATGGTTCATATGCAGAAATAGAAATCTCTAAAGAAAAACAATGGGGAAAAGCAGAAATTGAAAAACGGACGGAAAAATTGTTAGACTTTTTATTTGCTCGTTGGGGGATTGATGAGATATTGGAATATTGGGATAAAAATGATGCTGCGGATTGGGCAAAAGAACAAAGAGAATACAAGAAAAAACTATGTTTTAGAATCTCTTAAAGCTCATCAATTAACCACATTTGAGATTCTGTGCTGTGTTTCTTGTAATATTCACACAGAATCTCAAGCAATATAACTACACATTACTATTTTTTAATCTCTCCGTATTTTTCTACTTTTTTCACTTTTTATCATAATGCTGTCAAAGCTCTTTGCTATAACTTCACTCATCAAAGTGATACTTCACTTTGAAATACACACAAGGAGCGATTATGGCAACACAAGCACAAAGAGAAAATAGGGCTGTAAGCAAATATAAAGCAAAAAGACTAAGAGCAATAAAGAAAATAGAAGGCACACTTATAGATTCTAACAAAGAAGTCCTGCAAAAGCTCTTACCCTTTAAGCCCATAGCCAACGATAAAGACTATGAGAGAAAGCTTTTTGTTGCACATCTTTTAGCCCTTTTTCCACATACAGCGGATTTTGATGAGTGTTTTAAACTTTTTAGAAAGCATTTTAATGCAAATTTAGCTGATTTTAGTGATGAATCTATGGTAGCAGAGTTTATCACACCCTATCTTTTAGCACATTTTCATATATTAAAGCCCAAGCTATTTGTGCGTAAGAATCTAGCCCTTTTACAAGAGTGCTTTGGGCTAAGTGAGCTTGAGACAAATATCTTATATGTCATCGGCTTGTTTGATAAGATGAGCAGATACTATGATGATAAGCTTGATTATTTTGAGTTTTGTTTGCTTTTAGCAAGTGTATTAAAGACAAACCACACAAAGATTCAAAAGCTACTTATGGCAGATATGCCACTGAGAAAGTTTGGTTTTATTGATGAAAATCTTAAATATGGTAATTTTGAATTAGAGGGCTTAGCCGAAAAACTTATGGTAGAGCCTCTTAGCAAACAAGAGATGATGAAATCCATTGCTAGAATCTACCCCAAAAGCACATTAAAGAGAGCTGACTTCAACTATATGCAAAGAGATTTAGATATGCTTTTAGATTATTGTAAAAATACGAAAAATCCTAGCATTTTTCTCTATGGCAGGGCAGGTGTGGGTAAGAATGAAATCGCAGCTCTTATAGCAAAAGAGTTAGATAAAGACTTATGGGAGATTCACAATATTGATACACAAGGCATAATGAGAGAGGATAGACTCGAGCAGTTTATAAGGGCTCAATCTATGCTAAATGCTGATAAATCTGTGATTTTGCTTGATGAGTGCGAAGAGTTTTTCCCCAGCTTGTATCCCAAATACAATGAAGACAAAGCAAGTAAAAACACACTCAATAAAATGCTAGAATCTGTGAAAATCCCAAGCATTTTTCTAAGCAATAGTGCGGATATTGACCCAGCGTTTTTGCGGAGATTTGACATTGTGCTTGAAATCCACGCTCCAACAAAAGAGAAAAAAGAAGAGTTAATACAAAAGTCTTTGAAATCTCAAAAGATAAAGCTAGATTCTAAAATCATTAGTCAAATAAGTGAATCTAGCCTTTCACAAGGCGTGCTTTTGTCAGCGTGTAAAGTAGCTAAAACTCTAGCTAAACATAAATTATCCACACAAAGCCCAAAAGAGCGACAAAAAAGCATTAAAGAAAGCCTTATCCAAGTGCTAAATGAGCATTTAAAACTGCAGGGAGAAAAGCTCATTTCTATTAATGTGAAAAAAGAGCAGAATCTGCCCTATGATATGAGCTTAATTAACGCAAGTGTGGATATGAAAAGCTTATGTGAAAAAATCAAAAATGTATGTGGGACAAAAGATTCTAAAGATTTTGCAACCACAGATTCTACACAAGGCATTAGAATCTTAGCTTATGGAATGGCTGGAAGTGGCAAAAGTGAGTTTGCCAAAGCCTTAGCAAAAGAGCTAGATAAACCTATAATGTTAAAAAAGGCGAGTGATTTACTCTCTATGTGGCTAGGAAAGAGTGAGCAAAATATCGCAAAAGCTTTTAGTGAGGCAGAACAAAAAGGAGCAATACTTGTGCTTGATGAAGTAGATAGCTTTTTACAAGATAGAAGCGGGGCATATCATAGTTGGGAAGTTACTCAAGTGAATGAAATGCTTACACAAATGGAGAGTTTTTCTGGAATCTTTATCGCCACAACAAACTTTATGACGAATTTAGATAAAGCAAGTATCAGGCGATTTGATATAAAAGTAGAGTTTAAACCACTAGATTCTGCTAGATTCATAAAAGCCTTTGGATTATATGCTAGATATTTAGGGCTTAGTGATTATGTAGCCTTTTTAGAATCTAGCTTTGCTAAAAAAGAGATAGCAAAGCTAGATAATATTTGCTTTGGGGATTTTGCCTTACTTGCTAGAAGTGCTAGATTTGAAGCAATTACTTCTTCACAACAATTACTAGAGAAATTACAAGAAGAATCTAGACTTAAAGATACACATACAAATAATAGAAAAATGGGGTTTTAGAGTCCCAGCCTTATAGAGTAGGTGCAAGATTTAGGGTGCATTAATAGGCTTTTAGAGTCTTTAAATGAGTTGTGATACAATATAAATTTATAAGGAAGTGTAATGACAGATGAAAATTTAGGGCTACTTTTAGAAAGATTTAGGGAATTTACTATCGATATTGAAGCGCGAAAAAAGCGAGGACAAAATGACTTTAATCCCTTGCTTTGCGTGCAAAAGCTAGATGATGAAGCAAATATGCACAGCGGCTTTTTATACGCCCTGCTTAATCCTTGTGGGGAGCATTATCAAGATGATTTATTTCTAAAACTCTTTTTAGATTCTATTAGCTTAAAAAAGTGGTTTGGCAATACAAGTAATGCGGAAGTGTATAAAGAGTATAAAAATATTGATATTTATATCACAAATAATAATAAGCATATTATTATAGAAAATAAGATTTGGGCTAGAGACCAAGACAGACAGATTGAGCGATATATTGAGACAATAGCTAAAGAACAAAGCAAAGATTTTAGTGATATAGAATCTAATGAACTAGAATCTAGTGAAAATGAAACACAGCAAGAGCAAAGCCAACCTTATGAAAATATTATTGTGCTATATCTCACACCAGATGCTAAAAATCCTACGCAGCAAAGTCTAGGCAAATGGAAAATACAAGGGGATTCTCTTGTAAATGAAAATAATAAAGTGCGATTTAAAGCAATCTCGTATAACAATGAAATGATAGATTGGTTAGATTCTGCCCTAAATGAAGCAGGCGGGATAAGCAATCTAAGAATGGCGATAGAGTGCTACACTGATGTAGTAAAAAGACTAACAGGACAAAAGGAGAATACAATGGATTTACAAGCATTTTTTAATAAAAAGGGCAACGAGCAGTTTTTAGAGATAGCCTTAGAATTAGTAGCTAGGCGAGATGAAGTGCTACACGCACATTTTAGTGCGATTGCAAGGGAGATTGAAAGTAAATATAAAAAAGATTATGAAATAAATGATTTGGGTAATGGAAAAGGCATCACTTTGCTACATAGTAAGTTTGATGAAATAAAGAATTTTTGTTTTTATATAGCAGCAGAAATTACTGACAAGGAGAAAATATCACTTAACATTTATTTATGTAATTCAAAATCTAACACGGAACAAAGAAAAAGCATTATTAAAAAGATAAAAGAAGTCTTGAATGTCAATGATGAAGCTTTCAACCCATACAGATTTCAATACAACAAATACGATTTGACATTAAAAGAATTTGAAGAAATTGATTTAAAAGACTTCACACAAGAAAAATTTATAAACTTTTTTGAAAGTATGAGAGAGCAAGTTTATAGCTTTAATCAAAAGATTAAAGATGATTTAGCAAAAGGACAAGATTCAAAACTTGCTAAGTTTTTGCCTAGTGAAGATGATTAGAATCTTTATCATAACGCTGACAAAGATCTGTGTTATAACTTCATTATCAACACATTAAAGGGCATAATACAAAACATTCAGTTATCATTTAGCTAGATAATAGTTTTTAAACCCTTGTTGCGTTTTTTTTTTTTTGATTACAATACGCATTTGGATTTGTAGCGATTAAGCTTTACTACATTAAACCTTAAAGAAAGGAGAAAAGCGTGGAATATAAAGACTTTTTTGAAAAAGTAAGCGGCTTTTTAAAACAGGCAGAGATTCATAAAAGGCGTGGGAATAATGACTTTAATCCCTACCTTGAAATGTGGAGTGGAAGTAATGAAGTAAAACTTCATAGTGCGTTAATATGCGGATTTTTAAATCCATTAGGCAAACACTATCAAGGCGATGTGTTTTTAGAAGTATTTTTAGAATGCGTGGGGCTTAAAGAGTGGTTTGGCGATACAAGTAACGCAGAAGTGCATAAAGAGAGAAAACGCATTGATATTTATATCACTAATGGCAATAGGCATATTATTATAGAAAATAAGATTTGGGCAGATGACAAGCCGCAACAAATACAGCGATATATTGACAAAATCGTTAAAGAGCAAATCTTAGAATCTAGTTTAGAACCTAGCGATAGAGATTCTAATGATGATATGGAATCTAGTGAGCTAGAATCTAGCGAGAGTGAAACTACACAAGCAAATAAAGCTTATAAAAATATCTCTGTGCTCTACCTTGCCCCCTATAAACGAATGCCCTTAGAATATAGTCTAGGTGAATGGGAAATACAAGGGGATTATCTTGTAGATAAGCAGGGTAATCAAGTGAGATTTAAAGCTATCTCTTATAAAGATGAGATTCTAAAATGGATAAAAAAATCACAAGCAAAAGTTGGCTGTATTACACACCTAAATTCCGCACTATACTTCTATAAAGATGTCGTGCAAATCATTACAAATAAAAAGGAGAACACAATGAATATAGCGAAATTTTTGACAGACAATAAAGACAACAATATGCAGGAAAATATGGGGATAGTCTTTGAGATTCTAAAAAAGAGAGGATCTATTTTAGACAAGTATTACAATGAGGTTATGGGCAAATATAAAAAGGAAATAGAGAAAAATGGCTTTGAAATTGTTAAAGCAAATATTGATGATAAAAAAGACGAGTGGGGTTGGAGTGGTATCTGGTATCCATACACAATTAAACCTAAAGATTGTGGAGAAAATTATATTGGATTTGGCATACAATGTGATAAAAAACAATATATTAGCTCTAATCTTTGTGTGCGACTTTTTGGCAAATATACGGATTGCCAAAAATATCGCAATGAATACAATAAAATCACGGAATATTTAGGTATTGAAATGAATGGTTGGTGGCTTAAAGATAGGCATACAGATAAAATAGAAACGCTAGAAAATGAGCTAAAAAAGTTTTTAGATTCCATTGGTGAGATTAAAGCCTTGAATGAAAAACTTAAAGACTATCAAGGATAATAACACAACTAACACAAAATAAGTTTCTAATCTTATTTTGTGAGCCACACAATCCACAAAAATTCTAAAAAATTTCACTCCTTTGTCATAACGCTGTCAAGAGATTATGTTAATATGACAAAGTTTGTATGCGAAATAGCATTAAAGTTTCTCTTTGGTTTTTACAAACAAATCTCTACAAAAGGACTACTATGAATCTCTCAAAATCTCGCTTTATTAAAGGTATGCAATGTCAAAAGCTGCTATGGCTTTTAACTCATAAAAAAGAAGCCGTTCCTACAAACCTA
>NZ_FZPK01000081.1 GCF_900198625.1 Helicobacter rappini | reverse complement strand
AGAGTAAGGGTTGGGGTGAGGTAGGGAAAATGCCCAATGATTTGAAACATATAGGTTTATGCTACAATATACAATACAATTGTAATCAGGAATAATAAAGGAATACATGAGGCTTTTAAGATTAAATGTGAGGGTTGCGGGGGTAGAATTCACAAGGTTTGGGATACACTCTCCATATTTATCAACCAAATACCGAATCAGGCTTTTCAGCTACCCTCTTTGGAGAAAAAAGAAAACAAAAGAATGCAGAATCCAAACTCCTAAAGGAATTACAATGTTTTTAGTAATAATATGTTTTCTCCTTATTGTCTTTACTCTTTCATATTTTATATGGTGGCTTATATACAGAAAACTCTTTAAATCACAAAAGAAAATTTCTAAATTTTTAGTCTTTATTGGAGCAGTGGGCTTAATTGTATTTTATTATACGCCTTATTCCTATTACTTAGAGCCTAGTTTTTATGAGTTTAAGAAAATGTGTAAGCTTAATGAATTATCGGATAATGAAGAGAAGTATAACAAAATCTTAAGTTACTTTGGATTAAGTTTGGATAGTTTGGATTATGAATTATTAAATAATAAAATACATAAACTACCCAAAGAATCAATATATTATAAAAAAAATAAATATACATATGGAGCATATTTAGAACTCATACCATATAGCAACAGAATAAAAATTTCTATTGCTTTTTTAGGTAATCAAAACAAGTTAAATAAAAAGAATATCAAAAGAATATATTTTGCGGTAATTTGGAAGCATCATCGAGAAGAGTATTATTTCTCTGGACTTACTTACAGGTGGCATAGAGTTAAAAGTAATCAAAGGGGATGTAATTATTTTGGTATAAGAAGGATTAGCAATGAATAATAAAGAAATGATTGGAAGGCTAAAAGACAACGCAGAATTAGCTTGGGCGGCTTATGGATATTTTCATTTTTTGGGTAAGCAATTTAAAGATGATGACTTAGAAACACTTAAGAGAGAAAATAATTCTATCATCACCTCGACAGATGTTTTAGATATTACCTACAAAGGCTATGAAGTTAAAGATACAGGTTGGGTTTTTGATGACAAACTTGATGGCGATATGTCCCCGCTTCAAGCTAAAAATTTCTTTGAAAAATATGATTTACTAGATTTCTATCCTAAGTTTGATAACAAAAACAATAAACAGCAAAAGGGTTTCCACGCTTGTTTGTTTCAAGATAAAGAAACTAAAAAGTTAATCGGAAAAGTAGAATGAAAAAAATATTTTATGGATTCTTGATTCTTATGGGCTTAGGGATATTTTACTATACACCACTTTCTTTTTATTTTCAGCCAAGCTATTGGAAATTTAAGAAAATGTGTAAAATGCAATATGATTTTATTTTCAAAGGTGTAGGAGATGCAGAAAGTATAAATAAATACAGAGATAAGAATGGATTTATTGATGGTGTTTGGTATACTGGCATATATGAGCCAAAAGGCTATATAGAAGATTTGTATTGGGAAGAGCAGTGGATAAACTGTAATAATTTCTATAACGAATGGGACAAAGATTGGTATAGCAAGGTGCAAAAAGGAGAAATTTATGGAAAATAAACTATTAATAAATAAAATGAAAAATGCTGCTGAACTCGCTTGGGCAGCCTATGGTTATTATGATTTAATGACAAGCGATACCAATCAACTATTCGTTGTGTTAAAAGATGAAAAAGGTGAAGATAAGACAGATTTTAGTGGGAATCCTGTTACACAAGAAATTACTCTTACTGATATTATGGATAGTAGTTATGCGAAACACAATGTTGTAGGAAAGGATAAATGGGGTAAAGATTTTGAAACAGTAGGCACACTCAAAGGCTACTTCTCTCCCACCCAAGCAAAAAGATTCTTTGAAAAATATGATTTATTAAAACACTGCCCCAACACCCATTCAGGCTTCTCTGCTACGCTTTTTAAAGACACAAAAGCAGATTCTAAAGATTCGGAATACACCCTAGCCATAAGAGGAACAGAATTTAAACTAGAACAAATCAAAGATTTAATCAATGATTACTACATAGGCACAAATAATAATGATATGAATAGAGTGATAGAGCAATACTTTGATATGCTTTTCTTTTATGAGGAAACTCTAAAGCCTTTAATGCAAGAAAAAGGCATTACAAAGATTAATGTTATAGGACATTCTCTAGGAGGCTATCTCACTCAACTCTTTGCCTTAAGCTATCCAAGTATCATTAATGAAGTTTATACTTATAATACCTCTTTAGAATCTAGGAGTGTTGCCTAATGCTAACATACATATTCCTTTTAATCTTTATCCCTACTATTCTTTCTTATCTCATACTTACATTTATTTATAGAATCCTCTTTAAATCCAAAGAGAAAGTGTCAAAGTTTTTAGTCTTTCTTGGAAGTATTGGATTGATTATCTTTTATCGCACACCTTATTCTTATTATTTAGAGCCTAGTTATTGGCAATTTAAAAATATGTGTAAGCTTAATGAACTTCCAAATAACGAGGAAAAATACAACAAGATTCTAAGCTACTTTGATACAGATTTAGAGAATTTGGATTGGGAGGAGTTGAATGAGAAAACTTGGAAAATTACAAAGGAAGACGAATTTTACAGACAGGGCATCTATGAATATGAGACTTTAACAAAAGAAAAGGAAATAAATTCTCGTTTAGGAATGGTAGCAAGTTTTTTAAGTAATGAAGCAGAAATAAATCGTTATAATATCAATCAAATGGCAATTAATATTTCTTGGCACACTAGACGCTATTATTTTGACATAGCAAATTTAACAAGAGACGATGATATGTGGATAGAAAAAACATTGGCTTGCTATCGTGTAGCAAAAGAAAATATGACACCAAGAGGATTCAAAAATGACAAATAAACAACAGATTCAAAAACTAAGAGACAATGCAGAACTTGCAATGGCTTCCTATGGATATTTTCATCTAATAGGCAAGAAAATTAAAAATGATGAGGATGAATGCGGAGATAAAGCTAATAAACCCATAACTCTCCACGACATACTAGACATTACCTACAAAAACTATGAAACACAGGACAGCACATTTTTTAACACGGAGAATCTCAAAGGCGACTTCACCCACGCTTTCTTAGGACTCACCAAAGGTAAATCGCCTGATGAATTAGATAAAATAGATAAAGAACTAAGAGATAAAAAGCTTAAAAATGCTGATTGGAAAGATTTCGATAAGAAATGGTATGAAACAATGGATACAAATGAATATAACAATGGCCTTTGGGGCTTTGGCACGGGTGTAAGCGAAGTATGTGATGTGGCAGGTAAGGTATTTAAATATAATCAATATGCAATAAGAGAGAATCTATGAAAAATAAATTTCAATGGCAGAAATTTATTTTGGATTGTTTTATATGTTTTGGGGTTGTAATAATCTCTCCAATTGTATATTCTATTTTAGTAAAAAGTGATAATTTGCGATGGCTTTTATATCCAACACGATGGCTTTTATATCCAACGCAATGGCTTTTTGATATTGACATTCATACTATTGGTGATATAGCGGAATTTATCGTTGGTTTTTTTTCACTAAGCCTTATTGTATTTTTTGTAATCAATATTTCCTATAAGATACACAAGGTGAGTTTGGGCTTGAGTTTAATTTTTATGGTATGTTATACCGTATTTGGATATTATTTTTTTAGTCATTTATAAAGAAGTGTTATGCAATATTTTGTAACTATTTACATTAATCCAATGGATTTCAATACTAGAGATATTGTGGTTGTCCCTCACGCCTTTTTGGGCTTAACACGCAAACACCCTGATGAGTTGGACAAGTTAGGCAATATTGAGATAGAAAAATATTCTAATCCGCAATATGACCCTTTTACGCAATCTTACTTTAATGCTATTAAAAAAGAAAAAGGCAAATGGTATGAAAACATCTATCCTAGCATTTTAAACGATGAGTTTAGTGGCGAGGGATTCTTTGGATTTGGTCCTGTAGAATCTACTACTAATCATTGGGGTAAGGTGTATGAAAATAATCAGTAAAATAAAAGGCTAGAAAATGAAAGAAAAGTTTAATTTTGCTAAATTTATTTTAGATTGTTTTATTTGTTTGGGATTGATGATAGTATCAAGCATTGTATTTTTTATGCCTATCTCATATCTTACACAAATGATTGAATATTCATTAAATTTATTCATAGACAGCTCGAAGTTTTTTCGTAATTTTTCATTCACTATTATATTTGTTCCACCATCATTGATTTTACCATTGGTTTGTTATAGTAAATTTTATAAGTTTTACAAAACAAGCCTTATCTTTTGTTTTTTGATATTAGTGATATTTGTTGTTTTTGTAGATTACACACTCAGTTATAATTTCAGAAAATAGAAAGGAATCTTTATGCAATACTTTGTAACAATTTATATTAATCCAATGGCTTTTAACACTACAGATATTATGGTTATCCCTCACGCATTTCTAGGTTTGACACATATACACCCTGATGAGCTAGATTCACTAGGTGATATTGAGATAGAGAAATATTCTAATCCACAATATGACCCATTCACAAGCTCATATTTTAATAGCATCAAAAAAGATAAGGGCAAATGGTATGAGAGGGTATATCCTAGTATATTAAGCAATGAATTTAGAGGGGAAGGATTTTGGGGATTTGGTCCCGTTACACACGCTCCTAATCATTGGGGTAAGGTATTTGAGAATAATCAGCATGCTACAATAACACTATAAAACAAAGGAAAAAATGAATGAAACTCCCAATCTACTCAAACCTCAAAACAAAGCTAGAATCTAAAGGGCTAGATTCTAGCACAAGTGGGCAGATTGCGTGGTTTGTGTGTAGTGTTGGAGTAGTATATGTATTTTCGATGATTGTATATACATATGGTGTTAATAAAGAGGGTATTTCACTTGATAAGATATTTGTTGCATTTTATATCAACCATTTTTTTTGCTTTATTTTTATGTGGCTTATTTTCTTGCTAAATTTATTATATAAAGAAAATACAATCTCATTTATATTGTCTATGATAATAACTATCATCTATTTTTACAATGAATATTTTTCTTGCATTGTAGCACTCATTATTGGTGTTATTTTGTATATTACAAAGAAGCAAAGATTATTTTATACCTGTTTTGTTGGCTTGGTTTATATTATAGTTATCTATATTGTATTTGACTTAAGAGGAGGATTTTATAAATGAAATATTTTGTAACTATCTATATTGACCCATTATTTGATTTTGAGGGTTTTACTCACGCTTTCTTAGGACTTACTAAAGGTAAATCACCTGATGAATTAGATAAACAAGGCGATATTGAAATGGAAAAAATATGAATAAATTAAAAACTAAAATAATTAATTCTATTTACAGAAGAGAGTATATAGCACTGGTTATAAGTCTTGTCTCTGTATGTTTTTTTATTACACTTTCTTTGTTTCAAGAATCTAATCATATCAAAGATAGCGGAGTAATATTTGCGACCTTTATTGTTCCTAACCTTGCATTATTTTATAGTATGAATTTTATGAGGATATTCCTTGTGAGTTTTATTGTCGCGCTTGTGTTATGCGTGCCTTTTGCTGGGATTATGAATATCATCAATCTTGCCTCGCATAATGCACTATTTTCTACTCTTGGTTTTGGTAAAGAGTTTAGCTATGTGCTTATACCCTTTCTTTTGGTGCAACCCGTTTATTGCCTTGTTTCTAAACATTGTACTTTTATCCACTATGTTTTATTTTTACCATATAATGCGACACCCATTCTTATTTTTTGTGGGCTAATGTATGCAACAAAGTAATATAAAGGATTCTCTATGCAATATTTCGTAACAATTTATATTGACCCATTATTTGATTTTGAGGGCTTTACCCACGCATTTTTAGGGCTTACTCATACGCACCCTGATGAGTTAGATTCGCTAGGCGATATTGAGCTAGAGAAATATTCTAATCCACAATATGATTCTTTCATAGGTTGCTATTTTAATACGATAAAAAAAGACAAAGGCAAATAGTATGAAAGGGTATATCCTAGTATATTAGATTCTAACTTTAAGGAAATCGTGTGAAAAAAGAAAAATTTGATTGTTCTAAATTTATCCTAGATTGCTTTGTGTGCGTGGCATTGATGATAGTCTCCATTGCTATATTTATAAAACCACTTTATTATCTTTATGGTTTTTTTATTAAAAATGGTTTTGGATTCTTTGGATTATCTAGTAATTTTTCTTATGATGATTTTTATTTCATAGCTTTGCAATTTAGTATTCTCTCGCTTGTTCCTTTTGCCATTATATATTTTCTTTATAAGAAAAATAAGTTACAATACAGAATTTACAAGCCAAGCTTTTGGTTTGTTTTTATAAGCATAAATAGTTTTTGGTGGTATGTCGCTTATTGGTTAAGTCATAATTTTAAAACATATTCATAAAGGATTCCCTATGGCATACTTTCTCACAATTTATATCCACCCAATGCAAGGCAATATCCCTCACGCTTTTTTAGGTTTGACACATACACACCCTGATGAATTAGATAAACTCAAAGATGTTGATATATACAAATATCAAGTAGGATATGATTCTGACAAGCCCACGCTTATACATGTAAAAGATAAGTGGTATAATAATATCTATCCTAGCATATTAGATTCTAACTTTGGCGATGAGGGATTTTGGGGCTTTGCTCCTGTAAAGTCTAAAACTAGCCATTGGGGCGTAGTCTTTGAAAATAATCAATACATACCAAAATGGCACGATAACTTTCAGCAATACACTTATATAGATAAGCGACCACTCTCTACTTTTTGGCAACAAAACCGCTGTGTGTTTGAAGTCTCACAAGAACAATATGAAAAACTCTTAGATTCTATTAAAACAGAAGTAGAGCAGACAAAGAAAAGGACACCGAATTTGAAGCAAGATGATACGCAACTTGATAATCCTATTGAAAATTTATACTACAATTCAAATCCTGTCAATACGCACCCATATCACAACTGCGTTACTTGGGTTCTTAACAAACTCGATTCCATAGGCATAGAGATTATCGACAATGAGGAGTGGCTACCTGATAATATTTCTACTAGAGATTCTTTGCTTCAAAAATTTCATTATTTACAATATCTTTATGCAGTATTTCGCAAATTCCAAAGTATAGATTCTAACTTAGAATCTATTACTGGAGCAAAAGCCTTTAGGACTTGGGCTAGGAGTATGACACAGAATAAAATATTTTGTGCTTTGAGGATTGAGGGAGACATCACAAAAGGGCTTGACATAAGCACAGAATGCAAAAGGACTATCACACAAAATCAAAAATATTATGAAAATAAGCTTAAAGATTTTATTACTAAAAGTTCTGATTTTATGAGAGTGTATAATCGTATCAATGAGCAATTAGAGAGACTCCTCACAAAAGTTAAGAATCTAGGATACACAAATATACAAGGGGATTTTACTTTTATTATGTGGAGTGATGAGCTTCAGACAAGAATGCTTTTAGATTCTAAACACAGAGATACAAATACGCAAGAATATACAGCCTATCCTATAGAGCAGATAGACCCAAATATTCCAGCTTGTAATTGGACGCTTAATCATAATGCTTCGTTTATATTAATCTTGCGTGATGAGATGTTGTGTAGAGCTGTATATAAAAATTACCATTATCCCAATATGTCAGAAAGCTTTATAGATTCTATCAATAAAAGCCACATAGCTATCCTAAGCGGTAAAGATGACTTGAGGTATTGGAGTCAATCTCTACACGCATTGCGAAAATCAGTAGTATATGAGGAGGGTATATGAGCAATGAAGATACAAAACACATAGAGGAAATACGAGCCCATCCTAACCAAATCATAGACTGCAAAGTCTTAGAATCTAAAGGCATAGATTCTATACGCTCTACAATATACTTTATGGGAGTAGAACTCACAGGCGGCTCTGAATCTACTAAACCCTATAACGAATGCTTCTTTGGCACATTAGATCCTAAAGATAGTCATATAGGATTAGATACACTTAAACCCATCTATCACCTAATTAGCGAAACAGACTATGACACAAAAGATTCTAAAGAGAGCTTTACCCAAACTCTCCAAATATTCCTAAATAACAGCACGCTTACAATATTAAACTACTCCCTCCTAGATTCTAGCCTTAATATCAAGCTAGAGTGTAAAAGCATAGAATCTAAAGAAATACTAGAAAAAGAACAAACACAAAGAGAGCAACAAAAACAAGATTCTAAAATGTCAGATTCTTTGCTGATAGCTTACAATAACACAGAATCTAAAAAGGTAG
>NZ_FZPK01000062.1 GCF_900198625.1 Helicobacter rappini | reverse complement strand
ATAAAAATAATCAAAAATAAACATTTTATTAACATAATAATATATCTTATTTAATAATAAAAATTAATCAAATAAACTACAAAATAGTATTAATGTAGCATTTATTATACAAATAATACGCATTATATTAGTGCTAATATATCAATAAAGTAATAGATTTAATATTTAAAATAATGATAAAAACTTATTTCAACATAAACAAAGAAAAGTAAAAAAAAAAGGGGGGGGGGGGCTGATATGTTTTTGCGTAGTCAATTTTAAAAGTAAAAAGGTTAATGTTAATAAATACTCAAGTTTTCAGTTAAAGGAAAATTTGAGAAGTAAAAATAAAAATGCAAAAACAAACAAGTCTAAGGATTTTTGGTAACATTAAAAAAATTGCCACATCTATTACTATGAAGTCCATTAAACACGCAAGTTTATGGAATGTAGATTCTATTTGTCGTGTATAGGTGCATTTTGTTTTCTTATATAGATTTTATCATATTGTTTTTGAGTATTTAAGTTGTGTTTTATAAATGTAATGCGAGAAGCAAATTTGTAAAATACATATTAATTTTTGTGTGATAAAACTATAATATTAGCTATCAATAGTTTTATTTTTTAGAAGAATTTAATAAAATGCTATGGATTAAAAACCATCCAAAACAATCAAACTCCATCGTAAATCTTTTTAATAATAAGCTATAATCACACTTTTATTTTCTTTAAATATCTACATATTAATTCACTAAAGGAATCTAATGTCTCTTCTCACAAATGCGGTGGTGTTATCTGTGCTTGTTATGGCGGTGTTGTGCGTTTTACGATTAAATGTTTTGCTATCCATTATTATAGCTGCACTTGTGGCTGGGTGGCTATCTCCACTACCTTTAGAATCTTTATCTTCTGGGGCAGATTCACACACTTCGCTTTGGCAATATTTCCTGCTTAAGACCACGACTACAGGGGAGATTCTCATCAAAGGTATGGCAAGTAATCTTAATATCGCATTAAGCTATATCCTGCTAGGCGGCATTGCGGTGGCGATTTCTCGCACACATTTAATGACTTTTTTGCTCTCCGCCATTGCAAATGTGATAAGCAATAGGAAGTTTATTTTTATCCTTAGCATTGCTCTCATTGCGTGTTTTTCGCAGAATCTTGTGCCTATCCACATCGCTTTTATCCCCATTCTTATCCCTCCACTTCTAAGCCTTATGAATCGCTTGAAAATTGATAGACGCGCTGTGGCGTGTGCGCTTACTTTTGGGTTACAAGCCCCTTATGTAACCCTTGGCGTGGGCTTTGGGCTGATTTTTCACACGACTATTAGCGAGCAGATGAAGGCAAATGGTATGCCTGTAAGTCTTGGTGAGATTAGCTCTGTGATGTGGATTGGCGGGGCGGCTATGCTGCTTGGGCTGCTTTTTGCGGTGTTTGTGCTGTATGCAAAGCCGCGTGAATACGCACAAAAAGAGGAATGCTCTATGGGCGATGCGAGTATGGGTTGGCGTGAATATGCGACACTTTTTGGCATTATTGTGCTTTTTGTCGTGCAGCTTGTTACGCATTCTCTGGCGCTTGGGGCGTTTGCTGGGCTTATGTGTATGATTGTGCTGCGTGGGGTAAAGTGGAATGAGATAGATTCTGTTATGGAGGGTGGGCTAAAAATGATGGCTTTCATTGCCTTTGTTATGCTTGTGGCGGCTGGATATGGGGAGGTGCTGCGTGCAAGTGGAGAAGTGCAGAATCTCGTGCAAGTTGTGGCAAACTTCACACATCAAGTCGGTGATGGTGCTATGAATACTATCGCTTCAAATGGGCTAGATTCTAATGCGACTATGGCTTCAAATCCTGCAACTTTAGATTCTAATGGGGCGTCTTTATGGGTGAAATTTATAGGGGCGAGTTTAATGCTGCTTGTGGGGCTTTTAATCACCATAGGCATTGGCACGAGCTTTGGGACGATACCCATTATCGCGGCAATTTATGTGCCTTTTGGAATCTCACTTGGCTTTAGTGTCCCTGCGATAATTTTGCTTATCGGCATAGCTGGGGCGTTGGGCGATGCGGGGAGTCCTGCGAGTGATAGCACTTTGGGACCTACTTCTGGGCTAAATATGGACGGACAGCATAATCACATTTATGATACTTGTATCCCCACATTTTTTGTGTATAATGTCCCGCTTTTAGTCGCTGGTGTGATTGGTGCGATGATACTTTAGGGGAGCTTAATTAATCTTTTTGGTATGCGATTATTGCAAAATAAACAACATTCAACTCCTAAAATCGCGCATTATTCAATTAACTCATGTGACTATAACCGCTATAAAAACTATATGCAGATATCAATAGTAAATATGCTTCTAATTTTCTAGCTAGGATAATTCTGCATTTGTATTTATTGATGTGATTTCGTAACAACTCTGCTTTCAAATTATTTGTGCTTAAAAGCAGAGCATTGGGAATAAGATAGAGGCCATCTCTCTATCTTACTTGCATAAATATTTAGCTTTCATTGCGCACATCAAATCTATTGTAGTTTCTTTGCTGTTTTCTTTTTAGTCTATTTTATGCGTATATTTGCTAGTTTTACAACTTTAGTTTTAAATGTCGTTCAGTTTTTCTGCTATTTCATAGCAATGATAAATTGCAAAAAAACTGCGATGGGTTTTAATGTGTTTTTAGTATAGAAAATATATTCTTAACTCAGTGATTTTGTAGCATTGAAGCACACTATTAAGTCGCTATATATCCCCATCTACATTACACCCAAAGAGACTATCAAACCCTACGCCACCATCTGTTATCATCATCAAATAGCGTGAAATAGCTCATTTACACGCATTTTTAAGAGTCCTAACCGAGCATTACTTGCTTCAATGCTATATATCGTGCCACCGCCATTTATGTCATAAATATGTGCGTGGTGTGCCTTTGTGTATGCTTCATAGCTATCGCGGAGCTTAAGCCACGCTCTTTGCTCTTCTAGCAGTGTGTCTTGCCCATTTTTTATACTTTGGATATTGGGCTCGTGAGAGAAAGCCCCTGTTGGTGTGGTTTTGTTTTGCTTTTTTACTTCAGCGCGGTAGAGTTTGTAGTATTTGTTTAAAAGCTTGTCATACTCATCATAGCCATAATTAAGTGAAGCTAGAATGCCTTGTGTTGAGCCTAGCACTTCGCCTAAGTTTTGCACCCAACAATCAATTTGCGTTGTTTCAAAGAGATAGATTTGCTCTTGCTTATTTTTAGGATTGAAGTCAAAATTAGCCCTATCGCATTGCTTTTTGATATACTCTTGCTTGTCTTTGCTTACATTGTATTCCTTAAACAACTTTTGCAAACTCTCACTATCAGCAAACGCCATAAACGCCATAAACGCCAAAGGCATTAGAATCTTAGCCTTTGTGCTAACCTTAAATAATCTTATAAAAACGCCCATAAATCACCGCCTTTGCTTTGTTTGTTAAATGCAAAGATTCTAGCACATAGAATAAAATAAGATTCTAAGATTATATACCACTTGACTTTTTCCATACTATATGCCCATTGATATTATGCTTTTCATAAATGCTTAAAACCTCTTCTAAAAATGCCACAAGCTCACTCTCACCAGAATCTTTTGCAGATTCTAACATTTGGATAAACATCTTTTTGCCCGTTTCAGTTTGCTTTAGATTTTTCTTTAAAAAATTATGTCTACTACATAGAGTTTGCCCATTTTCTAAAACCGCTTTTCCACCTAAATCCTTTGGTTTTATATGGTCTATATGAAGCTCAACTCCTTCTTTTTTACCCATTCCACATATCACACATTTATAATTATCTCGCTCTAAAATTTGCTTTTTAAAGCTTGACTAAAATCCTCTAAATCTTGCCTTAAATTGATAGAATCTGGGTCATAGTGATAAACTCCCTTTGCAATCTTTTGCAAATAGCCTTTTTGGTGCAAACTTCTAATACCTCTATCTGGGTCTCTAAAAACTTTCCCTGTGCGTTTTTGCCATTCTTTAACAACCCAATCCACCACTTCAGGGTGTTTAATATCTCGTTTTGGATTTGCCTTAAAAAACTCCATTATTAAATCAAGTTGAGAGCCATTGTTTTTCATCAAAAATTCCCCTTTCCTTTTGGATTGTTTCTAAAAATCGTTTTTTGCTTAACTCGCAATATGCCTTATCTAGCTCAATGCCTATAAACTGCCGATTGTTAAGATAAGATTCTATCATTGTTGTGCCACTCCCACAAAATGGATCAAATACCACATCACCTACATAAGAAAAAAGTTTAATGCACCGCTTAGGCAGCTCTCTAGGAAAGGGGGCTGGGTGTCCTATGCGTTTTTTAGACTCCCCGTTAAAGCTCCATAATCCATTCGTCCAAGCCATAAACTCTTCCTTGCTTATATCACTCTCTCCTTTATACTTTTTCTTCCAAGCCCCTTTATAAAGCACAAGTATAAGCTCCACAGGTGCGATAACATAAGGAGCAGATGCACTAAGCCAACTCCCCCAAGCTGTGCGGCGTGAGATATTACCCTCATTCCAAATAATCGTGCTATGATATTTCCAGCCAATTTGCTTTGCTAAAGTGGTTAAATCCGCCCCCACGCTTTGACTTCCGCCTTTATTTTTATCAAGTGGGATATTAAGACAGAATCTTGCCCCATCTTTTGCCCAAAAATAGCAATTTTCTATCCATTTTTGAGAGAATTCTAAATAGCTTTCATAAGAGTTAGAATCTTCATTGGAGTTGTATTCAATACCTACATTATAAGGTGGGGAAGTGATGATTAAATCAAGCGAGTTTTCTTGCAAAATCGTTTTATCAAGGCAAGTATGATTGAATAATGTTGTGTTTTTGTAGCTAAAAGATGTATTGTGTAATGGTATTGTCATTGTTGAAGCCCTATTAGGTATTTAAAAATTATTGTTTTAATAATAGTATTGAAGTGTTTTATTTGATAAAAGTCCATATCAAGCACGGAGCAAATATCCCTTTGCAAGTCTTTTTCTTGTGTGAAGTCCATAAATCTTTCCTAGCAATGTGGCAATTTTGTAAAACTACCATTGTAGCAGGTTTATAGAATCTTTTTGCTACTCACTATCCTGCTACACAAGATTCTTGCTAAAATACCTGCTTAAATCATCGGCAAAGAGCGTAACGATGAGCTTGTTTTCTATGGTTTGGGCGAGTTTTAAACACGCCTGTAAGCACGCTCCAGATGAGATTCCAGCTAAGATTCCCTCCTCTCTAGCTAAGATTTTTAGCCCTTGATACGCTTCTTCATCGCTAATTTTTTGCACCATATCTATAAGGCTTGTATCCATAGTCTTTGGGATAAAGTTATTGCCAATGCCCTCAATATTCGCACACCCCTCTTGCCCCCCGCCAATCACAGAGCCGATAGGATCGCATAGCACGGCTTGTATCCTAGAATCCTGCTCTTTTAGGTATTTTGCTATGCCGCTGAAAGAGCCGCCGCTCCCAGCACCTGCCACAAAGTAATCAAAAATTGGCTTTTGCTTTTGTGCGTTGTCTTTTGCGTAATACGGGTTTGACTTTGTCTGCACGCGGTTAAAATCGTGGATTCTACGCTCACAAACTGCGTCATTTATGTTTAATAAACTCCTTGTTTGTTCGCTTGGTGCAGACGAAGTCAAACCCGTATTACGCAAAAACCACGATTTTTCCTCGCAAATACTGCCGCACGGATTGCTACTTGACTTCTCTAAGCTAGTTTCGCAAGATTCTATATTCCCCCCAAAATCTCGTATATTAGAATCCCGCACTCCCTGCATATCCGCATAAATCTCTTTTGCGGTAGTAAGATAATGTGCTTCAGGATTTAGCGGATTTTCAAATTGATGCAGGCTAAAAGAATGCGGGGTAGAATCTAGCAATTCTTGTGCTTTATCAATCGCGCCTTGTATGCCTAGCTCTTTTGGCGTGTTAATCACTTCCACCCCTAAAGCCCGCATTAGAATCTGCTTTTCAATGGAAAATTTATCCGGCACGACTAAAATCGCCTTGATATTAAAATGCAAACATACAAAGGCAATGCCTAGCCCCGTGTTTCCTGCGGTTGCTTCTATAATTACAGAATCTTTTTGTAGCTTACCCTGCTTTTTTGCCTTTTGCAAAATATGCAAGGCTACGCGATCTTTCACGCCACCAGCGGGATTGTAGGATTCAAGTTTTGCAAAAATGCGATTATTATTTGGAATCTGTATGCGAGAGAGTTCTACAAGTGGCGTATTACCGATGAGTTCAAGACTTGAGCGAAAAAACATTTATATCCTTTAATTTTTAGATTATAAAATATAGTAAATAAGACTTTTAATTGTATGGTAAATGTTATTATAACTTTTTTTTACTTCTAATTTTTGTTATTTTTTATAAACGAGATAAAAATTAAGGGAAAAGGGTAGAATCTAGCTTTTAAAAGATTGTAGGCACAAAAGGATTTTAACAATATAAATAGCAACCTTTGCAGTTTGAGGAATAAGTAGATTCTATTTTCAAACGGGTGTTCGGGGAAGTAAATCTAAAATGCACAACACATAAGAAATAATTGTGAAAAATACATTAGCATTTGAAACTTTTCTAAACACTCTTAGGGCGACAAATAGGAATTTGGGCTTTTTTGTGGATTGGCAAAAATGTCTAGCAAATAAAGATAAATTAAGTATTAGCCTTAATCATTTAAATCTTTTGTTGGGCGTATCAAAGGAGAATTTGCAAGATAAGATTACTTTGCTTTTTAATGAGTATGCTAGGGCTTTTGATGTTTTGCCTTTGATTTTAGCGATTCGCAATGAAAAAGAGTTGGTGCTGGATTCTAATCGTAATGAAATATCCATAAATGTATATTTACAAAGCCCTAAAGGGATTTATGACTTTTATTCTCATAGGCTTTTTGTATGGCTTCATAATATGGATAATATTCCTCTGTAAGCCAATACTTTGGGACTTTTAAAAGAAAATTTGTTGCTTGTGTTTGTGGGGATATTAACACTGATGAAATTATGATTGTTTCTATTCTATTTGCAATATCTCCATGTAACTCTTGCTCGTAAAATGTTGTTTGTATTTGCATATTGTTACTCATGTTTTACCTCTCTTGTTTATTGATATTCTATTTTGTCTCTAAACATGTTTCATCTAAGTTTGGAAATAGACTTGGTGTATTGTCATATCCCTCTGTTTCTTTAATGCTTTTCTTTTTTGTGGTGTTTGACACTTTGTTTTGCTTATATAGCATGTCAATTTTGCTTGTTAATAGGTTTAAATCATTGATAACTTCCTCTTTGTCATAACTATGTGTATCTTTTGGTATTGAGTTTTCAATGTATATTTTTATTTTTTCAATCAAAATTTTCATTTCTATATACTCCTTTCCATTTTCTTGCATTTCTTTATATAAGTTATCTATTGCCATTTCTACTATTTTGCCTGTATTTCTCTCTTTAAGTTGCATTCTTAAATATTTTATGCAATTTAGAGATACACTACTTTTGTGTTCCCAATGAAACGAATATGTTGTTTTTGGTTCTTTTTTTATTATTTTTGTTTTCGTTAAATTTTTTACAATATCATCAAAGCTTTCTCTATTTAACATGTTGTAATTCCTTATTTTTCTCTTGTTGATACAAAATTCTTATTGCTATTTCTACAAGAAGTGGAATTTTTTGTCCCCTATCTTGCAATTCTTGTATTTTCTTTCTGCAATCTCTTTTTACAATTACAAATTTTTTCATTATCCTACCTTTCTATGTTTGTCATTTTCAGTAAAAAATGTAGCTCTCTTTTTGTCTGTCTTAATGTATTTTGCATAACTCTTGCAAGTTGTTGATACATCTTTATGTCCTAGCATGTTTGCTATCCACAACAAATCCTCTCCATAACTTAAAGAGAGACTAGCAAATGTGTGTCTTGTTGAATATAGTGTTCTTGTTTCTATATGCAGTTTTGTCAGTATCTCTTTGAATTGCTTTGCAATGCGTTGTTTAGCTATAAATTTATTATTGTGATTTGCAAAAATATAGCCTATTTTGTTCTCTTGTTTTAATTCTTGGAGTGCATATTGCAAGGCTTCAATAATCTCTACTTCTCTTGTGCCACTTTGTGTTTTTGTAGTCGTTATTTTGCCATTACTTAGTGTTTTACAAACATGAATGATATTTCGTTTTAAATCTATATCCTCATATTTCAAGGCAAGTATTTCATTTACTCTCATGCCTGTAAATAATGCTATTTTTAGATAAAGTTTTATGCGATTATCTATTAAATTATCTTTATCTAGCAGTCATCCCTTGCATAATCATCACTAAGTCTTACAATATC
Source organism: Helicobacter rappini (assembly GCF_900198625.1). GTDB lineage: Bacteria > Campylobacterota > Campylobacteria > Campylobacterales > Helicobacteraceae > Helicobacter_A > Helicobacter_A rappini. The sequence continues at coordinate 34,931 of NZ_FZPK01000062.1, read as the reverse complement.
ATCTTCGCCTAAATATTCTCCCACTTGCACTTCTATCATAACAAGATCGATTGTCCCCGGGTTTGTTAGCCTGTGTGCGTGTCCCATAGGGATATATGTGGATTGATTTGGTGATAGAAAGATTTCTTTATCTTCAATTTGGACTAATGCGCTCCCACTTACAACAATCCAGTGTTCATTCCTGTGATAGTGCTTTTGCAAGCTTAGTCTATGCTTTGGTTTTACTACAATGCTTTTTAACTTGTATGTAGGACTTTCTTGCAGCACGGTGTAACTACCCCATGGTCTAAAAGCTTGATTGTGTATCTCAACTAATGGACTTTTTATAGAATCTAGCTTGGCTACAATCTTTTTTACATCTTGTGTATAGCCTTTTTTTGCTACTAAAAGCGCATCTTGCGTATCGATGATGACACAATCATCTATCCCTAATGTTGCTACCATTTTATTAGACATAATAAGATTATTGCAAGAATGAAGGGCAATGCTTTGCTCATTCATCGCATTATTATTAGAATCTTTTGGTAACTCTTCGCATAAAGAATCAAAACTCCCAACATCATTCCATGTAAAACGACTTGGAATCATATAAAGTTTATCAGTCTTTTCCATCAAAGCATAATCAATGCTTTCATCGAGTAAATCCTCACTTAGTTTTCTATCAAGTCGCACAAATTCGCCCTTATTATTACGCAAAGAAGATTCTAATAAGATATTACAGCATTCATAAATCTCTTTTGCATGACCCTTCATCTCATCTAAGAGTGTTTTTGCTTGATAGCAAAACATGCCACTATTCCAGTAATATCCACCTTTTTCTAGGTAGATTTTTGCTTGTTTTTCATCTGGTTTTTCATGAAATGCTATAACTTTATGCGCTTGTTTTGTCTCATTATTTTCAACTTGAATGTAGCCATATCCTGTGTGTGGTCTATCTGGGGTAATGCCAAATGTTACAATATTACCCTTTTCTGCAAACTGACATGCCATCTCTACACAAGCCTTATACGCATTATCATCATGGATAATATGATCACTTGGAAGTGTTAGGATAATCTCATTTGGATTTTGTTTTGCCACAAGCATTGCCCCTAGTGTCAGGGCTGCTGCGGTATTTTTACTCAAGGTTTCTAGGATAAACATATCTATGTCTATATTGAGCGATTTTGCTATATCAAGGGCTAGAAAATAATGCTTATCATTTGTGATAACCTGCCAACTATCATTTACGCTTAAAAGCTTAGCATTTCTCTCTAGCGTCATCTTAAAAAGGGAATCTTCGCCAATTAGTTTTGCAAATTGCTTTGGCATAAGCTTCCTTGAAAGGGGCCAAAGACGCGTCCCACTACCACCACATAAGATTGAAATAACCATATTTTTCCTTTTTCTAGATTATCGCTTTATTATTCTAGAATCTAGCTTAGAGTGTTTAGCAAACACCAAGCAATATTACATATCTTATAGACTCACAACCTCTATTTATCCTTACCAAAATGAATGCTAAAGTTGATTTCAGAACCATCAAGAATTTCATGTAATTTTTCTTTTGGTGTATTTTTGAAAAAATCGATAAGAGAATTCGCATCAAGCTCTTTTACATTGTCTTTATTGATAGTATCTGTTGTGCTGAGAGTGTCTAGCGGTGCTTCATTATTTAATGGCATTGTATCATCTAGTTGCGTTTCATTAAGACTAGATTTTATTTCTTGTGTATCTGTTATGCTAGATTCTGTGTTAATGGCTGGTGTATCCTGTGTTTCATCAAGCTTATTTTGATTGAGTTGATTTGGATTGATATCATTTGGATCAATACGCACAATATCTAAATCTGTAATCTCGCCTAGTGCTTCTGCTAACTCTGTTTCTGTGAGATTTTCAAGTGCTTCTTCATTGGAAGGTAGGGCGACATAGAGTGTATCGGGGTTAGTTTCTAGAGACTTTGTTGAGTTATTAGTAGAAGTAATATTACTAGATTCTAAAGTGTCAGTTGAATTTTTGGAATCTAGCTCTGCTAACATATCATCAAGCGCATTAGAATCTGTGTCTATGCCATCTTGTGTATGCAATAAGTCTTCATCGGTTGAGTCTTTTTGCAAATCTAGCTCACTAGAATCGCTATTGCTTAAAAAATCTGTGAGTAAGTCATCTGCATTATCTAAATCCGTGCTGTCTTTATTCTCTGAATCTAGCAATTCATCTTTTATATCATCTGCTTGAGATAAATCTGTATTATCATTTAAAGCCACTTCATCATTTAAGGCTTCTAAGGCTTCATTCACTTCTGCTAAAGTGTCTTCTTGTAATACTTGTGGTTTGCTATCTGGATTCTGTGTGCCTAGCTCTTCATCGATATTCAGCATTGCTTCTAAATCCATATCTATTTGGTTAGAATCTGGTGCTTTTGTGTCATCTATTTCTATGCTTAAATCTTTGTCTAAATCCCCATTTAAATCATCTAATGTATTAGATTCTAAATCTGGGGTGCTAATTGGAGAATCATTGGAATCTAGCCCATCTAATAAATCACTATCTAGCTGTTGCATATCATTTATTTCTACTTCTTTACTCTCTTGTGATTGCAAATTGAGATCATCATCTAATTGCAATAAAGAGTTAATATCATCTTCTTTATTTTCAGTATGTAGTGTGTCAGATTCTGCATTATCTGTTATATTCATAGAATCTAAATCAAGTGAGTCAAGCAATAGTTCATCAGATTCTTTAGATTCTAGATTTTTAGATGTTTCGCTTTGCTCAACATGACAATCATTAGAATCCATATTTTCACTATCTTGTGTTTTAGATTCTAGCAACTCACTAGAATCATCAATAAGAGATTCTAAACTCTCATTTTGCGCTAGATTGTCTGTATTTGCTGTTTCAGAATCAGAATCTAAAAGAGATTCTAAACTTTCATCATCTTTGGCTTTGTTGTCTAAATCTATATCTAAAAGATTAGAATTAAGACTAGATTCTATACTATCATCTGTGTTTTCAGTCTCATTTGCAGTTTCATTTATTTGCAAGTCTAAATCATCAAGACTCATATTATCTGCTTCTTTAGAATCTTTACTTTCTTCTGCATTTATTGCACTATCAAATGCGTTATCAAGGGCTTCTGTGAGATCATCAAACGCATCATCTAGAGTGTTTGCATTCGTATTCTTACTTTGGTCTTCTTGCATGTTGAGTGTATCATCAATGCTTTCTTCTGTCTTTGCTGGTGTTAAATCTGTGTCTATATTGAGATCATCTATGAAATCATTTGGTAATTCATCGCTTACGCTAGATTTACTAGATATAGAATCATCTGTTTCTAAAGCATTTAATAAATCACTATCTAGCTGTTGCGTATCATTTGTTTCTACTTCTTTGCTCTCTTGTGATTGCAAATTGAGATCATCATCCAATTGCAATAAAGAGTTAATATCATCTTCTTTATTTTCGGTATTTTTAGATTCTGTATTTTCTGTTATACCCATAGAATCTAAATCAAGTGAGTCAAGCAATAAATCATCAGATTCTTTGGTTTCTAAACTCTCATCTTGTGCTAGCTTGTCCATTTCTTTAGGATTAGAATCTAGACTAGATTCTGTGCTGTTATCTGTGTTTGTAGTTTCATCTATTTGCAAGTCTAAGTCATCAAGTTGTATATTATCTGTTTCTTTAGAATCTAAATCTTTTGTTTGTGTTGTAGAATCTATATTTTCTAAATTTTGTAAATTAGAATCACTCTCTACTTTAGAATCTTTTACTTCATCGCTAGATTCTCCACTTAATATCATATTATCAAAAGCACTATTTAGAGCAGCACTCAATTCATCAAAGGCATCATCTAGCGTATTTGTGGTTGCGGTATCCTGTGTGGCTTGTTTGCTTAGTGTCTCATCAAGTCCGCTTAAATCAATGGAATCTATATCATGTTCTACACTTGGTTTGGGTGTTGATTTAGGGGCTTGTGTATCTAAATCCATATCCATTAGCCCCATATCATCTAACTCTTTTTTATCTATTGCTGTAAGATTATCTGTGCTTGTTTCTGCGGTATTAGCCCCAGATTCTATGCTATCATCTTTTTCTTGCGTTATATCGCTTTGCAAAGCTAAAGATTCTAAATCAATATTGTCTAAATCACTACTTGCTGATTCTGTGTCTGCGTCCGCTTCTATATCTGTTGTGCCGGAATTCTCGCTTATATTATCATCACTTACATTTTTTAAACTCTCATCATTTAATATATCATCTAAACTTTCATTTTCTAAGGATTGTGTATCTGCTGTATCATCTGCATTATTTTCTTGCTCTTTTGCCCTGAGTTCTTCTTCCTCTTTTTTTGCCTGCATGAATTTCTTAGGGCTAGGCTGCAATAAATCCCTTTCATCATCGCTTAAAAACAAATCATCTTCATCATCGCCAAGACTATCTGCTGCTTCTTTTGCTTCCTCTTCTATCTGTGCTGGGATACCTAAACTAGCAGCCTTTAGGGCTGATGAATCTACAATAGAATCAAGATCAAAGTTTGCTAAATCAAGCGGATTATCACTACTTGGTTTCAAATCGCTTAAATCGCTATCAAATATTGAGCCAACTCTGTGTTCTGGCTCTTCTTCACTCTCTTTAATAGAATCTTCTTTATTGGTAGTATCGCTTTCTTCTTCTGTGTTTTCATCATCTGCAGAATCTGCAACTTCTTCTTCACTCGTTACTTCACCAGCGGCTTGAAGATCTGAAAAATCAAGTGAATCTGGATTAAAATCAAGCATAGAATCTGTATCTTCACCCGCAATCTCTTCGGCTTCTGCTTGAAGTTTTGCTGTGTCTATATTTATGCCATCTGGCGGGGTAATTTCTGCTGATTTTAAGTCCATATCAATTTCATTAATAGACTTTACATTATCATATTCTTCTAGCCCATCATTTGATATTTTATCATCTGCTTCTTTTATCTCGCCCTCTTTTGGTATGCAGTCATTGAGTATTTCTAAAATATCTGTGGGGAGAAAGGGTTTTTGTATCGCAATATTAAATTCATGTTTTTTAATCTGTGTTTTACGCGCAAAAAGTAAGCAGACTTTCACTTGGTCTTGCAGGGCGGTTAGTCGCTCAAGATTTTTGCCTACATTCTCATCATCTACAATGATACATATATAATCTTTTGGTCTAAAATCATTAGCAATGCGTGCTACATTTTCAACCTCAAGGTTTAGCTTTTTACTTGCCATGCCAACAAGCTTTTTAATAACTGGATTCTGATTGATGAGTAAGACTTTCATATACGCTCTCTTAAGAAAATAATGATGATTATGACAAAAACTGATAAATTTAGCATTATAATACAAAATTGTTTTATTTTTATATAGTAAGGATTTAAATGCAAGAAAATACACACTTTTTACCGACAAGAAACATGGGATTCAATAAAATGAAGAAAAAAGTTATAATAACATGCTTAAGTGCAATGTGTGCTTTTATGCCATTATCAGCGATGGAGAAAATCTATCTCATGCCCTACGAACAACAAGAGGCATTAGGCGAATTGCTTAGAGTGATTAAACAAGCAAATAAAAGCATTGATATTGCCATTTATAGCTTTACAAATAGAGAGATAGCAAAAGCCCTGCGTGATGCAAGTAGTAAGGGTGTAAAAATAAATATTATCTATGATATGGGGCAAAAAAGTGTCAATAATAGCACCATTGGCTACCTTGAGAAATTTGCAAATATCCATACTTGTTTGCTAGAAGGAAATCCCGCAAAAAATGGCAAATATAAAGGCATTATGCATCATAAAATGATTATTATCGATGGGGCTTTAGTGGGATTTGGTAGTGCAAATTGGAGTAAGAATGCGTTTGAAAACAACTATGAATCATTGTATTTTACAGATTCTAAAGAGATTATCCAAAAATCACAAGGTTATTATAATAAAATGCTTAAAGCCTGCACACCATTTATGAGTTATTAATATTTTGTTTCTTAGTGTTGCTTGGGGAGATTTTGGTTTGTGAAGTCTAGCTTTATTTTGGCTTAAAGGATAGTTATGAAATTTAGAATGTTTAATGTTAAAAATGTGATTTTATCAATGATTTTATGTGGCACCACTTCTTTTTCATTCTTGTATGCGGATAATTTAAAAGAATGTGAGAGTCTAGAAGAAAAAGTGCAGGGGGTGTGTTTTGAAAACATATTATGATAATGGGAATTTGGAGGAAGAAACGCCATATAAAAATGATAAAGAAGAGGGTACAAGGAGATTTTATTATAAAAGCGGGAAACTTGCATCTGAATTATCATACAGAAATGGGAAAAGAGAAGGTATTGCAAAAAAGTATTTTGAAAACGGAAATCTTTGGATTGAAATATCATTTGAAAATGATAGCGTAAAAAATGCAAGAATAGATTATTATGAAAGTGGGGATATATTAGCTGAAATCCCATATAATGCGGATGACAATATAAATGGCATTATAAAAGCTTATGATAAAGGAAAAAATCTTATTTGGCAGGCAAACGCACAAAACGGAAAGCTTATTAGTGGAAAATGTATTAGTGGTAAGGTTATGACAAATGCACATCTCATGAAGCTAACAAGTGATATAAATGGATTTCAATCGGATAGTCATTATTGGAACAGTATATGTGAAAAATAAATGAAATTTAGAATCTAAAAGTCTAAACTAAAAGTAGTTAAAATATATTTAGCATTTATTCTAGCACATATCATAAGGTTCTATTTGAATAAAATCTAAATAGGGCTTTATGCTAGTCTATGAAGTACCGCTTATTCTAAGATTTTATTTCTATGGTTTTGTGTAGTGTTTAGATTATCTTTTGAGAATGTGTGAAGATTCTAAATTTATTTTTTTACCTTTTAGGTTTGCTATTATTTAAGTGAGATAGAATCTAAAATTTATACTAAAAAGTTATAGTCTCTTGTGTTGGTGTTATCAGTAGGGAGTATCTCTAAGAGTATGCAAGAAAAGCCCATATTTTGTAGTTGTAGATATAGGGTTTCACTGCCCCATTCTATGAAATGTAAGCCTTTATTTGCTAAAGATTCATAAAGTCTCATCATAGCGTATTCATCATTTTTCAAATATAAATCATAGTGAAATATTTCGTTATTATACTCATGCAAAAAGGCAAAGGTAGGGGAGCTACTTGCAATGCCCTTGTGTTTGCAATACTCATGCACGAGATGACTTTTCCCCATGCCAACTTCCCCTTTTAAAAGGATAATGTTTATAGGCTTTTTAGTGTAGTTATTTTGCTGTTGCAATAACTTGATAAAACCTATAATTTCATTCAGCTGTTCTTTTGTGTTTGTGCTGTGAAAAATGCTTTGCATGTTGTTCCTATTTAAAGATTTTTTTAATTTAAAGCGACAATATTATCGGCAATACAAACCAAAACCTTATTGTGAATATACCTTTTTAATCACTACCCAAAGTGGCTATTTGATGACAAAAAATGCTACCACAACCAATTAACAAAATGGACACAAAAAAGGATTGAAGCAGAGAATCCTTTTTATCTGTTTTGTTTGAAATTGATATTATAAAAATAAACAGCGTATTGCAACAGCTAGATATTTGCAAAAACTACAAAATAACCGAAAACAAAGTATGCAAGATCGTTGCAATATTAAGCTATGTTTATAAAAACTAGAATACATATACACAAAAACAACAAGTATAAAAATTTTTGGTGTGAGAGGAATAGAGTATTATGCTCCTAACATATCGTATCGCACAAAAGCTGCCATTTTACACTTTTTAACACATATAATATCATTGTTGCTGATTGTGTGCTTATTGCCAAGGGCTTTTTGGTGAAATTAGCGATGAAGCATATTGCATGAAACCTAAGGTATCAATTGCATATTGAAAATCATGCAGATCGGCAACACTTTTGTATTTGACTTGCCATTATGGTAATATTTGCATTGTATCATTATGTGCAGATAGCCATTTGATTGTCATAATCTTATACGACTTAAATAAAAATTCCAAATATACATATACCCCTATGGGTATATTAATCATGTTTATGTTATACTCTGCTTTTATTTTATATGGATTAAGATATGATTGAAATATAAGTGAGTTTATATGCAAAAATTTATTTTAGAAAATCTTGATTGCAATTCATGTGCGAATAAACTTGAGAAATCCTTGCAATCTATGCCTTGTGTAGAGAGTGCAAATATAAACTTTAGCACAAATACACTCTATATAAAGACAAGCGATATAGAAGCGATAAAAGCACAAATTGCTAAGATAGAACCAGATATAATCGTGCGTAGCACACATGAAAACACACATAATGTGTCTTATAAAAAAGAGTTATCCCTGCTTTTAGCCCTTCTCTTTGGCTTTGCTGTGTGTATGTTATGTTTGCATTATACACCTTTAGAATCTAGCTCTTTTATCAAGTCTTTTAATATGATACTTGGTGTTAGCTATGCAGTGCTTTTGCATTATATGGAATCTCTATCATTTTTACATAGCATTTTTAGTGCAATTACACCCTTTCAGATTCTAATCTATATCATTTTATTGCTACTCTACATTATCGCGGGATTGCCTATATTTAGGGCAGTATGGCGTAATGTGAAAAATAAAGTCTTTTTTGATGAAAATACGCTTATGTTTATCGCGACTATTGCGGCATTTTGCATTGGCGAGATAAGCGAGAGTGTGGCAGTTATGCTCTTTTTCCGTATAGGCGAGTTTTTAGAATCTCTAGCCTTGAAGCGATCTAAAAAATCTTTGTATGATTTGCTAGATATTACACCAGAGATAGCACATTTACAGATAAAACAGGCAGATTCTAATACGATTATTTGGCAGGATACTCACCCAGAGTTATTAAAGGTTGATGATATAATCCTTGTAAAAGTTGGCGAGAAAGTCCCCGTTGATGGCATTATTATGCAGGGTGAGAGTTCGCTCAATATGCAGGCAATAAGTGGCGAGAGTAAGCCTATTGATGTAGCAAGTGGTGATGAGGTTTTAGCAGGGGCTATTAATATGCAAAGTGTGCTAACTATAAAAGTGAGTAAGCCTTTCTCTCATTCTCAAGTTGCAAAGATAAAAGCCATGATAGAAGACTCAAGCAACACAAAGGCAAAAAGTGAGCAAATCATTACGCAGTTTGCTAAAATCTACACGCCGATTGTATTTTTCATAGCACTTGGCATTGCGTTTATTCCACCGCTTTTTGATGGGGAATGGCATGAGTGGATTTATCGCTCTTTAGTGGTGCTTATGGTGAGTTGCCCTTGTGCGTTGGTGCTGTCTGTGCCGCTTGGATATTTTGGTGCATTAGGCATTGCAAGTAGAAAGGGCATACTCATTAAAGGCTCTACGCATTTTAGTAACCTTGCTAAGTTGCAGCAAGTCGTATTTGATAAAACAGGCACATTAACACAAGGCGTATTTCAAATAGAATCTATAAATCCGCTAACAGATATAAGCAAAGAATCTTTACTAGAGATAGCACAAAGGGCACAAAGATTCTCAAATCACCCAATAGCAAAAGCCATTATGCAAGATTCTAAAAATATGAGAGACTCTAAAAACACGCATATTTGTGAGATAGAAAGCTTTGAAGAGATAGGTGGAAAAGGCGTATATGCTAAGTGTTGCGGAGATAGAATCTTAGTTGGCAATGAAGCTTTAATGAAAGATAAAGGCATAGATATAAGCCCATTCTACACGCATAAAGATACACAAGATAGCGGGTTTAGCATAATCCATATTGCAAAAAATGGAATCTATCAAGGCTACATTATGCTAGGTGATATACTAAAAGAAGAGAGTAAAGAGTGTATGCAGGCTTTAAGGAATCTTGGAGTAAATCCACTTGCAATTTTAAGTGGCGATAATGAAAAAAGTGTCGCACATATCGCAAGAATGCTTAATATACAAAGCTATTATGCAGGGTTACTCCCTACACAAAAAGCAGAAAAATTACAGGAATTAATGGGGCTAGATTCTATATCTCATTGCGAAGCTAGTGTTAGTGTGAAAAATAATGAAAAATTAGAATCTAATGCTTGTCATGCTAAGGTGTTAGCTGAAGTATCTAGTATAGAATCTCAACAAGATAAGATTCTAGATTCTAACAATAAAGATTTTTCACTTACTGCTCAAAATGACACGAAAATGGAATCTACAACTTGTCATGTTGAGCGTAGCGAAACATCTAAAAGATTAGAATCAAATTTAGAATCTAAACAAGATATTTCGCTTAACGCTCAATATGACAAGATTCTAGATTCTAGTAAAAGCGTGGATAAAAATGCTGCGGAAGTATCTTTGAGTGATTTTTCTAAAGAAACTTCGTTTTGTAGCTTTCAAGGTGGAGGCGAAGGGAGTTACCTTGTAGGTAATGACCAAGCCGACACCGCAGATGCAGTTGCGAAGCAACACTCGTGCGAAGCACTAGTCCAAACCTGCAAAATCCATACTTGCAAATCTACAAAAAGCACCACTTGTGCGAAGCACCAGTCCAAACTTGCAAAAGAGACAAAGCATAAAATCACAGCCTTCATAGGCGATGGCATCAATGATTCTATTGTGTTAAAGTGTGCAGATATTGGCATAAGCGTTGGCACAAAAGATTCTCATAGCGATATTAGTAAAGAGAGTGCAGATATAATCCTTACAAATCCTTCACCTATGGGTATAGTCCATGCCATAAAAATCGCAAGAAAGATTCAAACACTCACTTGGCAGAATATTGCATTTGCATTAGGCACAAAGCTCATTTTAGTCCTGCTTGGTATCGCAGGTATTGCAAATATGTGGCTTGCTGTATTTGGCGATGTAGGTGTCGCCCTTTTAGCCTTGCTGAATGCCTTGAGGGTTGTTCGGGTGTAAATAAAATGACTAATAAGAGATAAACCTAATAAATACTAGAGTTTGCATATTCCATGAAACTTTGTTATAATGCCACTTTTATTGCTTACGCTTTGATGGCTATTAAAGGGATATGTAAATGCAGCAACACGATAAAAAACATAAAAAGTCTCACAACACACAAGCCTTGCAAAATAAAATACGAGATGAAGAAATACAAGAGCTAGAATCTCAAATCCTTGATATGTTTGAGGTAGCATTTCATTTTGCAGGTTTAAAGCCTAGCAGTTTAGATGATGCTCTGAACTATTATATGGAAGTTATGGAATCTCAAGATGATGATTTACCCTATAATGCACAAACAATTATTGCAAATATCTTGCTTATAAGACAAGACAAACCAGAATGGTTTGACACGCTAAACTAATCACAAAAGGAATTCTATGGGACAAACGATAAATGTAGTAATACTTGCAAGCGGAAATGGCACAAATATGGAGAATCTAGTCCTATCTCTGCATAATAAAACAATCACTCAAGCCATGCGACAAAATGGCGTGAATCTCACAAAGAATAGCACGACTAAAGACAAAGCGCCCCTGCAAACAAGCCCAAATGCCTTTATCATAAATAGTGAGACAATACAAGATTCTATGCTTGCTAAAGATCCCTTAATCAATGTTTTAAGCATTGTAAGTGATAATAAAGACGCACATGCTCTTCATCGTGCAAAAAGGCTTGGTCTGCCTACACAGATAATAGATAGCACAGATAAAAGCAGACAAGAATTTGATAAGGCTTTATTGCTATATTTAACGAGTCTGGAGAGAGAATATGGGCTTAATTGTATCTTGCTTGCTGGATTTATGCGGATTTTAGGAGCTGAATTTTTAGAGAGATTAAAGCATATAAGAATCCTTAATATCCATCCAAGCTTTTTACCATTACATAAAGGGCTAAATGGTATTGAAAAAAGCTATGCTGATAGTAATGACTTTGGCGGTGTCAGTGTGCATTTTGTAACAAAAGAGCTTGATTCTGGTATGATTATCTTGCAAGAAAAGATTCAAAAGATTCCAAATGAAAGCCTTGAAGACTTCACACAAAGAGTGCATGATGTGGAATATAGACTCTATCCACAAGCCTTTCTCAAGGCATTCGCTCAAGGCATACATAATGTTTAGATTCTAAGAAAAGTAAAGCTATGCACGAACAAGAGTTATCTACTTTTGCGGTTATTGCATTATTGATTGTAGCAGCACCTTATGTGAGTAGATTTACTCGCATTCCTGTTGCGGTTGTGGAGATTCTACTTGGTGCTTTTGCGTGCTATTTTGGAATCTTTAAAGGCAGTGAAACACTTAATGTAGTAGCACATGTAAGCTTTTTGTATCTCATGCTTTTAGCAGGTATGGAAGTGGATTTGCGTGGGTTTAGTCGGCTTGGCAAAGAGTTTTACAAAAAGGCATGTTTATATTTTATTATTCTGTATGCAGCAGCGGGAAGCATTGTCTTAATCTTTAATCTTGAGTGGATTTATATTGCTATTTTTCCTGTGATGAGTCTTGGCATGTTAGTAACGCTTATAAGGGATTATGGGAAAAATCGTGAGTGGCTAAATGTCGCCTTAAAAATAGGCATAGTCGGTGAACTCGTAAGCATTACTGCCCTTGTTGTGGTGCAGAATGGCTACGCACAAAATGTAGGCACAATCACTTCATGGACTTTTTATAAAGCCTTTGCTTTTTTAGCCCTTTTTGTTATAGCATTTCTCATTATCTTTCGTATAGGCAAAATTGTCTTTTGGTGGAAACCCGCTATAAAGCTATGGTTTATGCCGACAAATGATAGCAATAATCAAGACATTCGCTTTAGCTTTATGCTCTTTTTCATTCTCATTGGAATCACAACTTTCATGGATATTGAAGATGTGCTTGGTGCGTTTTTAGCGGGTATGGTGATAGCTACTTTTTTTGCCTATAAGCACGATATGGTGCATAAGCTTAATGATATAGGATTTGGATTCTTTGTGCCTTTATTTTTTGTATATGTTGGCTCGACGCTCAACCTTAAAGAGATTCTAAGCAATTACAATGTTATGTTACAGGGAATCTACATTGCCTTTGGTATGCTTGCCGTGCGATTACTTGCCGCAAATATTGCCTTTGGGTCGTATTTTAAAAGCATTAAAAATACTACACTTTTTGCCCTAAGTGATTGTATGCCGCTTACTTTTTTAGTCGCCATTGCAAAGCTTGGGCTAGATTTACACGCTATCACACAAGAGCAATATTATTCACTCATTATTGCAGCCACTTTTGAGGGAATCTTTTTTACGATTTTTATTAAGGTTATTTTTTATTCTGTGAGGGGCGGACGCTAGAAAATCTTATATATTACAGATTCTCATATATCTTATAATTGTGATAATACAAACTATTTATTAAGTTTTGCTTTTCACTATCTCATTATATTTTTCTACTAAATACTATAAAATATATAATAAATAAGCACTACAATCTATTTTTTATATAATATTCCTATCTTTTTATATATTTTAAACTTTTATTTTATAAAGATTCTCTCTTTGCCTGTGTCATAGGGCTTTATAGGTAAATATAAACTTCATATTTACAAGTTAAAATAAAAATTAATATTATTTTAATCACTCATTTTAGGAATGCTTATATAACATGAAAACACTCAAAGTCGTTTTAGTAGGGCAACCAAATGTCGGCAAAAGCTCATTAATCAACGCATTAAGCAATGCAAAAATGCGAGTGGGAAACTTTAGTGGCGTTACACTTGAAAAGGCAGAAGCTACACTAAACTACAAAGACTACACGATCACTATGATTGATTTACCCGGGACATATTCTCTAAATGGCTATACGACAGAAGAGAGAGTTTGCAAGGATTTTTTAGATAATGAGAGTTATGATATTATCCTAAATGTGCTTGATTCTACAAACCTAGAGCATAATCTCATCTTAACCTTGCAATTACAACAGCTAGATAAAGCAAAGCTAATCGCCCTAAACATGATTGATGAAGCTAAAATTGATGGCATAATGATTGACACAAAACAGCTAAGTCAAATGCTACATGTAAATGTATGCGAAGTGTCTTCTACAAAGAAGCAAAATCTAAATATCTTACTTGATACATTGATTGCCACACATGAATCTTATATGAAAACTAGAGATACAGAATCTATACAAAAAGATTCTAATAATATAAAATGGCACAATACACAAGAAGAGATACAAGAGCATAAACATAACAACATAGGCATTACAAGCACACTCGCACAAAATGCACAAGTTATAGTCAATCATATCCAAAAGGTTACAAAGCCTCGTGCCGCAGGGAGTGCTAAACTAGATTCTATTTTACTACATAGAATCTGGAGTATTCCTATTTTCTTACTTGCTATGTTTCTTGTATTTCAGCTTAGCTTTGTGCTTGGGGATTTTTTTAAGGAATTGATAGAATCTGGTATTGACACACTTGCGACTTTTACAAAAGATTCTATAACAAATGAGCTTTTAGCTTCACTCTTAGGTGATGGGATTATTAAAGGCGTTGGGGCAGTCCTTAGCTTTTTGCCCTTGATTGCTACTTTATTTTTGGGATTGAGCCTTTTAGAGAGTAGTGGCTATATGGCTAGAGTGGCGTTTATGCTTGATGGCTTGTTTTTTAAGTTTGGTCTGCATGGCAAGAGTTTTATCCCGCTTGTTATGGGCTTTGGTTGCTCTGTCCCTGCGTATATGGCGACACGAACTTTGCAGAATAAAAGGGATAAATTACTCACGCTTTTTATCATCGGCTTTATGAGTTGTAGTGCTAGATTGCCTATTTATTTGCTTTTTGTTGGTGCATTTTTCTCGGCAGAATACGCTGGAATTATACTTTTTGGAATCTATTTATGCGGTTTTATTATCGCTTTAATACTTGCTAAGATTCTAAGAATATTTGTATTTCGCGGGGAGAGTGAGCCTTTTGTCATGGAGATGCCCCGTTATAGAATCCCAACTCTTCGCGTAATATGGTTTAGCGTATGGGGTAAAAGCTATCTCTTTTTAAAGAAAGCTGGAAGCGTGATACTCATTGGGGCTATCCTTGTGTGGATACTTGCAAACTTTCCTAAAAGCACACTATTGCAAGAAGAATTTAATAGAGACATACAAGCACTAGAAACACAGAATCTAAGTGAGAGAGAGTTTGAAGAAAAGCAAAAAATATATGAAAACAACCTTTTAGAATCACAACTTGAATACAGCTTTGCAGGGCGACTAGGACATGCACTAGAGCCTGTATTTGCCCCGCTTGGATTTGACTGGCGATTATCTGTTGCACTTATCACAGGATTTTCCGCAAAAGAGATGGTGGTAACAACGCTTGGTGTGCTTTATGCGCTTGGTGAAGAGGCAGTCGATGATGATTTGAAAAATCAAAGTCTGCAAGAAGAGCTAAGGGCTAGTATCGACACAAAAGCTGCTGTTGCCTTTATCTTTTTTATCATGCTGTATATACCATGCTTTGCTGCGACTATCGCCTTTATTAATGAAAGCGGAAAGAAAATTTATGGAATCTATCTCTTTATTTTCACCACACTTGCCGCCTATACATTCGCATTTATCGGGCATGAAGTTACAGGTTTATTGGGCTATTAATATGGCTTTAATTTGTGGCATTGATGAAGCTGGTAGAGGCTGTGTAGCTGGTAGTCTATTTATCGCAAGTGTTATGCTTGATGAATGCTATTTTGAATCTTTTAAAAAGCTTGATATAAGAGATAGCAAACAACTCACACAGACACAAAGACAAGAAAGAGCAGATTCTATACAAGAGTTTTTGAGAGAGCATGGAGGTAGGGTAAAAATTGTAAGTTTTGATTCTGTAAATATTGATTCTAAAGGTTTAGGGCAATGTATGCAAATGGGCTTAAAAGAGCTTTTACTTCACGCAAAAAAACATCAATGTAAAAGTATTATATTTGATGGGAATACAAACTTTGGTGTGCAAGAAATTGACACGCTAATAAAGGGAGATAGCAAACATGTCCTAATCTCTGCGGCATCTATCCTTGCTAAAACAAATAAAGATTCTGAAATGCTTACTTTGCATGACTTGTATCCACAATATAATCTTAAAAGCAACAAAGGCTATCTCACAAAAGCCCATATAGAATCTATCGCTAAACATGGCTACAGCCCAATCCACCGCAAAAGCTATCATATTAAAGCTTTAGAATCTCGCTTATTTTAAATCTTTTTATTCTTAAGTTTATCTGCCTAGAGTTTAGTAAATGCTAGATTAAAAGTGAGTAATATTTTAGATTATGAGATACTGGGGCTAAAATAATGTCGGTCCTAAGACTTTGTGATATGATCTCTAGAGCCTAGCGATATAGTGAAACTATGGAGTAGATTTTGCGATAAAAATGACACGAAGACTTATGAGAATGTATTGTAGGGTATGCTACAATGAAAAAAGATACTCAATTTAGTAGTGTATGTTAGAAATACATTTTACATTGTAAGCCCAGAAATTGAAACAGAATTTCAAGCAGATTTGTGGCACAAGGCTACAAAGCATTTATAACAACAGAAATAATGGCTACAAAAAAATAATAAATTAGAATGCTTAGAAGTCATTGTCAATATACATGAGAATGCAGATCTTTTAGGAAAGGTTAAAGATGTTTCGACTTTGTCTCAACATGACAAGGAAAAAGTAAAACATGACAAAGCGATAATGACCACTATAAAAAAGGCTTAATCTGTTAAATGTATAATCAAGGTGAAAGCTTTATAGTTTATATTAAAGAAAGGATAGAAAATGTTTAGAGATGGCAACAATCAAGCACTGCAACTTGTTATGCAAGGTTATAGCGATAGCATTAGGGCAAAGACAAGTAATCAAGGTCTTGCAATGGCAAATGCCTTTAATCAAGGCTTAAGTAATGCAGTGCAAACACATGATAACCACGAACAAGCAATGCGTAATCGTGCTTTAACAGACGAGCAAATACAAACTGCAAAACATAACAATGCGTATCTAGCAGATACACATGATACAAGAGTGGCACAGACACACCAACAAGAGATGATGAATGATTTAGATATTAAGTTTAAAAGTGATACGCATGATTATAGAGTGGGGCAGGAACAACAGGCTGAAAGACAAATGAAACTTAATAATAACTATCAAGCAAAATTGAATGAAGAACAAAAATTAACAAGTGCTAGTAGAGTTAATGCAACTAATAACCAAAATTATGCGACTTCATCACAAGCAAAAACTAGTAAAAAATATAGTGATATGGAGAGAGCTAATTATGAGATAGAAAATGTTTATACAGATGGAAAAGGAAACTACTATTATAATTCAAAACGCACACAAGCAATGGATTCTGCAACTGCCGAAGCAAGAATGAAAAGAAATGCAGAAAAAGAGCAGAATAGAAGAGAATATCAAAACAGATTCACTAGTGATAATAGACAAGTGGTAGCAGGAAATCAAGCACAAGAAGCACAGAATACATTTAATATGAAAATGGGAGACCAGCAAAATAAAATGTATGATGAAGCAAAAACGTCTATTCAAGCGAGTGGGGATACTTATGATGACATTGTGTATAAACTTGGTGAAGCAGCTAGAAATAATGAATCTCAAATAACATTAAGAAATGGAACTAAAATGTCTGTTGAAATGGCAAGTATGTTAGGTAATGGAATGCTTAGGGGAAATGGCGGTGGTATTGGTGGGGTGAGTATAAACAATAAAAATGATATGACTTTTAGAGAACAAGTTGCTGACGCTGTTAAGATTTTTAGAGACGCTAATGCAACAGAAGAACAAAAAGAAAAGGCTAGAGCTACATTAGCTACCGAAAAAGACATTAAAGAATTATATAAAAAGGTAGGCGGTTATGCCTTAGCGGCAGAACAAATGCAACAAATTGCAGGGCAAGATAGGTTAAATACTTTTATTGGATTTTTAGGGCAGTATGTGGGCGGAGATAACGCAAAACAATATGGGGAATTAAGTGCAGCACAAAGCAATATCTTAACTTCTCTTGGCACAAGTGCTTTAAAGGGAACACTAAGCAATATGGATATGAATATCATTAGGAAACAAGTGAGTGATTTAAGAAAAAGTGGGGCATTTAATGAAGGTGTGTTAGTAAGTGCCTTAAATAAAATGATAAAAGATATTGAATATAGCACAGAGAATTTTGGTGGAGTGCAAATTCTTACGCCTATGGCTCAAGCACAATATAATAGCTTTGTTAAATTAAGACAAGCTCTTATAGAAAGATGATAAAATAGCATAAGCAAGAGTTTTGCTTATGCTCAACATGACAAAGGATTAACAAAGCAAACCATATTCTAATATTCGCATTATGGCTTTGTGAGTTTTAGCCTTTAAAATAGTAGCTATTTTAAAGGTTAATCTTATGAATGTATAATCAAAGATGAATATTTGTAAGAATTACTTACAAATACTTTGCCATTCATACTGCCTTGTATATTCATTATACACTTGTGCTTGATGACATGAAGTAGTGCCTAAAGGTAGGAGTTGTGGAGTCTGTAATGGCTCTATGCTTGGGGGGACAATAGGACATACTCTAGGATTGCATACAGGGCGGACTTCATAAGCATTGCTACATATTGCTTCTACATTACCATTTACACAAAGACAATCGCATTTTGCATACAATACACTAAACATAAACAGACTAGATAATATTGCTATTCTCATAAACACACCTTTAAAGCATTAATTTTAGCATACCTGCAATAAGAGCTAATGTAGCAAACTGCAAACCAAACACCCATTTTATAATATCTACCTTGCTTTTTGCTATATCGTCCTTTAACTCTGCTTTTAAGTTAGCATTATCTTGCTTTAATTCTGCTCTAAATTGCATAATTTTAGAATCCATTTTAGATAATTCTGCATGAACTTCTTCTCTTAACTCCGCTATGTCTTGTTTTAACTCACTTCTTAAATCTGCTATATCTTGTTTTAATTCGCTTCTTAACTCGGCAATTTCTGCTCTTACAAAGTCGTTTGTAGCAATATTACTTCTTATATCTTTTATCGCTTCTTGTTTAAGATTGTTTATATTTTGTGTGTCTTCACTTGCCTTATTACTTACAACTTCATCTAAAATATGTATAACACCTTCGCTTTTATCTTGGAATACTTCACGCACTAAAGCTTTAAAACTCTCATTAAAATTTACACTCATTTTTTTGCCTTACCGATATTTACACTCACTTTTATATATATTAGCATATCTTATTTTATAATGGGATAAAGCTATGACAAAAAGTGAAAAAGAACTTTTAAAAAAAGAAGTAAGAACATATTATGAAGCACATTATGAAGATATAAAGCAAGTAGCAAAGCTTTTTAAAGTCAATGAAAGGACTTTGTATAATTGGATACAAACAGAGAAGTGGGAAAAAGGAAAACTCGTTAAAAATACAGAGTTAAAGGCGATTACAAATAAGCTTTTAAATGATAAAGATGTATTAGATAATATAGGCATAGCAAAGAATGCAATAAAGCATAATATGCGTGAAAATATGCAAAATCTATATAGCATTTATGAAGAAAGAATACTTGATAATACTGCTGATGAATTGCTATTAAAAGCGATGAGTGAGACTTTTATACATACTCAAATCACAAAGACTGCATTAATAGCACAAAGTGAGTTTAACAGACTTGCAAGTCTTAGTGTGAAATCAAGTGTGCCTAATCCTAAAGTGATACAAGCTGCAAAAGATGTGGTAAGTATCTTTACTGATATGAAAAAGTGCTTATATCCTAACCAAGATAATACGCAGGTAAATATTAAGGCTATTTTGAATAATGGGGTTATTAGTAAAGAACAGATTGCAGGACTTACGGACGAGCAGATTAGGGAGTATCTAGGGAATGATAACTTATAGTGTAGATATTCGTCTTTGATTATACATTTAAGAGATTAAGGCTTTTTTATAGTAGTCATTACCGCTTAGGTAACTCCTACTATAAAAAAGCCTTAAAGCTCGTAAAGCCATAATGCAAATACTAGAATATGGATTGTTTCCACTTGTCATATTTTGAGTGCATGGCACGAAAAATCTTTACTTGCAAAAGGGCTAGATGTTTCGCTTCGCTCAACATGACAAGAGAAAAGAACATAACAAGGAAAAAAGGCAACATGACAATAAGGGGGGAATATGTAACAAGTATTAGGACTTTGCAAAATGTATAATCAAGTGTGAATCTACAAGAGGGTAAAACATGCTAAAAAAACAAGAAACCTACCGAAGCGAAGTTGAATTCATAGACAAAGACCATATCGCTAGTATGTTTATGGCAAATTGTGAGATGAATAATGTGTATGATGAGACTGCATATTATTTATTTATAGCAGAACAGGTTTTAGGCAAGGGTGATGACTACTTTAAAAATGAGTTAATACAAGCAAGTCTAGCAACAGAGAAAGAGATACAAAGGCAAATACAAGGGGTTTGGGTTTGGTTTTATAGTGCTCATCAAAAGTATAATGAAGCTACGAAACAATGGGAGTGGTATGACAATGTTAGCGAAGAAACAAAAAAAGAACGCATAAGACAAAGAGAAGAAAAAATCCAAGCAATCCATAACAATAGAGACAATATATACCAAAATTACCTAAAAAATTATAAAAAAAATAAAGTTTTAAGTGATTGGAAAAATATCGGTTATAAAAAGGTGTTTGATTCTACTCTCAAATACCAAAGCACATGGACTTATGATGATGTTTTAAGGTATTTTAAAACGCATGGATTCCCTATAAAACGACAGAGTGCAATAGAAGCCTTAGAAAGCAATCTTAATGTATGTAAAGTAAGGCATATATTACGAAATGATATAATGATTGATGAAGCGATATTACTTGCCCTGCTTGAAATGCAAGAGAGAAAAGACTGGTTTGAAGAAGTAGCAGAGGATAAGAAGTTTTGGCAGGCATTTATGCTTGTTGTAAGCATTATTGTAGCGATTGGGACTGCTTTTATCCCGGGCGGACAAGCTGTAACAGGCTGGTTACTCGTCGCACAGATTGTAGGGTATGTAGCAAGTGCTGCAAGTATGATACTATCAGTCTATAATATGATATCTTCAGCCATACAAGAAGAAGAAATGAAAGAGATAACGCAAAAAACAAATGATTTAATGCTAAGAAATATGCCTAAGAGTGCTAACTTTGTAGATACTGCTATAACTGACCCTTATTCTATGTATGCAAATGGTAGATTATGGAAAGAGGGGGCAGCAGGTAGAGAGAGATATGACCAAATGTTGCCGCATGAGCCTTATAGAGCATTAGATGATAAGTTTAAAGATAGCGATATGTATGATATATTAAATAATAAGAATGAAAAGAGTGCAGGAGGAGACCAATATCTAAGTAATCTATATAGTGATGCAAAATGGAGTAATCCTTCTAGCTTAAAAGCTGTATTAAATGGTGCTGTGCCTATATATCTAAGTATGCGGACTAAGATTGTAGAAGCGTGTTTTAAATGGCTATCTAAAAATGATTTAGGGACATATTATCTGTATGAGAATCACCCTGATGATGATGATGATGAGTATTTGAATAGATTCTCTAACATAGAGTTTGAGAATATAAATGATGTCATGGGATTTACTGCGATTGTATCGACTTATTATATGGAAGCAAAGACGAGTGATTTAGGACTAAGTGCTACTGACTTAGGAGGGCGACCATTAGAAAAAATACAAGTAGTTGTAGGCTGTATCCATAGCACAAAGACACAATGGGATAAAGATAATGATAACAAAACAGAGAAAAAGACACATAATATAACAGAACATGCAAATATTACGCTTGTAAAGAGTGAAAAGAAAACACTAAAAGGCAGTGATATACAACTCTTTTATATTCTCAGTGATACTAATACATATCATAGAAACATAAATAGGCTTTTTAAGAGTAGTGATAGATTCAGTGCTATGGATAACATACTATTACAAAAAAAGGGGGCAAATGCTTTTGTAAAGCATGGAAGAAGGATTGTAGATGTAAATAAAAGCTATGAATGTGAATATGAAGTATGGAATTATGGCGGAGTGGAAGTAAAATATTATAAGAGTATAAAAGAAGTAGGGACAAATAAGGCAGTAGGGATAAAGCAAACAGAGCCTATCGCACAGACTTATAAATGCTATAAATGGCTAGTAAGAGAAGAAGCAAAGGCTAGGATACGATTTAGGGCAAGGGGATATCCTGTTTCCTATACAGAGAAGATATTTATAACAGAAGAGTTAAAAACGCCTTGTGTGCCACATTTTGAAGCAATAGAGGGGGAAATTGTTATACCGCCTAGTTTTACTAATGGTAATAAAGAAATTATAGAAAAAGCAGTCGTAAGAACAGATGTATGCAGGTATTTTGACACAAAAACTCGTTTTGCATATATCGATGGGGAATATGGTGATGAGTTTATCATCATCGGCAGCAATAAAAAATTTTTTGTGGCAGTGGCTGATACACCAAGCAAGGACTATGTGGAAGTAACGATATATCATAAAGAAAAAGATAAGAGTAAAACGACTTACTTTGGAATAAGTCCATTTTTGAATGCAAAAAGGAATATAACGATGTTTTAACCGACATTTGAATTTATTTATAGCTTTGTTATGCTTTGTGTTTGGATTGCCACGACAATATACGAAGTGGAAATGCCAAAACTGAATTTTAATAAAGGAATGAGAAATGAAAGAGAACAAGTATTTTAAAGAATCTGAATTCAAATGCAAATGTGGTAAATGTGAGTTGCCAAAAGGTATGCCAACAGATGAGTTAATCGATACATTAGTAGAGATTAGAGAGCATTTTAACGCCCCTATTACTATAAATAGCGGTTATCGCTGTCCTACACATAATAAAAAGATAGGTGGAGCTTCAAAGTCAAGGCATATAGCAGGGGACGCTGTGGATTTTGTGGTAAAAGGCATTCCTACTAAAAAGGTATTCGAGCATGTATTAAAAACATATAATGACAAGCCTTTTGGGATTGCAATAAGCATAAATCCTAATGATGAGTTTAGGGGATTCGTGCATTTAGATACAAGGGGTTATAAGGCTAGATGGAGTTATAATAAAGCAGGTGAAGTGTATCTAGCAGAGATTAAAAAGGAACTCAATCTAGCTTAGTGTGTGATACTTTGAAACAACTTTACATATAGCTTCATGTTGGTTTAAGTCTTTTATTGCAAGTTAAGTTAAAATCAAGTAATATCCATGCAAAGAAAATAAAAGGCAGGTGTTCGCAAATGGATAAAGAAGCAATATTAAAGGTTGTTTGTGTCTAAGTTAGATGAGAAAAAGGCAAGGCTTGATGAATTGCGAGTGTATAGGAACTTCGCACTTACTTCGCTATTGGCAGTAGTAGGCTTTGTTTTTACTAAGATGACTGAACTTAATTTGTGGTTTTTAGGTTTATGTGCGTTTGGTGTTGTCTTGCTTGGAGTAGGTGTAATTGTGTTGCAAAGGAAAATACTAAAGATTATCAAAGAAATAGGGGAGCTGTAAATGGAAATATTAGCAAGTGGTGTTATTATATTTGGCTTACTTAGCTTTTTTACTGCGATTATGCTAGTAGTAAAAGATTAAAATATACAGAGTTTTTAAAATAAGAAAGGATAAATATGGCAAGTTTAACTGATTTAATCCAAAATATGATTCAAGCAAATGAAACTACACAGCAAGAATTGCAATCTACAAAGCAGGAATTCAAAGTTTTAAAAGCAGAAGTAGATGAGAAAATAAGTGATGAGAACATCTTAGATATTATGCACGAACAATTCATTAAAGATGAGTATTTCACAAGTGAGAGTTTCTATAATGATATAGGACAAGCCTTAATCAATAAATATGGCTTAGGCAATCTTATAAACTTAGATAGAAATCAAGTCAATGAAGCGGTAAAAGAGTATCTAGCAAAGAATCTAGACACAAAGGCGGTAACTGAATATATCATGCAAAATTATACAGGTGAAATACGAGATGCAATGATAAGAAGAATACGCATAGAGAGTAAAAGTATCCTTGATAATTATGACTTTTCATTGCAAGTATTGCCAAGACTTGAAGTATTGTTTAAAGAGTTTGTGAAAAACTATGAATTAACAAGCTATTTAATGAAAAGCACAGCACAGCTTTTTGTGGCACAAGAGAGTAATTTGGCGTTTATGTTGGAATATATAGTAGCTAAGGAATTTATACATAAGTAGTGCGTTGTCTTTTGGTCGCTTTTAAGCGATTCTGCATAAAAGTCTGCGGTCATGTATGTATAATACACTCCCTTGACTTTTATTTGAAAACACTTAAAATCGACTCAAAATACTTCCGCACATGGAATCTGCTTTTTGCGTTTTGTTTGCAAAAATCTTAAACGCAAGGCAAGTAGCTACAATTCGATTACCGCACGAGAGTCTGTTTTTATGGTTTGCAATACTTCCGCATATAGAATCTAACTTTGTGCAGATTCTAAAAGCCTTAAGGCGAATTCAAGTTATAATGCAAATGCTAGAATATGGGGGTTTGCGTGTTTATCTTTAATTGCAAATTCATTCTAACCTTTAACAATCTCGGTAAAGTCCGACCAATCCTCTACTTTAAACGCCCTTATATCACGCACAGATTGCTTAAACCATTTAATATTTTGCAGTCTATTGATTGCTTTATACACACTTGCTAGAGTGTTTTTCTCACTTACACTCATGTATAAACTGCCTTGCGTCCATTCAAAACCTAATGCTTCTAACTCTTGCCTTATCTCATCATAGGCTTTGTTGTAAGGCTCACCATAATGCTTTTTTAAGTCATCAATCTTTAAATCAAATGCAATAGCATACATTGTTGTCCTTTTTTCTTTTGTGTAATTTTAGCCGACATTTTTTAATCATTGCAAATTATGTATAATCTTGTTTATTTTGATATTAAAGGAATGAAATATGCCACCTATAATAAAACCTGTTTCTGTCCCTGTCTTACAAAAAACTTATATAAATAAACAAGCAGCCGCACAAGCATTGCAAAGACACGACCCGCTTGGATTGGGATTAGGGCAGACACAACAAGTAATGCAACAAACAAAAGATTTAGCCAAACAAGGACACAATGTAGCAAATAGTGTTAAAGATATAGGAGCAATGGCAGATACATTGGACGATGTAGCAGATGTTGGAAAAGTTTCTAAGCTATCTCAAGGTTTAGATAAGGTAGGCAAGTTTGCCGCACCCGTTCAGGCTTTAACAAGTGTCGCTGGTTTAGGTATGGATATATACAATACTATAGAAGCAAACAAGCAGATGAAAGAACAAATGGATTTAGCTAAAAAGAATTTTAACTTAGAGTTAGAAAAACAACAAAAACATGAACTAGCAAATAATCAATTAGCCGCAAGTATTGATAAGGCTTGGGGCGGTAGTGGTGAAGTAGCCCCTACGATAGATTACTCACAATATGCAAGTTATGACATGAAACAAAATAGCATGGGAGCTATCAAAAATGAGTTAGGCGGAAATGGCTTAATCTTTGGTGGTGCTGGAAAAGGGCAAGTTATGGGTGCTAACTCAAATGCGAATGCAAGAAGTATAGACTCCACGCAAACTCCAAACACAGATAATACAGAATTAGGAGGTAGTGGAAATATGCCTACACTCTCACTTGGTGGTGCTGGTGGTATGCCTGTGGGACATAGTGAGAGTATAGATACTGATAATAACGACTATGAAGAAGATGGCACAGAGGCTTCTTAATGTGCGACAATCTTAGCGGACACTTTTCGTATTGAGTTATCAATTTTTGCTTCGGTCATGTATTATATATACACTCCCTCGCAAAAATCTCAACAACATTGAAAATTGCCACAGCTCATATTGCCGCATATAGAATCTACTTTGTGCGAGTGTGGATTGCCACGACTTACTTTGCAAATCTTAGTGTTATAGATGTTTCGCCTTCGGCTCAACATGACAAGAAAGGGTAACATAACAACAGAGAAAGGAAAATGGAATGCAAGGTATAAAGCCTTGCAAAAAGGAAACTAGCTTTTTAAGGTTGCATTATGGCTTAATAGTTTTAAGGCTTTTTTATAGTAGGAGTTACCTAAGCGGTAATGACTACTATAAAAAAGCCTTAATCTCTTAAATGTATAATCAAGGTGAAAGCTTTTAAAAGGTAAAGAAATGAATGCAAATGAAACACACGATAAATTACTCCAAAGTCTTAAAGAATCTCTCAATCTCTTACAAGAAAGCTATGATGAGTTTTTAGAAGCAAAAGAGTATTATGAGGGTAATCAATTACCCGATTATATTAAAAGCATACTCGCAAGTAGGGGACAGCCTATACTCTTTGAAAATATGTATGCTTTAATAGGCGAAAAGCTTTTAGGTTATAAGCTGAATGCTTCAACAGAGATGAATGCAGTAGGCTTTCAAAAGAAAGATAGAGAAAAAGCACAGATTCTAACAAATATATTAAAAAGCATAACACAAACAAAGGATTATCAAATCAATAAGCAAAAATGCGATTTAGACTTAATGTGTGGAATATGTGCTGCTGAAGTATGGCTTAGTGAGAGTGAAATAGATAATGATTTAAAAATAACAATTAAGCATATACCAATAAATGCTTTATATATTGACCCTTATTCACAAAAAGAAGATGGAAGCGATTGTAAATACTATCATAAAGTGCTATATAACGATAAAGATGATATGATAGAGTTATATGGAAAAAGAGAATATGATATTATAAATAATGTAGGCATGAATGCTTACAGAGAAAGGGTAAGATACTTTGAAAGCTTTGTGCTAAATCCTAAGACAAGGAAATATGATAGGTTTATATGGGATAAAACAGGCATTATGCAGACTGATACAAGCATATTTGACTTAAGACATTGCCCTATTGTGATAAGAAAGCTATATGTAGATTCTGCAAATGCCTTTTATGGAATCTTTAGGAATGTAAAGCCACACCAAGACTATGTAAATTTTGCAGAAAATAGAATGGCAAATATGCTAGGCTCTCAAAAGATACTCTATGAGATGAGTGCTGTGGATAATGCTGAAGAGTTCAGTAAGCATGTAAGCTTAGATAATGCTGTTGTAGGTGTGCGAGATGGGGCATTAAGTAGCTCTAAAATACAATTTCAAAATCACTCAAATGATGTAGCAAGTCTTAGCTCAAAGAGTAATGAACACAGACAAATAGCAAGAATGCAGGCAGGTTTTAATGATGAAGCCTTAGGACAGGTAACAAGTCGTGCTAGTGGTGTAGTCGTGCAACAAAGAACAAATGCAGGGCTTATGGGGATACAGAGATTTTTAACTGCGAGTGATTTATTTGATAAAAGCGTGTTTTCTGTATGTTTAGAGTATATTACTAAATACTTTGATAAGGCACAAGTCTTTAGGATTGTAGAAGAAGATACATTTGAGAATTACTTTGAAATCAATACAAATGATACAAATAAAATAGAGATAGGAAGCTATGATATAGTCATAGAAACTAAGGCTAAGAATAACTCTACAAGAGAAGAGAGATTTAGTCAATGGGTAGAACTCATTAAGAGTGGATTTGTGCCACAAGAAGCTATGAATGATATATTACCTTTAGTATTAGATGATTCAGATTCTAGCGTGAGTGCTAAGGTGAGAAAGGTATTAGCTCAAAAAGCAGAAGAAGCACAAAATAATCCTATGGCTAAGCAAATGCAGCAATTACAAATGCAAATGCAGCAATTACAATTACAAGTCTTAAATGCGACTGCTAAAGAGAAAGAAGCTAAGGCTATGAAGTATGAGGCTCAAGCTAAGGCAGATGATATAAAGCTACCTAAGGGGGGATAAGTAGGGGAAATGTGTATTTTTTGGCATTAACTTGACTTTGAAGGACAAAATATTGACATTTAAGGTCGATATTGATAGCATTAAAGAATTTTGTTTTTAGGAATTGATAGTATGAGTGAAAAATTTTTACTGCCAACATGCGATATAGATGATAGTGTATTTTGCGACGAGATTGATTGCGGTAACCTTGAATCTACAGGAGATGTTACATTGAATGCTAGAGATACAGAAGTTACATATACGCAAACAGAAAAAGAAGAGTTTTTGCAAAAGTTAGGAATTTCTGCGAAAGACTTTTTTGAGTAATCTTAAAAGTTTCTAGCAGTATCGCAATGTTTCACAACCAATTTGCATAAAAATGGTTCAATATTTACTCTATCATCGTCCAAAATATTATAAAACTCATCGTCAATCTTTGATATAGCCCCAAGCAACATATCTTTTGTAAGTTTGTCGCTAAGATTGCATATATTTGTGAAAGCCTTATCTAATAAATATCGTTTCGCATACAGCATTCTTTCCTGTGTTTCATTCATATTGTAGTGAATAACTAAATCTCTCAAAATAAAGATTACTATATCAATTGACATATACTATCTCTCTGTATATAGTCTATCTAAATCTTGTTTAATTTGTTCTACAAAAAAGCTTTTCATTAGCTCGTTATCTATAACATTATTTTTGTTTAGCTCATAAGTATTTAACCAAGTCGGTTCTTCGTGTGTTTTATCTCTTAGTGTATTTGCACTTAATCCTCCATAACGCTTAAATGTCATTTTAATAATGAATTTCTCATTATCATCCAATTGTAAATCATTCTCATTTATTTTGTCTGCGAGTGGCATTAAATCATTTTTGTGATATGGCTTGAATATATGATATAAATCATTAACAACGGGACCATGCCGCCATGCTTCAACACTTTGTGTAAAAAGCGGTTTATTAAAATATGCTAAATATAATCCTTGTGCATAATAGACTAGCTTTTGTAATTTTAAATGTGTAATCATGTCTGCCTCTGTTTGAAACCTGCTGTCTTTATCGTCCTCACTAGATATTTTCTCATATCGTCTTTTATTTAGTAACAAAAAATAGTTTGCAACATTTACAACATTTGCCATAACTCATCCTTTATGTCCTACAAGCAGTAAAGCTTCTTTAATATTATAAAACAAATATCGTCAAGTTTTAACCGATATTTGTTTTTAATGCGTTTTTCTCTACAATATGGCATTTTATTATGGGAGAAACTATAATGCCTACACAAAATACACAAACACCACAAGACCAAACACAGATACAAACTCAAGCACAACAAGTAACGCCACAAGTGCCACAAACTACACCACAAGCACAAAATCAAGTGGCAGATAAAACAACAGGCGATACTTATGTAACAGAGAAAAATCTAGCAGATATTCTTAAGAAGTTAAATCAAAGCTTAGGCGATGAAGCCCTAAAAGAGATTATCGAACAGCAAAAAGAAGCCCTAGAGCAATTAAACAAAGAGTTTGCAGAACAATTAAAAGAGAAAAATGACAAGATTGCAGAGTTAGAAAAGCAGATTAATGATTTATTATTAAATCAGCCTGTAAATCCTAATGACCCAACACTTGCAGCTACTTTAGTGGATTTAAAAAAGCAGATTGACACATTAAGACAAGAAGCTGCCGCTGAAGCTTTAGAACAAGATAAGATTAAAGCGGATTTAGAAGCAAATAGCAATGAAGATATTGTAACTAAGCAAGAATTAGAAGCTATTAAAAAGCAGATTGAAGGTTTAGAGAATGGCTTAAGCCCTGATTTTATCTTAAATGATATATTAAAAGACCCTATAAAAGCACAAGAGATTATAAAAGAGATTCTAAAAAATCCGCATAACTTCCCCCCTTTTAACTTAAACCCACTAGTAGATGCAAATAGTGATATATTCGCACAAGTAAGAGAGACACTCAATACTTCAAGGGAGCTTTTAAGGCTTTTAGCTACACTTGATTATGTGAATAATGACTTTCAAGGTGATGTGAATAAGTTTAAAGAAGAGTTAAAACAAGCCTTGCAAGAGATTTTAGATAAAAGAGATGAAGCCCTAAAGCAATTTGAAACTATTATTACTGCTTTAGAGACTGAAGTAAAAGATATAAAAGCGATTATGCAGACACTCACACAAGAGAGAGAAAAATATGAGCTTTTAAAGCAAGAGACAGAATATTATTATAATGAAACCTTTGCATTATATGCTTTATGTGATGATTATGCTACTTTATGTGCTAACTTAAAGAATGATTGTATCACTTTGCGTGATGATATGAAAGCAATACAGATAGATATTGACGCTATCAAAGAAGAAGCAAGAAATTATAGAGACCAAGTAGAGTTTTGGCATACAAGCCTTGTAAATATGGGCTATGATAGATTGGTGGCTAAAGTCAATCAATTAGAAGCTATCATTAATGCTATGGGGGAAGCTAAAAAGCAAGAAATGCTAGAAGCTATTACGCTATTAGGGGATAGATATAAGGCTGAATTAAAAGAAATATTGCTAGATTATAGGGCATTACTATCTGGCGACTTTAAAAGTTATACTGCTGAAATGGAATCTCTCTCAAAAGAGATTATAGAATTAATAGATGATAAGAAGCTTGAAGCCTTAGATGAAATTAACATTACGACTTTATCAAGTCTTGCGAGTTTAAATAGTGCTAAACAGATAGCAGTTGATTTGATTAAACATGTAACAGATGAAGGTATAGAAGAATTAACACAGCATAAGGCTGATTATATTGTAGAATTACAAGATACTAAAACAGATTCTATAAATAGCATTAATGAAGCATTTGCTGGGGCTGGTAAAACATTTATGGCTGAAATGGCAAGGCTTAATGCTGAAATATTAGGCATTAAAGGTGAGTTAATAGCTTTTGGTAAAGATTTTAGGACAGAACACTTAACTGCTAGTCAAACTTGGACTGCACCACAAGGGGCAAAAAGGAATTATCTCATATTCTTACAAGGGGGAAGTGGGTATGATAACTCTGCTGATAATGGGGGTATTACTAGCTTTGGGGATTTAAAAAGCGTTCAAGGGGGACTTGGCTCTACTGCTGGTAGGGGAAGTAATGGGGAGTGTGCATTTTTTGCTGCATGTTTAGATGGGGGGACTAGTGTGAATGTAACGATTGGGGGTGGAAGAAGTAGTGGGTTTGTGAGTATTAGTTATTCTGTGAATAACTAGCTTTTTATGGGTGCGTTGTCTTTTGGTCGCTTTTGTTTGATTCTGCGTAAAAGTCTGCGGTCATGTATTATATATACACTCCCTTGACTTTTACTCGAAAACAAACAAAATCGACTCAAAATACTGCCGCACAGAGAGTTGGCTTTGTGCTTGTCATTTTTGCAAGTGTGGGTGAAAGCCTTGCAAGTAAGCAAAACTAGATTTTTAAGGTTGCATTATGGCTTTAATAGTTTTAAGCCTTTTTTATAGTGGGAGTTACCTTAAGCGGTAATGACTACTATAAAAAGGCTTAATCTCTTAAATGTATAATCAAAGTGAAATCTCTAACAAGAAAGGTTTAATAAGAAAATGGAAGTCTTTACCCTATTACTCGAAATCCGCTCAAGGCTGCATGATGAATCTATGCAAAAGTGGAATGATACAGAAATACTAGACTGCCTTAACCTTAGCTATGTGAATCTAGCAAGGGTGTTACGACTATTTTTACAACAAAAAGAATATAAGGTAGAAAAAGACTTTATACAAGACTTGCCTACAAACTTTTTAGATGTAAAGAATGTAATAAGAAACAAAAAAGAGATACCAATACTTAGGGCATATCAAGCAAAGCATATAACAAGTGGTGAGTATGTGAGTATTAGTAATGATAAGATTGTGTTTAATCATGCTGGGGATTATGTAATGACTTATTATTGTTATTACAAGATTGTAGATAAGCATGATAGCTTTAATCTGCCACTTATTGCTAATAATGCTTTATTGTTTTATGCAATGTATTTATTATTGCAAAAAAAGCCTAGTCAAAATGCTTTGCAAGAAGTGGGATTTTATAGGGGATTGTATGAGAGTGAGATTAGGGAATTGCAGAGAGATATTTATCGAACGCATGAGAGTAGAATGCTTACTAGTCAATATATTCTCATTTGATTATATATTTAAGAAATTAAAAACAGCCATTGGAATTTATAGTGAAAAAATGATGTATAATTAGAGTGTCCCTTTAAGCGACCAACTTAAAGGGATAGTTTTACTTACTTTCTAGCGGTAAGTTAGAAAGGAGGTAACAATCAATGGGATTGATTAGGCTTATTATACTATTAATTATAATTATTTTAGCATTAGCTAAACCGATTTATTAATATATAGACTAGTTAATTTACTTTTTGTTACATGCTAGAGGTAACAGAGAGGAGGCATTGTTTGATACCACTTTCTTACCCTCTTAACCGACATTTATTCTTTAGCTATTTTTGTATAGTATTTGTTTAAAAATACACAAGGATAAAATATGAATAAAATTCAAGTCTCAACTATTGCTAAACCAAGAGATGAATATACAAGTCAGTTTAAACCAAACACAGAGATAAAGACAGAATGGATACCAAAAAAGCCTAGTGTCTTTAAAACTTTAAAGTTTGAAAATGAGAGTGTAAATCCTAGTGATTATTATGCCCCTGTATGTAAAAGCTATACTGAAAATGGCATATTTCAAGCTGGAGATAATGGCTGTGTAGTCTTTGTGCTATGTGTTGGGGGACATGGGTATGGGACTGATACAAAAGGCTTTGGCGGTGCGTTTCCTGTAGCTTTTACCAATCCTGTTGGTGGGTGGCAGATACGAACAAACGCAAGTCATGGGGTAGGCAATGGTGTAAATCATAAGTTTGAAGCACATAATAAAAGCTCAACACAAAATAACTACATACACAATCCCCCTGTAAGTGTTGCTAGTCCTTCTACCTTTGGAAGCTATCTTAGCTCTAATGCTGGATTGAGTATAGAAGCAAATACAATAACAAATAAGCAGATTTATAGACAATGGCTCTGCACTGGGTGGGACGGCTGGTGGGCAATAGGGGATAGATATAAAAGGTCATATTGGGCGAATGAAACACAAAATGTAAAACTCTCTAGTGGGGCGTATGATGGGGATTTGTTAGGCACAAGTGGCGAGATTAAATTTGGCGTATTTAAACTTAATCCTAATGAAGTAGTAAATATATCTGTTGGGGAAGGCTTTGTAAAAGGGCATGTAGATATAGTGTATTTTGAATTAAGAAATGGCAATGATGAAGCTATCACTAAACCAAGTCAGCCTAATGATGTAACTGCTGGTATTCCTTTACCTGCACCTACTCCACCACAAGTAACACCAACACCGCCACCGCCATTGCCTTTAACTTTGGGGATAAAACCTGATAAGCTAGAATTAGAAGTAGGGGCTACACAAACAATAGAGATTATCACAAATGCTACAAGTTATACAAGCAATATGCAAGATGATACTATTGCAAGTTTCAATGAAGCTACAAAAGAAATCACTGCAAAGATTCAAGGTGATACTATGCTAACTATTGAGGGCATAAGGGATAATGAGAGTATAAGAAGGGCGGTAGCAATAAAAGTGATTGAAAAACAAGTAATAATCAATCCTACACCGCCAACTACCACACCACCACAAAACACACCTAAGAGTATAAATTTCACAAGTCTTTTACCTAACTTGCAAACAATGAATACAGAACAATTAGCTTATATGTATGTTATAGGCTTTGTATGGCAGGAATTATTTAAAATCGCACAAAATGATAATAATATGACTTTGCTGCATACAACTATCACTGAAAAGAGAAAGAAAGAATTGCAAGATTTATATGATACACAAAGAATAAACTACGCACAAAAGCAAACGCTAATAGGTTATGCCCCTGTTGGCTATCAAATACTCTCTACACATATAAGTGCTTATCCATTCTTACAAAGCAAAGATGAAGCACATTTGCAAACACTAGAGAGTCTTATTATCGAAAAAGAGAGTGTAGAACAAGGCATGACTTTTACGCATGTTTTTAGCGAAGCAGTGGAAAATATGAGTAATGCTGATTTTACAGATAATTTAGAAGTATGGATTAAAGAAGCACAAGGGGTTATAACAAGGACAAGGCTTGAAGACCCTATAAATCAAACACCACAAGGGCTAGACTCTTTAAATGTAGTTTTCTCTAAGAATCCAAATAGCTATATTGCAAGGAATGAAACAAGCGATGAGTTAAAGGTAGATAGATTTAATTGTGTTTGGGAAGACCCGCTAGAGACTGATTATATACATGAATTGTTTTGGTTTATTGTATATGATGAAGCTAAAGTAGGTTTTGATATGCAAAAGGTAAAAGAAACATGGATAACACAAAAAAATCATGCTGGAGATAGCAATATATCCAATACACCTGAAAAAAGACAAAATTTTATCAATGTAGGAAATAATATTCAAGTAGGGGCAATAGGGCAGATATTTAGAAAAGCCTACTTTACTGATATGAAAGATGAGTTATTTGAAGCTTATGATGTAGCACCTTATAAGATGAAGCTAAAAGAGAGTATCTATCAGTTAAGTAAAGAAGACTTGCTAGAGTTATTTACTAGGGCGTGTCAAAAGGTGTATGCGATAAGTAAAACTTAGTGTGGCAATCTTGGCGGACACTTTTAAGGGAATTTTCACTTTTTGTTTCGGTCATGTATTATATATACACTCCCTCACAAAAAGCTTAATAACCCTTAAAATTGTCTCGCAATATTGCCACACATAGTATTACTTGATGTGGATAATAACCGACATATATTTAATTCTTAACATCTGCTATTCTCATGCAAATACTTAAAAAAGGCATTGCATGGGATACATACTCACACCAACACAAGCAGAAAATGATAATAAACTCATTAACAATACACTTGAAAGCTTAAAGACCACAAACCTTTTAAAACAATCACAAGATACTACCATTAATCCTAATCTAAGCACACAGAATACACAAACAACACAATTACCACCAAAATTGCCACAGGGTAAAATCCCACAAAATATAGCAGATTCCACAAAAAATACA
>NZ_FZPK01000028.1 GCF_900198625.1 Helicobacter rappini | reverse complement strand
AGATATAAATGGCTTATCTATATCATTATCTAAGAAAGAGATTATAACTTCATCTCCAATTCTTGGAGTATGGTAGAAGCCAGAAGAGTTGCTTGCAATAGGAGAAGCTACTCTAAGGAATGGAGTGTAAGAGTATCTTTTGTTAGGGCTAGAATGTGTTTGTATAGTATTTGTGTTGGTGGTATCTTTATTGTGTTGTGTTTGGTTGGTTATTGTGATTATGTTTTCTTGATTAGTGTTTGTTTGATTTATGCTATTGTTATTGCTATTTACAATATTGCTACTATTGCTACTAATTTGATTATTCTGTAAATCATTATTTTGTATATTAGTGTGCATATTACTTTGTGAATCACTATCTTGTGCGTTATCTTTTTGGATTCTTTCTAAGAGGGCATTATCTCTTTTTTCTTGATTTGCATAGATATTCATTCTCACTTTTACTCGACCATATTCATCTGTATAGATTGTGTTGTGTTCTTGCAAAATCGTTTGATTTGCTTGTTCTTGTGTTGGTGCTCTTAGATAACCTTCTCCTATTACAATACCTTGTGTATGCAATGGTGCTTTTGGTTTAGCTTTAGTATCTGGGACATAAAGCATATGAGAAGGCATAAGCTTTAAAGTGTTGCTATAAGATTGGATAAAGCCATTTTGATTTTTAGATGATAATATTATAGATTCATTGTCATGAGAGTTACTTATTGCTGTGTGAGCGACATCTCCTTGTGTTGTGCTGTATTGTGTTAAAAGTGCATTATCTATGAGTGTTTGTTCTATGGCCACAACAATAAACTCTTTATGTTTATTAAGCAGAGTGTTATCATTATTTGCATATTTATATTTTTCATAATCTATTTGCAGAAAGTCTGCTAGACCTAAATGATAAATATTGCTTTGTGCCTTTAGGGTTGCATCAAGCATTTGTAATCTTTTTGCTTTGAGATGCAGTGGCTTTCTTGTATCAATAGATTGTGTAAAAGAAGAGCTGCTATCATAAGTATGTGTAAAAGAAGTCAATGTATTATCTGGTTGCCCTGTTTCTTCATCTTGATATGTATAAATCTGAGAAGAAAATATATCAATTGGAGCATTTGCATCATGACTTGAATAAGTAAATAAATTGCTATGTAAGTTTTCTTCTTTAGAAAAGTTATGGATACATTCTTCTTGAAGTGTATTAGCAACTGCATGAGGATTGTAAGCAATATTTTTTGTAGGTTTTGTTGTCAAACTATCACAAAAATAAATAGTATTTGCATCTTCATAAAAGTAAATACCATGGTTATGAGCTATTCTAGTTATAAAATCTAGATCAGATTCATTATATTGAGAAATAATTTCTTTCGTATTATATGTTTGAATGATTTGAGAAAAATCAAGAGTTTTTTCTAAGTATCCTTCATAAAATTTTAAGGTGTGTTTGATAACTTCTATTGGTGTTATATCAGTATAGATTCTATAAGCAGTATTGAGTGATAAGCGAAGAAGCGGTGATTGCAATGTAAGGGTAAAATTATGTCTATAGGTAAGTGTATTTGTGGTATTTTGTTGAAAAGAACCAAGGTATTGCAAATGCGTGATAATGCCTTTATAGGTTGTGGTTTGCATATTTGAGTAAGAACGATCAAAATAAATTATCTTACTATCCTTATTGTGAGGGGAATGAGAAATATTGAGAGTGGCTAAACAATTAAGAAAGTCTTTTGGCTGCAAAGAGATATTTGAATTATGGGAATTTACTTCTAATAAAAGGTTTTTTTGCATAGATTCTATAAAACCATTGCATTCTATACTCAATGGAGTTTCTAGACTTTCTTTAATAGTTGCTTGAGTAAGTGTAAGATTGAGAGATGGTTTAGATTCTTTTGTGTCTTGACTAGAATAATGTTTTTTTAGATTTGAAAAGATGGAGAGTGAGAGATAAGATTGCATA
>NZ_FZPK01000046.1:21618-60924 GCF_900198625.1 Helicobacter rappini | reverse complement strand
TTTTTTAAAAGATTCTAAAAGCTTTAATGAAGCTATAACTAAACTCACGCAACATTTAAACACAAACTTTTACACACTTTATAGGGAATGGCATTATAAAGACATAGAACCTAGAATCTTTGCAGAGGAGATGTTGTTAGATGGCACAAAAGATCCAGATACCTATAAATTTCATATTTTTCAAGGTTTAGAAGATTATTATATCCAGCTTACTGCCGATAGATTCACAAATTACAAACGCACGATTTTGGATAAAGATTGGAATCTCGCCCCATTTGGTTTTCTTTATGACAATACAAATAATCCCATTCCGCCAAAGCCTAGTGAGTTAGAGCATCTTAAAAGACTAGCCTTTATGCTTTCTCAAATGTTTGATTATGTGCGTGTGGATTTGTATTATATGCCATTTGCTAAGGGGCAAAAAATCGTTGTGGGGGAGCTGACTTTCACACACGCTTGTGGGACAGAAAGGCTTGTCCCAGAATCTTGGGATAAAAAACTAGGTAATATGTGGCAGCATACTTCATATAATAGGGGGAGTGATGAAGGCAAATAGTTTTATACAAAATCTTAAGCCCTATATCCCTATCGCACATAAGGTATGGGAGATTTCAAAAAAAGAAGAGATTCTAAAGCTTGATTGGAATGAATCTAGTATGCCGCCATCGCCAAAAGTCCTAACCGCCTTGCAACAAGCCATTTTAAATGATAACTTGCACTGGTATCCAAATACACATAATGCAGAGTTATTAGCCCTTTTAAGCAAATATGCAAATGTGCCAAGTGAATGTGTAGAGATTTTTGCAAGTTCTGATTGTTCGCACGAGTTTATTTTGCAAGTCTTTGGGAGTGTTGGCGATAATGTGTGTATTGTTGCACCAACTTATGATAATTTCCGCTCAAGGGCTGATGGCATAGGGCTTCAAAGTGTATTTTTTCACACAGATGAAAAGGGCAATATTGATTTTAATTTGCTTGATAATTTTCTTGTAAATACACAACCAAAAATCGTGTATATATGTAATCCAAACAATCCAACTGGCACATTGCACGATATATTGAAACTAGAATCACTTATCACAAAATATGGCGATATGCTATTTGTCATAGATGAGGCGTATTATGAGTTTTGTGGTAAAAGTGTGGCATATTTATTACCAACAATGCAGAATCTTATCATCACAAGGACATTTTCAAAGGCATTTGGCTTAGCATCATTTCGTATAGGCTATTGCTTGAGTTCTGCACAAAACATTGCTACATTAAATTTACTTCGTAATGCAAAAAATATTACTCATCTCTCACAAGTAGCAGCCATTGCAGCATTAAAAGATAAAGAATATATGGAATCTTATGTAAAAGAGGTCATATTGGCAAGAGAGTTTTTTATAAATGCGTTAGATTCTATGCGAGAGTTTAAACTTTATCCATCAAATGCTAATTTTGTTTTTATTCAGCATAGGGATATAAATGGATTAAAAATGTTTTTAGAAAAAAGGAATATTTTTATACGAGATTATTCGCATATTGTAGATAAGCATTGTCGTATTAGCATAGGCACAAGGGAGCAAATGCAGTGTGTTGTTAGAGAAATAAAGAGATTTTGCAATGAGTGATTGGAGAAAATATGCAGACAAGAGAGCAGAACAACAGGGTTTTAGCATTATTTGATTTTTGTGAAACGCTTGTAGATTTTCAAAGCGCAGCAAGGTATTTAGAGATTATCGCAAAGTATCGTGGCTACAATATGAAACAAGGTCTGGGACATAGAGTGTGTGCTAAATTGAAGCGTAAGGTAGGCAAGAGGATTCAAAAAGTTTTACCTAAATCATATCGCAATAAGTTTATTCAAAAACCTGTTAATTTTGAAGTTTTGCGGGGATTAAGTCTAAAAGAAGCAGAAAATATCGCACAAGATTTCTTTGAAAAAGAATTGCTTTTGCGTGTTAATGAACGCATTATGGAGCGTGTGCGTTATCATCAAAAAATGGGACACACCATAGCGATTGTGTCAGGTGGCTTTGAGATATATATTCGCATTTTTGCAAAGTATTTTGGGATTCCATATGTTGTGGCGGTTTCGCTGGAGAGTAGTGAGGGGGTTTTAAGCGGCAATATGGCAGGTATTCATACGATGGAGCATAGAAAGCTTTATAAGTTATCACAAACACTTGATCTATCAATGTATGATTTAGCACAAAGCTATGCGTATAGTGATTGTCCTAGTGATATTCCCTTGCTAAGTTTAGTGGGTAATGGCATTGTTGTAGAATGCGGGAAAGATATAGAATGGGCGAAGATTTTAGGATTTGAGATTGTTTAGGATTTTTGCTTGAACTACCAGTCCTAAACACAACTTAACCACACATTAGCACCAACAAAGGCCACTCTTTTTTTTGATAGCCCATAAAGTAAAACTTCTTTGGAAAATCATTGCAAGATACTTCCGCAGAATTTTTGTCCATGTTCTTTCTGGAATCTCAATCACTTGGGTGGATGCAGGGTGCAAGGGTGCAGTTTAATAAGAATCTAATTGTCAATAACTATAGCTTTAACCTTGCAGCCCACTCATTAGAATTCAAATCTTGTATATTCCCATAAATATGTATCACCAAAAAAGATTAGGTAATAATGTGGTCTCTTTATTATGCAAGGGATATGCTCAGTTTGATTAAATTTGCTATAGATTTGAGTGAGAGATATAGCTACTATCATAAAGATAGTAGTGTGTGTTTATGCGGTGGGTTGCAAAGAGTATCACACACAAAGGCTACATGCTAGAAAATGTAGCTATATCCTATTGTTGTGATGAGATTTCGTGTCGTGGTTGTTTCGTTGTTGTTTTGTTGATTGCCGTTTTGAGCTGGGGCTATTTGCTTAATCCCTAGAGTTGGTATTTTAAAACCTAACTCGAAGCGATGATGGCTATTTGCAGTGAGACTTAGCCCGAGATTTATAGGCAGGATAAAGCCATCGCCTACTGGTGTTGTTGTGTTTGTTATAACACCACCTTCAGTTGCTTTGCTGGTGCTATTCATTGTCGCATAGCCAAGCCCAATACCTGCATACGCCCCAAATGCAAAGGTATCAGAACTTAGGATATTAAGCAAAACATCGACATTTACACTAATCGCATGAGATGAATCCAGTGTGGTTGTATCAGTTGTTGTGCTTTGCTGTTGTTCTGTGGCTGTTTCTTTTATGTGATTATGCATAAAGCCATAGTTATAATCTAAATAGCCGCGCAAACCAAAGAAGTCAGTCAGCATATAGTTATAACCTAACTGCACGCCGATATTAAGATATTTTGGTGCAGTGGTTGTATCAGCTGTTGTGCTTTGTGTTCCTGTCTCTGTGCTTGTTCTTTTTTCAAAACTTACTGAATAGCCCGTATTAATCCCAGCAAAAAAGCCATTGCCATCGCCCTCATCAGCTAACATGAAGCTTGGCGTAGAGATTAGTGCTAGTGTTATTGCTACTTTTCCAAATCGTTTATACATGATAAATCCCTTTTAATCACTTAAAATATTTGCATTTTGTTGTAAAATGCGTGAATTATTGTAACACAACTCAAAAAAAAAAAAACGATTTATGTAATATTTATAACTATTTTTTGTAAAAACTATGATATTTTTACAAAATTACTCAAATCACGGAATCTTGTGTATAAATATCTATTAGTCTTTTAATCATGTTTAAAATAAAGTTTAGTTAGCACATTTGCAAATTAAGAAAATTTTACTGAAATGTAATAGAGTATCATAACACTTGCACCGCTTAATACGCCATGCAAAATCGCCCCTAGAATGCTACCTAGTATTTTGTTTGGCTTTAGGTTATAGAATCTGCCTATTAAACTTGGCTTGTAATAATCATAAATTCGTATAAAAATGCAACCAATAAGGGCTTCTAAGATATACATTTGCCATGTTGCAAAGACAAATAAACACGCACAAAAAAGGCTTATCATAAGCTGGATTATAGCAAAGTCGTGTGGTATGAGTGGTTTAGCTTGGTTTGTATTTATGGAATCTTGTGTATTGCTGGATTCTTGTGTTAAGTTGGCATTATTTATAGGATTAGATTCTGTGTTATTTGTAGGGTTAAGATTAGAATCTATGTTTGGGTTAGAGTCCTTATGATTAATTTCTAAGTTTTTAGATGTTTCGCTACACTCAACATGACAAGCTGTTTG
Source organism: Helicobacter rappini (assembly GCF_900198625.1). Taxonomy (GTDB): domain Bacteria; phylum Campylobacterota; class Campylobacteria; order Campylobacterales; family Helicobacteraceae; genus Helicobacter_A; species Helicobacter_A rappini. The sequence continues at coordinate 56,729 of NZ_FZPK01000046.1, read as the reverse complement.
AGAATCTAGTTTATTGCTATCTTGTGCCGACTCGTTTGGGTTAGATTCTAAATCTTGCATATTCTTATAAAGATATACTGCTAAAAAGAGACTAAGTAATAATGCGGTCTCTTTATTATGCAAAGTGATGGGATAAATAATAATAAAGCCCAAAATATTTGCAATGATTTTTTGCAATACTAAAGGCTTTATCTTATCAAAAATATAAAGATGAAAAAATCTCATTGTATGCCTTATAAATGAAACAACATTAATTGAGTGAGGTTGTTTGATAAAGCTGCATAAGCTTTAGGTAAAACTCCTCTTCACCGCTATTTTGTATAATCCCGCTTGATGGTAAAATATCATAATACAATCTATCTAAATCCTTGAATCTATGTGGGAACAAAGATGAAAGCAATATTGCTGAAATCTGCCTTCTCACAAGCATAGCAGGGGGTAAAAGCCCTAGTCTAAAGAACTCGACAAAAGATTCTGCATTATAGTTAATATGGTGATGATGTCCATGCGGACAAGTATGGATTGAGACAAGTGTTTTACACACATCACAATATACATATTCTGGTAAAATCTCAACTTCTATATTCATACCTGTGAGAGAATCAAAGATAGAATGCACTTCATTATCTAGATAATACACAGATAAGCCGCGATTATTCTCGCCAACAAGCAGTTTATTGCAACCAAAATTCCTTGCTACAATGGCATTCATAATCATGCGATTCTGCCCTGCATACAGATAGGTATCATCATGCGGGATAATGATAACCCGCTCTTTCATAAGATAATTATCTATCAAAAATTCCATACATTTTAGCCGCAAGTTATATTCTATCAAGTCGCTTTTATGTGGTTTGAGTAAGAATACGACTAATAGATCGCATTCTTCTAGGGCATCTCGCATGATTTTTTCATGGATTCTATGCAGCGGAGATGCACTCATTACAATACCTGCGATATTTTTCGCACTCAGTGTAGCTATGCGTTGGGCTAGTCGTTTTTTATGCTTCATAATGTCGTTATTTGTGAGTGTGTATTTACCGCTAACGCAAATTTCGCCTATTCTAGATTCTATATCTTGTATGCGTTTGGAGGCAAAATCACCGCCCATTATCTTATTTATCCGCTCTTGCTTATTAATGCTAAACACAGAATCTACGATAATGCTACCTGAAGTCTCACCATCTGTTATAAGCTCGATTTTATCGCCCTTTTTTGCCTTTTGTAAGACTTCACTATTGCGTCTGCCACTAGGGCTTAAGAGAAAAGGGCAAGGATAGCTCTGGTCTTTATAGACACCGCTTGTATTGACTGCTTTCATCTGTGCTTCATTCATAAGCTCTGTTACAGGATAGAGCAAGCCCTCTTGTGCGAGATTTAGGACTGAAATCGCTTCTTTATCGATATAGAGTTGTTTATTTTTTTCTTGAGATGCCATATTTCTTCCTTTTTTCCCATAAGCTTTTGCGGCTCATGCCAAGTTTTTTTGCTAACTCCACATCTGGATATCGCCCCTCAAATTTTGTGATAACAATCCTTTCATATTCTTTAATGGATAGAATCTCACTGCCAATTTCAAGATTATTAGCCATATTTGTAATATCTACAATATGCGGAAAGGATACTAAATCATCAGAAATCATTGAGATAATAAGGCGATAGTTTGCCATTTTTTCCAAAAAATCCTTTTTTTCTTGCTTTTTTAGATTCTCACAATTTGTAATGTAATAGACTTTATTTTTTTGAAACTCATAATCACTCCATGAGATACTCTTAAGGCTTATAAACTCAAACCTTAGCTTTCTCTCAATCGCATATTTCATCGCATAAATATCAGCACTTCTTTGAGAACTTGCTTTTATTAGAATCGGTGGATTGTATTGGGGCAGGGTTGGCGTTTGCAACTCATTTTGTATGAAAGTGAAATAATTTTTAAAGAATCTAATGTCTTCAGCAAGTTCTTTAAAGCCTTTGTAATGCTCGATTTTTCTTACTAGCTCATCCATTATAAAAGGCTTAATAATATAGTCTTTTGCTCCCATTTTAAGAGGCTTTGACACGGTATCATCGCTGACATAGGATACCATGAGAATGATTATGGCGTCTTTATGTGTTTCAATAATGTCTCTATAATCTGCGGTGCTTGTAGAGAGTAGCACAATGTCATATCCCGTGCGATTTATTGCCTCTTCAAGTGAAGAAGTGATAAATGATACATGCCCACCATCTGCTAATTTACTTGCTATACTTTGGGCTAAATAGGTTTCACTCTCAATAATCAAAACATTCATACATATCCTTTTCTCAAAGTTTTAGGGATCTTTCTTAGCAATAAGATTCTTTTTGTTTAAAATTTCTTTTTATTTAGAATCTTTGTCATATAAAAATCTTTCTTGCATACTTCCTTTCCTAAACTTTATTTAATTTCATGGGTTTAATATAGCTTCCTTGCTTTAAGTTGGGCTATGCTATTTACTAGCACGCCTTCTTTTCTTCCCACAAAGCCTAAGCCCTCTGCCGTGCTAGCCTTTATGCTGACACACATTTTTGGTAAGTAAAGAATATTAGCTAGGACTTCTTGCATTTGTGCTTTATAGGGCGAGATTCTAGGGGTTTGAGCTGTGATTGTAATATCAAGGTTAATGAGTTCTAACCCAACGCTTAAACAATAATCATAAACTTCTTTTAATAGAATTTTAGAATCTATGTTTTTAAACTCGTCCTTACTATCAGGGAAAAGCTCACCTATATCGCCATAGTTCATAGCCCCAAGTATAGAATCTATAATCGCATGTATAGCCACATCGCCATCGCTATGGGCTTTGAAACCCATGCTAGATTCTATCTTTACCCCGCACAGATACATATCTTTAGAATCTATAAAGCCATGTATATCGCTACCATAGCCTATGAGAGTGTCGCTTTTATTATGTGCGTTTGCGTGATATAGCTTCTTTAATAAATGCAGGTCATCATGGTATGTAAGCTTTGTCATATCTTTACTGCCGATAACAAAGCCAAGCTTAGAATCTTTAAGTGAGAGTATTGCAGTGCTTTCATCGCTAAAGTCAATCTCTTTTGCAAAAGATTCTAGAATCTTTTGTGTTTTTGTGATTTGAGGCGTTTGGATAAGCTTTAACTTCTCTCTCTCTATTGCTTTATGTGTGTTATTTGTAGAATCATACATGAGTGTTGTATCACTCACTTGCAAATACGGCACAATGCAGTCAAAATCTTCATTCATAAACAAGGATAGCATATCATGCAGTACATGCCTTTTTGTATCAAATCTCGCACAATCATTGACAATTATATGCGTGCTTTCTACATGTTGCAGGGCATTTTTTAGAGATTGAAAGCGAGTGTTACCACCGCAAACTATTTCAAGCGGGATTTTATACTCTTTATCATTGATATGAAAATACAAAGCATTTGATATGAGTTTTTTCATATAAAATATATCTTTTTTAGAAGCTGTGATGATTATCTTTTGTAAAGGTGTTGTTGCGTAATGCGTTTGAGAATCTTGGATTAGATTCTGTGTATCAGTGGTTATTGACTTGTTTGGATTGGATTCGCTATTTTTATTGTTACATTTTGTGTCATTTTTGCCTTGATGGGTATTTGTGTGTGTTGCATTTTCTGCTTGTTGTAATGTATTAAGTATGTCTAGTATCTGTGAAGCAAGATTATGTGTTACAAAATACCACAAAGGCGTAGTCCCAAGCCTTAGCCATTGTTTCTTTGTAGATGGTTTATTGCTAGATTCTATATTTTCATTATGAAATGTGTGATTAAAGTGTGTATTTGCATGTAATGTGCCTTTTGCCCTGCTACTGCAAAATCGCACAGAATCTCCAGCTGCCATGATAATAAGCGTTATATCCTTCATCATTTTTCCTTAAAAAATAAACACTTTATAAAACTTCACTCACATGCTAATAACTTTACTTAATGTTACCATATCTCATTTTCCAGTGCGATATGATACAAAAAACATTTATCATTATATAATAAATCTGTAAAGTTTGTTACCATTTTATACAAAAACTCTATTTTATCGTTACTAGATTCAAAATTATATTGGGATATAGATAAAATCACACAAGTTTGCATTACACTTAGACTGAAATTACTCTATTTACAAAGGATTTGCATGAGTGAGAATTTACGAAATACATGGATAGAAAAAAGGGCAAATGATAAAATCAGGACACAGCTTTATTACGCAAAAAGGGGCATTATCACAGAAGAAATGCGATATGTTGCAAATGTTGAGAATCTTAGCCCAGAACTCATTAGAAAAGAAGTCGCAAGAGGTAGGCTTATAATCCCTGCAAATATCAATCATAAGAATCTAGAGCCTATGGGTATAGGCGTAGCTTTGAAAACAAAGATTAACTCAAACATTGGATCATCTCAAATCGTAGAAGACATTGATGAAGAGGTAACAAAGCTTAAGACTTCAATCAAGTATGGTGCAGACACTGTTATGGATCTATCCACAGGTGGCGATTTAGACAAGATTAGAGAGGCTATTATACAGGCATCAAGTGTGCCTATTGGCACTGTGCCTATGTATCAGATTCTACATGATGTGAAAAATGATGTGTTAAAACTAGATATTGAAACTATGCTTAGTGTATTAAGGAAACAGGCAAAGCAAGGGGTAAGCTACTTTACTATACATTGTGGCTTTTTGTTAGCACACATGCCAGCGGTTTCAAAACGCAAAATGGGTATAGTCTCTCGTGGTGGTAGCCTTATGGCAAGTTGGATGTTACATTATCACAAAGAGAATCCTTTTTATGAATATTTTGATGAGATTCTAAAAATCTGTCAAGAATATGATGTGTCTTTATCTCTAGGCGACTCTTTACGCCCGGGTTGTTTGGCTGATGCAAGCGATGAAGCACAATTTGCCGAGTTAAAGGTATTGGGCGAACTTGCAAAAAGGGCGTATGAAGCCGATGTGCAAGTCATGATTGAGGGTCCCGGTCATGTCCCGCTTAATCAAATAGAGCGAAATGTAGAATTGCAAAAAGAGTATTGCAATGAAGCACCATTTTATGTATTAGGACCGCTTGTTACAGATATTGCCGCAGGATATGATCATATCGCAAGTGCCATTGGTGCGTGTGTGGCCGCATGGAAAGGTGTGGCAATGCTATGCTATGTAACGCCAAAAGAGCATTTAGGTTTGCCTAATGCAAATGATGTGAGAGAGGGCATTATCGCTTATAAAATCGCCGCACACGCAGCAGATATTGCAAGAGGGAGAATTGGTGCAAGAGATAGAGATGATGCGATGAGTGATGCAAGATATAGCTTTGATTGGAATAAGCAGTTTGAACTCGCCCTAGATGGCGACAGAGCGCAAGAATACCACGATGAAGCCCTGCCACAAGAAGTCTTTAAAGACGCTGAATTTTGCTCAATGTGTGGTCCAAAATTTTGTAGCTATAAAATCACACAAGATATTTTCAAAAACTATAAAGAAGAGAAATTGCCACAATAATGGCTTTTAGAATCTTTATGTTACTCACATTATCCATTTTTAAAGCTAGATTCTAGCTTTATTATCTCAATTTAAAAGGGCGGATATGTTACTAAAAAGTGTGTTTATAGGTTTTCTCTCATTTTCTATCTTACATGCAGATACACTAAAAGAATGCAAAAATGAAACAGACAAAATGAGTGGCTGTGTAGAGAGACAATATCATCAAAATGGGAATATTTGGGTAGAAACACCATATAAAAATGGTAAAAAAGAAGGTATAGAAAAGTGGTATGATGATAATGGGGATCTGGTAAATGAAATACCATATAAAAATGACAAAAGAGAAGGTATGACAAAGTGGTATTATAAAAATGGGAATCTAAAGAGTGAAACACCATATAAAAATGACAAAGCGGAAGGCATAGCAAAAGTGTATTATGAAAATGGGAATCTTATGGCAGAAATATCATATTTAAACTACTATTTTCATGGAAATATGACATACTACACAGAAGATAAAAAGCTACTAGCCTTAATTAAAGCAGAGAATCATAAATTTATAAGCGGCAAATGCTTTAATGATAAAGTCTTGACAGACAAAGAAATAGACGAGATTGATATTAACGACATTGAAAAAGCAATTAACTATTTACAAGAAATATGCCTTAAAGAGGGTGATTCTAGGTAGTGTATGATTTATAGCTATTCACAACATATTTGCTAGATTCTATTTTTAGTTTTGATTTTTGGAATCTATTTTTATGAGTTGATGTGGGACTTTGGGGTGCAACATTTATAGAATCTTGTCGCATTAAACTTTTGAAAAAACAAAATATCTTTTATGAAATCCGTGTTAGATATTTCGCGTTTCTCAAAACATGATAAATCATTGTGTTAGATTCTAACAACTAAGCAAAAGCTCCATTACAAACGACAACACAATAATAACTTTGAAAAAAACAGAGTTAAGCTACTCACTCGTTTATGCTAGATTCTAATGTGCCAATTTGGTCTCCCATTCTCACAACTTCGCCTGATTTTACACTCCAGTTAGCCTGTGCGATTAATACAATCGTAGATCCCATTTCAAAAAATCCTATCTCTTCACCTGCGTTTAATGCAATAGGCTTTTCATAGGTATAAACACAATCGCCTTGTTTTGCATTTGTCTGTATTGCCTTATCAAATAAAAACTGCATTTTACCCACATTTAACGCACCGACAGCGACATAATACATAATGCTTTGATTATATTTACAACGCATTTTTAGCACGACCCTTTCATTTTGTATGAATAGATTCTCATTTTTGTATAAACTTGCAAAATTCACCGGCAAAAGCTTACCAGAAAAATACTTTGCCTCTAAAATCTCTAAATCACACGGGGCATGATAGTGATGATAATCCTTTGGTGATAGATAGAGATTTAAAAAACTATATGTATTTAAATCATGTGTTACGCCGAGTAAATCAGCAACTTTATAGCTTTTGCCCTTAATCTGCAGGGCAGTCTGCTGTGTAATGCGACCAGATTCTGTAATAAGAGAATCTGTTGGGCTAATGAGATTAAAAGGGGTTGTATGCAGGATTCTAGGCTTTATAAGTTTTCGTGTAAAAAGTGCGTTTAGCGTAGGATAAGATTCTAAACTCTCAAATTCATTAAGATTGATTTTAAAGAAATCAACATAAAAGCGATTAATCGCATATTGCATACTTTTTGGGAATCTTGTATGGGCAAATCGCCCAAATAGACGAGAAATAACATTAGTTGATAGCACAAATATCCTTGTAAAAGAAATAAGACATAATTATATCATAGACTTTATAATATGACTTTCAAATAACATTACACCATTTATGACAAAAGAAAACTAAGCTATAATAAATCATATTATTTTGGAGTGAAACAATGATTTTTATCCTAGAAGATGAACATGCGATACGAGAACTCATTGAATACGCATTGAATACGCATTCTTTAGAATCAAAGGGCTTTGCGACACCTTCAGCCTTTTTTGAAGCACTCAATGCTTTGAGTGAAGATTGTATGCCTGAACTCATTTTGCTTGATATGATGCTACCAGAGCAAGATGGTATAGAAGTCCTAAAGATTCTAAAGAAAAAGCAATCAACAAAGCATATACCAGTCATTCTCTTAACCGCAAAAAGCAGTGAGCTAGATAAGGTTTATGGGCTAAATATGGGTGCTGATGACTATGTAACAAAGCCCTTTGGTGTGCTAGAACTACTTGCTAGAATAAACGCTTTATTGAGAAGAACGCGTGGATTATCCCTAGATGAATACAGCTTTCAAGAAATAACGCTTAATCCAAAAACGCGTATAGTTAGCTCTAATGGAGTGCCTATAAATCTCACTTATAAAGAGTTTGAAATGCTTATGCTATTCCTTGCTAATCCGCATTTAGTCTTTACAAGAGAGCAGCTTTTAGAATCTATTTGGGGTAGTGAGTTTCAAACACGCACAGTTGATGTGCATATCAATACCTTACGCACAAAGCTTGGGGAAAGTGGCAAATACATTCAAACCGTGCGTGGCGTTGGTTATAAAATCGCGCAAATATAAGTGAAGTGAGTGGATTTTGCGGCAAAGGATATTTTGGACTATTTTTATCGTATGCTTTGGGTGGGTATTGCTTGGATTATGGGCTAGTTTTGTCTTTTTTACAAACTATTATGAAAAGCAGATTCTATTACATTTACAGCAAAATAGCCATTATATTGAGATAGGGTTAAAACAGCAGGGAATCTCTTATCTATCACATATTAATACCGCCTATCGTGTAAGCCTTATAGATTCTCATGGTAAGGTTGTGTATGATAATCTTGCATTAAAAGAAGCACTTGATAATCATGCAGAAAGGATAGAGTTTAAAGAAAGTATGCAAAATGGGGTAGCCCAAAGCTATCGCTACTCACAAAGCATGCAGCAAGAAATGCTTTATCACGCTGTAAGAATCATGCTAGAAAAAAGGCTTATAGAATCAAGTGTGAGTTTAGAAACTAGCTCAAATTTTAGTGGAAATCTAGATTCTAATAATTACGCCCTAAACCCCGTAGCCCACCCAGATTTGGCTAAGAATCTAGATTCTACCCCAACAAGCCACGCAAACAAATCCACAAATTCTAGCAATTGCTCTATGGCTTTGGAGGCTTTGGCTGAATTAGAGGGTAGGAGTTATCTAAGCGATATGACTATCCATCACAATTTAGCCAATCGTTCAAATTGTATAGACAAGGGCGAAAATTTAGCGAATCTAGATTCTAAAAACTCCAAAACGCCAACTGCGGAAGTATCTTGTGATGATTTTCTAAAGAAACTTCGTTTTGTGGGTTGTGAAGCTTTTTTTGCGAGAAGCTACCTAAGCGGTAGTGCCGAAGCAAAAAAAGCAAACTCCCGCAAAATCACGCAAGAGACAACGCAGAATCTAGATTCTACCCCAAATGCCAAAAACTTACAGCCCTACATTCTACGCATAGCAAGCCCGCATAAAAATATGCCCTCACTTCTCTATGATACCCTGCCTTATATGAGCCTTATTTTACTTGCGTGTTTGGCGGTTAGCTTTATGCTTGCAAGAAGCATTGCAAACTTTATTATCGCACCATTAAATGCACTCAATTTAGAGAATCCACTTGGACTAAAAAGCTATAAAGAACTCTCACCGCTTTTACATAAGATTGATGAGCAAAATCGCTTGATAGATTCTCAAATAAAGCAACTACAAGCAGACAAGGAAACATTTAATGCGATTACGCAAAATATGAAAGATGGCTTTTTGCTACTTGATTCTAAAGGCAGTGTTTTATCGTTTAATAAAAGTTCTATGAAGTTTTTTGGTAACCTGCATGAAGGCATGAATATAGCCACACTAGATACGCAATATAAAAAATGGTTTAATCTTGCAATGCAAGGCGAAAAGCTAACAGAAATCATACACAAAAACGACCGCACCTATCAAGTCATTATAGAATCTGTGCTTAACTCCACTAAAGCACAAAATTTTGAGAATCTAGATTCTTATCCAAATGGGTGGGTGCAGGGTGTAGGGGTGCAAAATTGTAAGATTCTAGAATCTAACACAATAGCCCATCATGTTGAGCGTAGCAAAATAACTAACACAGAATCTAAAAGCGAGTTTTCATATATAATTCAAGACAATGATACAGAATCTAGCGATTTTAACCCAAATCTCACAGCCAATCAAAGCACAGAAAATACAACAAAAATAACCCCAATCGGCGTAGCCTTACTCCTACACGACATCACAGAAAAAGCACAAAGAGAGCAGTTAAGACGAGAATTTAGCGCAAATGTATCACATGAGCTAAAAACCCCACTCACAAGCATTTTAGCCGTGCTTGAAATGCTGCAAAACAATATCATTAAACAAGAAGACATTCCAAAATTTCTTTGCAATATACATAAAGACGCAAGGCATTTAATGGCTTTGATTGAAGATATAATTATCCTAAATGAGCTTGATAATGACTACACTTTTACGCCTTATCCACTCTCAATGCGAAATCTTTGTGAAATTACTCTATCTATGTTTAAAGATTCTATCCAGCAAAAAGGGCTTTCTTGTGCTATACAAGGCGATGATTTTTTGGTTATGGGAGAGCAGCGACTACTTCTTGTTATGCTTTCTCATCTCTGTGAGAATGCTATAAAATACAATAAGGATAAAGGCAGTATAGAGATAATCCTTGATGCGACACACAAAACATTGCATATCAAAGATAGTGGCATTGGCATACCAGAAATGTATCATGAGAGAGTGTTTGAGCGATTCTTTTGCGTTGATAAAAGCCACTCAAGCATGATAAATGGCACAGGACTTGGCTTAAGCATAGTTAAACATGTAGCACACCTGCATCATGCAAAAATCAATCTTAATAGCACCCCCAACATAGGCACTAGCATTTCTCTTTGCTTTAGTTAGAATGAGATTGCAACTTATTTAATGCAAATTTAAGACAAAGTAAATATTAACCTATCCCTAATGTATCGCCATAGAGAATCTAAAATATAAACAAAAGAGCTAGTAGGACAAAACATATTGTTTGTAAAATAAGAGCAATCCAAGCAAAACGACCAACAAAGATCAAGGCAATTAACCCGCAAAATCGTTATTGAAACATAACTTCAACAACAATCACAAGCCAAACAATTAACGCTAAATAAAACAGCAATCAAACACTAAAACATGCAAATAAAGCACCTGCAATAAAACTCACTCTCCCTCAAAATTCCTTTTATCAAGCACCTCTAACCTTGCATCAAGCAGGGCTAATTGAAACTGCAAGAAACCTAGTATAAGATCTAGCTTTGCTTGTATTTGATTCTGTGTATCTTCAGCACTCTCTAACCATAAATCATCTTGCTTCAATCCCTCAAATAGCACAAATATACGCTCTTTAAAGCTCTGTAAAAACTCCGTCTCACCAGTATTTACACCAAGCCTTATATCCTTAAATCCCTTTTCATCAACGCTATTTTCAATCTCACTCAGCGTTTGCAATACAACATCTTTTAATTCCATTGACTAAACCACCCTGTTAAATTTTTTGGATTCTCTTTAAATATAGCGATTTTTTCCTGCATGAGTTTCATGTCTAGATTCTTTGTGATAAGGCTTTTATCTCTCTTAAACTTTAATGCCATTTCATTTGCTTTTATGCCTAAATGTGCTTCTTTTATCAGCTCTGTGCTTAAGGTTTTAGAATCTTTTTCAAGCACCTGCTCAAAAAATGCCAACGCCTCTTCATGCCTGCCTATCATCTCATAAATATAGCCTAAGCTTAATAGTTTCCTACTCATAGCTTCCCCTAAATCATTAGAAAAATAAAGGCTAATTATAGCCTACTTCATCATTATTTCATATCTTTTTTGCAAAATGCCAAAGCACTACCACCTATATCCCAACGAAAAAGTAGCAATCCTAAGCTGTCCTACACCACCACTTGCATAAATGCTACTTGAGCTATCCTTAAAAGTATTACTCAAAGACACACCCACATCAAAATCACGGAAATTATACTTCGCACCAAGCCCTATCATATAGCCATTACTATCAGGGATACCTATGGCAGTTTGTGGCACAGGGGCTTTATCATACGCTGCTGAAAGCATAAGTCGCAGACGCTTTGTGATATAAGTCGCCCCAACCCTAAAAGTATGTGTATCCACCCAGCCATTCCCCATAGCTACCGCAGTAAAATCAGCCAAGCCCACCATACCCATGAGTTGCTCTTGGCTAAAGCTCTCTGGCACACTGCCCGGACTTGCGGTAAATTTTGCCTCGTCCCAGCCAAACTCTGTGTCAAACTTCCTACCCCTACTCCAAAATGTCCGCTCATAAGTCGCCTCTAGTCGTAACTTATGCTTATTTTTAAAGGTCCAGTCATGGCTATATGCAATGGTTAGAATCTCAGGCATAGTTACATAAAGATATAGGGGGGCGTCCATTCGCACACTGCCTACTGGACCACCGATAATCGTATCTGCACTCACCTTACCTTTAAACTGCATGGCAACCGGGCTATTATACACCACAGAAAACATACCGCCATCTCCCACTCTGGCCGACACACTTGCACGATAGCCAAAGCCTATATCACTACCATCACTTTTCTGCACGACTTGTGCTGTGCCGACAAGGCAGGTTTGAATCTTGCCCACCATTCCTTTAATAACATCTAGTTGTGTTGCATTTGGTGGTAATTTTAAAATATCTTTAAAAAGATTAACATTATCAATAATAAAATTAAGCATACCAGCCATGTCTTTTGGGATAAGCCCATCGGGTAAAGACTGCAAAATATCAGGATTGAACGAAGGTGTGCAGTTTTGACCTGCTTGTGGATTTGTTGGTTTTAAATTTTCTGGCAGTGTATTCCCATCGCCATTTTGATTCTGTTGTTGGGCTGTGCCAAGCGGCACATATACAATATTATTGAATTTCCCCATGCCATATAAAAGGCGTGGGGCAAAACCCACAGAGATTCTGTCTCTATAGGTGTAGCTAATCGATGGGGCAAACTCGATTAGGAATATAAACACATCTTGTAGAAACTCACCGCCCAAGCCATTCCACTTCATCGCTAAACCACTAGGGGCGATGAAACTCGCCCCAAAGGTAAAGCCATTATAATTTTTTGATTTATAGAAAAATTTTGGCAACATAAAGTTTGTATCACCAGTCGAGCCATCTACCATAGCAGAATCTGCTGTTGTATGTTGCAATTCAACTTTTTTTGGGATCTGATTCATTACTGCATCATATATCAGCGGACCAACCCCCGGAATATTGTCCCTAATCGAATTTAATACTCCTATATCATATTCCATGTATGTAGCAGAGCTTAATCCTTGATTTGTTGTCGGCACTTGAAACTTAAATCCCGGGATATTAATAAGTGAGAAAGCAAACTCAAACTCATGCTTATTTTCCCCCCAGTCGTTTTTAAAGCCCATATTCGCAGGATTATAGTAACTTGCATCAGCACCCCTAGCCCCTGCTACATACGCAGAGCTTAAAGCTGTAGCATTCAAGCTTTGCTCTTGTATCTTAAAGCCATTTGCCGACATTTTCGCATAAAACATACATGAAAATAGACATAATACCACCGCCTTTACTTTTATGTTTTTAATTTCTTGCTTTTTTGTCATTTTGAGCGATAGCGAAAAATCTCTTTTTGTTTTTATATTTGTAACTTTTTGTTTTTTTGTGTGTATATCGTGTATTTTCTTGTCATTTTCAGTTTGTATTATTTTGTCATTTTGGGAAAAAGCATTCTTGTCGTTTTGTGTTTTATTGTCATTTTGAGCGATAGCGAAAAATCTTTTTTTTATATTTGTGGTTTTTTGTTTGCTTGTCATTTTGAGAAAAAGCATTTTTGTCGTTTTGTGTTTGCTTGTCATTTTGAGCGAGGGCGAAAAATCTTTTTTAGAATCTAGATTCCCAACTCTTTGCTTTATTGTTTGTGGATTATGTATCATGTTGCCATAAGATTCCATATTGTCTTTTTGTGTTTGTGTTTTGTTGTCATTTTTAACCTTTGAAAAAGGCGAAAAATCTTTTTTAGAATCTTGGCTAGATATTTCGCTTCGCTCAATATGACAATTTTTAGATTCTAGATTCTTATCCAAATGGGTGGGTGCGGGGCGTAGGGGTGCAAAATTGCAAGATTCTAGATTCTGTTTAGAGATTAGGTTTTGTTTAGATTCTAAAACCTTGTCATATTGAGCCGTAGGCGAAATATCTTTTTTAGAATCTAAATCTTGCTTAGATTTTAGGCTAGATACTTCAGCTAATGCCGTAGTATGACAAACTATCTTAGATTGCAAAACTTTGCCATTTCTTAGAGAATCTCTGTTTTGCATATCAAGCAAAGAATCTGTTTTAGATTCTATGATATTTGTATCTTGCTGTTTTATTATGGTTTTAAATCTTTGTAAATGTATAAAACTATGTTTTTTGCCCCAAATCCCTACACCTATATACCGAAATAATTTTAATATATAATTGTTTTTATACATTCTCTACCCCAAAATATTTTTACTCTCAATCATTTATATTGCGTATTTTACAAGCATTTGTGTAAATGATCGTTACCACCCTTTTACATTATGATACATAATGCAATGATATATTTGCAAATATGTTTCATAAATCGACATTATAGCCTAAAATTTGGATTTTTCTCCAAATATTTGCATATGCAAATATTAAAATGTTGTATAAAGTGTTGTTTGTGTCTTTCTACTGCTTAGCTGATAGTTGAGATCTTCCTAACCAAAAATATAGATTTATATCACATTATACTAAACACTAAAGCAAAAAAATCTTATGTAATACATTAATCACAAAGGTTTATATTGATATATCAAAGTAGATCTATCATCATTAAACAATGTAATAGGATAGAGAATCTTTAATCGCACCACAGCAATATCAAGTGTAGAGTAACTTGCATGGAGATTTACAAGCGGATTTAATAGCTCTTCGATTAAAGTCGTGCAATAGAGCTTGTCAGTAGAATCTTTATCTTCTATAACAAAAGCTTTACCTACATAGCGACTATATGTTTTTGTAATATAGCTTTTGTCATTTGAGCTTAGCTTATAGCGTTTTATTGCGATATTTGTCGCATGTGAGAGAAACTCTTCTAAACTGCTAAGGATTACTTGATTTTTTAACTTTGGATTATCTTCTGTGCTCGCATGTAGTATCTGTATGGGATTGAGTGATACAATAATGCCTACATGTGTTAGATTGCCACCACTAGCCTTTGCGATTAACTCACTATCTACGCCGATACCATATCTAAAGATTATATCGCCTATCTCAAGGGCTGGAATATCGCCGAGATTCTCAAGCTTTAAGCCCTTGAAGTCATCATGCTTGTTATAAAAATAAATGAAACTAAAAGGGATAATACTAAGCATAATAATAACTAAAAGCTTAGTTTTCAATGATTAATCTTTTCGATATGATAGATTGCAGACTTATATACTACTTTGAATCGCCTATCATCCATGTTCCATTAACTCTTACAAGTTTAACCTTTCTAGTTTCAGTCTTATCTGACTCATTGTAGCTAACTTTTAGCGTGATCTCTGCCTTATCGCCCTCAATCTTTTCTTCAGTTACCTCTATATTTTTTATACCACCTTTTTTTGTTACCTTGTCTTTCACTAATCCTGCTGTCAATGCGATTTTGCCCTCATACTCATCTCTTTTACTCTCATCTTCTATATGTATGAGTTTTACCGCACCTTTCTCATCACCATTAGCCATTGCTTTATAAAACGATATCGCTACATCTTTTGGATCTGAACTAGAACACGCAACAAAAAATACTGAAAACAAAGCAAATATAACACTAAAAACTGCAAATCTAGATTTCATAAAAACCCCTTAAAAAGTAAAATGCTTGAGACTATAATATAAAAATACAGAATTGCTTAATAAATTTTAAAAACACGCTATTTTTTGCTCTTTAGATAGTTTAATACACCAGAGATTATGTGATTTAAAAAGATTTATAAAATTCAATAATACTAAGATTCTAAACCACTTTTTATCGCTTAGAATATAATCAGTCAGATTTCAAATACTCATTCTCTCTCTTTAAAATCTTTTACAAACAACCCTTTATTATCAAAGCTAATCTCATATTTATGTCCTGTTTGCATATCGATGAGATAGCATTGCTCAAGCGTTTCAGTTACTGCTCTTTGTGGTGGGACTTGCTTTAAATGCAACAACACATCATCATAATCCCTGCATAAATCTGGGAATCCAAATAGCATCAATTTATATTGAAACATTGCATTTCCTTTTTAACTGCGTATTCCTAACATATTTGTTACAATTCGCATTCTATCCTAAAAATATTTTTTGTTATAATGAGTTGTTTAAAAACTACAAAAAGCGATATAGATATGTTTAAAAAAGTTGCATTTTTATTGATATTGCCATGTATATATGTGATGAGTTTATATGCGGCAAGACCTTTTAATACCGATGATGCAAGGGTTGTGGCAAAAGGGCATTGTCAAATGGAGACATGGATTGAGCTACATGCACAAGGTGATAGTGAGCTATGGAGTTTGCCTAGTTGTAATCTTATTTGGGGGACTGAAATCACGCTTGGCGGTATGATAGGATTGCAGTCTAATTCTGTGCAGTTTCAGCTAAAAAAGCTTTTTGTTGATGCGGATGAGAAAGATTGGGGCATTGGCATTGCGGTTGGGAATATTCATAATTATCTCTTTGGGGCGGATAATGCAAACGAGATATATGCCTATATCCCTGCTACTTTTTTATTTTTAGATTCTAAGATTGCATTGCATGTGAATGTGGGATATAATTTGCAAAGCCTTATGGAGGGAATCTATACGCTTGGTGTGGGCTTAGAAACAGAGATAGTATCTCGTTTGTATGCTATCGGTGAAGTCTATTATAGTCGTTTTGATCCAGTTATGTATCAAGTGGGACTGCGAACATGGCTTGTGCAAGATATGTTGCAGCTTGATGCAACTTATGGAAATGCTTTTTATGGCGGACTTGATTTTGTAAGCTTTGGTTTGCGTATATTACCGCCGAAGTTTTTGTGATATGGATTCTAAATTTTTATTTTTGGTTTTTTGAGCTATAACTCATAGGGAGATATTCTAAAATCCTGTCTCTAACATAGCTAGATCTTATCAATTAAGTGATTAATACGAAACATAGACTTTTGAAAAAGAGATTATATGTCTTTCAAGTCCAATCACTTGTTTTTGGACTTTTGCTACATTGCACCTTTTAAGTGGCAATTCTATATTCTACTCAAAACCATTATCATGCAAGGAAAGGGCGTTATTGCAGAGAGTTCCCCAAGCAGAAGTTGTGCCGAGTTCTACACAAGCATCAAGGGCTTTTTTGCTATTGTCCATGTATTTTAGCGTATAGTTAATCGTAGCGATTTTATAGAATCTTTGCTGTCTATCATCAGTTGTCATTTTAAAATCTTTAATGCGGTCTAGTTGCTTTAGGGCTTCTGTATAGTTATTCTCATTCATCAAAGTATTCACATAAATAAAATTTACATAAGGGCTGTAATCATATTCTTTTATCTTATCCTGCAAAGCCATGATTATGCGTGCCTCTGTGCTTGTGGCAAGGGGGTCTTTTTTATGTTCGGCTTCATTTAATAATGTGAAATGCACTTCTAGCATGCGTCTATCTGTTGGAAACCATTTATCCATTTTCTTACTTAAATTTATCGCTTCATGTCTTGTTGCCTCATCATTATAAAAGGCATGAAACATTTTAAAGCTAATATCATAATATTGCGTTTGCCCCATAGCAAAGGCTAAGTCCATGACATCTCGCCCCGCTTTAATCGCCTCTTTATTCTGCCCAAGTGCAAAAAGCGTATTAGATTCTAAATAAAGCCATCTTAGCTGTTCTCCACCATCTTGTATATGCTTATATAATCCAGAGAAAAGATCATGTGCCTTTTTAAATGCAGTTTGATTATAAAGGCATTCAAAGGCTTGCAAACTCTCGCTTGTGCTAAGTTTTACTTTACTTGCACGACTAAGCACACCTGCTACACCATCGCAATTATTCTCTTTTAAAAAGATTGCAACTTGATTATCAATAGCGGCTTGGACTACTTCAGAATCTTTTGGCAAAAGAGATTGCATTTGTAAAATCTCTTCATATTTTTTGTTTTCAAGATAGAGTTTTGCTTTTAATTCTAAGGCTTTTTTCGCACTCTCTGTATTTGGATAGTTGGCAAGGACATAGTTATATCGCTCAAGCTTTGTTTTATAATCGCCTGTTACTTGGAATAATAAAGAATCATCTCTTTCTTTCACTTTTTGGGCTAATTTATCATTTGGGTGATAATGCAGGAAGTCTAAATGCAGTTTGTGTGCCATATCAAAATCCCCGATTTTTGTGTAAAACTCTGAAGATTTATTTAAAAGCTTTGCGTGTAACTCGCTATTATAAGGCACATTTCCACTTAGATATGCAGCAATGGGTGCTGCCATAGTGTATTGCTCTACTTCCTCTAACTCATCTAAAAGCTCCATTGTAGCGTCTTTGTCGATAAGGAAAAATGCGGGAAATACGCTATATACCTTATGCAATAGCTCATTTGCATATTCTGTATCTTCATCTCTTAAGCTAAATTTCGCCCATGACACAGCTATCTCTCCTGCGGCTTCAAGGTCTTGTGCCTCTTGATAGGCTTCCCTATAAATAAGTGGTGCGCGTTTTATATCGCTTGGAGATTTTAGCGTATTTGCGATTTGCATTTTTGAGAGTGCGGCATAGCGAGTTTTTGGATACTCTTCAATGGTTCTATTAAGATAATAGTAAGCTTCTTTCATCTTATTTTGTGCTAAAAGAGTTTTAGATAAAAGATACATAACTTCTGGAATCTTATCATCACTTGCATAGGCTTTTATCCATGGGATTGCGGCTTCTGCTAAATAAGATTGAGATTCTTTACTTTTAGAATGGCTTAGGGCAATGATTGTATAATACACCATGTCTTTTGCAAAAAGGCTATTTGGATACATTTTTAATGCTTTTGCGATTTTCTCAAGGGCTTCTGGATACTTTCTAGCATTCATAAGTTCTCGTATCTCTAAAAACGCATCAAGGTCTTTACCTGCGATATAATCAAGCGGTTTGCGATTTATATCAAGCTCACTAATAGTAGGCGTTGCAGTCTTTGGTATAGATACAGGGAAGTTAATGGAATCTCTTTTTTCAAGATTCTCATCAGGTTTTAGAAATGGGAGTTTTTTATAATAGGCTACTATTTGATAGCTTTTAGAATCTGTCTGCCTTGTTACAGGGATTGGATTCTCTGTTTTTAGATCGCTAAAGACAGAGAATAACTGCATTTTTACCCCTTTTGCTGGGGTAATCTCTATAATCATAGCCCTTTTTTCATCATCTTCTTTTTTTGCTTCCATAGTGTAGCTAAAGCTTAGCATTGGGCTTTTTGTGGGGTTAAATCCACTTTGTGGGATACCTACTATTCTACATAGAATCTTTTCTACATCACCATTTATTTTTAGCTTAGATTCACAGCTGAATGGATGCTCATTACGCAGGTTTAAAACTGCAAAAGTCTCTTTATCTTCTTTGCCATAATTCAGTTTCATATCTAAGCCAAAAAGCGGCATAAAACAGCATAATAATAGAATAATAGAATGTGTGAGTCGCAAGTAAGTATCCTTTATTTCTACGCTTTTTATGTGGTTTAATGTATGCAATTATACGATAAAACATTATGTTTTTCTACTATTTTTTCTTGCATTTTATAAAGGGTATTTTATTTTTTTTGCTATGCTATAATCCTTTTTTTGTAAAAATTTGCAAAAAGATATTTTGTTTTAAAGGAAAGATATAATGCAGTTTAGCGGTAAGAATGTTTTAATCACAGGTGCAAGTAAGGGTATTGGTGCAGAAATCGCACGGACTTTAGCGGGTTTTGGTTTGAAAGTGTGGATTAACTATCGTAGTAAGCCAGAGATTGCAAACGCACTTAAAGACGAGATAGAATCTAAAGGCGGAAAGGCAGCAGTAATCGCCTTTGATGCGACAGATGAAGAGGCTTTCATTAAGGCTTTAAATCTCATTAAAGAGAGTGATGGGGAGCTTTCATATCTTGTGAATAATGCGGGTATTACAAATGATAAACTTGCCTTGCGTATGAGTATAGATGACTTTTCAAGTGTGATTGATGCGAATTTGAAGTCTTGCTTTATTGGTTGTAGAGAAGCATTAAAAATTATGAGTAGGCAAAGACATGGAAGTGTCGTAAATATCGCTTCAATCGTTGGAGAAAAAGGAAATCCCGGGCAGACAAACTATGCAGCGAGTAAAGGCGGTATGATAGCCATGACTAAAAGCTTTGCACTTGAATCTGGCTCTAGAAATGTCCGCTTTAATGTCGTTACACCCGGTTTTATTGAGACAGATATGACTGCTGGATTAAGCGAAGAAGTAAGAGCTGAATATGCAAAAAATATCCCACTTTCACGACTTGGCAAACCAGAAGAGATCGCAAATGCAGTTGCGTTTTTATTAAGTGATTATGCCACATATATCACAGGCGAAGTGTTGAAAGTAAATGGTGGGTTGTATATGTAGTCTAGAATCTTGTAAGCGTTCCCTACTAATCTAGCGTTGTAAATCTAGCATTTTTAAGTCATAACTAAAAGCGTGAAACACACATAAACATGCTAATATTACAGATTTAAAAGCTAGTGAAAGGAATACAATGAGTTATGCGATCGATGAGATTATAGCAGTATTGCAAATAGGTGCAGTCCAAGTTGCAAATCTACTACAAAAAAGAAATGTCGAATACAGCGATACAGAGAATACAAGCGGTGATAATCAGCTAAAAGTTGATATCCTTGCAGACAAACTTTTTGGCGATATTTTAGGGGAGCTAAATATCAAGGGCTTTGCTAGTGAAGAGAGAGATGAAGCTACCCTTTTAAAACAGAATCAATACGGCTATGATAATGATACGCTGAATAAATCACAATCGCTTCTTGTCGCTTACGACCCGCTTGATGGCTCATCGCTTATGGATAGCAATCTCACTATCGGCAGTATTTTTGGAATCTATGCAAATGAATTTCAAGCGAAAAATCTTGTAGCTTCACTCTATTTTCTCTATGGTCCGCGTTTAGAAATGGTTGTAGCAAAAGATTCTAAAAGTATGCACTATTTGTATGACTACACAAAGCATACATGGGAGTTTATACAGAATCTAAAGCTAAGAGATGAGGGCAAACTAAACTCACCCGGTGGCACACAAAAACATTGGTATCCAAAGCATAAAGAGTTGGTAGAAAGCTTTTTTCTCAAAGGGTATAGACTGCGATATAGTGGTGGCATGGTAGCAGACTTGCATCAGATTCTATGTAAGGGCGGGGGCATTTTTAGCTATCCTGCTACAACAGATTCTAAACAAGGAAAGCTTAGGAATCTTTTTGAAGTCTTTCCTTTTGCCTATATCTTTGAGTGTGCTGGTGGCATGGCGAGTAATGGTAGTGAAAGGCTGCTTGATATACACACAGATTCTATACATGATAGCACACCTTGCTTTTTTGGTAGTAATAGTGAAATGCAAATCGTGCAAAAAGTCTATAAATCATAACTTTTATAATCTTTAGAGGAAGTAATGCAGCAAAAAAAAGAAGAAAATGAAGAGATTCTATTTATCGGCGATCCATCACAACAGATCCAAATCCATAAATATGACACACAAAATTCATTAGACAATACGCAAATACTGCAATGCGTCTTTACCTTTGTGCGTAAAGATAGCTTATATAGCAAGGCATTAAAGGGCATTCTTATCCGCCTATTATGTGAATTTAAGAGTGAAAATATTAAGGAATTATTTTATAGCGATAATGAAAAAGGCAAATTTCACATTTATATACAAGCAGATTCTAACACTATATTAAGTCTAGCAGACACTCTTAGCTCCAAATTACCACTGGGGCTTGACTTTACTTTTAAAGACATTACACAGCTTGGTATAGATGAGTTTAATGGCTTGTATTCTAAAGATTGCATAATGATACAAACAAGTAAAAATGACTTAGAATCTCATACTACAAAAACGCATACTAAGGATTGCAAATCTTTAGAATCTAAACAAACCCCATCTCTTTTGATACCAAATGTAGATGAAATGCACGCATTGATTTATGAGGATTTAGAATCTATTCCTTATGGGTTGAGTGCGGATTTTAGAACACAAAATAATACAAATCTAGATCCTAATGCTTGTCATGTTGAGCAAAGTGAAACATCTAGGAATCTAGAATCACCAAATTGCACCACTAAAAATACGCTACAACTTACAGACTTTTTACATTTAGAATCACTTAATCTAAATACGATAAATATAAAAGAGCTAAACACACTAAGCAAAGCACAAATGCAGCATTTCATAAAATACGAACTTATAGAATCTCTTGCTAAGACACTTTTAAATAATGCAAATATTACATTACAGCGAAACTCTATCTCTTTCACACTCTCGCTAAAAAATACAGCACAAAGCAAAAAAGAGATTCCATTCATTCTTTTCAGCACATTAGATTCCGCACAAAGCTACTTGCGTATGAGTGAAGCACAAAAAAGCATGTTAGCAAGTTTTGAAAAGCCATTTATAAGCATACAATGTAAAGAAGTTTTTGTAAAAGAGTTTGGCTCAAATACGATATTTGCAGGATTATCTTGTGATATTATAGTGCTTTTACTGCTTTCATATCTACAAAAAAATCATGAAATATCCTATCTATTTTATACGCCCCAAGTAGATTTTATAGAATCAGATTCTATAACACAAGATTTTAATCAACAAAACTCAAACAAAAATCCTTTAGAATCTAGCACCCTTTTATGCTACAAAGATGCCTATCCATACAGCTATACAGATAAAGCTAACATGTTAGAATCTACTTATAGCGTAGCAGAACATATTTATTTAAGTCATTTACAAACACATAAAAATCTCTCATCCTTACTTAAAAGCAATAAGGCAAAATCTGCTAGATTTATCCCCTTTTTATCCACCACGCATAAGAGTGAATTTTTGATTGAGAAACTACAAGATACAGAATCTAGTTTGCAACGCATTTTAGATATTTCTTTTTCCACTGATTTATACACACATTTAGAGACTTTGCATAGCTATAAAAATGGTGATAAATTGATTGCTAACTTCACAAAGGCAAACAAGGACATTGTATCACAATGGAATCTAGCACAAAGCGAGCTAGAAAAGCTTGGTTTGCTTAATCTTATCACGCCCTCAAATGCGACTAGAGAGAGTAAAATCACAACTAATTTGCTTGATATTTCACTGCTTATAGAACAGATCTTAGGGATAGAATCGAGTGTGCTAGAGTATGCGAATCGCTGTGTAAGAGATAGGGGACCACGCATTGATTATAAGCTTATTAGAATGGGCGATTCTATCGTGCTAGATTATGCGAGAATCTTGCGTAGCGTGATGAGCTTTCAGCTTGCTGGAGTGGAAAATGAGCTATTATGCTATGGGGTTATAGATTCTTTAGCGGAGTTTATCGGCACATTAGCGGGCGATATGATGCTAAATTATGGGATACAAGAAGTCTTTATTTGCGGGGATTTACTGCTAAAGCAGTGCTTCCTTGATAAGATTATAAAGGCTATCCCAAAGAATATGGAAGTAAGCTTTGCTAAAATTGGCGGCACGGATTATTTAGACTTATGATTATTTTAGGGATTGATCCGGGCAGCAGGAATTGCGGCTATGGCGTGATTAGTGTAGAATCTGGCAAGGCTAGTCTGCTTGATGCAGGTATTATTAAGATTGAGACAAGGGAGCTTCAAAGCCAGATTGTAGAATTTATCGAGGGCATTGATCTTATCTTAAAGAATTATGAAATCGATGAGGTAGCAATGGAAGATATTTTCTATGCGTATAATCCAAAAAGTGTGATTAAACTCGCACAATTTCGCGGGGCAATCAGTCTAAAAATCCTGCAAGATTTAGGCAACTTCGCAGAATACACGCCACTGCAAGTTAAAAAGTCTCTAACAGGTAATGGCAAAGCCGATAAAAAGCAAGTCGCCTATATGGTAAAAGTTTTGTTACGACTGCAATGCGATATTAAACCGCTAGATATTAGCGATGCCCTAGCCGTAGCCCTTACCCACGCACAAGCATTAAGATATGGGAGATAAAACTTAATATTTTTGCTAAAAGCAAAATTTAAAAATATATGAAAATAATCTAGCTTATAAAATGTGAATTTTTGTGAATCTTAATCTTGCAAAACCTAGTGTATCTAAAAAGGGTGTTTTATCTCTTTAGATTTAAAGCGATAATTATTGCAATTTTATCTTGCAATAATTTTTATATTGACTACTTTAATACAATCATTTCTTTATCACCAAAATTTTGCTCTAAGTCAGAATCTAGCGTTTTTACAATATAAGCTTTTGCGCTTGGAAATTCAATCACATCCTCTTTGGTTGTGTCAAAAAGTGTTAAAATAAGTCGCATTTTATTGTCAGGCAAGTTTTTTCGTATAGCAACAGCCAACAACTTTCTATTTTCCTTTAATATCTTTAAAACCTCATCTTGTTTAAAAAATTCTATAACTTCTTTCATCGTAAGAGTATCTTGCTCTATAGTTTCAAAAGGACAATCTTTCCTATTCTTAAAAAACATAAAAGCAACTATGACAACTACAACAACTAATACGACACTTATTAATACAACACTATCCATACATACCTCTTTACTATTTAAGGATAATCATATCTTTATCGCCAAAACTATTCTTAGTTTCAGAATCTAAGCCTTTACTCTCAATACCATCTGCATACTGATTGCTAACATCATAATCACCCACAATATCCTCTTTCTCAGTATCATAAAGACAATTAATAACATTGTAATTATTAGCCTCTAAATTCTTTTTAATAGAAACTGCAAGCAGCTTTCTGTTTTGTTTCAACGTTTGCAGTATGCTTGGCTCTTTAAACCATAAAACAATATTTTTAACAAAATTTACAATCTCTACAGATGTTCGTTTTACAAAAGACCATATAGCATTAAACAACCCTATAATAGCATCAATTATATCCATAACTATCTCCTACTTAATCACTATCATATTTTTATCACCAAAATTATCTTTTAAATCTTGGCAAATATTCCTTGTTGTTACCCTTAAGAATCGATCTTTAGGTCTTGTCAATGCCTCGCCATCTTTGTTTATCAAACAACAATTTAGAATTATAGTTCCATCCTGCCTAACCTCCTTTGTAATACTTGCAGAAGTATGTAATTTGGGATCAAAATACTTCTTTATCCAACTTATCGCTTCCCTAAATGAGTAGCTTTCTTGCTCTTTGTCTTCATGATAGTAAGCCATTAAAAAAGTATCTGCATTAAGCATTTCATTTAAAGCCGACAAGTCAATGTCATTTTCCTTGATAAACTTCAACAATTTCTCCATGATCGCATTATTTACCATATTTTTTCTCCTTAACCATTTTGTAATTACCTTTTTTTAGGTTTTTTCTTACTTGATTTCCTAACTCTTTCCGTTTATTTTCAGACTCATGAGATTTATCAAACTCTTCTTTATACTTCTTAAACGCCCTTTTAAAATGTAAAAAAGTAGGAAGTGTATCCTCTTTTGCCGCTTTAATAAGCCCATTTAACACAGAGTTTTTAATCTCACGCCCAGAAAATCCATCTGCAATTTCACTCAATTTTTCTAACTCATCTTCATCTAGCTCTTTTGCTCCTTTCTCATAAAGTTTAGCAGGGATATGCTTTTTGATAATGGCTATCCTTTGCTTTTTATTTGGCAATTTAAACTCAACTGACTGCAAAATCCTGCTATGAAAAGCCTTATCATAGTTATCAAGCAAGTTTGTCGCAAATATAACTATCACAGGTCGCTCTTCTAAAAGTTTTAAAAGCTCGCTTCTTAGGGCATTCATAGCTTGGTCTGAGCTTTGAGTTACATTTGAGATTCGCTTCCCTAAAAAGCTATCTGCTTCATCAAAAAATAGCACGGCATCATGCTTTTGTGCTAAGTCAAAGGCTGCTACTAGATTCTTAGGCGCATCGCCTACATATTTAGATTCTATATCTGCATAATTGCTATTTATAATCTTTTTATCCAGTGCATCTGCGATAATATGCGCACTCATTGTTTTACCAGTCCCGGGCTTCCCATGAAAATTGATAATGGTTTTTGCGATACCATCTACTTCTTTAAAGCCCCATTCATCATAGATTAAGCCCTGCTTTTGCACAAGCAAAATGGTTTCTTCAATGCTTTTTCTAGTCTTTTTATCTAGCTCTATTTGTCCCATTTTGTAGCGTGGGCTTTCTAGCTTTAGATTTATACTAGCTTTATCTTCACCTTGCTGCTGCTTCATGGTGGCTAGATTAGATTTTGTATCTATGCCATTTAATCTATCGTGTAAAGTCTGCGTGCAATTTATACCAAGATAGAATCTAGCATTTATACCTAAAAATTTAGAATCTACTATGTATTTATTGATTACATTATTTAGCCTACTTTTCATAAGGGATATGCTAACATCTTCTTCCTTACTTGCCTTATAGCCTTGCCTGTCGATATGTAGTTTATTATCTGCATTACTATCAAATAGCACAAAGAAGCCTAACTCTTTAATCCCAACAAAATCGTAATCTTCTCTTAATAGCACTGCCTTAATATCCGCAGAAAAGCTATCTAACTGCACTTTATCGACTTGCCCAGAAAAGTCATTTTCTATAATTATAACTTCGCACTTCATATATCAGCCTAAGAATAAATTACTTCACCGCGTCTTACATCTACATCTCGTGAAACTTGAATCTCTGCTATTCCAAGATAGTTGTCATAATCATCATAAATACCAATATCCACATCGTTGTAGGCTTTGTTGTTTAGGTTTCGCTTTATCTTATTAACAACAGCTTTTTTCCCACCATACTTTCTTATGAGTTTTTTAACTGCATTGAGAAACGCACCAATGGTTGCCACAACAGCTACTGCCGCAACAGCACCTCCTACTACAAGCGTAGTAGTAGAAGCTGCGGCAATAAGTGCTGGTATAGCTGCTAAAAATGGTAATGGCATATTCATCCTTTCAATAATATTTCACAAACAAGCTATAACCTAAAGTATAGCTATAGCGAACTATTTAATCCTAAATCTATCCTCTATCCCAAAACGCTCTTGCATGGCATTACAAGATTCTATATTTAGTCGTATAAATTCTTCTTTCGTATAGAACTTATAGAAATGCTTTTTATACATAGATTCTATATTGCAAATCTCTGGTCTATCATCATAGATTTTACACATATTAGAATCTAAATCCAAGTATTTACACACTCCATTGCCTAAATCAAATGCTTGTAATTCCATGATATGCGAGATATTTTTGCAGCATATCCCACATTGCGTGCAAGGAAAATTACAAGTCAATTAACGCCCTGCCTTGCGTAGTGAGAGATAGCACAGCCTTAGTCCATTCACTATAGATTAATGCGTGATTTTTTGTAAGATTAAAGGCTTTTATCATCTCATCAATCACTCTTTTTTCTTCTGGGTGGATATTATCCACATGCACAACATGCTCTGCAAATACCAATGCCATAGCTTCTAGCAACACAATGCGTTGGCTTCGTGGATTCTTAATCTTTGCAAATGCGTTTGCAAGACTAAAGCTTTCTTCGCAACTTTTATCATAGCTAATATCATCAATCTGCATTTCTAAGCAATAAGTCGCAATCACTGCTTTTTGCGTATCAGAAAAGTCATTATTGCTCCATGCAAGATGGTGTGCTATCTCTAAAAACGCCACTTTTTCATCTTTTTCAAGTAGATTTAAAAACACAAAAAACCCTTAAAGTAAAATATAGTAGGTTTGCATTCTACAAAAAAAAAAAAAAACAAGTCAAGCAAAAATAAGAGTCTAAAATAACTTAATCATATTGACAATTTCTGCATAACAAATATGGCTAATAAAACCGCATCGTTTATATTAGTGTTTAAAAATGTGAAATTAACCTTATAAATGCTATGAGATTGTAGCAAGTGAAATATCTAGCATTCCAGCTTTATTTCACATATAAATGGGGGGGGGGGGGATTATTTTCCACCCGTGATAGTTCTCCAGCAAAGCCCAGCAGCACCAATTATTATAGCACCAGCTATTGCACCTTCTACTAATGGATTATCTGTTTCAAATGGTCCCCAAGGACCCTCTCCTTTTGTCAAACCAACCACCATAACATTCTCCTTACTTAAAAACCAATCATAATGCAAACAATATTATTTAATATCATTTGCATACCTAAAATCCTAAACCTTTAGCTTTGCTATATAAAAGATACTTTTATTTAAGCACTTTTTTAGTAACACTTCGAGCAGCCGCTCCTGCCACAGCACCAGCTACCATAGGAAGTGCCGCTACTAACAATGGTAATGCCATGTTTTCTCCTTATATCACTATTAATAAACTTATTGCCTAATTCAAAATAGAATCTATTGCAGATTCTGCTGCTTTACCTACAACCATTGAAATGGCTGCTGCAGCCAACATTGGTAATGCCATAGTCTATCCTTTCATATTCAAACATAAACAATTTTCACTAAGAAACATTATTTTTTCAATAATGCTTCAACGCCAATCTGTGCCACTTTACTTGCAATTATTCCTGCAACTATTACTGGTAACGCCATAACATCTCCTTTTTATGTTAAAAGATAAATCTATCGACCTTTTTTTATCATTATGTCAATTCCAATCTTTATCGTTGTAGCAGCCGCAGCAGCTAATAATGGTAATGCCATAATTTATCCTTTCTTAAACACAACTTAGTAAAAAATAAATCAAAATTTCTACAATCTTAACTCATCTTTTACCGACTCTTTTTCCTGCAAAGTTTTACAAGCTTCTATGTTTAACCTATAAAACTCTTCCTTACTATAATGCTTGAAATACACTTTTTCAAACATTATATCCACCCTGCAAATACTAGGACGAGAATCATAAATACTGCACATATTATTAGAATCTAAAAACCTGCATACACCATTACCCAAGTCAAAAGATTCCAACTCCTTGATACCAGCTATATTTTTACAACACGCACCACAACTAGTGCATGGAAAACCTGTATTATGAATCTCTTTCATAGTATAACCTTATAGAGCGATTAACGCCCTGCCTTGCGTAGTGAGAGATAACACAGCCTTAGTCCATTCGCTATAGATTAATGCGTGATTTTTTGTAAGATTAAAGGCTTTTATCATCTCATCAATCACTCTTTTTTCTTCTGGGTGGATATTATCCACATGCACAACATGCTCTGCAAATACCAATGCCATAGCCTCTAGCAACATAATGCGTTGGCTTTGCGGTTTTGTTACTTTTGCAAGTGTTTTTGCAAGACTAAAGCTATCTTCACAATTCTTATCATAGCTAATATCATCAATCTGCATTTCTAAGCAATAAGTCGCAATCACTGCTTTTTGCGTATCAGAAAAGTCATTATTGCTCCATGCAAGATGGTGTGCTATCTCTAAAAACGCCACTTTTTCATCTTTTTCAAGTAGATTCAAAAACATACAAAAACTCCTAAAATAATCTATCAAGAACAAGTCTTGTGGGATTGCATTCTACAAAAAAAAAAAAACAAGTCAAGGGTAAATAAGAAGCCCAAATAACTTAATCATATTTACAATTTCTGCATAACAAATTAAGTAGAAAAGAAAAATAAAATGACAAAATATAGCATTAGATGTTGTGATAACTTTTTATTTTGAGTTACATGGTATGAGATGACTTTTATGCTGCTATCATTCATTCTGTCACGCATGATAATGGCTAACAAATCAGCAATTTGTGCTAGTTTAAAGGTCTAGGATACAACTTGAATACTATCAATTACGATGAATTTGTAATGGGTAAATCCAATATCCTAGTTTGATTTCACAATCTCACCCTTAGCTTTGCCCAAATGCTTCTGCCCGGCTCATAGACTCTATTCATAGGTGCTACACCAAGACTAGCTTCACTCCCATATTTTGAGAGATGATAGGCATAGAGTGTATCTGTGATATTATCTATACCTGCAAGTAGGGTTACATTTTTAAAAGTATAGCCACCATAAAGATTGAGTGTAGCAAAGGCTTTACTTTCTCCAAAATCCTTGCCAACTACATTTCCAAAATTTAGCGCATAGCGATATTGTGCTGCATTAAATAGCACATCAAATCTCAACAACCAATTATTACTATCATAAAAAAGGGAGAATTGCCCCTGCAATGGTGCAATCTGTGGTAAGGCTGCCCCAGCTTTTAATACAGAATCTATGCCATAATATGAAGTAAGATTCTGTCCGTAAGTATAAGCTAGAGAACCATAAAGATGGATAGAATCTAAAAAGACATACTCCCCCTCAATCTCACCTCCAAAAAGCATAGCATTTGTATTAAACACACTCGTGCTAGTCCCATAATACAGGGCAATATAATCAGGCATATATGAAGCAAATATACTTGCTTTTCCATTATAGTTTGTATCTTTATAGACTATCCCCATATCAACTTGCGTGTTTGTTTCAGCGGTTAGATTCATACCGCCACTTTTACTTCTCTCCCAAAAGTCTGGTGCTCTCTGTGCTACACCAAGTCCTGCATACATTGTAGCATTCCCCAAATACTGCTCATAGCGACTAAACGCACTGAAAAGATTATTATGCAGTCTTGTCTTTGTGTCATGCTGCAGGGTTGATACATAATCATATCTAGCACCAAAGAAAATAGCAAAGCTAGAATCTGGTAAATACGCCCCTTGTGTGAAAACTCCCGCATTTTCAAAAAGAAAGTTTGCTTTATAAGGCGTATTTAGCGTAGCATTTGCTTCATTTTCACTATTTGTATTCCCAGACATTCTTATAACATGAGAATCGTTGTTGTAACTTGAGCCAATATATAACTCAAACATATCATTAATATAGAATTTACTCTCAATTCTACCGCCGATATTTGTCCTTTTTGGATTGCTTAGTTTATACACTCCATTAGTAGATCGATGAGAGAAATTATCCATAATATGATCTATTTCATTATACCAAGCGCGTATATCAAGCAAATCAAAGGTCTCATTGAAGTGTTGCTGATACTTGAGATTATAAGACATTCTATCAAAAGTGCGAGCATCCATGCCCCTATCTGCATACGATGCAAAGCCCCTGCCCATATCTATATCAAGCTCTATTGCCGCATTTTCTGTGGGTGTTATCGTGCCGATTAGACTAATAGATTCCCTATTATATGCTGAATGCACGCTTTTATTACCCCCTGCTTTATAATCATCAGCAGAATAATGCGAGAGTATGGCTTGAAGTGAGCCATATTTATTACCTATAAGGGCATTTGCGTTTATATCAAGGCGATTGAAACTCCCATAAAGCCCACTTGCTTCCGCATGAAAGCTTGGATTTTTTAGCCTTGTTATATCTCTCTCAAATAGCACTCCACCAGCAACTAACGCCCCATATCGCACATCTTGTGGTCCTTTATAGATACTGATTCTATTATAATTCTCTGGAAAAGTATAGGTGATTGTCGTATCCATTCTGCCACCACATGCACCATTTAAGCTACCGCCATTTAAAAAGATAGGAAGTCTTGAAGCCCCTTGTGAGCGGAAAAATATCTCACTGCCCCCGCCACCTTTTCTAGTCATAGAAAACCCGGGGATAGATAGCATAGACTTTGCTATATCGCCATTATGAAGCATTGTATCTTTGCCATATAACTCAATGCTTAAAGGCGAATTTAGACTATCCTTTTTCCATTGCGATACAACCACAACAGGAGATAAACTCGCCCTTTTTTGTATGCTTTGTGTTGTTTTATTATTGTGTGTGTCTTGTGAGAGATTGTGTATCGTGCTGTTATTCTGTGCGGTATTTTGTGTTTCGTTATTATTTTGTATGTTTAATGCTTCAGTATCAGAATCTATTGTGCTAGTTTGTGCATAGCCAATGCAAAATATCATTGGTAAAGCACATATAATTCTTGTCATATTATTTCCTTATTTGTTGCAACATATAAAACATATTTTTGCTTATGTGAATCTGTGAGTAATCTATCCAAAAAACGCTTCAAGCATTATAACTAAAAATTATATTGATTAATGAAGCATGTATGCCCCGTTGTAGATTCTATTTTTTACCCATATTTTCTCAATATCATTTATTTGCCATAAATAAATTGCAATATATTTTCTCTCATTATATTGGATATTCATAAGATTTTATTAGTTTTCAATTAAGACTAACTCTAATTTTAAGATCTGGTCCTGTATTATTTTGTATAAGCTTAGGTTAAATATATAAAGCTCAATCTCTAGGATTGCTATCAATATAAAACAATAAAGCAAAATTGCAAAAAGATAGCAAAACATGGAATTAAGTGTAAGAAACCATAGTGATAAATCAAACTAGAGAATCTGCAAAAAATAAGCGTCTAAAGCAACACTTATTAGCCCCTAATCCTGCATATTTGCTTTGCCAACTGCCTTGATATTTGACATGCCATAGATATGATTTGCCGCACTAATGAGTTCTTTTGCTACATTGTGAATAAATGATAAATCATTCAAAAGCGAAGTGCCATTAGCCGCGTTAATCGCATTTTCTTGTATCAGTTTTTCTACGACATTAAAGGCGTCTTTATCCTGTTGTTTAAAAAACTTCTTTTGTTTTTTAAGGTCATCTTTTAGAGCTTCCAGACTTTCTTTTGGTGCGTGTTTAATCTCTTCAATCATACGCAAAAGCTGTCCTAACTCCAAACGCATATCATCATATTCTTTTTGCAATGCGGGGTTATTGCCTGTTGCATGTTTTTTCATGTTTGCTTGTAATAAACCGATATTTTTGGTTGCTTCTGCGATTTTCCTTGAGGCAATCTGTAATGCTACAATGCGTTCAACATATTGCGTTTCATTTGCAAAAGTTTGTAACTTTGTGGAAAAGTCCATAATCGCATTAAACAATACTTTAATTTGCGTATTATAAAGCTCAGTAACATTAAAGGTTTGCTTAAACCAGTCTTTATTGTTTTTTATCTCATCAAACTCTTTTGTAGAGCGAATGTCTGCTCTAGAGAATCCTATCGTATGAGAAATAATCGCAAAAGCATTATCATAGAGATGCTTGACTTCATTGTCAAGTGCTTCAAGCGCAGTATCTTTATATGGCAATATGCTATCATTGATAAATAAAGGCACACTTTCACCTGTATTGTGTCCTTTTAAAGTTTTAGTGAGAAAGTTAGCAATCTTTGGTATAAATGCGATAAGCAATATCACACCAAAAAGGTTAAAAAGTGTATGAAATACGGCAAGTCTAAGAATAGAATCTTGCCCCAAACCAATAGCATTAGAAATCGCATCATTTATCATCACAAAGTAGTTAAAAAACACTGCCACAATAAACACGGTTGTAAAGTTAAAAATACAATTTGCAACCGCTAATCTTCTCCCCTCAATATTTGTGCTAAGTGAAGCTACAAGAGCAGTTACCACCCCGCCAACACTTGTGCCAAGCACCGCAGCTAAAGCCTGCTCATAACCTATCTGCTGCTCAAAATATGCGGTAATAATGATCGCAAGTGTAGCATGTGAGCTTTGGATAATAGAAGTAATCAATGCGCCGATAAAAAGGAAGCCAAGCACTGCCTTATAGCCTTCAAGCTCATATTGAGATAAGTCCATAACATCTTTAAAGCCCTCAAAACCAGCCTTAATATAAAACACGCCCAAGAAAAAGAAGCCAAGCCCCGCTAGAATCTTGCCTACACCTTTATAAAGTAAATTCCCCTGAAAACTAAAAAGCAAACCACCAACAATAAGCGGCAGGGCAAGTGATGAAATGCTGATCGAAGATGCCCCAGCGATAAGCCATGAACCAGTCGTATTGCCAAGATTTGCCCCAAACATCACGCCAATACCCTGCACCAAAGTGATTAGAGAGGCACTCACAAATGAGATAGATAAAACTGAAACAAGGCTTGATGACTGCATAAGCGTGGTAACAATCGTGCCAAATATTACGCTACGAAGTGATGTCTTTGTGGAATTTGTAAGTGTTTTTTCCAAAAATCCACCAGAAAATGCCTTAAACCCATCGCCTAGAAAAAGCATACCAAAAAGCAAAATAGCAACCCCAGCACATAATTTCCCAAGCTGCTCATTCACTGACAACGCATAGATTACAATAATCACCATTATAGTTATAGAATATTGTCGTATTAAAGATTGAAACCTAGCCAACATAGCCACACCACCATAATTTAACATTACACATAGTCATAAAGTTGTCATTATATCGAATTTTTTGTAATTATTGCTTGAATTTTTTATAAGTTTGCGTTGTGTTTAGATTCTAAGGTTTGTTATTTTTATCTATCTTGATCTTACCCCCCCCCCCCCAACTTAACCATACACACCAGCAACCACAAAACCCCACCAAATAAGACTTTTATATTT
The DNA here is from genome assembly GCF_900198625.1 of Helicobacter rappini. Classification (GTDB taxonomy): domain Bacteria; phylum Campylobacterota; class Campylobacteria; order Campylobacterales; family Helicobacteraceae; genus Helicobacter_A; species Helicobacter_A rappini. Next base: position 22,565 of record NZ_FZPK01000046.1, on the reverse strand, counting down.
TGATTAATGTATGTGTGTTCTCAATATTAGCAAAAAACAAGCTTGTCAAGTTTTATTAAAACATTCATTTCTTTTAATTCTTTATAAGCTTTTACTACAACTCAACAAGTTATTTGCACATGCTTCATATTGTTTGCATGGGTTTGGTTGCCACAACTCTCCAAGCTTTCTATCCCACTCTTGTGGTGTGAATCTGCCCGTGCCACCAACAGGTGTAAAAGTTAGTTCGCCAACTATCACTTTGTGATCTGTTGCATACAAATCCACACGCACAAACCCAATGCTTGATGTCAAGTGTTTTGCGATTATTTGCATATCGTGCAACATCTTTGGCTTTGCAATATCGTTGCTAAGAGTTGGCATATTGTAACTAAAATGTTGAAAAGTCCATTTCTCATCATAAAACCACCTTTTGTGCGTGTGAGCATAGTCTGCATCATCTACTTGTATAAAGATTTTTTCAGCAAAACAAAACATACGATAATTTTCTGGCACTTTAGCTTCCCCATTTTCACTTATCTCTAGTAGCATCTCCTCCACAAAGATTCTAGGCTCTATGTCTTTGTAATGCCATTCTCTATAAAGTGTGTAAAAGTTTGTGTTTAAATGCGTTATGAGTTTAGTCATAGCTTCATTAAAGCTTTTAGAATCTTTTAAAAAAGTGTCTTTATCTTTTACTAAGACTACACCACCACAATCGTGATTTGTCTTTAACACAAAGCTTTGTGGTAGTTTAGAGAAATCAATCTCATCTACACTTTTATAGATTCCATAGAGTTTTGGTAAATAAGGGCAAGAGTTTGTATTAAAGAGTTCTTGTGTGAGTGTGTCAATAGGTTGGAAAAGTAGGGAATCTTTAGCAAGAAGTGAGTTTAGATTCTGTGTTGCTTGGTTAGGTATAGGATTTTGTGGTGTGTTTTGTGTGGGTTCTAGATTCTGTATTGCTT